>JAITMP010000019.1 GCA_031277315.1 Zoogloeaceae bacterium | reverse complement strand
CTACGCCCCTTCGTTCCATCCCAGCCTACGCCCCTTCGTTCCATCCCAGCCTACGCCCCTTCGTTCCATCCCAGCCTACGCCACTCCATCCCAGCCTACGCCACTCCATCCCAGCCTACGCCACTCCATCCCAGCCTACGTCTATCAGTTGCCGGATGAAAGAAAAAGGGCGATGCGGAGGCATCGCCCTTTTGTTGGCGCGGCGGTTTTCAGACGCGGCAGCCGAGGCGGTAGCCTTCGCTGATGGCGGCGTCGATACCACGGGCGATGACGGCGTCGCCGGCGCCGTGCAGTTCGTCGATCATCCAGAGGAAGTCGTTGAAGAGGTCGTGGTTGGGTTTGCGCGGGCCGGAGACGACGACCATGTCGGCGGGGAGAAAAATTTCTTCGCCCTTGCTGTTCCTGACGCGGGCGCCGTCTTCGGTGACGGCGATGAGCTGGGAGGAGGTGAGGGAGCGAATCTCCAGTTCTTCGACCCAGGCGGTGTGACGCCACTTGAAGGAGGGCATGACGTCGCCGGCAAGGCGCTTTTCTTCTTCGACGATGGCGACGTCGTGGCCTTGCTTTTTGAGCGATTCGGACAGGGTGAGGCCGATTTTGCCGCCGCCGATCATGACGATGCGCTTGCCGGCCTTGACCTTGCCGCTGGCGATGTCGAGGGCGTCGACCAGCCGCTCGTGGCCGGGGAGGTGGCGGTAGGCGGCCATGTCGGTGCGGGCGCCGGCGGTGACGATGCAGACGTCGTATTGGTGGAGGACGCTGCGCATGAACTTGGCGTTGGCTTCGGTGTTGAACTTGATTTCGATGCCGAGCTTTTTGATCATGGTTTCGTAGTAGCGCACGACGCTGAAGAGGTCGTCGGGACGGGCGAGGTCGTTGCCGGCGTAGCCGAGCAGGTTGCCGCCGATCTTGTCGCTCTTTTCAAATATGGTTACGTCATGGCCGCGCTTTTTGGCGGTGAGGGCGGCTTCAAGACCGGCGGGGCCGGCGCCGATGATCATGATCTTTTTCTTGACGGCGGCTTCGGTGATGGCGTATTCGGGTTCGACTTCGTGGCCGAGCGCCGGGTTCATGGTGCAGGTGTAGGGCAGGTCGCGGAACAGGCGCGAGAGGCAGTTGAGCGAGCCGATGCAGCGGCGCACTTCGTCGAGGCGGTCCTCGGCGGCCTTGTGGATGAGTTCGGGATCGGCCAGCATCGGGCGGCAGACTTCCCAGAAGTCGAAAACGCCGTCGCGGATGCATTCGTCGGCCATGCGCGGATCGGGCAGGCGGTTGCCGAAGGTGATGAGGGTGTTCGGGAAAAGTTTTTTCGCCTTGGCGGAGAGGTAGTTCCAGTGCCCCGGCGGGATGTCGCGGCCGATGGAGGATTCCGGCGCTTCCTGCCAGCCGACGGTGACGGAGATCATGTCGACGCCGCAGTCGACGGCTTGCTGCATGAGCTCGAAGCAGTCGTCTTCGGTGTTGCCGCCCCAGCGGTCCATCAGTTCGGCGCCGTTGAGACGAATGATGAGCGGATATTCGGGTGTGGCTTGCTTGATGCCGTCGATGAGTTCGCGCATGAAGCGGCCGCGGTTTTCGATGGAGCCGCCGTATTCGTCGGTGCGCTGGTTGGTGAAGCGGGAGTTGAAGTTGGCGAGCAGGTAGCCCATGAAGCTGGTGATTTCGGTGCCGTCGAAACCGGCGCGGATGGAGCGCTTGGCGGCGTCGGCGTGCTGGTCGACGACGGCCTTGATCTGCTCTTTGGTCAGTTCGCGCGGCGGGCGGAAGTGGGGCAGGGTCTGCGGCACCACCGAGGGCTGGACGCAGTAGCCGAGATCAATGCCGCCGTAGCGGCCGGCGTGAAGAATCTGCTGAATCGCCACGGCGCCGCCGTCGTGAATGTACTGGGCGATGGTTTCAAATTGCGGCAGGAATTTGTCATCGAACAGCGCCACTTGACGGAAATAGGATTTGCCTTCGCCGAGCGGGTCGGGATAGGCGCCCTGATTGGTGATGATGCCGCAGCCGGTGGCGGCGATGACGCGCATCCGCGCCAGTTCGCGCGGGGTGATGAAGCCGTCGCGGGTGTTGTAGTTCGAGACGCAGCAAGCGCCGTATTTGACCAGATTGCTGGTTTTGAATTTGCCGATCCGGCCGGGCTGAAACAGGTGCTTGAGTTTGAGTTCGCCGGGGCGAGCCGTAGTTTGAGTCACGTTTTTGCTCCTCACTATTGCTGGCGCTCGGGATGGGCGCCTCGATTTGTTTATGCGCCGCCTCCGGTAAAGCCGATGCGTGGAGGCGGGGAAAGCGTATTAAAGAAAAGTCCGCCGTGGCGGACTTTCCGTTACGTTCAGCCTTTCGGCTTCGCCAGCACCTGCTCGGCCCACTTCTCGTCGAAGAGCGCGCCTTGCGCGATGAGCTGGCGGAACTTGATGAAGTCGATGACGTCCTTGCCGGAGACTTTCTTGGCGTCGAACGCATTGAAGCCGAGCCAGGCTTCGTGGTTCATGTTGGCGGCCAGCCAGTGACGGTTGGCGAGCTTCATCTGATCCCAGAAGAATTTCTTCTTGCCGCGAATGCCGTCGATGGAGTTGATGAGGCAGTTCGGGAACAGGTTGGCGAATTTCCAGACCAGGCGGTTGACCTCGGCGTCGAGCAGTTCAAAGTCGGTCTTGCATTCGCCCATCAGCGCCTTGGCGGCGGCGAGTTTGTCGGCGGCGACGGATTCGCCATACACGATCTCGCCGTCATCGACGAAGGTGTCGGTGCGCACGAGGGGGTTTCTCACCCACTTGCCGTCTTTTTTCAGCACCGGCACGACCGTGGTGACGAGACCCTTGTTTTTCATCTTGTAGGCGCTCCAGGTCTCGCAGGAGATGCAGTTGTACATCGCATCTTCCATCGAGAGGAACCAGGGCAGGAAGTCGGTCGAGCCGCCGACCGGCGCGGAGCCGTGCTTGGGGCCGGCCTGGCCGTACACCGCCAGGTCGGAGGTGACGGTGATGTCGGTCGCCATGCCGATTTCCTGGCCGCCGGCGACGCGCATGCCGTTCACGCGGCAGATGACCGGCTTCTTGCAGTTGAGAATGCCGTCGACCATGGCGTTGAAGAGATCCATGTATTCGCCGTATTCATTCGGGCGGCGCGAGTAGTAGGCGGCGTATTCGGCGGTGTTGCCGCCGGTGCAGAACGCCTTGTCGCCGACGCCGGTGAACACGGCGGCGACGATTTTGCGATCGCTCGACGCGCGCTGAAAGCCGGCAATGACGCCTTTCACCATTTCGGTGGTGTAGGAGTTGTATTGCGCCGGGTTGTTGAGCCAGATCCAGGCCGAATAAAGGCCGTCGACCTTGGCGCCTTTTCCATCCGTGACGGGGCGTTCCTCGTAGACCACCGTCGGCGCATCCTTGCCGAAATGGGAATTGTCGAAAAGCTGGTGATCCTTCATTTCATTGTCGCGGCGCAGCCATTCCAGTGCCATAGCGTTTTCTCCGGTTGTGAGTTCGTTCAAAAAACGGGATTAAAAATCAGGGATCAGCACGACGCGCTTCTTCAGCTTGCCGTGATGGGCATCATCGAAAACCTGCTCGATCTGGCTCATGGGCCGCGTCTCGACGAAGGGGGCGAGGGCGATGCGGCCGTCCACGCACATGTCGAGCACTTGCGGATAGTCCGCCGGCGGGCAGCCCCAGGTGCCGATCAGTTCGGCGTCGAAGGCCATCAGCTTGGAGAGCATGTACGAGGTTTCGTCCGTGCCGTAGCCGACGATGACCAGCATGCCGACGAAGGAGAGCAGGGACAGGGCCAGTTCCTGGCCGGGCTTGGTGCCCGTCACCTCGAAGATCTTCCAGCCGTAGTTGGAGGGGACGCCTTTTTCCTTGCAGATCGCCTTGAAAAGCTCTTTCACTTCCTTGGCGTTTTTGCCGCGCGGGTTGATGGTGGCGTCGGCGCCGTAGCCCTTCATGAATTCGAGTTTTTCCTCGTTGATGTCGATGCCGATGACGACCTTGGCGCCGAAACCCTTGGCGGTTTGCGTCATGAAGCTGCCGACGCCGCCGGCGGCGCCGATGACGATGACCAGATCGCCGTCCTTGATGTTGGCGCGCTTGGCGGCCTGATACGGCGTGGTGACGGCGTCGGCGACGACGGACAGGTGTTCGAGCGGAATGCTCTTGCGGTCATGCACCACGCAAAGGTCTTTGGCGGGCACCGGGATGTGGCTGGAAAAGCCGCCGTAAATGCCCATCGAGTTGCCGGGCATTTTCTGGTTGAGGCAGCGGTTGCCGCGGCCGGATCGGCAGATCTCGCAGTTGTTGCAGGGGAGCACCGCCGGCACGATGACTTCCTTGCCGATCATGCGCGGGTCGTCGCAGGCGACGACGATGCCGGAAATTTCGTGGCCGAGCGAGAGCGGCGGCTTCTGTATCGTCGGCACGCCCATGTAGAAATAGGACAGGTCGGTGTGGCAGACGCCGCAGCCGTGGATTTCGACCAGCGCCTCGCCGGGGCCGAGCGCCGGGGTCGGGATTTCCGTGCGGACAAGTTTGCCCGGCTCGGTCATCTGCCAGGTTTGGATGGTTTTCGGGATCATTGCTCCTCCAGTGAATTGACTGCTTTTGACTGTTGCTTATTTGTTCTGCCAGGTCGGCTTGCGCTTCTCCATGAAGGAGTTCAAGCCTTCAACGGCGTCGGCGGTGGCCATCAGATCCTTGAGGTAGATCTGCTCGACGGTGAACAGCGCCTCGAAGAAGGGCTTGCCGGAGGCTTCGCGCACCGCCCGCTTGGTGTACATCAGCGCGACACGCGAGAGATTCAGGAACTGGTCGAGGAAGGCGCGTGTGTCCTGGGCGAAGCTGGCGCGGGGGAAGACGCGGTTCAGCAGGCCGAGCGCGAGCGCCTCCTTGGCGGAAATCAGTCCGCCGCCGAGCAGCAATTCCATCACCTTCGGCAGCGGCATGATGCGCGGCATCAGGATCGCTGCGATGGGCGGGAACACGCCGAGCTTGATTTCCGGCTGGCCGACCTTGGCGTCTTCGGCGGCGACAACCATGTCGCAGGCGATGGCCAGTTCGCAGCCGCCGCCCATCGCCGAGCCGTTCAGCGCCGCCACCGTCGGCAGCGGAAACACCATCAGGCGTTTGAGAATGCCGTGAAACACGTCGATCATCTGCACGACTTTGTCCGGTGTGTGATCCATGACGTCGACGCCGGCGGAGAACACTTTTTCGCCGGCGGCGGTGATCATCAGCATTTTCGCCGTGGTTTCGCGGGCGGCGATGTCGAGCGCATGGTTCAACTCCTCCATCAAGGCGATATCGAGGACGTTGTGCGGCGGCCGGTCAATAGTGATGGTCGCCAGCGAATCGGCGACCGTGTATTTCAAAAACTTGAAGGAATCCATCGTTTTGCCGTTTCAGGGTGTCAGAAAAGATCGTCCATCTCGTCGGCGCCGACGCCTTTCGGCATGGAGCCGTATTGTTCCATGTAAGCCTGCACCAACTGGTTTTCGCGCTGGCTGAAGAAGGGCGCTTCCTCGAAAACGAAATATTTCGCTTCGTCGGATTTGCCGATCATACCTTGAAGCCCCTCGCGCAGGTTTTCCACGCCCTTGATGGCGAGGATTTTCTTGTCGGCGTCGAGCAGTTGATAAACGCCGGATTCGGTGGTGACGCCGGCGACGTTGGCCTCGTCGAGTTCAAGCCAGGATTCCGGCGGCAGCACCATGTCGTCGATCTTCGCCGCCAGATTGCATTTCAGGCAGCGCAGCGCCTCGGCCTGCGCCGTCTTCTCGTCGAAGCCGAGTTCGACTTCGTCCCAGTTTGCGCGCTTCTCCGGGGCGATGAAGATCGGGTGGAGGCGCTTGACCTGATTGAAGCCCTCGTCGCGGCCGATGTGTGGATCGGTGTCCCAATCCGGCAGCAGCGTTTCCTCGATGTCGCCGTCGCCGCCGAGCTGGCGGTCGATGGCCGAGGCGGCGATGCGGCCCTGAGCGACGGATTCGATCAGGGTCGACGGCCCCAGCACGCAGTCGCCGCCGGCATACACGCCGGGCCGGCTGGTGAGCATGCTGTCTTCGCGCACGACGATGCGGCCCTTGCCGTCGGTTTGCACGCCGAAGCCTTCGTATTTCTTCGGATGCTGGCCGACGGCGGCGATGACGAGGTCGACGTCTTCGGTGAATTCGCTGCCGGGGATTTCCACCGGACGGCGGCGGCCGGAAGCGTCCGGCTCGCCCAGTTCCATCTTGGCGTAGGTGATCCGCAGGCGCGAAGCGCCGGAATCGTTGAGTTCGATCTTCTTCGGCGCCAGCAGGAAGCGCATGTTGACGCCTTCTTCGAGGCAGCCCTGGACTTCGTCTTCGCGCGCCGGCATTTCCTCGCGCGTGCGGCGATAAACCATGTCCACCGCAGCGCCGAAACGGCGCGAAGAGCGGGCGTTGTCGGTGGCGACGTTGCCGCCGCCGATGACAACGACTTTCTTGCCGATGACGATGTCGCTGCCCGGTGTGCCGATCAGGCCGAGCGTGGAGGCGCGCAGGAAGGTCGGGCTGTCCACCACGTTGGGCAGGTTGTCGCCCGGAATGCCGAGTTTGTCGCCGCCCTGGCAGCCGATGCTGATGAAGGCGGCTTCAAAGCCCTGCGTGAACAGATCGTCGATTTTCTCGATGCGGGTGTCGTAGCGGATGTCGACGCCGAGCGCGGTGACTTCGGCGACTTCCTGGTCGATCACGTCGAGCGGCACGCGGTAGGAGGGGATGCCGTAGCGCGCCATGCCGCCAGCGGCGGGCAGGGCGTCGAAAATGGTGACGCCGTGGCCTTTCTTGGCCAGGTAGTAGGCGGCGGTCAGGCCGGCCGGGCCGGCGCCGATGACGGCGGCTTTTTTCCCCGTCGGCGGCGACTGTTTGGAGTACGGGCGCCAGAGGCCGGTGTCGTTGTCGGCGGCGATGCGTTTCAGTGAGCGGATCGAAACCGGCTCGTCGAGATATTTCCTGCGGCAGGCCGACTCGCAGGGCGAGAAGCAGGCGCGGCCGAGAATGCCGGGGAAGGGCAGCTTTTCACGCACCACGGCTACCGCTTCGGCATAGCGGCCCAGACCGACCAGTTGCACGTAGCGCGGCACGTCGATTCCCGCCGGGCAGGTGTGCTTGCAGGGCACTTGCGAGGCTTCTTTGGCCGCGACATCAAGCGTGCGGTCGAGCAGCGCGCCGGTCGGGCAGACAGTGACGCAGGCCGAGCAGAATTTGCAGCCGGATTCGATCAGCGTCGGCGCGATGGTGCCGACCCATTTGCGGCCCTCGGTTTCCTTCACTTCGAGACAGCCGACGCCGCGCACGTCGTTGCAGGCGACCAGACAACGGCGGCAATCAATGCACAGGTTGTAGTCGCGGTCGTAGAACGGTTCGTCCTTGATGACAGGCAACTGGATCGGCTTGTAATTCGGCGTCGTCGCCGGGATGCCGACGAAGTCGGCCACCTTGCGCAACTCGCAGGTGTGGAAGAGCGAGCAGCAGCGTTGCTCGACCGGGTTGCCGAAAGAGCAGGTGGTGCGGCTGCAACCCTCGCGCTGCGGGCAGGTGAGGCAGTTGTGCGGATGGTTGCCGAGCGTTTTGGCGATGCGCTCCTGGCGCAGTTTGTCGATGGCCGGCGATTTCGTCGTCACCGACATGCCGTCTTCCACCGCGATGGAGCAGGAGGTGTGCATGCCGGGCGAGCCGGCGATTTCGACCACGCAGAGATTGCAGCCGCCGTCGCCGGCGCCGCGCTGACAGGCGGGCGGCAGATCGGGATGGGCGCAAAGAGAGGGGATATACACGCCGGCGGCGGCCGCCGCCGACAACAGCGAGACGCCGGCGGGCGCTTCGACCTGCCGACCGTCCAGCGTGATCTTGACCATGACGGACGACGGCGCGGCTGTGGCCGCCTTCCACCATTTAACCGTTTGTGGGGTTGCTTCTATCGTGGCTGTTTCCATGGTTTCCCGCTCCTCCTTCCATTGGCTCCGCTCAAGCCCGTAGTATTTTGCCACATGCAAGATAACACATGCTAAAAAAATAACAGGTATTAGAATGCAGTCTCGGGATTTTAGGAGAGGTTACGCCTTTGCATATTTGACGCACATCAAGCAGAGGCGTAAAAACCTTTCCGGCATACTGACATTAAATTTTTATGTCTCCATTATAACACAATGAAAATAAAACAAAATAGCGATTTTCTATGCAATTTGAGATAGCTCGGGATAACTTGGGATGGCGTGCCAGGACCGTTTTCGGACGCTTGATACAGGATGGGTCATTTTATGTCATGCTTGGCGACATGGCCCCGGGGAGGGAGGGAGACGAATACTTCATTCCCCTGTAACACCGCCTGCGCACCACTAAAAAATCACCAAACTTTGTGCGAATAATGCGGTTTTCTTGACTTCAGTCAAACCTTACTGTAGAAATGGTTCCTACAATCTTTGCAATGCTTTATTGTGCAGAGATTAAGGTGTTTATGCGCAATAATGCATAAATCAGGAAACAACAACGGTGTGACGGGTTTCGGCCCGTACGCCCAACACCAGGGGATCAACGATGAGCGGATTGTTTGACCAATTCAAGGAGTGGTACGAAAAGCGCCACGACTATGCCCGTGCCTGGAAGAGCCGTACCGGCGGCCAGGTGGTGGCGACCATGTGCACCTACACGCCCGAAGAAGTTCTCATCGCCGCCGGCATGCTGCCGGCGCGCGTACTGGGCGCCCACGAACCGCAGAACGTGACCGAGCCGCATATTTTCGGCATGTTTTGCCCATTCTGCCGGGATTCCCTGGCGCAAGGCTTGCTCGGCCGCTTCGACTATTGCGAAGGCGTGACGCTGACCCAGTCGTGCATCCAGTACCGTCAGGCGTTTGCTTCTTGGCGCATGCATGTCCCGACAGTGAAGTGGGACTACTATCTGCCGATGCCGAACGAAGTGCAGTCGCGCCACGCGCGCGCCCAGCACTACGCCGAGGTGAAGAAGTTCCGCGATTTCATCGAGGGCGTGATCGGCAAGAAGCTGTCCGACGCCGACCTCAAGCGCGGCATTGACATCGTCAACGAGAACCGCCGCCTGCTGCGCGAGCTGTTCGAGTACCGCAAGGAAACCAATCCGCGCGTGACCGGCGTCGATGCGCTGTACGCCTCGCTCACGGCCCAGTTCGTGGACAAGGCGGAGCACAACAAGGAACTGAAGCGCGTGCTCGCCGAACTGCCGAAGCTGCCGAACAACCGCGAGGAAGGCATCCGCTTCATGACCATCGGTTCGGAAAACGACGACGTCGCTTTCATGGCCATGGTGGAGTCGGTCGGCTCGACCATCGTCATCGACGACCAGTGTTCCGGCACCCGCTACTTCTGGAACGAGGCGCGCCCGCAGGACGATCCGATCGCCATGATCGCCGACCGTTATTGCGAGCGTCCGGCCTGTCCGACGAAGGACTATCCGGCGCATACCCGCTTCGATCACGTGCTCAAGCTGGCGCAGGATTACAACGCCCGCGCCGCCATCTTCCTGCAGCAGAAATTCTGCGATCCGCACGAAGGCGACTATCCGGATCTGAAGCGGCATCTGGAGGCCAACGGCGTTCCGACGCTGTTCCTCGAATTCGACATCACCAACCCGATCGGCCCCTTCCGTATCCGCGTCGAGGCATTCCTCGAAACGCTGCGCGAAGAAGAACTGTTCTAGGAGTTAAACAAAGATGAGCTACCCGACCGAACAACTGAAATGCTGGAAGAAGGCGAAGGAGCTGCGCGAGCAGTATTACATCAACTTTGCCCGCGCCAAGGAGAAGGGCGGCCTGCGCTGGTCCGGCTCCGCCTGGGCGCTCGACGCGATTCCGGCCGGCCTCGGCAACGATGTCTATTCGCTGACCGGCGAGCCTTTCGGTGCTTCCATCGCAGTCGACAAGAAATTCAACAAGGAGTGTCAGGACGCGGCTGAATCCTACGGCTTCGCCCGCGACCTGTGCGCCTACATGCGCACCTACTGGGGCTCGATCATCCTGAACAAGTATCCGTTCGGCGGTGAATTTCCCAAGCCCGATTTCAACTTCCAGACGCAGATCTGCTGCTCGCACGCCAAGTGGTATCAGGCGGCGTCGAAACTTGAGCACGACACGCCGACGTACTTCATCGACGTCTCGGTCGGCCCCTACAAGGACTTGACCGCCGAGCGCCTGGACTACGTCACCAATCAGGGTCTGGAAGCCGTCGAGTGGCTGGAGAAAACCACTGGCCGCAAGTTCAACGACGAACTGTTCATCGAGGCCGTCAAGAACGAGATGCGCTCCACCTCCCTGTGGGCCGCCATCTGCTGCGAGAACAAGGTCAAGCCGGCGCCGCTCGACGAGAAGACGATGTACTCGCTCTACGTGCTGGCGACACTGTCGAAGTCCTCGAAGTGGTGCGCCGATTTCTATGAGGAGTGCCTGGACGAGGTGAAAGACCGCGTCAAGCGCGGCGTCGCCGCCGTTGCCAACGAGCGCTGCCGCGTCATGTCCGACACGCAGCCGCCCTGGGGCTTCCTCAAGGTGTTCCGCTACCTCGAAGAGTTCGGCGCCGTCTCGATCGGCTCGCTCTACACCTTCGGTCTCGAAGGCATCTGGGAAACCAAGCCGGATGGCACTTGGGGGCCGCGCACCGTGCCTTGGGAAAAGGGCATCGAAATGCGGACCCGCGAAGAAGCGATGCGCCTGTACTGCGACTGGAACCTGTCGAAGCCGCAGTGGCAGCATTTCTACAACCCGGGCCTGAAGACCGAGATGATGAAGACCATCGTCAAGGAGTGGCATGTCGACGGCGTCATGCTGCACCTGAACCGTGGCTGCGAGGGCCTCTCGCTTGGCATCATGGAAAACCGCCTCGGCCTGGCTGCCGCCGGCATTCCGGTGATGACTTTCGAGGGCAATATGGGCGACGAGCGCGAGTTCGATCTGGTGCGCACGCAGAACCGCGTCGATTCGTTCATGGAAACGTTGGGCCTGAAGCGCGAATTCGCGTACGCCTGAGATAACAAGGAGGACTGAAAACATGTATTCAGCTGGTATCGACATGGGTTCCCGCACCGTCAAGGTGGTGTTTCTTGAGGAACTCAAGGTGGACGGCGCGCCGGATCTGAAATGGGGCGTCAAGGGTAAGCACATCATGTTCCCGGAGGATCTCGACGCCGACGAGGCGGCGGAAAAAGCCTTCAACGAAGCGATTGAGGCCGCTGGCATCTCCCGCGACAAGGTGACGCACGTGGTTGCCACGGGCGCGGGCCGCAAGCAGGTGAAATTCGCCACCAGCGACGTGACCGAAGTGTCCGCCGGCGCTCGCGGCGCGGTGTTCATGTGCCCGGATGCCCGCACGGTGATCGACGTTGGCGCCGAAGAAGGCCGTGGCATCAAGGCTGACAACGTTGGCAAGGCGATTGATTTCGCTGGTAACGAGAAGTGCGCCGCCGGCGCCGGCGCTTTCGCCGAGTCGATGTCGCGCGCCTTGCAGCTTTCGCTGAAGGATTTCGGCGAAGCCAGCCTGCGCTCGGACAAGACGATTCCGATGAACGCCCAGTGCACGGTGTTCGCCGAATCCGAGGTGGTTTCGCTGATTCACTCCTCGACGCCGAAAGAGGACATCGCCAAGGCGGTGCTCGACGCGGTGGCGAGCCGTGTGACGGCGATGGCGCGCCGTGTCGGCATCGAGGGCGATGTGGCCCTGATCGGCGGCATGGTGCACAACACCGGTTTCGTGCAGTCCCTGAAAGCGGCCCTTGGGGTCGATCAGGTGTTGCTGCCGGAAATGCCCGAGTATGTTTCCGCCATCGGCGCCGCGTTGCTTGCGGCCGAAGGCAAGTAACCCAACAGGAGAGCGTAATGGCTGATACCGCAGGCGAAAAAAAGGAATACTGGCGCTGGCAGGAGAACTGCTGGATCGATGAAACGAAGGACTGGCGCGCCGCCAAGCTCATCACCGTCGGCATCGACGTCGGCTCGGTGAGTTCCCAGGCCGTGATGTGCGTTGATGGCGAGCTGTATGGCTTCAACAGCATGCGCACCGGCAACAACAGCCCGGACTCGGCGCGCAACGCCATCGCCGGGGTGCTGGACAAGTCGGGCATGCAAATGGAGAACGTGCACTATGTCGTCGGCACCGGCTATGGCCGCGTCAACGTGCCCTTCGCCAACAAGGCGATCACCGAGATCGCCTGCCATGCGCGCGGCGCCAACTACATGGGTGGCAATGCCGTTCGCACCATCCTCGACATGGGCGGCCAGGACTGCAAGGCCATCCACTGCGACGACAAGGGCAAGGTCACCAACTTCCTCATGAACGACAAGTGCGCGGCTGGCACCGGTCGCGGGATGGAGGTGATTTCCGACCTGATGCAGATCCCGATCGCCGAACTGGGCGCGCGCTCCTTCGATGTCGAAGAGGAGCCGAATGCTGTGTCTTCGGTCTGCGTGGTGTTCGCCAAATCCGAAGCGCTGGCGCTGCTGAAGGCCGGCTACTCGAAGAACAAGGTGGTCGCCGCCTACTGCCAGGCGATGGCGGAGCGGGTCGTGTCGCTGCTTGAGCGCATCGGCGTCGAGAAAGAGTTCTTCATCACCGGCGGCATCGCCAAGAACCCCGGCGTGGTGAAGCGGATCGAGAAAATTCTCGGCATCCAGGCGATTCAGACCAAATACGACAGCCAGATCGCTGGCGCGTTGGGTGCGGCGCTGTTCGCGCACACACTGGTGCAGAAGCAGGGCGGAGCGGCCAAGGCCGCCGCTTGACGGTCCGCAACGATCCCGAAGCTCCGGTCCGCGAAGTACCCCTCTCCCACTGAGCGGGCCGGAGCCGAGGGTTCACGATTTTGCCCCAATTGGGGGAAAGGGGTTAGGCATGATCGCGAATTACGGCTACAAAGACGGTTCGGGCGAGTATTACATCAGCATTGACACGGACAAGTGCACCAGTTGCACGGCAAACCGGGCTTGCCTGACGGCTTGTCCGAAGGGTATGTACGAAATCATGACTGATGATTACGACGACGAAGTGGCGGCGGTGAAGCAAGCCTTCCGCCGCTCGCTGGCGTTCGACTGCGCCGAGTGCAAACCGAGCAGCGGCTACACCAGTCTGCCATGCTCTTCTGCCTGCACGCCGGGAGCGATCAAGCATTCCTGGTGAGGTAAACACCATGGCCGTGAAGATACCGTTGAAGTTGGTTGTAGGCGGCGAGCAGGCCGATCTGCTGAAGCAAGGCTGGACCAAGCAGACGACCATCGGCGAGCCGCGGCTGTCGGAGATCGCGGACAACTATCGCCGGCTGGGTTACGAAGTGCATGTTATCGAGCACCGTGAGGAATCCGAGTCGGGCGCGGGTTGCAACACCTGCTTCACGGCGGGAGCCGAAATGGGGCAGGTATACGGCGATCTGTATATTCGCAAGGGCAAAGGCGGCAAACATGCCGCCGATGACGAACTGTTTTAACGACAAATTGAGGAGAACGTAATGGCGGTGCAGGTGAATGTGCGGACAATCCGCATGAGCGATCTGGATGGTGTGGTGGCGATTGACAAGAAAATCACCGGGCAGGAGCGGCGCGAGTATTACCAGCGCAAGCTCGAACAGGCTGTCAGCAAGAATACCGTGAATGCTTCGCTTGCCGCCGAGGTTAACGGCAAGCTGGCCGGCTTCATGATGGGCGACGTGTTCTTCGGCGAGTACGGCATTTCCGACGGGTCCGCCCTGGTCGACACCCTCGGCGTGAATCCTGAATTCCAGAATCACGGCATCGCCTCCGAGTTGATGGACCAGTTCCTGATGAACATGAAGGCCGCCAGCGTTGCGAAAATCTACACGCTGGTGAACTGGAGCGATTTCGCGCTGGAGAGATTCTTCTCCCGGCACAAGTTCCAGCCCTCCAAGCGCATCTGTCTGGAACTCCAGCTTCCCTGATTCTGACCGAGTCGGGACGTTAACGGCGCGCGTTCTCACGGATGCGCGCCGTTTTTTCATAGCGCCCGGATTGCAGCCATGTGGATCGACTGCCACTGCCATACCAAGTATTCCTACGACAACTGGCTGGAGCCGCTTGACCTCATCCGCCGCGCCAAGGCGATCGGGCTGGATGGCGCGGTCATCACCGAGCATCATTCCTATGAAGCCTCGGCGCCGATCGAGGCGATGGCCCGCGATGAGGGCTTCCTGCTCCTGCGCGGCGTTGAAATCTCCACTGATCGCGGCCACCTGCTGGCCTACGGCGTCGAGGACGATGGCTGGAATACCTGGGGACGGGATACCTGGCTGCCGCTTGACGGCGTCATTGCGCGCATCCTCGATCTGGGCGGCATTTGCGTGCCGGCGCATCCTTATCGTGAATTCGGCGTTTGCAGCCTGCTCGACGGGCTGCTCGAACTGCAAGGCATCGCCGGCGTTGAAACGCATAACGGCGGCAATGCCGATTCCGACAACGGCCTCGCTCTGACCGCCACGCGCCATATGGCGCTGCCGAGTCTGGGCGGCAGCGATTGTCACAAAGTCACGGCAGTGGGCCGCTGCGCGACGCAATTTTTGCAGCCGGTGACGGACATGGCCAGCTTCATCGCGGCGGTGCGCGCCGGCGCCTGTCAGGGCGGCTATTTTGAAGGCTGGAAGTAGCCGAAGCTTGTAACGAAAGCTGCCGCGCGCCGCCAAGCGCGCAAGCCGCCCGTCATTGCGGCAGTTGTTCCCTCGGCAGTTGTTCCCTCTGCAACACGAATACCATTCCCTCGCCGTTGTCCGACTCCAGCCAGATGAAATCGAGGCGCGGAAAGGCGGCGTCGACGATGGCGCGGTTCGCGCCGGCTTCGACGACCAGCAGCCCGCCCGGTTCGAGATGAGCGCGGGCGTTGGCGAGGATGGCACGGATCGCATCGAGGCCGTCTTCGCCGGAAGCCAGCGCAAGGGCCGGTTCGTGGCGGTATTCGGCGGGGAGGGCGCGCATGGATTCCCCCGTCACGTAGGGCGGGTTGGAAATGATGAGATCGTAGCGCCGCCCGGCCAATCCGGAAAACATGTCGGAGCGGAGCAGCGTGACGCGCTCGCCCAGCCCGTAGTCGGCGACGTTGCGGGCGGCGACATCCAGCGCCTGCGGCGAAATGTCCGCCGCGTCGACGCGGACATTTGGAAAAGCGTGAGCGAGCAGGATGGCGAGGCAGCCTGAGCCGGTGCACAGATCGAGCGCCGAAGCGACCGCCGCCGGATCGTCGATCCAGGGCGCGAGCGGCTCGTCCAGCAGCAGCGCCGCGATGTGCGAGCGCGGCACGATGACGCGCTCGTCGACATAAAAAGAGAAATCGCTCAGCCAGGCTTCGCGCGTCAGATACGCGGCAGGCAGGCGCTCTTCAATGCGTCGTTCCAGCAGGGCAAACACGGCTTCGCGCTCGTCTTCCGTGAGGGCGGCGTCGAGGAAGGTGTCGAGGCGGTCATGCGGCAGGTGAAGCGCGTGGAGCAGAAGATAAATGGCTTCGTCAAAAGCGTTGCCGGCGCCGTGACCGAAATGCAGACCGGCTTCGTTGAAGCGGCTGACCGCCCAGCGCAGGAAGTCGCGCAGCGTAATCAGTTCGTCGGGCCGCGTCATGGCAGCAGCAATTCGAGCGAGCGCTCGAAGATGCGCGAGAGCGGCGCGATATCCGCCAGGGCGATGCACTCGTCGATCTTGTGGATGCTGGCGTTGACGGGGCCGACTTCAATCACCTCCGGGCAGATGTCGGCGATGAAGCGTCCGTCGGAGGTGCCACCGCTGGTCGACAGCGTGGTTTCGATGCCAGCGACTTCGCGGATCGCCTGCGACACCGCATCCACCAGCCCGCCGCGCGGCGTCAGGTAAGGCTTGCCGGATAAAGTCCATTCAAGCGTGTAGTCGACGCCGTGGCGGTCAAGGATTTCGCGCACCCGCGCTTGCAGTCCTTCCGGCGTGCTGGCGGTCGAAAAACGGAAGTTGAAAAGAATTTCCGCCATGCTGGGCACGACGTTGTCGGCTCCGGTTCCGGCGTGGAAATTCGACACCTGCCAGGAGGTCGGCGGAAAGTATTCATTGCCTTCGTCCCAGACGGTGGCCGCCAGTTCGGTCAGGGCGGGGGCCGCAATGTGCACCGGATTTTTCACCAGATGCGGATAGGCGATGTGGCCTTGCAGCCCCTTCACCACCAGCCGCCCGGAGAGCGAACCGCGACGACCGTTCTTGATGGTATCGGCCAAACGCGACGCCGCGGTCGGTTCGCCGACGATGCAGTAATCGAGACGCTCGCCGCGCGCCTTGAGGATGTCGACGACGCGCGCCGTGCCGTTTACCGCGCGGCCTTCCTCGTCGGAAGTCAGCAGCAGGGCGAGGGTGCCGCTATGCCGCGGCCGGGCGGCGATGAAACGCTCCACCGCCGTGACGAAGGCGGCGACGCTGGTCTTCATGTCCGCCGCGCCGCGCCCGTAGAGAAAGCCGTCCCGCACGTCGGGCGTGAAGGGGTCGGAGCGCCATTGATCGAGCGGCCCCGTCGGCACGACATCGGTATGCCCGGCGAAGCACAGGACGGGGCCATCATTGCCGCCATGCCGCGCCCACAGGTTGGAGACGCCGGCGTGATCCATGCGTTCAAGGCTGAAGCCGAGCGGGGCGAGGCGTTGGGCGATGAGTTCCAGGCAGCCGTCATCAGCCGGGGTGAGGGAGCGGCGGGCGATCAGTTCGCGGGCGAGATCGAGAGTCGGGTCGGTCATGATGTTGATGTGGAGTGAGTGTCAGATGTCGCGCAGCAGCGCGTCGATGCCAATCCGGGCGCGGGTGTCGGCGTCGACCTGCCTGACGATGACAGCGCAATACAGGCTGCATTGGCCGTCCGCCGACGGCAACGCGCCGGGAACGACGACGGCGCCGGCCGGCACGCGGCCCTGGCTGATTGCGCCCGTCGCGCGGTTGTAGATGCGCGTGTTCCGGCCGATGCAGACGCCCATCGAGATGACGCAATCGTCTTCGAGAATCACGCCCTCGGTTATTTCGGAACGGGCGCCGATGAAGCAGTTGTCGCCGATGATGGTCGGGTTGGCCTGAAGCGGTTCCAGCACGCCGCCGATGCCGGCGCCGCTGGACAGGCGCACGTTTTTTCCGATCTGGGCGCAGGCGCCGACCGTCGCCCAGGCATCAATCGTTGTGCCGTCGCCGATGCGGGCGCCGATGTCCACGAAGCACGGCATCAGAACGACGTTGCGGCCGATGCAAGCGCCCCGGCGCACGACGGCGCCCGGCGCGACGCGAATGCCGCTGCGCTCGAACTGTTCCCGGTCGTATTTCTGGAATTTCGACGGCACATTGTCCCAATAGCGCAGCACGCCGCTTTCCATGACGCGGTTGTCTTCGAGACGGAAGGAAAGCAGCACGGCTTTCTTGACCCACGCATGCGTAATCCATTCGTCATTGACCTTCTCGGCCACGCGCAGCGCGCCCTGATCGAGCTGGTTGAGCGCGAATTCGACCGCCGCGCCGATCTTGGCCGGCGCCTTGCCAGGCTGGAGGGCGGCGCGGTCTTCCCAGGCTTGTTCGATGATCTGCCGGTATTCCTGCATGGGGCTGCCTCTACAATATTCCGCAAAAAACGCCGATGCCACGCGCCGGGTGCCGCTGCCGGCGGTCGTGGGATAATCCGCCCACAGTCACATGAAGCAGTGCGCAAATTGACGCGTGAATGGGCGCGTGAATGGGCGCAAACTGGCGGCCCGAGCGGATCGCCGCCGTCTCTCTGTAAAGCACAAATTATAGCCACTATGCCGGCCCGAAAAAACGCCGTCGCGCTGGTTTCGCTCCTTGCCGGCGCCGTTGTCTGGGGGCTGACCTGGCATCCCTACCGCACGCTGGAAAGCATGGGCGTTTCCGCCGCGCTGGGCGCCGTGTTGACGTACTGCGTCGCCTTCCTGCTCGGCTTGTTCGTGCTGCGCCGCCGGTTAAGCGGCGAGATACGCGGCTTCAGGCTGCGGTCAAGCGGCTTGCTGTTGGCGATCACGCTGACGGCGGGCGGCTGCAATCTCGGCTATGTGCTGGGCACGGTGCACGGCGAAGTGATGCGCGTGCTGCTGCTGTTTTATCTGGCGCCGCTGTGGACCGTCCTGCTCGCCCGTTTGCTGCTGGATGAGCGCGTCGGCGGCGTCGGCGCGGCGGTGATCGCGCTCTCGCTCATCGGCGCGATCGTCATGCTGTGGAGCCCGAGCCTTGGCCTGCCGCTGCCGGCGAACGGCGCCGAATGGCTCGGTCTGGCCGCCGGTTTCCTGTTCGCCGCCGCGAATGTGCTGATTCGCAAGGCGGACGCGCTGTCGATCGAGTTGAAGTCGATGGCGGTTTTTACCGGCGTGATCCTGATGGGCCTGATCGCGCTGCCCTTCGAGGCGGCTCCGCCGGCGCTGCCGCCGCCGGGCGGCTGGCTGCTCATCGGCATCGTCGGATTGGTGCTGCTGGCGATCAATCTTGTTGTCCAGCATGGCCTGATGCACACGCCCGCGAATCGCGCCATCGTGATTTTTCTTTTTGAACTGGTGGTCGCCGCCTTTTCCTCCTGGCTGCTGGCCGGCGAGGCGATGAGTCTGAAGGAATGGATCGGCGGCGCCATGATCGTCGCCGCCAGCCTGTTCTCCGGCAAACTGGCGGCGCGGGAAGCCGAGCCGGGATAAAATCCGTTTTCACAACCCGTAGCGGCGATTCCGTGTCCGTCACTTTTTCCAACAGCGCGTTTTCCCTGCACCAGCCGTTTCCGCCGGCGGGCGATCAGCCGGAGGCGATCGCGCAACTGGTTGAAGGCATCCGCGACGGACTGATGTATCAAACCCTGCTCGGCGTGACCGGCTCGGGCAAAACTTACACGATGGCGAACGTCATCGCGCAACTGGGCCGTCCGGCGATGGTGCTGGCGCCGAACAAGACGCTGGCGGCGCAGCTCTATGCCGAGTTCCGCGAGTTTTTTCCCGACAACGCGGTCGAGTATTTCGTCTCTTACTACGATTACTATCAGCCGGAGGCTTACGTTCCTTCGCGCGATCTGTATATCGAGAAGGATTCCTCGATCAACGAGCACATCGAGCAGATGCGGCTGTCGGCGACGAAATCGCTGCTGGAACGGCGCGACGTGGTCATCGTCGGCACGGTTTCCGCCATCTACGGCATCGGCGATCCGGTCGATTACCACGGCATGATTCTGCACTTGCGCGAGGGCGAACGCATCGGCCAGCGCGCCGTCATCCAGCGGCTGGCGGAGATGCAGTACGAGCGCAACGAGATTGATTTCCATCGCGGCACGTTCCGCGTGCGCGGCGACGTGATCGACATCTTCCCGGCGGAAAACGCCGAATACGCCCTGCGGCTTTCGCTCTTCGACGATTTGGTGGAGTCGCTGCAACTGTTCGATCCGCTCACCGGCCATCTGCGCCAGAAGCTGGGGCGCTTCACGGTGTATCCGTCGAGCCATTACGTCACACCGCGCGAGACGGTGCTGCGCGCCATCGAAACGATCAAGCTCGAATTGCGCGAGCGCAGCGAATATTTTCAGCGCGAGCAGAAGCTGGTCGAAGCGCAGCGCATCGAGCAGCGCACCCGCTTCGATCTGGAAATGCTCGGTGAACTGGGCTTCTGCAAGGGCATCGAGAACTATTCGCGCCATCTTTCCGGGCGCAAAGCGGGCGAGCCGCCGCCGACGCTGATCGACTATCTGCCGCCGGACGCCCTGCTGTTCATCGACGAATCGCACGTCACCGTGCCGCAGTTGGGCGGCATGTACAAGGGCGACCGCTCGCGCAAGGAAAATCTGGTCGGCTATGGCTTCCGCCTGCCTTCGGCGCTCGACAACCGACCGCTGCGCTTCGACGAATTCGAGAAGCTGATGCCGCAGACGGTGTTCGTTTCCGCCACGCCGGCGGATTACGAGCGGACGCATCAGGCGCAAGTGGTGGAGCAGGTGGTGCGGCCGACCGGCCTGGTCGACCCGGAAGCGATTGTGCGACCGGCGGCGACCCAGGTTGACGATCTGCTCGGCGAGATCAAGCTGCGCGCGGCGCGCAACGAGCGCGTGCTGGTCACCACGCTGACCAAGCGCCTGTCCGAAGACCTCACCGACTATCTGGGCGAGAACGGCGTCGCGGTACGCTATCTGCATTCCGACATCGAAACGGTGGAGCGCGTCGAAATCATCCGCGATCTGCGCCTGGGCAAGTTCGACGTGCTGGTCGGCATCAACCTGCTGCGCGAGGGACTGGATATTCCCGAGGTGTCGCTGGTCGCCATTCTCGATGCCGACAAGGAAGGTTTCCTGCGCTCCGAGCGTTCGCTCATTCAGACGATGGGCCGCGCCGCCCGCCATCTGCGCGGCACCGCCATTCTGTATGCCGACACGATGACCGACTCGATGCGGCGCGCGCTGGCCGAGACGGAACGGCGGCGCATCAAGCAGATGCGCTTCAACGAGGCGAACGGCATTACGCCGCGAGGCGTCTCGAAGCGCATCAAGGACATCATTGATGGCGTTTACGATCACGAGATCGCCGTCGAATCCCTCGAAGTGGCGGAGGAGCGGGCGCGCTACGAGGCGATGGATGAAAAGGCGCTGGCGAAAGAGATCCGCCAGTTGGAAAAGCGCATGCAGACGCATGCCCGCAATCTCGAATTCGAGGCCGCCGCCGCCGCCCGCGATGAGTTGTTCCGTCTCAGAAAGCGCGCTTTCGGCGCGGACGATCACGACAAGCATGACGCTGCCGTCAGCGGAAAGGATGCCGCGTGATTCGCGTTTTGTTCGTTTGCATGGGCAATATCTGCCGTTCGCCGACGGCGGAAGGCGTGGCCAGAAAAATCATCGCGGAAAAGGGGCTGAGTGATTTGATCGAAGTCGATTCCGCCGGCACCCACGATTATCACACTGGCGATCCGCCCGATCCGCGCACGCGCGCGGCGGCGCTCCGGCGCAGCATCGACCTGTCGGGCTTGCGCGCGCGGCAGGTCGCGCCGGAAGATTTCGATCGCTTCGACCTGCTGCTGGCGATGGATCGCGCCAACCTCGCTCTGCTGGAGCGCGATGCCCGTCCCGAACATCGGCCCAAACTCGGCCTGTTCATGCGCTATGCTTCGCATTTCGCTGCCGACGAAGTGCCCGATCCCTACTACGGCGGCGGACAGGGATTCGAGCGCGTTCTCGACATGACCGAAGACGCCGTTAACGGCCTGATTGAAACCTTGCTGCGCGAAAAATTGTCCGTTTAATCTGTTAAAAGGAGAGAAACATGAAAAAAGGTTTGCTTGTTCTTGCCGTGCTGATTGTTGCCGGCATCGTTGCGTTTCTTCTGATGGGCAATCCGCTTGGCCGTCTGGTGAAGATGGCCATCGAGGAATTCGGCCCGAAGATGACGCAGGCCGAAGTCAGCGTCGGCAACGTCGCCATTTCCGCCACCGACGGCGATGGTTCGATTGCCAGCTTGAAACTCGGCAACCCGAAGGGCTTCAAGACCGACCACGCCCTGAAGGCGGACAAGATCGCGCTCTCCATCGAGCCGTCCAGCCTGACGAAAGATGTGGTCGTGATCCGCAAGATAGAACTGGACGGCCCGAGCATCATCTACGAGAAAAATGACAACGGCGTCACCAATTTCGATGCCATCCAGCGCAACGTCGAGCAGTATCTCGGCACGTCCGACAAGCCGAAGGACAGCGGTGACAGCAAGAAAATGATCATCGAGTCCCTCATCATCCGCAATGCGAAAGTGAATTACAACGGCTTGATGGACATCAGCCTGCCCGATATCCAGCTGCGCGATATCGGCAAGAAAACCGGCGGCGTTGATTCTTCCAACCTGGCCAAGGCCATCATTTCCGCGCTGAACGCGCAAATCGTGCAGTCGATTGCGAAAAGCATCACCAGCGGCGTCGGCGCGGCAGCGGACAGCGCGAAGAACGCGGTCAAGGGCTTGTTCGGAAAGTGATGGCGCGTTGACGGAATCAGACGAGGAGACACCCATGCAATTGCGTAATCTGGGCCGCTCCGGCCTGCAAGTCTCGCCGCTGTGCTTCGGCGGCAACGTGTTCGGCTGGACGGTGGACGAGGCGACTTCCTTCCGTCTGCTCGACGCCTGGCTCGACGCCGGTTTCAACTTCATCGACACCGCCGACATGTATTCCACCTGGGTGCCCGGTCATGTCGGCGGCGAATCCGAAACCATCATCGGCAAATGGCTGCGCGCCAGCGGCAAGCGCAATCGCGTGGTGCTCGCCACCAAGGTGGGTATGCCGGTGGGCGAGGGCAAGCAGGGCTTGTCGCCCGCGTATATCCGGCAGGCGGTGGAGGCTTCGCTGCGCCGCCTGCAAACCGACCACATCGACTTGTACCAGGCGCACGAGGATGACCCCGGCACGCCGCTGGCGGATACGCTGGGCGCGTTCGCCGATCTGATCGCCGCCGGCAAGGTGCGCGCCATCGGCGCCTCCAATTACACTGCGGACCGGCTGACGCAGGCGCTGGAAACGGCGCAGCGTCACAGGCTGCCGCGCTATGAAAGCCTGCAACCGCTCTACAATCTCTATGACCGCAGCAGTTACGAGGAGGCACTGGAGCCGCTGTGCACCAGTCAAGGGTTAGGCGTGATCAACTATTACGCGCTGGCGAGCGGCTTTCTCACCGGCAAATACCGCAGCGCCGACGACGCGGGCAAGAGCGCGCGCGGGGCTGGCGTCACGTCCACGTACCTGAATCCGCGCGGCCTGCGCATCCTCGCCGCGCTGGATGAGGCCGCCGCTCAACACAACGCCACGCCGGGCCAGATCGCGCTGGCCTGGCAGATCGCCCGTCCCTCCGTCACCGCGCCCATCGCCAGCGCCACGACGCTGGAACAACTGAATGAACTGACGGCGGCAGCGCAACTCAAGCTGGATGGGGCGACGATTGCGGCGCTGGACGCAGCCAGCGTGGCGTAGGGTGACATAGGGTGACATGGGGCGACATAGAGCTGATCTGCGGGAGGCGATGCCGCTTGATCGCCGTTGCCAGCGGAGAGTCAAAGGGGGTACCATCAAATTTGACGCTGCCGCCATTTTTCAACAGTCAAAAGCGCTGCCGAATCATTTAATTCACAAGGAGAAACAATGTTTCCTGAATACCGCGACCTGATTACCCGCCTGAAGCGCGAAGGCGCCAACACCCGTTTTCTGAACCTGTTCGAGCGTCACAACGAACTCGACCACCAGGTCAAGGCGCTGGAGAATCGTGATGTCGGCAGCATTCACGCCGAGATCGACATGCTCAAAAAAGAAAAACTGCGCGTCAAAGACGAGCTATACGCCATCCTCCGCCAGGAGGCCGCCGCCGGGAGCAAGTAACAAGCGCCGCTCCCGCAACAAAACCCGCCGGCAGGCGGGTTTTTTGTTTTCATAGGCGCTTCACGGCAGACATCAAACAATTCGCTATTCCTTGCTGTGTCAGATATAATTGACAGATGTATGAAATCCGCACTACGGAAATATTCGATGCTTGGTTTAGCGGGCTGCGTGACCGTCAAGCGCGCTCGCGCATAGCCGTCCGTATTGGCCGCTTGGCTGAAGGCAATCCCGGCCAGCACCGAAACCTGGCAAATGGCGTAGCTGAAATGAAGATCGACTGCGGCCCCGGTTACCGGGTGTACTACGTGGAGCGTGACGGCATTGCCTATGTGCTGTTGGCTGGCGGTGACAAATCCAGTCAGCAGCGGGACATTAAAACCGCTCTGTCTCTTGCGGGCGGAATTTGAAGGAGGCTTGATATGGCTACTGGAAAAATCAAAACCCGTCCGTGGGACGTTGCCGAACATCTGCGTGACGAAGCCGACATTCTCGCCTACATTGAAGCGGCGCAAGAAGAAGCGCCTGACGATGCAGCTTTCATGGCAAAGGTGCTCGGCGAAGTTGCCCGCGCCCGCAACATATCCGAATTGGCGCGACAAACCGGCATTACCCGCGAAACCCTGTACAAAGCCACGCGCGGCGATGGCAATCCCACGCTGGACACAGTGAGCAAGTTAGCGCGAGCCTTGGGCTTTCGCCTGACATTACAACCGTTGCCGGCAACGACGCCCGCTCGCCGGTAGCCGTCATTTGCCGCCCGCCGCCCTGCGATGTCGAACGCTCAAGCAATTCAGCCGCCTCGGGAGACATCATGCCAATGTATTGACGCGGGTCACGCAAACCTGCTACATTAGAGGCACTTCCGCTGGTTCCAGACGAGGCTAGGGCTGTCTGGGTTAAATTGGGCGCGCGTACGGACTGTCCAGTTTCCAGCGGAATTCTTGTGTTCGGATGCATCGGATAAACGGTTGGCATCCAGTCTCGCTCAATTCTTCCGCCACCCTGCGGTCTAACGTAGTTAGAAAGCACCGCTTCATATTCGCCGTCACTCAAGAAAAGCTGTCCAGTGTCCCCGCCTTTCGGGGTAAATCTCCTCCCCTCTACACGCCCGTACTCCCAAACCTGCCGATAATTTGATACACACCGGCTTCCTTTGCTATAATCCAAAGGATTTCAGTTCCGGGCCGCTTGATGGCGGTCAGGGGAGCCGGGGGAACAAAAAGATGGGCGTTTCGCCCATTTTTTATTTGTGCGTCGCATATGGATTTGCTGAAAGCGGTTGAGCAGGCGGTGGAAGGCTTGGGCTACGAGCTGGTGGATTTTGAAACCAGCCCGCAGGCCCGGTTGCTGCGCGTCTTCATCGATACGCCGGACGGCGTGGGGATCGAGGATTGCACCAGGGTCAGCAATCATCTGACCCGCCTGTTCGCGGTCGAGAACATTGACTACGACCGTCTGGAGGTGTCGTCGCCGGGCCTCGACCGGCCGCTGAAAAAGGAAGCGGATTTCGTTCGCTTCGCCGGGCAGGAGGCGCAGCTTCGCTTGTCTCTGGCGGTGAACGGTCAGCGCAACTTTACCGGCGTGCTGGCGGGTGTCGCCGATGGCCGCTTGCGGCTGGAATGCGACGGCAAGACGCATGAATTCGAGTTGCAGCAGGTGGCCAAGGCCCGCCTGGTGCCGCAGATCAAGTTCTGATTCAAGGATGGGCGGGAGATTGTCATGAGCAAGGAGATGCTGCTGCTGGTGGATGCCCTGGCGCGCGAGAAGAACGTCGCCAAGGACATTGTTTTCGCGGCTCTGGAGTCGGCGCTGGCTTCCGCGACGAAGAAACGCATCAATGAAGAAGCCGACGTGCGCGTCGCCATCGACAAGAATACCGGCGCGTTCGAGTCTTTCCGCCGCTGGCAGGTGGTGCTGGACGAGGCGGTGGAAAATCCCGATGCGCAGATCGGCCTTGCCGAGGCACAGGAGGAGATGCCCGAGATCCAGATCGACGAATTCATCGAGGAGCAGCTTGAGCCGGTCGACTTTGGCCGCATCGGCGCCCAGGCCGCGAAGCAGGTGATCCTGCAAAAGATTCGCGATGCCGAGCGCGAGCAGGTGCTGAATGATTTTCTCGAGCGCGAGGAGCATCTCGTCACCGGCATGGTGAAGCGCATCGAGCGCGGCAACGGCAACGCCATCATCGAAGCGGGCCGCATCGAGGCGGTGCTGCCGCGCGATCAGACTATCCCGAAGGAAAATCTGCGCGTCGGCGACCGCGTGCGCGCCTATCTGCAAAAGATCGACCGCGCCGCGCGCGGCCCGCAGCTTGTTCTTTCGCGCACCGCGCCGGAATTCATCATCAAGCTGTTTGAACTGGAAGTGCCGGAAATGGAAGACGGGCTGATCGAAATCAGGTCGGCGGCGCGCGACCCCGGCATGCGCGCCAAGATCGCCGTCAAGTCCAACGATCCGCGCATCGACCCGATCGGCACCTGCGTCGGCATGCGCGGCTCGCGCGTGACGGCGGTTACCAACGAACTCGCCGGCGAGCGCGTGGATATCGTGCTCTGGTCGCCGGACCCGGCCCAGTTTGTCATCGGCGCGCTGGCGCCGGCCGAGGTGAGCAGCATCGTGGTCGACGAAGAAAAGCACAGCATGGACGTGGTGGTGGATGAGGACAATCTGGCCATCGCCATCGGCCGCTCGGGACAGAACGTGCGTCTGGCGTCGGAACTGACCGGCTGGACCATCAACCTGATGACCGTCGAGGAATCGCAAAAGAAGACCGAAGAGGAGCAAGGCTCGATCCGCAAGCTGTTCATGGAAAAGCTGGATGTGGATGAGGAGGTCGCCGACATCCTCATCGAGGAAGGTTTCTCCACCATCGAGGAAGTCGCCTACGTGCCGCTCAACGAGATGCTGGAGATCGCCGCTTTCGACGAAGACACGGTGAACGAGCTGCGCAATCGCGCCCGCAACGTGATGTTGACCGAGGCGATTGTCGATGAGGAGCAGTTGGAAAACGTCGCCGACGATCTGCTCAATCTGGACGGCATGGACAAGCCGCTGGCGGCCAAGCTGGCGCGCGCGGATATTCGCACGCGGGACGCGCTGGCCGATCTGGCGGTCGATGAACTGATGGAACTCTCCGGCATCGAGGAAGAGCGGGCGAAGAATCTGATTACCACGGCGCGCGCGCACTGGTTCGAGTAAGGAGCCGACATGGCACAGACGAGCGTAAGCCAATTCGCCAGCGAGCTGAAAATGCCCGCCGTGGCCCTGCTTGAACAGCTTGCCAAGGCAGGCGTGGGCAAGAAGGGCGAAGCCGATCTGCTGAGCGACGCCGACAAAACACGGCTCCTCGACTACTTGCGCAAAGCGCACGGCGCCACCGATGGCAAATCGAAAATCACCCTGACCCGCAAGCAAACCACGGAGATCAAGAAGGCCGACGCCACCACCGGCAGGGCGCGCACGATTCAGGTGGAGGTGCGCAAGAAGCGCGTTTTCGTCAAGCGCGACGAGACGCCGCCGTCCGAAGCCGCCGCCCCGTCCGCGCCTGCCGCGCCGACAGTGGTGGACGCCGAACAGGCGAAGCTGCGCGAGATGGAATCGCAGAAGCAGTCCGAACTGCTGGCCCGGCAAGCGGCGGAATTGAAGGAAAAGCAGGAGCGGGAAGTCAAGGCGCGTCAGGATGCCGAAGAGCGGCAAGCGGCGCAGCTTGCCGCCGCCGAGGCGGAAAAAGAGAAAGAAAAAGAGAAGGCCAAGGCGAAGGAAACTGCGGCGGCGCCCGGCGCGCCCACGACCGGCACGCTGCACAAGCCGGCGGGCCGGCCCGACAAGAAAGACGAGAAGCAGAAAAAAACCGCCGCCGCCTGGAAGGAAGAAGCGGCCAAGAAACGCACCATCAAGACGCGCGGCGACGCCACCGGCGCCGCTGCCGGCTGGCGCGGCGCCAAGGGCGGCGGTCGGCACCGGCAATCCGCGCACGAGGAACAACAGGCGCAGGCGCAGATGCCGGTCGAGCCGATCGTGCGCGACGTGCTGGTGCCGGAGACGATCACCGTTGCCGATCTGGCGCACAAGATGGCGGTGAAAGCCGCCGAGGTCATCAAGACGCTGATGAAACTCGGCTCGATGGTGACCATCAATCAGGTGCTCGATCAGGAAACCGCGATGATCGTCGTCGAGGAGATGGGGCACATCGCCAAACCGGCCAAGCTCGATCAGCCGGACGCTTTCCTGGCCGAGGCCGAAGCGCAGCACAAGGATGTCGTGCTCGAACCGCGCGCGCCGGTGGTCACGGTGATGGGCCACGTCGACCACGGCAAGACCTCGCTGCTCGACTACATCCGCAAGACGCGGGTCGCCCACGGCGAGACGGGCGGCATCACGCAGCACATCGGCGCGTATCACGTCGAGACGCCGCGCGGCATGGTCACTTTCCTCGATACGCCGGGCCACGAGGCATTCACCGCCATGCGCGCGCGCGGCGCCAAGGCGACCGACATCGTGATTCTGGTGGTGGCTGCTGATGACGGCGTCATGCCGCAGACGAAAGAGGCCATCCATCACGCCAAGGCTGCCGGCGTGCCGCTGGTGGTGGCCGTCAACAAGGTCGACAAGCCCGAAGCCAACCCGGATCGCGTGAAGCAGGAATTGATCGCCGAAGGCGTCGTGCCGGAAGAATACGGCGGCGATTCGCCCTTCGTGCCTGTCTCGGCGAAAACCGGGCAGGGCATCGACGACCTGCTCGAACACGTGCTGCTGCAAGCGGAAGTGCTGGAACTCAAGGCGCCGAGGGATGCCCACGGCAAGGGGCTCATCATCGAATCGCGCCTCGACAAGGGCAAAGGCCCGGTGGCGACGGTGCTGGTGCAGTCCGGCACTTTCAAGCGCGGCGACATCGTTCTTGCCGGCGCCGCCTATGGCCGCATGCGCGCCATGCTCGACGAGAACGGCAATCCGGTCGAATCCGCCGGCCCGTCCATTCCGGTCGAGATACAGGGGCTGGCCGACGTGCCGATGGCCGGCGACGAAGCGATCGTGCTGGCTGACGAGCGCAAGGCGCGCGAGATCGCGCTGTTCCGTCAGGGCAAGTTCCGCGATGTCAAACTGGCCCGGCAGCAGGCGGCGAAGCTGGAAAACATGTTCGAGCAGATGGGCGAGGGCGAGGCAAAGGCCCTGCCGCTGATCGTCAAGGCCGACGTGCAAGGCTCACAGGAGGCGCTCGCGCACGCCCTGCAAAAGCTGTCGACCGACGAAGTGAAGGTCAACATCATCCACGCGGCGGTGGGCGGCATCAGCGAATCGGACGTCAACCTCGCCTCCGCCTCGAAGGCCGTCATCATCGGCTTCAACACCCGCGCCGACACCAGCGCGCGCAAGGCGGCTGAGGGGCTGGGCGTGGATATCCGCTACTACAACATCATCTACGACGCCGTGGACGAAGTGAAGGCGGCGATGTCTGGCATGCTGGCGCCGGAGAGGAAAGAAAATGCCATCGGCCTGGTCGACATCCGTCAGGTGTTCCGCATCTCCAGGGTTGGCGCCGTCGCCGGCTGCTACGTGCTGGACGGCCTCGTGCGCCGTGGCGCGCAAGTGCGCCTGCTGCGTGACAACGTGGTGATCTGGAACGGCGAACTGGATTCGCTCAAGCGTTTCAAGGACGACGCGCGCGAGGTGAAAGCCGGCTTCGAATGCGGCCTCTCCCTGAAAGGCTACAACGACATTCAGGAAGGCGACCAGCTTGAGGTCTTCGAGATTCAGGAAGTGGCGCGGGCGCTTTGATCCGCTCCGGTTCCGCTCTGGCGCTTGATGCCGTCCCATGCCGAACGATTTTTCCCGCAGCAGCCGCGTCGCCGGGCAGATTCAGCGTGAACTGGCCGAACTGATCCGGCTCGAACTGAAAGATCCCCGCGTCGGCCTGATTACGCTCACCGGCGTCGACCTGACGCCGGATTACGCCCACGCCAAAGTTTATTACACCACGCTGGCACCCGTCGCCGAGCGGCAGGCCATCGAAACCGGCCTGCGCCGCGCCAGCGGCTTCCTGCGCCGCGAACTCGGCCGCCGCGTGCGCATCCACACTTTACCTGAATTGCATTTCGTGTTCGATGTCTCGGTGGAGCAGGGCGACCGGCTCTCCCGCCTCATCGACGAAGCCGTCGCCGCCGACCGCAAGCACGGGGCGGAATGAATCAACCCCGCAAACCGCCGCGCCGCCGGGTCGACGGCGTGCTCCTGCTCGACAAGCCCGCCGGTCTGACCTCGAATGCCGCCCTGCAGAAAGCGAAATGGCTGTTCAACGCCGCCAAGGCCGGCCATACCGGCACGCTCGATCCGATGGCGACCGGCTTGCTGCCGCTGTGTTTCGGCGAAGCCACCAAATTCGCCGCCCAGTTGCTGACGGCGGACAAGTGTTATGCCGCCGTGCTCCGGCTCGGCGTGCGCACCGACACGGCGGATGCCGAGGGCCGTGTGCTCGAAACGCGACCCGTGCCGGCGTTGACGCAACAGCAGATCGAAGCGGTTCTGGCGCGTTTCCGGGGCCGGATTCACCAAGTGCCGCCGATGCACTCCGCTCTCAAGCATCAAGGCCGGCCTCTTTACGACTACGCCCGCGCCGGCGTCGAAATCGAACGTCAGGAACGGGAAGTGACGATCCGCTCGCTCACATTGCGCGGCTTTGAGGCCGACAGCCTCGCTTTCGATGTCGATTGCAGCAAGGGAACCTACATTCGCGTGCTGGCCGAAGACATCGGCGCAGCCCTCGGCTGCGGCGCGCATCTCACGGCCCTGCGTCGCACCCGGATCGGCAGCCTGCATCTGGCGGAAGCCATCACGCCGGCGGCGCTGGAGGCGCTGCCCCTCGACGCCCGCGACGCCCTGCTGCGGCCAGTGGATGCCCTGCTGGCCGCGCTGCCGCGCCTCGACCTCGACGAGGCGGCCACGCGGCGTTTCATTCAGGGCCAGACGGTGTCGATGCTGACGCCGGAGCCGTCCGCCGCCGCCACAGCGCGGGTGTATGCCGCCGATGGCCGTTTCCTCGGCCTGGGCCGTCACGAAGCCGGCCTGCTCGCCCCGGCGCGGCTGGTGGCCGGCGGCGCGGAATAAACCGGACGATTGCTGGCGGGGAGGCATGTGCGTATAATCCGCGCCTTCATCCGCAGTCTGGATGAATTCGAGAGGCGCGCGGCTCTATCAAACCGGGGCGGCGCCTGATTTCAACCGTGTTTGAGAGAAAACAGAAATGGCATTTACCACCGCTGACAAGGCCAGAGTCGTGGCCGAATTCCAGCGCGCCCAAGGCGACACCGGTTCGCCCGAAGTGCAGGTCGCGCTGCTGACCCACCGTATCAACGATCTTGCCGGTCACTTCAAGGAACACGTCAAGGATCACCATTCGCGCCGCGGCTTGCTGCGCATGGTGAGCCAGCGCCGCACATTGCTCGATTATCTGAAGCGCACGGATGCCGACCGCTACCGCGCGCTGATCGAGCGCCTCGGGCTGCGCAAATAACGCCGCCTTCGCTCGTGCCCCATGCTGCCAAGGGCATGACTTCCATGCCGGCGCCGCCTCCGCAAGGCCGCGCCGGCGTTGTCGTTTCCGGGGCGCTTGTTTTCGCCCCCTGCTGATTGAAAGGATGATCCCTTGCTTACTGCTACCAAGAAAAGTTTTTCCTACGGCGCGCATACCGTCACGCTGGAAACCGGCGAAATCGCGCGTCAGGCGCACGGCGCCGTGCTCGTCAATATGGATGAAACCGTGGTGCTCGCCACTGTCGTCGCCGCCAAGGAGCCGAAGCCCGGTCAGGATTTTTTCCCGCTCACCGTCGATTACGTCGAGAAGGTCTATGCCGCAGGCCGCATTCCCGGCGGCTTTTTCAAGCGCGAAGGCCGTCCGTCGGAGAAGGAAATTCTCACCTCCCGCCTGATCGACCGCCCGATCCGCCCGCTCTTCCCGGACGGCCTCTATAACGACGTGCAGGTGGTCATCACCGTGGTGTCGAGCAATCCCGAGGTTGATCCCGACATTCCGGCCATGATCGGCGTTTCCGCCGCGCTGGCGATTTCCGGCATCCCCTTCAACGGCCCCATCGGCGCCGCCCGTGTCGGCTACATCAACGGCCAGTACGTGCTGTGCCCGACGCTGTCGCAACTCAAGGAGAGTCAACTGAATCTGGTCGTCGCCGGCACCGCCGCTGCCGTGCTGATGGTCGAATCCGAGGCGCAGGAACTTTCCGAAGATGTCATGCTCGGCGCCGTGGTGTTCGGGCATGAGCAGATGCAAGCCGCCGTCAACGCCATCAACGAACTGGTCGAAATCGCCGGCAAGCCCGAGTGGGATTGGCAGCCGCCGGCGCGCGACGAAGCCCTGATCGCCAAGGTGGCCGGGCTGGCCGAGGCCGAACTGCGCGAAGCCTATCGCATCACCAGCAAGCAGGCGCGCACGCAGAAGTGCCGCGAAGTCGCCAAGAAAACTGTCGAGGCGTTGTGCGCGGGCGAAGGCGCGCCCGACGCGACGACGGTCGGCAACCTGATTTTTGAACTCGAAGCCCGCATCGTCCGCAACCAGATTCTCGACGGCGAGCCGCGCATTGATGGCCGCGATACCCGCACCGTGCGCCCCATCGCCATCCGCCACGGCGTGTTGCCGCGCACCCACGGCTCGGCGCTGTTTACCCGTGGCGAAACGCAGGCGCTGGTGGTCGCCACCCTCGGCACGGGCCGCGATGAGCAGATCATCGACGCCCTGCAAGGCGAATACCGCGAGCGTTTCATGCTCCACTACAACATGCCCCCCTACGCCACCGGCGAAACCGGCCGCGTCGGCAGCCCCAAGCGCCGCGAAATCGGCCACGGGCGGCTCGCCAAGCGGGCGCTGATCGCCGTTCTGCCCTCGCCGGAGGAATTCAGCTATTCGATGCGCGTCGTCTCCGAAATCACCGAGTCGAACGGCTCCAGCTCGATGGCTTCCGTCTGCGGCGGCTCGCTCGCGCTGATGGACGCCGGCGTGCCGCTCAAGGCGCATGTCGCCGGCATCGCCATGGGCCTCATCAAGGAAGGCAACCGCTTCGCCGTGCTGACCGACATCCTCGGCGATGAAGATCACCTCGGCGACATGGATTTCAAGGTGGCCGGCACCGAAAACGGCGTCACCGCCTTGCAGATGGATATCAAGATTCAAGGCATCACCAAGGAAATCATGCACGTCGCGCTGACCCAGGCCAACGAAGCGCGCATGCACATCCTCGGCCTGATGCGGCAGTCGATGCAGACGCCGAGTGAAATTTCCAGCTACGCGCCGCGCCTCATCACCATGAAGATCAATCCCGAGAAGATCCGCGACGTGATCGGCAAGGGCGGCGCCGTCATCCGCGCCCTGACCGAGGAAACCGGCACCGTCATCGACATCAACGACGACGGCACCGTCACCATCGCCTCGGTCAGCGCCGAAGCCGGCGCGCTGGCGAAAAAGCGCATCGAGGACATCACCGCCGAAGTCGAAGTCGGCAAGGTCTACGACGGCACCGTCCTGCGCCTGCTCGATTTCGGCGCCATCGTGCAAATCCTGCCGGGAAAAGACGGCCTGCTGCACATCTCGCAGATCGCCAACGAGCGCGTCAACCAGGTTTCCGACTACCTCAAGGAAGGCCAGGCCGTGCGCGTCAAGGTGCTCGAAGCCGACGAAAAAGGCCGCGTCCGCCTGTCCATGAAAGCCGTTGGAGAAGCCGCTGCCGCGCAGTAAAACTGAACCGCGCTGGCTGAAAGTAAAAAGGGCGATGCTAAGGCATCGCCCTTTTTTTATTATGCGGTGCTGATTTCACAGATTGGCGCTGAGCGCAGCGAAGCCCAACATCAAGTGCCCGGAGTTATTCCGCACGCAGAATGACAACGCTGATACCCTCTCCCTCAATCCCCCCGATTAAGTCGGGGGCAGGCTCTCTCCCGCAAGCGGGAGAGGGACGTTTATTTATCTCCTCTCGCCCGCTTGAAGGAGAGAATCAGAGCGTTCGCCAACTGGCTCCTCTCTCCCGCTTGCGGGAGAGAGGCCGGGAGAGAGGGCATGCGGCGGCGGCTTCGCGCAATGGCCGCCACGTCATTCCGCGCGCAGTCGCGGAATCCATGCGGCGGCGGATTCTGCGACTCCGCTTCGCTACGCGCAGAATGACAGCGTAGCGTTGGGCTTCGCTGCGCTCAGCCCAACCTATCGCACTGTCCATGTTGGTCAGGGCGGCTTTCTGACTGGTCTTCAGTTCCTTGAGTTTTTTGTCTATACTACCGACGCGCTGTTCAACGGAGCCTAACGCGCCAACGGCGGCTGTTGTGCCAAGCACCGACAAGGTAAGGCCAAGCGACAGGGTTTTCATGATGACGCCATTTCAGATCGAGATGATCAGGCAGCGCGAGAAATATGACCTCGCGCTGGCCGATGCCGAGAGGCTCCCGTGGGATGACTTCCGCGACGGGATGGCGTACGCGCTGGGGTGCTTCGGCGTCATGCTTGGCCTCCTGCTGAATTTCTGGGGGGCTTTCATCGGCTGGCCAATCGGCTATCTATTCGGTTGGGCGCTGGCGCTTGCCGCTCGCATCCCCATCTACATCTGGCCCGAACCCTTTGCCTGGCTGGCCCGCCGCCTTGACTACGTTTAAGGCGCCTTGCCGGCAGCCTTGACCTGTTTCGCCGCCAGCGCTACCCACCGTTCAAACTCGCCCCATTCCAGCTCGCGGATTTCCGAGGGCTGAAAGTGGAACCATTTCGCCAGCAGCCCGAACGCTTCCCACAGGGCTTCGTCAGACGGCGGCGGGCGGCATAAGCAAACGCTGAAACGCCTCCTGGACATTGACCAGATCGGCCAAGTCCAGCTCCTCGAAATCCTCGGGCGTCAGTTCATGTAGGTTGGGCTGAGCATGGCGAAGCCCAACATGTGAAGCAAAACAAGACTGTGGCGCTCACTGTCATCACCAATGTTGGGGCGCAGCCCAAGCTATCGCACTTACGCAGCCTTGCGCAATCTGTTCACTCATACTTCACCGAACACCCGTAAGGCTTGGTGTTGTCGGGGTTGATTTTGCGGCCGGCGGCGTGGGTGGCGAGGGCGTTGGCGAAGTACGGCTCGGCCTTGGCGATGTCGGCCTTGTCGGTGGTGGCGAGGCTGTCGATGCCGCCCTTGTAGATCAGCACGCCGTTGGCGTCGATGAGGTACATGTGCGGCGTGGTCTGTGCGCCGTAGAGTTTGCCGATTTTGCCTTCGGGGTCGAGCAGGGTGTTGCTTGGCGCGGCGTTGCGCGAGGCATTCAGCTTGATCGCGGCAGGGCCGTCGACATGGCCTTGCTTGCCGGGCGCGGAGGAGATCACTTGCAGCCAGACGTAGCCCTTGGCTGCGGCGTCTTTTTGCAGGGCCTGCATGTTGCCGCTGCCGTAATGCTTGCCGACGAAGGGACAGTCGTGATTGGTCCATTCCAGTATCACGGTCTTGCCCTTGAGACTGTCGAGCGAGAGCGTTTTGCCGTCGGCGGTGACGGCGGTGAACGCGGGCGCGGGCTGGCCGATGGCGGGCGCGGCGAATACAGAACAAGTGAACGCGGCGGCGAGGGTGAACGCGGCGAGACGAAACAGGGAAAGCAGGGAACGTGACGGCATGATGATCTCCTTTTCGGTCGGGATTTCAGGGTTGCGGGCGGATGTGATCAAGCACGATGTCCGGCGTCAGGATCTGCGGCAGCACCAGGGCTTGCGCGTTTTTCCCCGCCGGATAGAAGACGTAAAGCGGCACGCCGTCGCGGCCAAACTCGGCCAGTTTGCGGGCGATGGCGGCATCCTGATTGGTCCAGTCGCCTTTCAGATAGCGGATGCCGTCGGCCTTGAACGCGGCCTGCACGCTGTCCTGGCTCAGGGCCACGCGCTCGTTGACCAGACAGGTGATGCACCAGGCGGCGGTGAAGTTGAGAAAGACCGGCTGGCCCTGATCGCGCAATGCTTGCAGCTTCGCTTCGCTGTAGCTTTCTGCCGCGCTTTGCGTTTTTTCCTGAGCGGCGGGCGGCGCGGCATGGCGCATGAACAAGACCACGCCACCGGCGCAGGCAGCGGCGACCAGCGCGGCGGATGACAAGGTGGCGGCGCGACGCCTCGGGGAATGCCGTGTGCGCCCGAACAGCCAGGCTGCCGCCGCGATGAGCGCGAGTCCGCCGATGGCGACCGGCAGCAAGCTCCGCGCCTGCTGCGCCAGCACCCAGAGCAGCCAGAGCGCCGTCGCGTACATGGGCAGGGCGAACAGATGTTTGAGCTTTTCCATCCAGACGCCGGGTTTGGGCAGCAGCTTTTGCAGCAGCGGCCAGTGGCTGAGCAGCAGATACGGCAGGGCAAGGCCGAGGCCGAGCGCGGCGAACACGGCGATCACTTGCGGCGCGGATTGGGCGAGCGCGTAAGCGATGGCGGCGCCCATGTAGGGCGCGGTGCAGGGCGTGGCGACGATGGTGGCGAGCACGCCGGTGAAGAAGCTGCCCGCGTGGCCCGGCTTGTCGGCGAAGCCCGTGCCGAGGCTTCCACCCAGACCGGCGACGGAATTTCCCAGTGTGAATACGCCCGAGAGGCTCAGGCCGATGGCGAACATCAGCCAGGCGATGGCGAGCACGAAGCCCGGCGACTGAAACTGGAAGCCCCAGCCGATCTGCGCGCCGCCGGCGCGCAGCAGCAGGAGCAGACCGGCGAGGAGCAGAAAACTCATCACCACGCCCGCCGTGTACGCCCAGCCGGAAAGACGGGTGGCGCGATCCGCGCGCCCGCCATGCTTCACCAGCGCCAGCGCCTTGATCGACAGCACGGGAAACACGCAGGGCATCAGGTTGAGAATCAGGCCGCCCAGGAGCGCCAGCAACAGGGCGGCGGGCAAACCGACGTGTTCGCCGTCATGCTGCGCTACGGCGGCAGGGGCGGCGGGTTCCGCATGCACCACAAAGCCGTGGGTGACGAGGCCGCCGCCGGTTTTTTCGGTGACGACGAGCAGGCCGTCGAGCGCCGCATGCGCGGGCGCTTCGCCCGCCCGCATGTCCAGCGTCAGCGCGCCGCCATTGTCATCGTCGCGGCCAACGATTTGCGGCGCGCCATGCGCGATCACGCCCCACTGGAAGGGATAGAACCACACTTCGGCGCGTTCGCGCTGAGCGCCTGTTCCATTCTGCCCCGCGCTTAGCTCCGGGCTGACGACGCGCAGCTTTACCCCGTCCTGCGTGTAAGTCACGCTCGCCGGCCAGGGCGCGGGCTGCGGCAGCATCGCTTTGGCCGCCTGAATTTCGGGATTCGCTGTGGCCGCCTGCGCGGAATCGTTCGCGGCAATCCTGAGCGTCAGGCCCAGTTCGGCATCTTGCGGCACGCAGACTTCCTCGTTGCATACCAGCCAGTTCACCTTGGCCGCGACGGGAAAATCGCTTTCCGGCTTCGCGCTTTCCGGCACGCGGATGGCGGTCAGCAGCACCACCTTGTCCACATAGCCGTAATTGGTCAAATCGCCCTGCCGGTGGCGGCCGGGCGGCGGCCACAGCAGCGGCCCGGCGCTCGCGCCGTCAGGCAAGCGCCAAGCGATGCTCGTCGCCATGCCCGAATCGCCCGGATTCTGCCAGTAGGTGTGCCAGCCCGGAATGATGCGCTGCTCCAGCCCGATCAGCACTTCGCCGCCGGGCCGGACGGCATCGCGCTCGGCGATCAGACGCACTGTGACCTGCTCCGTTCCGGCATGATCGGGCGCGGCCTGGAGCAGCGCGGCAAACAGCAGCAGGGTGAGTGTGGCGAGGAAGCGCATGGTTTTCATCCTACGCTAAAAACATAATGGACAGCCGGGCTGTCCATTTATGAAACTGTTGTAACCCGCTCCGGCCGTGAAACCACGGCAGCCGGGAGCGGACGGCGGAGGGCTTATTTCGCCACTTGTTTTTCGCGCAGTTCTTCCAGCGTCTTGCAGTCGATGCAGAGCGTGGCGGTGGGGCGGGCTTCGAGGCGCTTGAGGCCGATTTCGATGCCGCAGGAATCGCAGTAGCCGTATTCGCCGTTCTCGATGCGGCCAAGGGTTTCGTCGATTTTTTTAATCAGCTTGCGCTCGCGGTCGCGGTTGCGCAGTTCGAGGGCGATGTCGGATTCCTGACTGGCGCGGTCGTTGGGATCGGCGAAAACGGTCGCCTCGTCCTGCATGGTGTGCACCGTGCGCTCGATGTCCTCCAGCAAATCGCCCTTGAGCGACTCCAGAATCGCGCGGAAGTGCTTGAGTTGCTTGGCGTTCATGTATCCCTCGCCCTTTTTGGCGGCATAGGGTGGGAATTGCTTGCGAAGGACATCTTCTGCCATTTTGCTCACCTGCTTCTTCCGGAAAAGCCGCTTTAATATCAGAAATGCCGGGGGGTCGCAAGCATGCGCGAGACTTTCCGGCGCCGCCGCCCGCTGGCGGGAAGATGAATCAGTTTTCGAATCAGTTTTGGGCGACTTCAGTACCGGCGGCAAGAATGCGCCGGGCGCCGTTGAAGCGTTTGGCCCAGTAGCTTTGGCGCATGCTTTCGATGCGGACTTTGCCGCCGGAGGAGGGCGCGTGCACGAAACGATGCTCGCCGAGATAGATGCCGACGTGGGAGAAGCCGCGCCGGAGCGTATTGAAGAAAACCAGATCGCCGGGTTGCAACTCGTCGGCGCGGATGCTTTCCCCTGTCTGGCTGATGGCGCGGGCGGTGCGCGGCAGCCCCAGCCCCAAGGCTTCGCGGAAAACGTGACGCACCAGTCCGCTGCAATCGAAGCCGGTGTCCGGGGATTCGCCGCCGTGCCGGTAGCGGATGCCGATCTGCGACAGCGCGTGAATCGCCAGTTCCTGCGCGTTGGCGGTGTAGCGTTCGAGCAGGGAGGCCGGGCGCGGGGAGGCTTGTTCGGCGGCGGCTTGCTCCCCGGCCCCGGCGGCGGCGGTCGCCAACAGGAGGCTGGAGCAAACAAACCCAAAGACAATATGCTTGAAATTCATGGGCTTGGATATTAAGCGCCAGAGCCGGATTTGTAAAGCGGAAAGCGTTATCATCCGGCAAAGCGAGGCGGTTTGACGATTGCCTTGCCGCCATGTGACATCAGCGGAGATTTTCATGAATGCGTTCACGGCTTATCTGATTGACCAGAAAGACGGCAAGACCGTTGCCGGTTTGACCGATTTCGACGAAGCCCGGCTCGACAAGGGCGAGGTGATGATACGGATCGCTTATTCCAGCGTGAATTACAAGGACGCGCTGGCCGCCACCGGCGCCGGGCGGATCATCCGCCGCTATCCCTGCGTCGGCGGCATCGACATGGCTGGCACGGTGACGCGCAGTCTCGATCCGCGCTTCAAGGAAGGCGACGAGGTGATCGCCACCAGCTACGACATCGGCGTCGCCCACCACGGCGGCTACGCCGGCTATGGCCGCGTGCCGGCCGACTGGGTGGTGCCGCTGCCGCGCGGCTTGTCGCTGTTCGAGGCGATGGCGCTCGGCACGGCGGGCTATACCGCTGCCCTCGGCATCACGCGGATGGAAGAAAACGGGCTGGCGCCGCGCAACGGCAAGGTCATCGTCAGCGGCGCCACCGGCGGCGTCGGCAGCATCGCCATCGACATTCTGACGCGGCTCGGCTATCACGTCGTCGCGCTGACCGGCAAGGAAGACCAGAGCGATTACCTGAAAGGGCTGGGGGCGCAGGAAGTGATGCCGCGCGCGAGCCTCGATCTGACGAAAATCAAGCCGCTCGACAAGACCCTGTGGGCCGGCGCCGTGGATAACCTCGGCGGCGACGTGCTGGCCTGGATCGCCAGCGCCATGCAGCCGGACGGCGTGATTGCCAGCATCGGTCTTGCCGCCGGCATGAACCTCAACACCACTGTGGCGCCGTTCATCCTGCGCGGCGTCAGCCTGCTCGGCATTGATTCCGGCTACACCGCCATGCCCTTGCGGCGCAGGGTGTGGGAGCGACTGGCCGGCGACATGCGCCCGGCGCGCCTCGCCGACATGACGCGCACCGTCAAGCTGACGGCCTTGCCGGCGGTCTTCGACGATTTCATCGCCGGCCGCGCGCATGGCCGCATCGTGGTCGATTGCGCCGGCTGATAGCGCTTTGTCATTGAGCGGCGGTCAGTTACCGCCGCTGCCCCTGCCGCCGCCGGATTGTTTTCCCGCGCCGCCTCGCTTTTTGCCCCGCTTTTCGTTGAGTGGAGAGGGAGTTTCGGCTATCATTTGGCTTTCCTGCAGATGCCCTGCAAATGACCAAGTACATCTTTGTTACGGGTGGTGTCGTGTCCTCTCTGGGCAAGGGCATCGCCGCCGCCTCGCTCGGGGCCATTCTCGAATCGCGCGGCATCAAGGTTACCCACCTCAAGCTCGACCCTTACATCAACGTTGATCCGGGCACGATGAGTCCGTTTCAGCACGGCGAGGTGTTCGTCACCGAGGACGGCGCGGAAACCGATCTCGATCTGGGGCATTACGAGCGTTTCACGCGCGCCAGGATGAGCAAGCGCAACAATTTCACCACCGGCCAGATTTACGAAACAGTCATCAAGAAAGAACGCCGGGGCGATTACCTTGGCCGCACCGTGCAGGTGATTCCGCACATTACCGACGAGATCAAGCTGCATGTGAAGCACGGCGCGCAGGGCGCGGATGTCGCCATCGTCGAGGTCGGCGGCACGGTGGGCGACATCGAGTCGCTGCCGTTTCTGGAGGCGATCCGCCAGATGGGCATCGAGGAGGGGCGCCAGAACACCTGCTTCATTCACCTCACGCTGCTGCCGTACATCGCCACCGCCGGCGAGTTGAAGACGAAGCCGACCCAGCACTCGGTGAAGGAGTTGCGCGAAATCGGCATTCAGCCCGATGTCCTGCTCTGTCGCGCCGACCGCCCGCTGCCGGACGACGAGCGGCGCAAGATCGCGCTGTTTACCAACGTCGCGTCGGAGGCGGTGATTTCGGTGGTTGATTCAGACAGCATTTACAAGATTCCGGCCATGCTGCACGACCAGATGCTGGATGAAATCGTCTGCCACAAGCTGGGCATTCTGGCGCGCGCCGCCGACCTCTCGGTGTGGAACCGGCTGGTCGACGCACTGGAGCATCCCGAGCACAGCGTCAATATCGCCTTTGTCGGCAAGTACGTCGATCTGACGGAATCCTACAAATCGCTCTCGGAAGCCCTCATCCACGCCGGCATCCACACGCGCAGCAAGATTCACATTCACTACATCGATTCGGAAGCCATCGAGCGCGACGGCACGGGCGCGCTGGACGGCATGGACGCCATTCTCGTGCCGGGCGGCTTTGGCCGGCGCGGCGTCGAAGGCAAGATCGCCGCCATCCGCTACGCCCGCGAAAACAAGGTGCCGTATCTGGGCATCTGCCTCGGCATGCAACTGGCCGTGATCGAATTCGCCCGTCATGTCGCCGGGCTGGCCGGCGCGCACAGCACGGAATTCGATTCCGACACGCCGCATCCGGTGATCGCGCTCATCACCGAATGGCTGGACCGCGAAGGCCGGGTGGAAAAGCGCGGCGCCGACGCCGATCTTGGCGGCACCATGCGCCTGGGCGGTCAGGCTTGCGCGCTGGCGGCGGGTTCGCTGGCGCGTGACGTGTACGGCGCCGACACCATCACCGAGCGCCACCGCCATCGCTATGAAGTGAACAACGTCTATCTCAACCGGCTGCAACAAGCCGGCCTGAAGGTGAGCGGCCGGTCGACGGACGGCCGCTTGTGCGAAATGGTGGAACTGCCTGGCCATCCCTGGTTCATCGGCTGCCAGTTTCATCCCGAATTCACCTCCTCGCCGCGCAACGGGCATCCGCTGTTTTCCGCCTTCGTCCGCGCCGCCCTGGCGCATCAGGAGAGCGGCAAAAGCGCGCCGGTAACGCCGATCCGGCAGGCCGCGTCGTGAAGCTCTGCGGTTTTGAAGCCGGGCTGCGGTATCCGCTGTTCCTCATCGCCGGCCCCTGCGTCATCGAATCGCGCCAGCTCGCCGTCGATGTCGCCGGACAATTGAAGGAGATGTGCGCCGCGCTCGGCCTGTCCTTCATTTTCAAATCTTCTTATGACAAAGCGAATCGCAGTTCCAGCCAGTCCTATCGCGGGATGGGCATGGAAAAGGGGCTGGAGGCGCTTGCCGAGGTGAAACGGAGCGTCGGCGTGCCGGTGCTGACCGACGTGCATGATTCATCCGAAGTCGCCGCCGTCGCCGCCGTCGCCGATGTCCTGCAAACGCCAGCCTTCCTCTGCCGGCAGACGGATTTCATTCAGACCGTCGCCGCCGCCGGCAAGCCGGTGAATATCAAGAAAGGCCAGTTCCTCGCCCCGCACGACATGCGGCACGTCGTCGCCAAGGCCAGAGAAGCGAACAAGGGCGCCGACACCCTCATGGTCTGCGAGCGCGGCGCTTCCTTCGGCTACAACAATCTGGTTTCCGACATGCGCAGCCTCGCCATCCTGCGCGAAACCGGCTGCCCGGTGGTGTATGACGCCACGCATTCGGTGCAACTGCCGGGCGGGCAGGGCGCTTCTTCCGGCGGCCAGCGCGAATTCGTGCCGGCGCTGGCGCGGGCGGCGGTGGCAGTCGGCATCGCCGGCCTGTTCATGGAAACCCATCCCGACCCTGAGCGGGCGCTGTCGGACGGCCCGAATTCCTGGCCGCTGGCAAAAATGCGCCCGTTGTTGGAAAATCTGCGCGACATTGACGCGCTCGTCAAACAACACGGCTTCGAGGAAACGGCATGAGCAAGGCTTACATCGTCGCCCAGGTCGCGGTGAGCGATCCGGAACGGTATGAAGGTTACAAGGCGCTGGCGACAGTCGCCGTGGCGCAATACGGCGGCAAGTACATCGTGCGCGGCGGCGAGACGCAGCGGCTCGAAGGCGACTGGACGCCCTCGCGTCTGGTGGTGCTCGAATTCGATTCCGTCGCGGCGGCGCAACGCTTTTACAATTCGCCGGAATACGGCGCCGCGCGGCGGCAGCGCGAAGGCGCGGCGCGCATGGACATGCTGATCGCCGAAGGACTTTAAGACTGAATGGAGAGCAAGAATGAGCGCAATCGTTGATGTCGTCGCCCGCGAGATTCTGGATTCACGCGGCAATCCCACCGTCGAGGCCGATGTCCTGCTCGAATCAGGCGTCATGGGCCGCGCCGCCGTGCCCTCGGGCGCGTCCACCGGCTCGCGCGAAGCCATCGAACTGCGCGACGGCGACACCGGCCGCTATCTCGGCAAGGGCGTGTTGCAGGCCGTCGAGAACGTGAACACCGAAATCTCCGAAGCCCTCATCGGCCTCGACGCCGAGGAACAGACGTTCATCGACAAAACGTTGATTGATCTCGACGGCAGCGAGAACAAATCGCGCCTCGGCGCCAACGCCACGCTGGCCGTTTCGATGGCGGTGGCGAAAGCGGCGGCGGAAGAAGTCGGGCTGCCGCTCTACCGTTATTTCGGCGGCATGGGGTCGATGCAGATGCCGGTGCCGATGATGAACGTCATCAACGGCGGCGCGCACGCCAACAACAGCCTCGACATCCAGGAATGCATGATCATGCCGGTCGGCGCCGGCAGCTTCCGCGAGGCCCTGCGCTGCGGCGCGGAAATTTTCCACGCCCTGAAAAAACTGATCGACAAGCGCGGCTTCCCGACCTCCGTCGGCGACGAAGGCGGCTTCGCGCCCAACGTCTCCGGCACCGAGGAGGCGCTCAACCTGATTCTCGAAGCCGTCGCCAACGCCGGCTACGAGCCGGGGCAGGACGTGCTGCTGGCGCTCGACTGCGCCAGTTCCGAGTTCTACAAGGACGGCCGCTACGAACTCACGGGCGAGCGGCTCTCGCTCGCGCCGGAACAATTCGTCGACTACCTCGCCACGCTGGTCGACAAGTTTCCCATCGTCAGCATCGAGGACGGCATGGCCGAAAACGACTGGGCCGGCTGGAAAGCCCTCACCGAACGGCTGGGCCGTAAAGTGCAGCTCGTCGGCGACGACCTGTTTGTCACCAACACCCGCATCCTGCACGAAGGCATCGCGCAGGGCATCGCCAACTCCATCCTCATCAAGATCAACCAGATCGGCACGCTGACGGAAACCTTCGCCGCCGTCGAACTGGCGAAACGTTCCGGTTATACCTCCGTCATTTCGCACCGCTCGGGCGAAACCGAAGACGCCACCATCGCCGACATCGCCGTCGGCCTCAATGCCATGCAGATCAAGACCGGCTCGCTCTCGCGCTCCGACCGCATCGCCAAGTACAACCAGCTTCTGCGCATCGAGGAAGATCTCGGCGACACCGCCGGCTATCCCGGCCTCGGCGCTTTCTACAACCTGCGGAAATAAGCGCCGCTCCTATGCGCTGGCCGACTCTGGCGCTGACCGCCCTTCTCCTGCTGCTGCAATACCCGCTGTGGCTGGGCAAGGGCGGCTGGCTCCGGGTCTGGGACGTCGACCGCCAACTCACCGCCCAGCGCGAAACCAACCAGCAACTCGAAACCCGCAACGCCGGCCTCGACGCCGAAGTGCGCGACCTCAAAAACGGCTACGACGCCATCGAGGAACGCGCCCGTTTTGAACTCGGCTACATCAAACCCGACGAAATCTTCGTCCAGGTGCCGCAGAAAAATCCCTGATCGAAATTTCCGCGACAAGCGGGGATGCGAGGGATTACCGGCAACGGTACGGACTTTCCCCTTCGAGTTGTCGTCCGGTTTGAGTGTCCTCAATTAATACGGTTGCGCCGGGATAGCTGGCGCAAAGCGCATTGCGGGTTGTATAGATGCCGCGCCCTGCTGCCGTCAGCACTAGATTTGCCGTGAGATCAACTCCGCTTGCATCCATCGCACGCAAACGGTAGTTACCCTGCGGTATCGTTACGCAACCCGAAAGAAGTAGCAGGAAGATCAGTAACAGTGATGGTTTCATTGAAGGACACTCTCTAATCCTTAACATGATTTTGCCGGTTTGCCCGTGACAATACCCCAAGGGGCATCAAGCGTTATGACATCGGCGCTGCATTTTGTTAAATACACCATCATCTGAGCTTCGTAATTCTTGTCTTTTTCAGGGATAAAACTCACTGTCGCGCTGCATTCGTACCTGAATTCCGGAGTTGTCATCACTACCAAGGTAATCGGTTTCCCGGCTTCTGCGTAGAACTCGGCTGTATCCACCTTTGATGCATCACGGCCCGGGGGCATGCCAAGCGAGCGCCCGTGAAAACCACGGCTACCCACGATGCCGCCGAGTACAGTACCGGCTCCCGGCGTTGACCAGTCGACACAATTCTTTCCCGGAATCGCCTTGACCAAGGCATTCCCTATCACGCGCACTTTGGCACGATCACCGCTCGCAGGTTCCTCGAACGGAGTGAATTGAGTGCTGATACTCGCGCAAGAAAAGAGCAGGAAAATGCTTGGCACCCAAAAGAAATTTCTCACACCCTATTCTCCGTGAGTGGAACAAAACAATTATTGACAAACTTGCGCTTTGGGAAATTCTTTACAGAACTTGCTATTTAATCTTTTTGATATGTCGCGATCTGGGATTTCAGTGGCAGGGAGCCAGCACCCTGGGAGATTCTTGCCATAAGAGTAAGAGCATGGATCGTAACTCCCCAAATAGATGTAACCGTTTTTTGTCATGCAGCGATCCGCAATAATCACTTCATTTAGGTTTTGTCTTCCGTTAAGAAACGGAGTTTCATATCCGCACTCAAGTAATATTTTTTTAATTTCTTCCTTGGTCACCCCTGTTTTTTCCCATCTTTCAAATTCATAAGGGGGGGGAGGCTTTGAGAAGGGTTTTCCGCAAGCTGATAGTGTTGTCATCGCAATAAATGCGATAGATACAAGATTTGCCATTTTTTTCATTTGGCGCTCGGGAGCACGGGGATCAGAACGGGGAATCCACCATTCCAGAATTCTCTTGCCTCATTATTCCCAATTCCGTAGCTATTGTGGGATGTATTCGCCTGCCCTGTTGCTGCCCGCAGCATCTCCCAGAGCACATTGCTGCCTTCAGGAATCGTCCCGCCCGTTGCCGGATTTCTCCCGAGCAGTATCCCGATAGGGTCAGCAGCATGGTTTTGGTACTGCAGCACCATACTCTGACCTGCCTCGCCTTCGGGGCGATTCTGTAGCACACTAAGCAGGCCGTCTGCTTTCTGTACGTTGTAGGGTGAGCCAAAGAAATAGACTGTCGTACCGGAGAGGATACCTTGCGCGTTGTCTTGTGCGTTCAGCGTTTCCAGCGCATTGCCGGAAGTCATCGCGCCACGACTGTGACCGTCCAAGGTCAATCCAGTTGCCCCATATTGTTGGGTATAGCCTTGTATCTGTTAGCGGTGTTACTTAACCCCTAGATTGTAAACAGCTAATACGCAAATTTCATCCGCACTGCCGGAAGTTACATCCCGCCGGGCAATGGCCGCAATGCCTGCCGGTAGTGCCGGGCGCGTTCGGCGTATTGGCGGCAGCCGAGGCGGATGGCGGCGGCTTCTTGATCGCTCAACTGACGGACGATTTTTCCGGGCGCGCCCATGACCAGCGAGCGGTCGGGGATGACTTTGCCTTCGGGGATGAGGGCGCCGGCGCCGATCAGGCATTCGCGACCGATAACGGCCTTGTTGAGGATGATGGATTGAATGCCGATGAGGGAGCCTTCGCCGACAATGCAGCCGTGCAGCATGGCTTGATGGCCGACCAGCACCTCGGGGCCGAGGGTGAGCGGGATGCCGGCGTCGGTGTGCAGCGCGGCGCCGTCCTGCACGTTGCCGCCGCGGCCAAGGGTGATAAGGTCGTTGTCGCCGCGAATGACGACATTGAACCAGACGCTGACGTCATCCTCGATGAGCACGGAGCCGATGATGTCGGCGCTGGGCGCGATCCAGGCCGAGGCGGCGACGCGGGGTGTTCGTTCCCCAAGTTGGTAGAGTGGCATCGTTAGAACAGTTTGTTTTAATCCCCTGCATTTTCTTCCTAAACGGGGAGGCGCGCAAAGCTCACCCTCATCGCATCAGCGCAGGCGGAAGCGATGCGTGAAGAACTTCCTTTAGCCTTCTGCCGCTTTGTCGCCCGGCGTTTCCCCAAGCGTTTCCGCCAACACCAGAAGCCGGGCGCGGCCTTCTGGCGTTAGCGCACTCCAGGCCAGCAACAGCGCGGCCAGCGCGTCATCGCGGGTGTAGAAGTAAGCAGCGGGTACCTCCAGCACGGCGGCCAGCCGTTCCGCCGTATTGAAATCGGGCAGATGTTTGCCGCGCTCGTATTGGTTGATACGGGCGCTGGCTGAATATTCGTCAATTTGCGCCAGAACGCCGAGTTGCATCTGCGTGATTCCCTTGCGTAAACGGGCGATTTTCAGGCGCGCGGAGAATACCGAAGAAACGTCGGACATGAGTCAGCGCCGGTATGGGAGGAGGCTCAAAGACTCTTAGTTTTTGCTTGACCATGAACTAAAGAATCCTTAGTATTAAGGCGCTTGCATAAGTATTCTTAGAAAACAGGGGAGGTTCTTGTGAAAAAAGCATTGCTCTTGCTAACAACCGCTGTGGTATGCGGTAGCCTCGCCAGTTGCGCCTCGCGCTATGCCGATGCGCCCGTGCCGACGCGTTTCGCCAATGAAGATCAGCAAAAATTGCAGGCGGCCCGCCACTGGCAATTGATTGCCGATCATTTTGCCGGTCAGTTGGCCGGCAGCCTGAGCGGCAAGCTGGGAGATCGCGCCGTCCATGTGCCGCAACCCGGCGGTGAGCAGTATTTTGTTGAAGGCTTCCGTGAGCTGCTGGTGACTTCGCTGGTCAACAAAGGGGTGCCGGTTGCCGACAACCCCTCCGGCGCGCTGATAGCCGATGTGCGCTACAACGCCTATCGTTTCAACCCGAATCGCGTTGCCAGTACGTATTACTACGGTACGGCAACGGCGCTGACTGCCGGTCTGTGGGCTATCGGCGGCATTGCGGCGGCAAATGTAGCGTCGGCGCCGGGCGTTGATTTTGGCGCCAAGGCGCTGGTTGGGGCGGCTGGCATTGAAGGCTTCGCCTGGGTGGCAAATGAGGCGCTGGGCAAAGGCAAGTACGCCTCCGGCCCAACGCCGCGTTCGGAAATTCTGCTGACGGTTTCGGTCAGCGATGGCGGCAGGATTATCAGCCGCCAGTCCAATATTTATTACACGGCAGACGAAGACGATGCGCTTTACTGGAGTCGGAGCGGTAATGGCGGCACCGGCAAGACCCTGAAAGTCGTCGACGACTGCTCGCGAGGAGAAGCCAAATGCGTCCGCTGATCCAGATACTCCTTGCTTTGGCGGCGTTGCTGCTGCTGACCGCCTGCGAAACATCGGTACGGAAGGAAATGCCGTCGCCGACATGGCGGGAAGCGCAAGATGATCCGCTACGGGTAACCAACTATCAGGCGGCCGCTGCGCTCATGCGCCAGAACGGCGGCGTCACGGCTGGCGTCAGCAATCGGCCTGACAAAGCAAATGGCAGCGCCCCCTTGATTGTCGCCACGATTGCCAACGTTAACGCGCTTGAGCAATCATCGACGCTGGGAAGGCTGATTTCCGAGCATATCTCCTCGTGGCTGACACAAAGTGGTCAGCAAGTTGTTGAACTGAAATTGCGCAATGGCGTTTACATGAAGCGCAATGAAGGCGAATTCATGCTTACCCGTGAAGTCCGTGAAGTCGCCGCTGAGCACAAGGCAAGCGGCGTCATTGTCGGGGTTTACTCGGAAGGCAGGCGGTTGCTGCACGTCACGCTGAAATTGGTCGATCCGGCAACCAGCATGGTGCTCTCGGCCTACGACTACACGCTGCCGCTCGACGACGAGATCATGGCGCTACTGCGCAAAAAATAAATCGAATCCGGGATCACGCTACGCTTCATCTCAGCCTGCTCCATTACCGACGTCATCGTATTCTTCAACGGGCGGGCAGGCGCAGAACAGGTTGCGGTCGCCGTACACGTCGTCGATGCGGTTGACCGAGGGCCAGAATTTGTTTTCCGCCACCCAGGGCAGCGGGAAAGCGGCTTCGCGCCGCGTGTAGGGACGCTGCCATTCGGCGTCGGCGAGGTCGGCCTGGGTGTGCGGCGCGCGCTTGAGCGGGTTGTCGTCCGCCGGCCACTGGCCGCGCTCGATCTTGCGGATTTCTTCGCGGATCGAGATCAGGGCGGCAGCGAAGCGATCCAGTTCGGCTTTTGATTCCGATTCGGTCGGCTCGACCATAATGGTGCTGGCGACCGGGAAACTCACCGTGGGCGCATGGAAGCCGTAGTCCATCAGGCGCTTGGCGATGTCGATTTCGGTGATACCGGTTGCGGTCTTGATGGCGCGGATGTCCAGAATGCACTCGTGGGCGACGCGGCCTTGCTTGCCGGCGTAGAGCACCGGGTAGTGCGCCCGCAGCCGGGCGGCGACGTAGTTGGCGTTGAGAATGGCGATCTCGGTTGCGCGCCGCAAGCCTGCGGCCCCGAGCAGGGCGATATACATCCAGGAGATCGGCAGGATCGAGGCCGAGCCGAACGGCGCGGCGCTGACGGCACCCGACTGAGCGCCGCGCTGCGTCTCCCGCGCCGCGAAAATATGGCCCGGCGCGTAGGGCGCGAGGTGCGCCTTCAAGCCGATCGGCCCCATGCCCGGCCCGCCGCCGCCGTGCGGAATGGCGAACGTTTTGTGCAGGTTCATGTGGCTGACGTCGGCGCCGATCGCGGCGGGCGAGGTGAGGCCGACCTGGGCGTTGAGGTTGGCGCCGTCCATGTACACCTGACCGCCGTGCCGGTGCACGATGGCGCAGATTTCTTTCGCCGCTTCCTCGAACACGCCGTGAGTGGACGGGTAGGTGAGCATGAGACAGGAAAGATTCGCCGCATGCTGCTGGGCTTTCCGTTCGAGATCGGCGAGGTCGATGTTGCCGTTCTCGTCGCAGTCGACCACCGCCACTTGCAGACCGCACATCTGCGCCGTCGCCGGATTGGTGCCGTGCGCCGATTTCGGAATCAGGCAGATGTTGCGCCGGGCTTCGCCTTGCGCCGCCTGATAGCGGCGGATGGAGACGAGGCCGGCGTATTCGCCCTGCGCGCCGGAGTTGGGCTGCATGCAGATGGCATCGAAGCCGGTGATCGCCTTCAGCCACTCGCTCAGTCCGCCGATCATTTCGGCGTAGCCGGCGGCTTGTTCGGCGGGGGCGAAGGGATGCAGGTCGCCGAATTCCGGCCATGTCACCGGAATCATTTCGACCGCCGCGTTCAGCTTCATGGTGCAGGAGCCGAGCGGAATCATGGCGTGGTCGAGCGCGAGATCCTTGTTCTGCAAACGCTTCAGGTAGCGCAGCATTTCGTGCTCGGTGTGATGGCGGTTGAAGACCGGGTGCGAGAGAACGGCATCCTCCCGTAGCAGCCCGGCGAGCGGATCGTTCGCCGCCGCCAGCGCGTCGAGCCGGTCGATGTCGGCATCCGCGCCGGTGAGGGCTTTCAGCAGGGCGGCGACATCTTCGCGCGTGGTTTTCTCGTCGAGGGAAATGCCGCGCACGGCGTCGGAGACGAGGCGCAGGTTGTAATCCGCCGGCGCTGCCGTGGTGGAGACAAGGAGGGTGTCGAAATACGCCCGCGTCAGCACGTTCACGCCGGCGGCTTTCAGTCCCTCGGCAAGAATGCCGGTGAGGCGGTGGATGCGGCGGGCGATGGTTTTCAGCCCTTGCGGGCCGTGATAGACGGCGTACATGCCGGCGATGTTGGCCAGCAGCACTTGCGAAGTGCAAATATTCGAATTCGCTTTTTCGCGGCGGATGTGCTGCTCGCGCGTTTGCAGCGCCATGCGCAGGGCGCGCCGGCCGCGGCTGTCGACCGAGACGCCGATGATGCGGCCCGGCACGGCGCGCTTGTGCTCGTCGCGGCAGGCGAAGAAGGCGGCGTGCGGGCCGCCGTAGCCCATCGGCACACCGAAGCGTTGCGCCGAGCCGAGCGCGATGTCGGCGCCCATCACGGCGGGCGGCTTGAGCAGCACGAGCGCCATCAGGTCGCTCGCCACCGCCGTCACGCAGCCATGCGTTTTGAGTTGGGCGATGATGCCGCTCAGGTCGGCGCACTCGCCGTCGGCGTTCGGGTATTGCAGCAGCGCGCCGAAAACGTCCTGTTTGGCGGCGTCCGCCGCCGGCCCGACGATGAGGTCGAAGCCGAAGAAACCGGCGCGCGTTTTCACCACGTCGAGGGTTTGCGGAAAGCAGGCGGCGTCGACGAAAAAGGCGTTCGATTTTGATTGCGAGACGCGCCGCGCCATCGCCATCGCCTCGGCGGCGGCGGTGGCTTCGTCCAGCAGCGAGGCGTTGGCAAGCGCCATGCCGGTGAGGTCGATCACCATCTGCTGATAGTTGAGCAGGGCTTCCAGCCGGCCTTGGGCGATCTCGGCCTGATACGGCGTGTAGGCGGTGTACCAGCCGGGATTTTCCAGCAGGTTGCGCAGAATCACCTTCGGCATCAGGGTGTCGTGGTAGCCGAGGCCGATGAGCGATTTTTTCAGCGTGTTTTTGGCGGCGATGGTTTTCAGTTTCGCCAGCGCCTCGTGCTCGCGCAGCGGCGCGGGCAGGGCCAGCGGCCCGGCGAGGCGGATCGCGGCCGGCACAGTCTGGTCAATCAATTCCGTCAGGCTGGCGGTGCCGATGGCGGCCAGCATGGCGGCGGTTTCGGCGGAGTTGGCGTTGACGTGCGGGCCGATGTGGCGGCTGATGAACTCGTCGCGCTGTTCAAACGCGGAGAGCGGCGCGTGGGACATGGCGGTTACGCTTCGGCGGCGAGTTTGGCGTAGGCGCCGGCGTCGAGCAGCGCGTCGAGATCGGCGGCATTGTCAGGCTTGAGCTTGAACAGCCAGGCGGCATACGCGTCCTGATTCACCGATTCCGGCGCGTCGACGGCGGCCTGATTGACGGCGGCTACTTCGCCGGCGAGCGGCGCGTAAATGTCGGAGGCGGCTTTCACCGATTCCACCACCGCGCATTCCTCTCCGGCGGAGAGCTTGCGCCCGACTTGCGGCAGTTCGAGAAACACGATGTCGCCGAGCGCCTCCTGCGCGTGATCGCTGATGCCGACGGTGACGAGGCCGTCGGCATCAAGGCGCGCCCATTCGTGGGAGCGGGCGTATTTCAGATTGGCGGGTGTGTTCATGTTGTTCTCCTGTTTAAACATCCTGAATCAAGATTTTGCCGTTGCGCGCGAACGGCGGTTTGACGACCGCCGCTTTCAGGCGCTTGTCGCGGATTTCGACTTCCACCGTGTCGCCGACGACGACGCCAACCGGCAGACGCGCCAGGGCGATCGAGCGGTTCAGCGTCGGCGAGAATGTGCCGCTGGTGATTTCGCCTTCACCGCGGGCTGTGTGAATTTTCTGGTGGGCGCGCAGCACGCCCTTGTCGATCAGCAGCAGGCCGAGGGATTGCTTGTCCACGGGCCGCGCCGTCAGGGCTTGCTTGCCGATGAAATCGCGCCCGGCGTCGAGCGCCACCGTCCAGCCGAGGCCGGCTTCCAGCGGCGACGTGTGTTCGTCCATGTCCTGACCGTAGAGCGCCATGCCGGCTTCCAGCCGCAAGGTGTCGCGCGCGCCGAGACCGGCCGGCTTGACGCCGGCGGCGAGCAGCGCGTTCCAGGCGGTTTCGGCGTGTTCGGCGGGGAGCGTCAATTCAAAGCCGTCCTCGCCGGTGTAGCCGGTGCGGGCCAGCATGTATGAAGCGTTCCGCGTTTCCGGCGCGAACAGGGCAGGGAGCATGGCGGCCTGAAAAGGTTTCAGTTCTGCGCTGGCGGCTTGCGCGGCGGGCAGGGCGGCCCAGGTTTTGGCGCGGGCATTCGGCCCTTGCACGGCGATCATGGCCAGATCGCGGCGCGGCTTGACGGCAACGCCGCCGGCATGCTGTTCGATCCAGCCGAGATCTTTTTCGGCGGTGCCGGCGTTGACCACGAGGCGGTAGAAATCAGGACGGAAGAAATAGACGATGAGATCGTCAATGACGCCGCCTTGCGGGTTGAGCATGCAGGAGTAGAGCGCGCGGCCCGGCGCGGTTAACTTGCCGATGTCATTGGCGAGCAGCCGGCGCAGCAGATCGGGCGCGCCGCCGCCCTCCAGATCAATGGTGAGCATGTGCGAAACATCGAACATGCCGGCGTCGCGGCGCACTTGATGATGTTCTTCGACTTGGGAGCCGTAATGCAGCGGCATGTCCCAGCCGGCGAAATCAACCAGTTTGCCGCCGAGGCGGAGATGGGCGGCGTGTAAAGGCGTATGTTGGGTCATGATTCAGGCGCTTGGGTTGCGCTTGGGTTGCGTTGTTCGGGTTGCGTTATTCGCGCGCGTTCACGCAAAAAGAGCGAAGCGGCGAAGTCCTCACCCCTCTGTCCCTTGTACCTGAGAGATTGCCGCGCATGCGTCTGTCGTCTTTCCTTGATGCGGCGTGCCCCTTCGGTGGATGGCGTGAATATCTTTTGCCATCGCTCTCCAGAGTGTTCCTGCTCTCGCGCGGCCCTTTTGCCTGAGCGGTTCCGGGTGTTGCGCCTTCGGCGGCGGCCCGTTCGATGAACGGCCGCGCTCTCCCGCGCGAGCGCCGCGACTATAGCTTGCCGCCTGCCCGGAAGCAAGGCCCGGCGGCGTCAAGTTCGCGGGATGATCCCAAGCGCCTGCCGGGGCACTCGTGAAGTCGATATGTTCGCCCTGCGCGGCCCAAGCCGCCGCGCTTGCCCCATAATGCGATTTCAACTTTTTATATGCAAACCCGCCCTGCTGAGGAAAACCATGTCCAGGAAAAGAATCGCCGTCGTCGGCTACGGCAACATCGGCCAATATGCCGCGCAGGCCGTCGAGGCCAGCCCTGATTTCGAACTGGCCGGCGTCGTCCGCCGCGACGCCGGCGCGCCCAAGCCGCGTGAACTGGCCAATATTGCCGTAGTCGATGACATCGGGGCACTCGGCAAAATCGACGCCGCCCTGCTGTGCACCCCCACCCGCAGCGTGCCCGAACACGCCAAAAAATATCTCGCGCTCGGCATCAACACCGTGGACAGCTACGACATCCACACCTCGTTTTTGCAACTGCGCAAGGAATTGATGCCCGTGGCGCTGCAACACAACGCCGTCGCCATCATCTCGGCGGGCTGGGATCCCGGCAGCGACTCGGTCATCCGCGCGCTGCTCGAAGCCTGCGCGCCGAAAGGGCTGACCTGGACCAACTTCGGCCCCGGCATGAGCATGGGCCACAGCGTCGCGGCCAAGGCCATACCGGGCGTCGCCAACGCGCTGTCGATGACCATCCCGCTCGGCACCGGCATCCACCGCCGGGTCGTGTACGTGCAACTTGCCGCCGGCGCGACGCTCGATGAAGTCAGCCAAAAAATCAAGGCCGACGACTACTTCAGCCACGACGAAACGCACGTCATCGCCGTGCCCGACATCGACGCCGTTACCGACATCGGCCACGGCGTCAACTTGGTGCGCAAGGGCGCGTCGGGCCAGACCGGCAATCAGCGCTTCGAGTTCAACATGCAAATCAACAACCCGGCGCTGACCTCCCAGATCATGCTCGCCTGCGCCCGTGCCACCTTCAAACAAAAACCCGGCGTGTACACCATGCCGGAGATTCCGGTGATTGATCTATTGCACGGCGACAAGGAGAGTTTGCTGGCAAGGCTGGTTTGAGGCTCCGATATGTCAACGGCAAGTTGGTCAGAGCGCCAGGACGGGTACGGATGAGCGTCCGTTGGCGGCTTTGATGAGTTTGCGGTCGAAGCTCAGGAAGGCGCTGCATCCATCGGCCTTCGCCAGATGGAGCGCATCGGCGAAATCCATCCCCTCGCTCATCCAGTCCAGCGCCTGCGCGAGCCGGGCCGGTTCCTCGACCGTCACGCCGGGCAGACCGGCAACGCCGCGCAAGGCCGCGGCGATCTGACCGGGCGCGAAGCCGTAGCCGCTGCGCAGCACCCATTCGCTTTCCAGCAGCGCCGTCGTCGCGATGAAGATGCCGCCGTCCTCCATGACGGCGCGCGCCGCCCTGGCTTGCCGCTTGTCGTCGTTTGTCAGGAAGCGGACGACGACGTTCGTGTCAATTGCGCGCATGCCGTTTTGCCTCAGCCGCGACGGCAGCGTTCATGTCATCCACTGACAACGCCGTTCCCTTGTAAGCCAATGAGCCGAATACAGCTTCAACGCTCGATTGCGGGAACAGCGGCGCTGACTTGAGCAGCACGCCGTCCGGCATGTTCTCCACGGTGAGCCGCGTTCCGGTCGACCAATGACGCTGGTCGCGGATTGCTTTCGGCAGGATGACTTGCCCCTTGGTTGATACAACGGTTGTTGCTTGTTCCGGCATGGCCGCCATGTTGAACGCTCCCAAAGTAAGACGTTGGTAAGATAAATCAACAGCGCGTATTTGGCAAGACGGGTATCGGTATGCCGTTTGCTCATTCCAGCGCGACCGTCGCGGTTTCGGGGAAAGGCAAAGTGAAGCGCGGTTTGGCGCGAGGACACGGCGTGACCAGCGGCTTCCTCGGTTAAACTCCCGGTATGAAAGCCGATCTGCATTGTCATTCCAGTGTTTCCGACGGGCTGCTGGCGCCGGCGGAGGTGGCGCGGCGGGCGGTTGAGCGCGGTCTTGCGTTGTGGTCGCTGACGGATCACGATGAGGTGGCCGGTCTTGCCGAGGCGCGCGCGGTGGCGGAGGCGGGCGGCGTGCGCTTTCTCGATGGCAGCGAAATTTCGCTCTCCTGGCGCGACGATACGAGTTTGCATGTCGTCGGTCTGGGCATTGATCCGGCCCATCCGCCGCTGGTTGCCGGACTGGAAACGATCCGCGCCGGACGCGACGGCCGCGCCCGGCGCATTGCCGCCGAGCTGGAAAAGATCGGCATCCACGGCGCTTACGCGGGGGCAGCGCGTCATGCCGGGAAGGCGTCGATCATTAGCCGCGCCCATTTCGCCCGCTTTCTCATCGAGCAGAAAATCGCGCCCGACATGAAGGGCGTGTTCACGCATTACCTCGCCAAGGGCAAGCCCGGCTACGTGCCGCACGAATGGGCTTCACTCGAAAACGCGCTGCGCTGGATCGGCGGCGCGGGCGGTTTGGCGGTGCTGGCGCATCCGCTGCGTTATCGCATCAGCCGCGATGAGCTATGCGTTTTTCTGGGCGAGTTCAAGGATCGCGGCGGCGCCGGCATCGAGGTGGCGTGCGCCGGCCATTCCGCCGAAGAGGTGCAGGAATGCGCTCGTCTGGCGCGCCGCTTCGATCTCAAGGCGTCGGTCGCTTCCGATTTTCACGGCCCCGGCGAGAGCGGCGCCGATCTCGGCATGACGCCGCCATTGCCCGGCGACCTGACGCCGATTTGGCGCGATTTGATTTGATTTCATCATGGCTCAATTTTTTTCCGTTCATTCCGAACAGCCGCAGCCGCGCCTGATCCGTCAGGCTGCCGAAATTCTGCGCGCCGGCGGCCTGGCGGCGTTTCCCACCGACGCCGCGTATTCCCTCGGCTGCCGGATCGGCGACGCCGACGCCGTGGCGCGCATCCGCGCCATTCGCGGCGTCGACGAGCGCCACCATTTCACCCTGATGTGCCGCGATCTTTCCGAGATCGCCATCTACGCGCGGGTCGACAACGCCCAGTTCCGCTTGCTGAAGGCGATCACGCCGGGCAGCTACACCCTGATTCTCGAAGGCACCAAGGAATTGCCGCGCCGCATTCTGCATCCGAAGCGCAAGACCATCGGCCTGCGCATTCCCTCTCATCCCGTGCCGCTGGCGCTGCTGGCCGAACTCGACGAGCCGATGCTCAGTTCGACCCTGCTGCTGCCCGGCGACGCCTTGCCGCTCAACGACGCCGAAGACATCCGCGACCGCCTCGAAAAACGCATTGATCTGATCATCGAAGCGGGCGCCTGCGGCATGGAGATGACGACCGTGGTCGACCTCACCGGATCCGCGCCGGCGCTGGTCCGCGCCGGACGCGGCGCGCTGGCCCCGCTCGGTCTGGATCGGTAGCCCGCTCTGGTAGAATGCGCGGCTTATCATGGATGCCTTCATTCAGGCTCTGGCGGTCTACGCCATTCCGGTCATTTTCGCCATTACTTTGCACGAAGCCGCTCACGGCTACGTGGCGCGGCATTTCGGCGATCCGACGGCGTACCTGGCCGGGCGCATCAGCCTGAATCCGCTGCGCCATGTCGATCCGGTCGGCACCCTGCTGGTGCCGGGCATGATTCTGGCATTGAGCAAATTGCTGGGCGGCAGCGGCATCCTGTTCGGTTGGGCCAAGCCGGTGCCGGTGAATTTCGGGCGGCTGCGCAATCCGAAGCGGGACATGCTGTGGGTGGCGGCGGCGGGGCCGGGCGCGAACCTGTTGATGGCGATCGGCTGGACGGCGCTGTTGAGGGCGACGGCGAACATGGAGTTGAGTTCGTTCAGCGCCTTCCTGAAAGGCAACGCGGGCGCCGGCATTGAAATCAACGCGGTGCTGATGCTGCTCAACCTGCTGCCGATTCCGCCGCTGGATGGCGGCCGCATCGCCGTCAGCCTGCTGCCGCATCGGCTGGCCTGGGGTTTTTCCCGGCTGGAGCCGTATGGCTTTCCGATCCTGCTGCTGCTGCTGGTGAGCGGCATGCTCGGCAGGATACTGGAGCCGTTGCTGATTGTTTTTTTCCGTTTTCTGAATTCACTTTTCTTTTTTTAACGCACACGAGCATACATGTACGCAGAACGAGTTCTCTCCGGCATGCGCCCCACCGGGCGCCTCCACCTCGGCCACTATCACGGCGTCCTGAAAAACTGGGTGCGCTTGCAAAGTGCCTATCCCTGCCTGTTCTTCGTCGCCGACTGGCACGCGCTGACCACCGCTTACGACGAGCCGGGCACCATCGAGGAGAATGCCCGCGAAATGGTCATCGACTGGCTGGCGGCGGGCGTCGACCCCGCGCAAGCCATTCTGTTCATCCAGTCGCGCGTGCGGGAGCATGCCGAATTTCATTTGCTGCTCTCGATGATGACGCCGCTCGGCTGGCTGGAGCGCGTGCCGACCTACAAGGATCAGCAGGAAAAACTCGAACACAAGGATCTGTCGACCTACGGCTTTCTCGGCTATCCGCTGCTGATGAGCGCCGACATCCTGATTTACCGCGCCGACAAGGTGCCGGTCGGCGAGGACCAGATTCCGCACGTCGAATTCACGCGCGAATTGGCGCGCCGCTTCAATCACATGTATGGCCGCGAGCCGGATTTCGAGGCCAAGGCGCGCGCTGCCGTAAAGCGGCTCGGCGCTGAACGCGCTCAGGAATACGAAGCACTGCGCACGCGCTTCCGGCAGGAGGGCGACCGTCAGGCGCGGACGCGGGCGCATGCGCTACTTGATGCCGCATCGGATCTGCCGCCGGAGGACCGCGAGCGGTTGTTCGGCTTCTTCGAGGGCGACCACAAGATGATTCTGGTCGAACCCGGCGCGCTGCTGACGGAAGCGGCGAAGATGCCCGGCCTCGACGGACAGAAAATGTCGAAATCCTACGAGAACACGATTTCCCTGCGCGAGAGCGCCGACTCGGTGACGAAGAAAATCCGCACCATGCAGACCGATCCGGCGCGGGTGCGCCGCACCGACCCCGGCGAACCGGCGCGCTGCCCGGTCTGGCAGTTTCACTTGGTGTACTCCGACGAGGCGACCCGGCAATGGGTGCAGCAGGGCTGCCGCAGCGCCGGCATCGGCTGCATCGAATGCAAGCACCCGGTGATCGACGCCGTGCTGAAGGAGCAAGAGCCGATGCACGAGCGGGCGCAAACCTACATCGACAATCCGGCGCTGGTGCGCGACATCATCGACGACGGCTGCGAGCGGGCGCGCAAGCTGGCCGGCGAAACCATGCGCGACGTGCGCGAGGCGATGGGCGTGAACTACGCCTGAGGAATGCGCTCATGACGCACGGCAAGGAGATGGAAGACAAGCTGCTCGAAGCGATCCACGAGCTGTTCACCGAGAAGATTCCCTTCAACAAGGTGCTCGGCCTCGACGTGGTGTCCTGCGCCGGCGAAAGCCCGCTGCTGCGTTTCGCCATGCGGCCGGAACTGGTCGGCAACTTCATGCGCGGCAATCTGCATGGCGGCGTCATCTCCTCGGTGATTGATGTCTGCGGCGGGCTGACGGCCTTTCTCGGCTTGCAGCGCAAGTTGCGCGACGAGCCGATCGAGGAGCGCCTGCAACGCTTCGCCCGCATCAGCACCATCGACATGCGTGTCGATTATCTGCGTCCCGGTCTTGGCCAGTGGTTCGAGGCGAAGGGCTACATCCTGCGCACCGGCAACAAGGTGGCGGTGACGCGCATGGAACTGCACAACGACGCCGGCGACCTGATCGCCATCGGCACCGGCGCTTACACGGTGGCTTGAGCGGACATGGAAACGAGCATGGAATCGACGCCGCCCGAACCGGCCCAGCCGGTCGCCAGACTCTATGGCGAGCCGCTGCCGGAATTGCCGAAGGATCTCTACATTCCGCCCGACGCGCTGGAAGTCTATCTGGAATCCTTCGAGGGGCCGCTCGACCTGCTGCTGTATCTGATCCGCAAGGCGAACATCAACGTTCTCGACATTCCGATGGCGCCGCTGACGGCGCAGTATCTCGAATATGTCGAAGCGATGCGGGCGCGCAATCTCGAGCTGGCCGCCGAATATTTGCTGATGGCGGCGATGCTGCTGGAGATCAAGTCGCGCATGCTGCTGCCACGGCCAAAGAAGATCGAGGAGGAAGATACAACGCTCGATCCGCGCGCCGAACTGGTGCGCCGCCTGCTCGAATACGAGCAGATGAAAGCCGCCGCCGCGCGGCTCGACGCGCTGCCGCAGGCGATGCGCGACTACCGCTGGGTGTCGGTGTGGGTCGCCGATGCCGCCGCCGAACGCCTGCCCGATGTCAATCTGCACGATCTGCAGGTGGCCTGGCTGTCGCTCATGAAGCACGCCAAGGTGATGCAGCATCACAAAGTGCGGCGCGAGGAGTTGTCGGTGCGCGAGCACATGAGCATCGTGCTGCGCAAGCTGCAAGGCGGCGCTTATGTCGAATTCGCCAAGCTGTTCGACCTTACGCTCGGCGTGGCCGGGCTGGTGGTGAATTTTCTCGCCGTGCTGGAGCTTGCCCGCGAGTGCATGATCGAGGTGACCCAGAACGAAGTATTCGCGCCGATCTATGTAAAATTGGCCCATTCTGAAACAGGACCAAACGATGTCGACGTCCCAACCGTACACGCCTGAAGAGTACAAGCGCATTCTGGAAACCGCGCTGCTGGTCACGGTCGAGCCGTTGTCGCTCACCGACATGAAAAAGCTGTTCGACGAGGAGTTCGACGACGACACCTGGCGCGTGCTGCTGAACGACCTTCGCGCCGAATGGGCCGGACGCGGCATCGAACTGGTGCAGCTTGCCAGCGGCTGGCGCTTTCAGACCAAGCCCGAATATCAGACTTATCTCGACCGCCTCAAGAACGAGAAGCCGCCGCGCTATTCTCGCGCCGTGCTGGAAACACTGGCCATCATCGCCTACCGCCAGCCGGTGACGCGCGGCGACATCGAGGACATTCGCGGCGTCGCCGTCACGCCGAATGTGCTGAAAGTGCTTGAAGGCCGCGGCTGGATCGACACCGTCGGCCACCGCGACACGCCGGGCCGCCCGGCGCTGTATGCCACGACAAAGCGTTTTCTCGACGATCTGCGCCTGCGCAGCTTGTCCGAGTTGCCGCCATTGACCGAAATCGAACGTGTAATGGATCTTGCCGATGCAGCGCAAGCGTAGCCCTTTCCGGCGGCCCACGACCCGGAAAGGGGAGGAGCCGGACGGCAATCGCGCGCCGCCTCCCCGGCGTGGCGACGTTGACGGCAATCGCATCGCGCCGGCGGAAGTAAAAAGGCCGGCAGGGAGATCGACAGAGAGGTCGGCAGAGAGGTCAGCAGAGAGGTCAGCAGAAAGGCCGTGGTCTGGCGGCAGGCCGGATTCCGGCGAGCGCAGCGGGCGGCGCGGCCATCCCGCGCAGTCCGTCCGCCATGCCGCGCACGGCGCCGAACCGCAAAAACTGCACAAGATGCTGGCGCAGGCCGGCCTCGGCTCCCGCCGCGAACTGGAGGAATGGATCGTCGCCGGGCGGGTGAGCGTGAACGGCAAGCCGGCCCACGTCGGCCAGCGCATCGGCCCGCAAGACCGGGTGCGGGTGAACGGCAAGCAGGTCAACCTCAAGTTCGCCCCGCGCGCGCCGCGCGTGCTGCTGTATCACAAGCAGGAAGGGGAAATCGTCTCCCGCGACGATCCGCAAGGCCGGCCCAGTGTGTTCGACAAGCTGCCGCGCATCGGCGGCGGTCGCTGGGTGAATGTCGGCCGGCTCGATTTCAACACCGAAGGGCTGCTGATTTTCACCAGCAGCGGCGAACTGGCCAACCGGCTGATGCATCCGCGCTCCGAATTCGAGCGCGAGTATGCCGTGCGGATCATCGGCGAACTGCGCCCGGAACAGGAACAGGCCCTGCTCGACGGCATTCCGCTGGAAGACGGCGAAGCCCGCTTCACCACGCTGGTTTCCCGTGGCGGCGAGGGTGCCAACCGCTGGTATCACGTCACCCTCAACGAAGGCCGCAACCGCGAAGTGCGCCGCATGTTCGAAGCCATCGGCGTGCAGGTCAGCCGCCTGATCCGGGTGCGCTTCGGCCCCGTCTCCCTGCCGCCGCGCCTGAAGCGCGGCATGATTCAGGAACTCGATGAGGAGAACGTCCGCGCGCTCCTCAAAGCCGTGCCGAAGTGAGCGTGTTGAATTGACCTGCGCTGGGCGCCCGAGTAAAATGCGACTCCTTCGGGGTGTAGCGCAGCCCGGTAGCGCGCCTGGTTTGGGACCAGGATGTCGGAGGTTCGAATCCTCTCACCCCGACCAGGACCCAGCCAGGACGCAATCGGCACCCGCGAAACCCGGCACCGGCCGACAGGCGCCCGTAGCTCAACCGGATAGAGCACCGGCCTTCTAAGCCGGGGGTTACAGGTTCGAGTCCTGTCGGGCGCGCCAGCCCGAAGCATCAATCAGCGGTGGATGTAGCTCAGTTGGTAGAGTCCCGGATTGTGATTCCGGTTGTCGTGGGTTCGAGTCCCATCATCCACCCCATTTTTATTCCCGAGACACATGCAATTCATATTCATTCCCGGCTTGCTCCTTGAGCCGGGAGGCGTGCCCGCGCGCGACGCCGCCGAAACAGAGCCATGCAGATGAACAAAAAGAACGCCGCTTACGACGAATCCTCCTTCCGCGTGCTGAAGGGCCTCGAACCGGTGCGCGAGCGGCCGGGGATGTACACCCGCACCGATTCGCCGATGCACATCATTCAGGAAGTCATCGACAACGCCGCCGACGAGGCGCTAGCCGGTTTCGCCAAAAACATCCGCGTCACGCTGCACGCCGACGGCTCCATCACGGTTGACGACGACGGCCGCGGCATTCCGGTCGGCCCGCATCCCGAGGAACAGGTGCCGGTGGTGGTGCTGGCCTTCACGCGCCTGCACGCGGGCGGCAAGTTCGACAAGAAGTCGGGCCAGGCGGCGTATGCTTTTTCCGGCGGGCTGCACGGCGTTGGCGTGTCCGTCACCAACGCGCTGTCGAAGCGCGTCGAGGTCGAAGTGCGCCGCGAAGGCCGCGTGCATCTCGTCGTGTTCTCCGAGAACGGCGAGAAATATTCGGATGTGCAAACCGGCGAATCCTGCGGCCGGCAGACCGGCACGCGCATCCGCGTCTGGCCGGACGCGCAATATTTCGACTCGGCCAAGCTGCCGGTCGCCGAACTGGAGCGGCTGCTGCGCTCGAAGGCGGTGCTGCTGCCGGGGCTTGCGGTGACGCTGGAGAATGAACAGGGCGGGGCGGCCAAGACCTGGCGCTATCCGCTCGGGCTGCAAGGCTATCTGGAAGAAGCCGGCGCCGGCGTCGAAGCGGTCTGCCCGGTGTATACCGGCGAGAAACATGCCGTGCCCGACGACGAATTTTTCGCCGAAGGGGAGGGCGCAACCTGGGCGATCGGCTGGTTTGCCGAGCCGGTCTGCGCCGAATCCTATGTGAACCTGATCCCGACCGCGCTCGGCGGCACGCACGAATCGGGCTTGCGCGCCGGCATCTTCGAGGCGGTGAAATCCTTCATCGAACATCACGCCCTGCTGCCGCGCGGCGTCAAGTTGCAGCAGGAGGATGTCTGCGGGCGCATGAGTTTCATTCTTTCCGCGCGCATCCTCGATCCGCAGTTTCAGGGCCAGGTGAAGGAAAAACTCAATTCGCGCGAAGCGGTGAAGCTGGTTTCCAGCATGATCCGCGATCCGCTCGAAATCTGGCTCAACAATCATCTCGACGCCGCCAAGGCCATCGCGCAACTCGCCATCAAGCAGGCCGAGGCGCGCTTGCGCACGGCGCAGAAAGTCGAAAAGAAAAAATCTTCCGGCGTCGCCGTGCTGCCGGGCAAGCTCTCGGATTGCGAAAGCGGGGATATCGCCGACAACGAACTGTTTCTCGTCGAGGGCGATTCTGCCGGCGGCTCGGCCAAGATGGCGCGTAACAAGGAAACGCAAGCCATCCTGCCGCTGCGCGGCAAGGTGCTGAATGCGTTCGAGGTCGACGCCAACCGCCTTTTCGCCAACACCGAGATTCACGACATCGCCGTCGCCCTCGGCGTCGATCCGCATCCGGTTGAGGCGGCGGACGACGTGCTCGACCGCTTGCGCTACGGCAAGATCGTCATCATGTCGGATGCCGACGTCGACGGCGCGCATATCCAGACGCTGCTGCTGACTTTATTCTATCGGCATTTCCCCAAGCTGATCGCGCGCGGCCACGTCTACGTCGCCATGCCGCCGCTCTACCGCGTCGACGTGCCGGCCTCGGGCAAGAAGCGTCCGGCGAAGCGTTTGTACGCGCTGGACGAAGGCGAACTGGAAACGATCCGCGACCGCCTGAAGAAAGAGGGCGTCAATCCCGCCGCCATCGAGATTGGCCGCTTCAAGGGCCTTGGCGAAATGAACCCGGAGCAGTTGCGCGAAACCACCATGGATCCGGCGACGCGGCGCGTGCTGCCGGTGGCGTTGCGGGCGGGGGCGGAGGAAGAAACGCAAAAGATGTTCACCCTGCTGATGGCGAAAGGCGAATCTGCCGGCCGCCGTGGCTGGATGGAAGAAAAGGGCAATCTGGTTGAGGCGGATATCTGATGAGCAACGGCACCCCCGATCTGTTTGACGAGGCGGCGGCGGACGGCGGCGCGCCCATGTCACCCATGCCACCCAAGCCACCCATGCCGCCGGCATCGCCTGCGCCGGCGCTGTCCGGCGATGTCCTGCCGCTCGATCTGTACGCCGAGCGCGCTTATCTGACATATGCCATGAGCGTTGTCACTGGCCGCGCCCTGCCGCATGTCGAGGACGGCCAGAAGCCGGTGCAGCGGCGCATTCTCTACGCCATGCACGAGATGGGCCTGAAGGCCGGCGCCAAGCCGGTGAAAAGCGCCCGCGTCGTCGGCGATGTGATCGGCAAGTTCCACCCGCACGGCGACCAGAGCGTGTACGACGCCATGGTGCGGGTGGCGCAGAATTTCTCGCTGCGCTATCCGCTCATCGACGGACAGGGCAACTTCGGCTCGCGCGACGGCGACGCGCCGGCGGCGATGCGCTATACCGAAGCGCGCCTGACGCCGATCGCGGAACTCCTGCTCGGCGAGCTTGATCGCGGCACGGTCGATTTCGCGCCCAACTACGACGGCGCGTTTCAGGAGCCGGTGTTGCTGCCGGCGCGCTTGCCGATGGCGCTGCTGAACGGCGCTTCCGGCATCGCCGTCGGCATGGCGACGGAAATTCCGCCGCACAACCTGTCCGAGGTGGCGCAGGCGGCGATCCATCTCATCCGCAATCCGCAGGCCACGGTGGCCGAACTGCTGGCCCATGTGCGCGGGCCGGATTTTCCCGGCGGCGGCCAGATTATTTCGCAGCCGAAAGACATCGAGGACGCCTACGCGGCGGGGCGCGGCAGCCTGCGCATGCGCGCGCGCTGGCGCACCGAGGGGCTGGCCCGCGGCCAGTGGCGCATCGTCGTGTACGAGTTGCCGCACGGCGTGTCGGCGGCGCAGATTTCCGCCGAGATCGAATCGCTCACCAACCCGCAGCCGAAGCAGGGGCGCAAGGACGTTTCGCAGGAGCAGAAAAACCTCAAGCAGTTGATGCTCTCGGTGCTCGACACGGTGCGCGACGAGTCGAACGAGAAAGAGCCGGTGCGCCTGATTCTCGAACCGAAGTCGAAGAATCAGGACGTGCAGGAAACCATGAACGCGCTGCTCGCCAACACCAGCCTGGAGAGCAACGTCACGCTCAATTTCACCATGCTCGGGCGCGACGGCCGGCCACGGCAGAAAGACCTCGCGCAGATCATCGCCGAGTGGGTCGCTTTCCGCTTCGATACCGTCGAGCGGCGCACGCGCCATCGCCTGACCGAAGTCGAGCGCCGCATCCACATCCTCGATGGCCGCATGATCGTCTTCCTCGACATCGACAAGGTCATCAAGGTGATCCGGAATTCGGACGAGCCGAAGCAGGATCTGATGGCGAAATTCGGCTTGTCGCCGGTGCAGGCCGAGGACATTCTCGAAATTCGCCTGCGCCAACTGGCCCGGCTTGAAGGCATCAAGATCGAGAAGGAACTGGCCGAGCTGAAAGACGAGGAAAAATCGCTGCGCCGTATTCTCGCCGAGCGCAAGGAAATGACCCGGCTGATTCTGAAAGAGATCGAGCAGGACGCCAAGCAGTACGGCGACAGCCGCCGCACGCTGATCGAGGCGGTGGCGCCGGTTGCGCCGGCCGAGATTCAGGCGCCCGACGAGCCGGTGACGGTGATTTTGTCGAAGAACGGCTGGGTGCGCCGCCGCGACGGCCACGGGCTTGACCACACCGCCATCAGCTACAAGGCCGGCGACTATCCTTTCTTTGTCGCCGAGACGCGCACCACCTGGCCGCTGATCGTCGTCGATACGAATGGCCGCGCCTATTCGCTGCGCGTGGCCGATCTGCCCGGCGGACGCGGCGACGGCGCGCCGATCGCGACCATGATCGACCTGCAAGCCGGGGGCCGCGTCGCCGCCGCCGTTTCCGACGCGCCCGAGGCGCAATACCTTTTCGCCAACTCCGGCGGTTACGGCTTCATCGCCAAGACGGGCGATCTCGTTTCGCGGCAGAAGGCGGGCAAGAGCTTCATGAGCCTTGAAGCGGGCGAGCGCGTGCTGCATCCGGCCAAGGCGGGCGGCGGCGCTGTCGCGGCGGTGTCCGGCAACGGCCGCCTGCTGCTGTTCGCCGCCACGGAAATGAAAAGCCAGTCCGCCGGACGCGGCGTTGTCGTCATGGGACTCGACAAGGGGGAAGAACTGATCGGCGTGACGGTCAGCGACGGCGCCCGCGTCGTCGTCGAAGGCATCGGTCGCGGCGGCAAGACGGTGCCGTGCAAGGTGGAAGGCAAGGAGATGGAGAAATACCGCCTGCACCGCGCGCGCAAGGGCTGCCTGCTGCCGGTGAAGATGAAGCCGGTGTTCGTGATCTGAGGTTTTTCCACCAGCCATGCCGGCGGTAGCGTTTTCATGCCCGGCAGCCGGACGGAAGGGGCCGCGCACGGGGCTTTAAATGGTGGATAGCAAATAGTTTGTAAACCAATTATAATCGGCGGCATGGAGTAGCAGACCGGTGGCAAATCGGCGGTAGATCAGCAGCAGATGCAGTGGCAAACAAGGCGGCAAACAAGTGAAGTGGGGCAGGGCAAGGCAGGGAGAGGCAGGGCAAGCAAGGCTAAATTGCGTTTAGCGGCACATCAGGAGACATCATGTCGACCATAGCAGAAGCAGCAGAAGCGGGGGCGAAGCCGGTTGCGGCGTCCCGCCCGGTGGAAGAACTCGATAGCGTCGTCATCCGTTTCGTCGGCGATTCCGGCGACGGCATGCAATTGACCGGCAATGAATTTTCCCGCGCCATCGCCAAGGCCGGCAACGACTTTGCGACGCACCCGGATTACCCGTCCGAGATCCGCGCCCCGACCGGCACGTTGTTCGGCGTCTCGGGCTACCAGATCCAGTTCGCTTCGCGCCATGTATTCACTTCCGGCGACGCGCCCGACGTGCTGGTGGCCATGAATCCGGCGGCGCTGAAGACCAATCTCTCCGACGTCAAGCGCGGCGGCATGCTGATCGCCAACAGCGGCGCTTTCAACGAAGCCAACCTCGCCAAGGCCGGTTACAAGAGCAGCCCTCTCGACGACGGCAGCCTCGACGGCTACCGCGTCTACAAGATCGACATCTCCGAACTGACGGCCCGCGCCTTGAAGGAATCCGGGCTTTCCAAAAAGGAGATTGGCCGCTGCAAGAACTATTACGCGCTCGGCCTCATGCTTTCCCTCTACAGCCGCCCGCTGGAGAAGGAAGAGGATGACATCCGCAACAAGTTTGCCAAGAAGCCGGAAATCGCCGAAGCCAACGTGCTGGCCTTGCGGGCCGGCTACGCTTACGCCGACGCCGCCGAACTGTTCGTCACCGGCTACAAGGTGCGCACGGCGGAAATCACGCCGGGCACTTACCGCAGCCTGACCGGCAACCACGCCACGGCGCTGGGCTTCGTCACCGCGTCGGAACGCTCCGGCGTGCCGCTGTTTCTCGGCTCTTATCCGATCACGCCGGCCACCGACATCCTGCACGAGTTGTCGGCGCTGAAGCATTTCAATGTCACGACGTTTCAGGCCGAGGACGAAATCGCCGGCGTCTGCTCGGCCATCGGCGCGGCCTACGGCGGCGCGCTCGGCATGACCACCACTTCCGGCCCCGGCATGGCGCTGAAGACCGAGGCGCTCGGCCTGGCCGTGATGCTCGAATTGCCGCTGGTGGTTGTCAACGTGCAGCGCGGCGGCCCGTCGACCGGATTGCCGACCAAGATCGAGCAGGCCGATCTGTTGCAGGCGGTGTATGGCCGCAACGGCGAATGCCCGATCCCGGTGATCGCCTCCCGCTCGCCGGCGGATTGCTTCGACTGCGCCATCGAGGCGTTCCGCCTCGCCGTGAAATACATGACGCCGGTGATTCTGCTGTCGGACGGCGGCATCGGCAACGCCGCCGAGCCTTGGCGCATTCCCGATCCGGCTTCGCTGCCGAAGCTGGAGGTGAAATTCCGCACCGAAACTGAGGGGTTTCAGGCGTATGCCCGCGACGAAAATCTGGCGCGCGCCTGGGTGCGGCCCGGCACGCCCGGCCTCGAACACCGCGTCGGCGGCCTGGAAAAGGATTTTCTCACCGGCAACATCTCGCACGATCCGATGAACCATCAGCGCATGGTGGACGTGCGCGCCGCCAAGGTCGCGGGCATTGCCAGGGAAATGCCGCCGCAGGAAGTGAGCGGCCCGTCCGAAGGCGATCTGCTCGTCATCGGCTGGGGCAGCACTTACGGCTCGATCGTGCAGGCGCGCCAGCAGGCGGTGACGGAAGGCCGCTCCGTCGCTCACGTGCACTTGCGCCACCTGAACCCGCTGCCGCCGGATCTGGGCGACATCATGAAGCGTTACAAGAAAGTGCTGGTGCCGGAAATGAACCTCGGCCAGCTTTCCCGCCTGCTGCGCGAACGCTATCTGATCGACGTTGTCCAGCTCAACAAGGTGCAGGGCAAGCCGTTCAAGGTGTCCGAAATTTACGACCGCATTCTCGAATTGTGTTGAGGAGACATACATGGCTTCCACGCTCGCTGAACCCGTCGCCGTCCTGAGCAAGAAGGACTTTGAATCCAATCAGGATGTGCGCTGGTGCCCCGGCTGCGGCGATTACGCCGTGCTGGCGCAGATTCAAAAACTGATGCCGACGCTGGGCATCCCGCGCGAGAACTTCGCCTTCATTTCCGGCATCGGCTGCTCCAGCCGGTTTCCCTACTACATGGAAACCTACGGCATGCACAGCATCCACGGGCGCGCGCCGGCCATCGCCAGCGGGCTGAAGCTGGCGCGGCCGGAACTCTCCGTGTGGGTGGTGACGGGCGACGGCGACGCGCTCGCCATCGGCGGCAACCACTTCATCCACGCCATGCGGCGCAACATCGACCTGAAGGTCATCCTGCTCAACAACCGCATCTACGGCCTCACCAAGGGGCAGTATTCGCCGACTTCCGAAATGGGCAAGAAAACCAAGACGACGCCGCTGGGCAATATCGACCGCCCGTTCAATCCGGTTGCCCTGGCGCTCGGCGCTGGCGCCACCTTCGTCGCCCGCACCGTGGACGCCGATCAGGCGCACATGGCGAGCGTGCTCAAGCGCGCCGCCATGCACAAGGGCACGGCCTTCGTCGAAATCTTCCAGAACTGCATCGTCTTCAACGACGGCGCTTACGACGCCATCACCGACAGGAGTGTGCGCGACGACGCCCGCCTGCTGCTCGAACACGGCAAGCCGCTCATCTTCGGCAAGAACAAGGACAAGGGCGTGCGCCTGCGCGGCCTCGACGCGGAACTCGTCACGCTCGGCGAGAACGGAGTGACGGAAGCCGATCTGCTCGTGCACGATGAAGCGGCGGCGCGCAGCAGCCAGGCTTTCCTGATTTCGCAACTCGAAGTGCCGGCGTTCCCTGTTCCGCTCGGCGTTTTCCGCGCCGTCAGCCAGCCGAGCTACGAGACGCTGAACGAAGAATTGCACGCCGATGCCCGCGCCCGCCGGGGGCAAGGCAATCTGAGCGATCTTTTCAAGAGCGGCGACACCTGGATCATTGAATAACGGGGAATAAAAATGGCTTTGACGATTACCGACGAGTGCATCAATTGCGATGTGTGCGAACCCGAGTGCCCGAACAACGCCATCTCGCAAGGGGACGAGATTTACGTCATCGACCCGGCGCGGTGCACCGAATGCGTCGGCCACTACGACGAATCGCAATGCGTCACCGTCTGCCCGGTCGACTGCATCGTCCCCGATCTCAACCGGAAGGAAAGCAAGGAACAGTTGCACGAAAAGTTTCTCAAGCTGACCTCGGCTTGAGTCCGGTCGCCGTGGGACAATCGCGCGGTCTTCCCGTGTGAGGTTTCCCATGACGGTTCCCGCTTCCGTTTCCGATTACCGCCGGCTGGCCCGGCGGCGCGTGCCGCGGGTGCTCTTCGACTACGTCGATGGCGGCGCTTATAACGAACTGACGCTGGCTGCCAACCGCGACGATCTCGACGCGCTCAAGCTGCATCAGCGCGTGCTGCGCGGCACGAGCGATGTCGATACCGCGACCACCTTGTTCGGCGAGCGGCTGGCGCAGCCGGTGATTCTCGGCCCGGTCGGGCTGGCCGGGCTGTACGCCCGCCGTGGTGAAACGCAGGCGGCGCGGGCGGCGAAGGCGGCGGGCGTGCCGTTCTGTCTCAGCACCGTTTCCATTTGTTCCATGGAAGAAGTCGCCGCCGTTGGCGCGGCGCCGTTCTGGTTTCAACTGTATGTGATCCGCGACCGCGGCTATGCCATCGAACTGCTGGCTCGCGCCCGCGCCGCCGGCTGCACGACGCTGGTGTTCACCGTCGACCTGCCGGTGTTCGCCACGCGCTACCGCGACATCCGGAACAGCATGACCGGCGGCGGCAACTGGCGCGACCGGCTGCGCAAAAACATCGAAATTGCGCGCCATGTCGATTGGCTGCTCGACGTGCCGCTCGGCGGCGGGCCGCTCACCTTCGGCAATCTGGCGCAGGCCATGCCCTCGGCGCGGAATCTCGGCGCGATGAAGGGCTGGGTCGATGCCCAGATTGATCCCGCCATCACCTGGCGCGATCTGGGCTGGCTGCGCGAGCACTGGAGCGGGCCGATCGTCATCAAGGGCGTGCTCGACGTCGACGACGCGCGCGCCGCCGCCGATATCGGCGCCAGCGGTTTGGTCGTGTCCAACCACGGCGGGCGTCAACTCGATGGCGCGCCGTCCGCCATCTCCGTGCTGCCGCGCGTGGTCGATGCCGTCGGCGACAAGCTGGAAGTGCTGATGGACGGCGGCGTTCGCGGCGGTCAGGATGTCGCCAAGGCGCTGGCGCGCGGCGCCAAGGCCGTCATGCTGGGCCGCGCCTGGGCTTACGGCCTTGCCGCGCGGGGCGGGCAGGGCGTGGCTGAAATTCTCGATCTCTTCCGGCGCGAACTGACAGTGACGATGACGCTGCTCGGCGCGGCGCGGGTGAGCGACATCGGCAACGACGCCCTCGATCGCTGAAAGCGGGCCTGACGGACATCAACTGATACAGAACAGAAAGATTTTCTACGAAAACTGTATCTGATATAGTGGCCCGGCAAAGCGCGGCATCGAACAAAAAGAATCCGCGCATTTCATTTCCTGTCACGCTTCAAAAAAGGAGGCAGCGTGAGCGAACCATTGATAACGAACACGGCGGCGCTGTTCCGCCAGGCGACCGCGCAGGGGCGCGACAGTCTCGACGCGGCGGCGCTGCGCACGCTGCTCGGCAACCTCGGCCTTGCCTTCGACGCCTCGGCGGCGCCCGGCGCAGTCGAGTTGCGCGTCAGCCTGAACAGCACGCGCGAATTCGGCATGGTCATCAGCGCCGGGCTGGGCGGACTGGAAGCAGAACTGGACGAAGGCAATTTCCGCCGCGACCGGGCTTCCGTGTATGCCGCCGTCTCGCTCACCGACGCGGTGGATTTCCTCGGCCTCTTCAAGCGCACGCTGGCATACCAGAAACTCGCCGTGCTGGCGCGGCATGCCGGCGGCGTAGCTCCCGACGCGACGCTGGAAGCCTGCTTTGAGAATCTGCTGGCGTTGGGAAAAGCGTTCGCGCCGGACAATCCCGCCGCGCCTTTCGTGCTGCGGGCGCTGGAACTGAATCCCGCGCAGATCGGGAGCACGCTGACCGCGCGCGGCGCGGCGTGCGCGTTCGGCGCGCCGCAGCCGGGCCGTCTGCCGCGCCCGATTGAGAAAATCGAAAAACTGATTCATCCGAAACGCATCGGCATCATCGGCGTTTCCGGCACGAGCATGAATTTTGGCCGCATCATTTTGCGCAACCTGATGGGCAGCGGTTATCCGAAGGAGCAGTTGCTGGTGCTCAAACCGGGCGAGGCCGAGATTGACGGCGTGAAGTGCGTCGCCGATTTGAAGTCGCTCGATGGCAAGCTCGATCTGCTCATCGTCGCGGTGGCGGCGAGCGCGGTGTATGACCTGGTCGACGAAATCATCGCCTCCGACGCGGTCGAGGCGGTGATGCTGATTCCCGGCAGCATGGGCGAGACGAAAAAGAGCCGCGAACCGGCGGCGGCGCTGGCGGCGCGCATCAACGCCGCTCACGCCAAGGCGGGCGGCGGGCCGATTTTTCTCGGCGCCAACTGTCTCGGCGTCGTCTCGCATCCGGGCGCTTACGATTCCTGGTTCATTCCGCTCGAACGTTTGCCCAAGCCGCAGAAAAAGCCGACGCGGACCGCCGTTATGCTCTCGCAAAGCGGCGCGTTCATGATTACGCGCATATCGCAGAATCCCTGGCTCGATCCGGCCTACATGCTGGCGCTGGGCAACCAGACCGATCTCACCCACGGCGATATGCTGAGCTACTTCGCCGCCCTGCCGGGCATCGAAACCATCGGCATTTACATCGAAGGCTTCAAGGATCTGGACGGCCTGCAATTTGCCCATGCCGTGCGCAAGGCGGTGCTGAACGGCCGTCAGGTCGTCGTCTATAAATCCGGCAAAACGGCGCCGGGGCAGGGCGGCGTGATGGGCCACACGGCGTCGATTGCCGGCGGCCTGACGCTGTTCGAATCGGTGGTGCGCCACGCCGGCGCCATCGTCGCCGAAGACTTCAGCGCCTTCGACGACCTGTTTTACATGGCCGGCGCGCTGCACGGCAAGAAGATCGGCGGCGGCCGCCTTGGCGCCATCAGCGGCGCCGGCTTTGAAGCCGTCGGCATGGCTGACAGCATCGAGGCCGACGGCTTCGCGCTCGACATGGGCGCGCTGGAAGACGCCACGGTGAAGGACATCGAGACGATTCTCGTCGCCAAGAAGCTCGATCAACTGGTCGAAGTGCGCAACCCGCTCGACATCAATCCGGGCGCCGACGACGAGGCCCACTTGCAAATCACCGAGGCGTTTTTGCGCGACCCGAACATCGACGCCGTGGTGGTCGGCCTCGATCCCACCGCGCCGGCGGTGTGCGCGCTGGAGGAGAGCAAGCTGCGTCCCGGTCACGACATCCACAGCCCGAAAAGCGCCCTGAGCCTGATGCCGGCGCTGGTCGAACGCAACGAAAAGCCGGTGATCGGCATCGTCGATGGCGGCGAACTCTACGATGCCATGAGCGCCGGCTTGATGGATCGCGGCGTCTGCATTTTCCGCAACTGTGCGCGCGGCACGAAAGCCCTGGCGCGATACATCGAAGCGCGCCTGAATGCCGAATCACTGCGACGCCGGCATCCCGGCGGAACCGTTTTTTGAACGAGGAGACAACATGAGTGACACACTGCAACCCGGACTCACGTCCACCACCCGCATCCAGGTCGACACGCCCCGCACCATCGGCTTCATGGGCGAGGAATTGCGCGTCTATTCCACCCCGAGCCTGCTCTACGACGCCGAAGTCGCCTGCCGTGAATTGATCCTGCCGCACATCGGCGAAGGCAAGGATTCCGTCGGCACCCGCGTCGAACTCGATCACATCGGCGCCACGCTGCTCGGCATGTGGGTCGAGATCACCGTCAAGCTGACCGAAGTCAACGGCCCCGCCGTCACCTACGAATTCACCGCCCGCGACTCAGTCGAGGAAGTCGCCCGCGGCAAACACAGCCGCTTCATCGTCGGCCTCGAAAAAACCGCGCAACGGCTGAAAGCCAAACAGGCCAAGGCCGCCGGCGGTTGATGCAGCGGTTGATTCTTTTGACGGCGGGAGTACAGTTTCCCGATTCAAGGTTTTTTTGACCAAGGAGAACGCGATGGGTCTGATTGCATGGCTTGTTGTCGGCGGCATCGCCGGCTGGCTGGCTGGATTGATCATGAAGGGCTACGGCTTTGGCGTCATCGGCAACATCGTCGTCGGCATTGTCGGCGCCTTCATCGCGGGCCTGGTGCTGCCGCAAATCGGCCTTGCCATCGGCGGCGGCATCATCGCCGAAATCATCAACGCCCTCATCGGCGCCGTCATCCTGCTGTTCCTCATCGGCCTGTTCAAAAAGACCTGAAGCCGCGCTTGCATCTTCCCCCGCGAACGGGGGAAGGTCGGGATGGGGGCGAGCGGCGGCAGGTTCTGCGCCCTGCGGCTGCGCGCAGGGTGACAAGTTCATGTCGGACTTCGCTGCGCCAACGCCGATCTATCGGGCGGGTGGTGTTTTTTCTCTTTCGTCGACGACCCGTTGCGCTTTGCCGGCGGAGCGTTCGATGCTTGCCGCGGGCATGACGCAGACGCGGGCGGAGATGCCGATGCTGGATTTGATGTGATGCTGTAGTTCGGCGGCGGCTTGCTGTCGCGCCGCTTCGCCGGAGGCGGCGGCGTCGGGCCGCAGTTCGACTTGCACTTGGAGATCGTCGAGGTGTTGCGGCCGCGTGACGCGGATGACGTAGTGCGGGGCGAGGGCGGGGCTTTTCATGACCAGTTCTTCGATCTGGCTCGGGAAGACGTTGACGCCGCGAATGATGAGCATGTCATCGGAGCGCCCGGCGAGCTTGTCCAGACGCCGCATCGGCCGCGCCGTGCCGGGCAGCAGCCGGGTCAGGTCGCGCGTGCGGTAACGGATCATCGGCAGGGCTTCCTTGGTGAGCGAGGTGATGACGAGTTCGCCGAAGGCGCCGTCGGGCAGCGCCTCGCCGCTTGCCGGGTCGATGATCTCGGGATAGAAATGGTCTTCCCAGATGGTGGGGCCGTCCTTGGTTTCAAGGCATTCCATCGCCACGCCCGGCCCGATGATTTCCGACAGGCCGTAGCATTCGACGACATTCAGCCCGAGGCGCGCTTCGATGACAGCGCGCATTTCCCGCGTGCATGGCTCGCCGCCGGCCAGCGCCAGCTTGAGGCTGGTCGACGCCGGGTCGATGCCTTGTTCGGCGAGGCCGTCTGCGAGCGTGAGCAGGTAGGAGGGCGTGGAGCAGACGATGCGGGGCTTGAAATCGGCGATCAACTGGACTTGTTTTTCGGTCTGGCCGCCGGAGGTCGGGACGACGGCGCAGCCGAGGCGCTCGGCGCCGTAGTGGAAGCCCAGCCCGCCGGTAAACAGGCCGTAGCCGTAGATGTTGTGCACCAGATCGCCGGGCCGTCCGCCGGCGGCGAAAATCGAGCGCGCCATGACGTTTGCCCACATGTCGAGATCGGCCTGGGTGTAGCCGACGACGGTCGGCTTGCCGGTGGTGCCGCTGGAGGCGTGCAGCCGCGCGATGCTTTCACGCGGCACGGCGAACAGGCCGAAGGGATAGGTTTCGCGCAGATCGTCTTTCGTGGTGAAGGGAAACCGGCCCAGGTCGGCGAGGGTTTTCAGATCCGCAGGTTGAACGCCGGCGGCTTCAAACTTGCGCCGGAGCGGGGCAACGCGGGTGTAAGCATGATTCAGCGACCAGCGCAGGCGTTGAAGTTGCAGGGCGGCGAGTTCTTCCCGGCTGGCGCTTTCGACCGGCTCCCAGGTTCGCCCGAAAGCCTGCCCGGAAGCCTGCCTGAAAGCCTTGCTTTTCGATTCTTTGTTTTCCATTTTCAATAGCTTACCTCATCCGGCGCGGCTCCGGGAGGGATTCGCGGGCGGTTTGACACGTGTCAAGCAGGGGAGCGGAATTCTTTCCAAAAAAAACGATACAAAATAAACAAAGATAGTCCATAATATGAATCAGGATCGGTTTGCCGCTGCGTGCCTTGTTTGCTTCGATTGACTTTGTTTGCGCGGCAAAACCGGTCGAATAAATCTCCCGCAGGCAAGGGAGCTGTCGCGGCAGCCCCGAAGACGGCGGGAAACAAAAGGAGGAGAGCCGATGAACAAGGCTATTGTCATTACGCCGGTCGTCCGCCGCCGGCTGGAGGCCGTCTGATGGCACGGTATGTCATGACGGTCGACCTGCGCCGCTGCATCGGCTGCCAGACGTGCACCGCTGCCTGCCGCCACGCCAACGCCACGCCGCCCGGCGTGCAGTGGCGCAAAGTGCTCGACATCGAGAGCGGCGAATTCCCGGACGTGCGCCGCAGTTTCGTGCCGGTCGGCTGCATGCACTGCGGCGATCCGCCCTGCATGCATGTTTGCCCGTCGACCGCCACTCACCAGCGCGCGGACGGGCTGGTGGGCATCGACTACGACCTCTGCATCGGCTGCGGCTATTGCGCCGTGGCCTGCCCGTATCAGGCGCGCTACATCGTGCACAAGCGTGAATTTTCCTACGGCGAGCGGCCAACCGAGCAGGAGGAGGCGCAATTCGATCCGAACCGCATTGCGGTGGCGACGAAATGCACGTTCTGCAGCGACCGCGTCGACCAGGCGAAGGAGATGGGGCTGACGCCGGGCATCGACCCGGAAGTGACGCCGGCGTGCGTGAACGGCTGCATCGCCAGCGTGCTGGCTTTCGGCGACCGCGAAGACCCGAACAGCAACGTCTCCCGGCTGCTGGCGGAAAACCAGTTCTTCCGCATGCACGAGGAGCTGGGCACCGATCCGGGCATGTACTACATTTTCGACAGCAAATGAGGGGGCGGCATGAGTGACGAAAAAATCCTCCCCGGCCGCGTGACGCCCTGGCGTCAAACCTATTGGGATTGGCGCGCCGCCGGCAACTTCATCTGCGGCGGCAGCGGCACCGGGCTGCTGTTCTTTGCCACGCTGGCGGCGGGCAACATGGATGCGTATCGCACCATGGCGCTGGTCGCGCTGGCGTTCATCGGCTGCGGCCTGTTCTGCGTCTGGCTGGAAATCGGCAAGCCCTTGCGCTCCATCAACGTCTATTTCCATCCGCAGACTTCGTGGATGACGCGCGAGGCCATTGTCGCCGGGCTGCTGTTTCTTTGCGGCATCGTCACGCTGTGGTTTGGCGCCGGTTTCTTCGCCGGCACGACGGCGCTGCTCGGCATCGTCTTTCTTTACTGCCAGGGCCGCATTCTGCTCGCCTCGAAGGGAATCCCCGCTTGGCGCGAGCCGAAGGTCATGCCGCTGATTCTCGCCACCGGCTTCGTCGAAGGCGCCGGCCTCGCCGTCGTCCTCTCCGCCTTTCTGCCCGGCGACGGCCCGCGCTGGCTGGCCGGGGCGCTGCTCGGCGCGCTGATCCTGCGCCGCATCGCCTGGACGCTGTATTTCAAGGCCGTCGAGAAAAGCGGCCTGCCGAAAAAAGCCATGGCCGTGCTGCGGCCCTTCGGCGCGAAATTCGAGATGGTCGGCCAGCTGCTGCCGGAAATCACCCTCGTCATGGGCATTTTCTACGACGCCGTGCTGACGGGGCTGACGTTCGTCGCCGGGTTGATCGCCGCTGCCGCCGGCTGGTGGCTGAAATACACCCTCGTCGTCCGCGCGGCCTACAATCAAGGTTATGCCCTGCCGGTTCTGCCGGTGCGCGGACAGGGCGAAGTCAAGCCGGGCATCAAGCCGGGCTGGACGAAGTAAATAAAAGTTGCCAGAGCCGGACGGCGCTGACCCGAGCCGGCCTTTATCTCCCGCGAGGGAGGCATCAGGAGGAGCGTGCGGATGTACGAAATCAGGATTCATGGCCGGGGCGGTCAAGGCGCCGTGCTGGCCGGCAGCATTCTCGCCGCCGCCATCGTGAACGAAGGCAGTTACGTGGTGGCGATTCCCTCTTTCGGCTTCGAGCGGCGCGGCGCGCCGGTGACGAGTTTTCTGCGCATGGACACGCGCGAGATCCGGCAGATGACGAACATCTACCGGCCCGACTGCGTGCTGTGCATCGACCCCACAGTGGGCCGCGCGGTCAACATCTTCGACGGCATGGTGGAAGGCGGCGCCTGGATTCAGACCACCGCCAAGCCGCTGGGCGAACTCACCGTGCCGCCGCAGGCGGGCACCGTCGGCCTGTGCGATGCGGTGAGCATCGCGCTTGAAATCTTCAAGCGGCCCATCACCAACACCCTGATGCTGGGCGCGTTCGCCAAAACCACGGGCCGCGTCTCGCTCGATTCCCTGCGCGCGGCGGTGATGGATTCCGATTTCCGCGACGCCGGCCTGAAACAAAACCTGCTGGCGCTGGAGCGCGGCTACGAGGAGACGACGGTGCACACCATCCAGAGGAGGGCGGCGGCGTGAAACAGCAGTCCTACCCGATGTTCGATTCGACGCAGATTCCGGGCGACATGTGCCCCATCGCCACCAAGATGAATCCGATGCTGCCGGGCGACTGGCGCAGCATCCGCCCGGTGGTCGACCGCGCCAAGTGCGTCAAGTGCGCCGTCTGCTGGCTCTACTGCCCGGTGCAATGCATCGTCGAGAAAAGCGCCTGGTTCGACATCAACCTGACGGCCTGCAAGGGCTGCGGCATCTGCGCCAAGGAATGCCCGCAGCGGGCCATCACAATGATCGGGGAGGGCGCATGAGCGCGGTGCTGAAACCGAAATCGAAAGCCATCGTCTGCGACGGCAACGAAGCCGCCGCTTGGGCCGTTACGCTGGCGCGCGTCGACATGGTAGCGGTGTATCCGATCACGCCGCAGTCGTCGCTGGTCGAATACCTCGCCAAGTTCGTCGCCGACGGCAGGCTGAATGCCGAGATCGTCGATGTCGAAGGCGAACATTCCGTGCTCTCCGTGCTGCACGGCGGCACGCTGGCCGGCGCGCGCACCTACACCGGCACTTGCGGCCCCGGTCTGGCGTTCATGTTCGAGCCGTATCTGCGCACGCCCGGCTTGCGTCTGCCGATCGTGATGTCCATCGTCACCCGCGACACGCTGACGCCGCAAAGCGTCTGGGGCGGTCATCAGGACGCCATGAGCGTGCGCGAAGTCGGCTGGATCCAGATGTATTGCGAAACCGTGCAGGAAGTGCTCGACACCACCATCATGGCCTACCGGATCGCCGAGCACCGCGATGTCATGCTGCCGGTCAACGTCTGCCATGACGGCAACTATCTTTCCTACGGCGCGGCGCGCATCGAATTGCCGACGCAGGAGGAGGTCGACGCCTTCCTGCCGCCGCCCGCCACCAACTGGCATGCCGCGCTCGATCCCGCCCGGCCCATGGCCGTCGACCCGCTCACCGGCGGCGCCGGCGGCGCGGGGCCGGCGTTGTTCGTCGGCTACCGCAAGGGCCAGTGCGCCGGCATGCAGAACGCATTGGCCGTGATCGAGCAGGCGCACGAGGACTGGGCGCGCGTCGTCGGCCGCCGCCACGCGCCGCTGCTGGAGTCTTACCGCATGGAAGACGCTGAGACGGCGCTCGTCACCCTCGGCTCCATGAGCGGCGCCGGCAAGGACGCGGTGGACGCCGCCCGCGAGCGCGGCGAGCGCGTCGGCCTCATCAAGATCAAGACCTATCGCCCGTTCCCGGTGCAGGCCGTGGCGCGGGCGCTGGCGGGCGTAAAGGCGATCGGCGTCGTCGACCGCTCGGTCAGCTTCGGCTGGGACTGCGGCCCGCTGTATCAGGATGTCATCGGCGCGCTGCAATTCACCGCGCGGCACCCGGCGGCCATGAGCTTCATCGGCGGCCTTGCCGGGGCGGACATCACCACCGACCACTTCGAGCGCGTCATCGAGCGCATCCGGGCGCTGGCGAAAGACGGCCAGGCCGGCGAAACGGTCTGGCTGAATGAAAAAGACTGAGCGAGAAGGATCGAGCATGGAAACCCGTTACCTCATCGTCGGCGCCAGCCACGCCGCGCTCTCCGCCCTTCAGGCCATCCGCATGCAGGACGCCGAAGGCAGCATCACGATGGTGACGCGCGACGACGCGCTGCCGTATTCGCCGACCGTGCTGCCTTACGTGGTGTCGGGCCGCTCGCATCCTTCGCGCGTAGCGCTGCAAGGCGACAGCTGGCTTGCGGAAAACAAGGTTGATTTCATTCGCGGCGCCGCCGTCACTTCGGTCGACGCCGCCGCCAGACGCGCCAGTTTTTCCAACGGCAAGCAGATCGGCTTCGAAAAACTTCTGCTCGCCACCGGCGCGGCGCCGGCGCTGCCGCCGATTCCCGGCCTGAAAGATGTGAAGTTCCACGTTCTGCGCAGTCTCGATGATGCCATCGGGCTGCATGCCGCCCTGCCGCGCACGAAGCAGGCGGTGGTGCTCGGCGCCGGGCTGGTCGGCATGCACGCCGCCGAAAACCTCGCCAAGGCCGGCGCGCAAGTCACCGTGGTGGAAATGCAGTCGCGCGTGCTGGCTGCTTATTTCGACGCCGATGCCGCCGCCATCATCGAGACGGCGTTCGCCGCCAAGGGCGTCAAGCTGATGCTCGGCGCGAAAGTGACGCAAGTCAGCCCGGCCGGCGAAGCCGTCCGCGTCGGCACCGACAAGGGCGCGGCGCTCGACGCCGACCTGCTGCTGGTCGCCACCGGCGTGACGCCGGTCACCGGCTATCTCGCCGGCTCCGGCGTGGCGGTGGATCGCGGCGTGCTGGTCGACGACGCCATGCGCACCAGCGTCGAACACATCTGGGCCGCCGGCGACGTTGCCCAGGCCAAAGGCTTCTACGACGAAGCGAAGATTCTCAACGGCATCCTGCCCAGCGCCGTCGAACAGGGCCGCATCGCCGGCATGGCGATGTCCGGCGACGCGGCGCTCAAGCCCTGGCCCGGCGGCGTGCCGCTCAACACTTACACGTTCTTCGGCCAGCAGGCGGTTTCCGTCGGCAGCCAGGACGCCGGCGAGGTCGTGCGCAAGGAAGCCGACGCGAAGCATTACCTGAAAATCGTCATGCGCGACAACCGCCTGACCGGCATCTTCGGCATCAACGCGCCGTTCGATCCCGGCGTGATGTGGGAACTGATCCTGCGCCGCGTCGATCTCTCATCCGTGCGCGAGGCGTTCATCGCCGAGCCGCAGAAAACCGCGCGCGCCATCATGTCGCGCACCTGGAGGTAAAAATCATGGCGGCCTACAACACCATCGCGTTCAAGCCCGAGCTTTGCAACGGCTGCAACGCCTGCATGACGGCCTGCGCCACGGTCAAGACCGGCAGCCCGGATCACGTCAATTCGCGCATCCAGATCGTCGCCGACGAAGCCGGCTTCGAGCTGGCCATGTGCCGCCAGTGCGGTGACCCGAAATGCGTATCCAACTGCCCGGCGGCGGCGCTGGCCAAGGACGGCGGCAACGGCGTCATCGAGTGGGACGGCGCCAAGTGCGTGAACTGCCTGCTGTGCACCGTCGGCTGCGCCTTCGGCGGCATCGTCTACAACGCTGCCGCCGGCCACGTCGTCAAGTGCGACGCCTGCGGCGGCGATCCGGCCTGCGTCAAGGTCTGCGAGCCGGGCGCGCTGAAATACCTCACCACCGCCAACATCTACCGCGAAGTCGGCGATCTGGAAGACCTCTTCGTGCCGGGCCTGTCCGGCTGTCAGGGCTGCAACACCGAACTCATCATGCGCCACGCCATGCGCCGCATCGGCCCCGACACCGTGCTCGCCACGCCGCCCGGCTGCATCCCCGGCATGGGGTCGGTCGGCTACAACGGCATGACCGGCACCAAGGTGCCCGTGTTCCACCCGCTGCTCACCAACACCGCCTCCATGCTTGCCGGCGTCAAGCGCCACTACAAGCGTCAAGGCCGCGAAGTGAACGCCGTGGCGCTGGCCGGCGACGGCGGCGCTTCCGATGTCGGCTTCCAGTCGCTTTCCGGCGCCGCCGAGCGCGGCGAGCAGATTCTTTTCATCTGCGTCGACAACGAAGGCTACATGAACACCGGCATGCAGCGTTCCTCCTGCACGCCGTTCGGCGCGTGGACCTCCACCACGCCGGTCGGCGAGCGCGGCAGCGGCAAAACGCAGGACGCCAAGAACATGCCGGTCATCATGATGATGCACAACTGCGAATACGTCGCCACGGCGTCGACGGCCTTCATGGAAGACCTCTACGTCAAGCTCGACAAGGCCATCGACGCCTCCAAGCGCGGCTTCGCCTACCTGCACATCTACTCGCCGTGCACCACCGGCTGGCGCTTCCCCTCGCAGGAGAACATCGAAGTGGCGCGCAAGGCCGTCGAAACCAACTTCGTCATGCTGTGGGAATTCGACCCGCGCGACGGCCTGCGCCTGACGCGCTCGCTCGACAACCCGCAGCCGATCGCCGAATACCTGAAAGCCCTCGGCAAATACCGCCACCTTGAACCGGAACAAGTCGACCGCATCGAAACCACGCTGCAAAAAAACGTCGAACTCATCCGCGACCTCGCCGAAGGCCGCCGCCCGGCGATGGCGGGGCGGTAAGCTCTCCCCGCCCGGTTCCGATACAACCCATCCCCATCCCGACCTTTAGAAGTGGCAAGCCCTCCCCTTCAAGGAGAGGGTTGAGTGGGGATGGGGTTACGAAGCCCAACCTACGCGCGCTTGCTGGCCTTGCGTTGTGGCGCCTTGTCGAATGTCAGGAACGGCTCACGGAGATACAGCCGGTAGGCTGGGATGGAACGAAGTGAAATCCCAGCTTCGGGGAAGGGTGGCTCAATGCTGGGATTGCGTTTCACTCCATCCCAGCCTACGAGCTCTGCGGGAAAGCTCGGTAAGTACCGTAGGTTGACGCTCAGCCCAATCTACGGGCTAGAGTACGGGAAAATCAAGACGTAAGGCGTTATACATCATCTGACCAAATTCAACAGCTCATTTGGTACCGTACTCATAACTACGCCGCAGGCGAGCCAAACGACACCGACTGCCGCCAAGTGAAGGCCATCCGTGGATGCTGCCTCGATCTTGAGATGCAACTGACGGTCAGCTTCCTTCCGAGCATCCACTTCTTCGCGAAATCGTTGCTCTGAGGTACGCACGTGTTTGTCAAAAGCCGACTCGGCAGCATCGGCGCGCTCATACAATACATTCAAGTTTGCCTCGGCAGCCGAAAGACGAGATTCAAGCGTAGGATTTGCGCCAGCGCCACGCCTTACATGAGCCTTAGCCGAAGTAGACATCGATAAAGTGGCTGAGCCCGAAGCCGGAACAGTGTGTGGCTTAAGTCCGGGTACTGCCTTGAACCAAACGCGTAATTGCTCCAAGAAACTAGGTTTTCCAAACATTCTCCGAGTGTCGCGGATACCAACAGCGGCGGCAGCTATGCCAAGAACCTGCAACAGCAGACCGGAAATCCTGACGGCAGGCTCTGTTTGCCAGTAACTCAGTGATGTGGTGAATGCTAGTAGCACTACAAGTGCTGTGAACATAGGAAGCCGGGCACGCACGAGCCAAGCAAGTGCACGACGTAGCCAGCGAATAATATGAGTGCCGATATTCTGCATGTGACGTATGACATAAAGGTTACCGGCGCTGAGCGGCTTTATCGCACAGCGTTCGGTGGATCACCATGCTATGTTTCACACTCATTTCTCGAATGGTTGTCGGCTAGTTCTAGATGCACCACTCTTCCCAGGAAAATCTTCGAATACGCTTTTAACGATGGCAGGCATCACAGGGGCAAGCTGGCTGCTTGACCCCGAACTAGTGGCTTTACCCTCGTATACTTTTTTCACTTTGCCGTTACCAGACTTTGCTATATCGATGATGTCGATATTCAAATAGCGTGTAAAAACCGTATTGGAACTTGTACCTGACCCGACAACGCCATAAGTCGGCGTTTTGTGGGTGGTGCCGCTATATGTTGCCATATTGCCGTATGAGGTAACGGTTCCGGTCGTATAAGAGCTCCTAGTTCCCGTTTGGCCAAATATTGGATATGAGGAGATAATCTCTTTGCCGTCATCAATACCATAAAAAATGAATATTGCATATTTAGCTTGATTAAATGGAGCTTCGGTCATTCCTCGTTTTTCGAGTTCAGCCTTAACAAGCTTCGCGTAGGACTGAAATTCGAGGCTGCTTTCCTGCTCCTTTAAGGGGGCCAGCGCGTAAGTTACCCCAGATAACGACGGCTCTAATTCGTGAAACGTAGAAACTTTGGTTTCGACGAAAGAAGCGCACCCAGAGAGCAGGCCGAACACAAGAGCTAAGACTATGTTGCGCATAAGAGCCTCCATGAAGCCTAACGCCTAAATTAACCGGCGGCCGAAGGCCGTCCGGTTGAATGCAATGTTAGATGCCGTTATTCGCACCATACACTACACTTTTCTCGCGTTCTTAGGTTCAAGAGCGTAGCACTTGCACAAGCCCCATAGGGACTTCCATCAAGAAATAGAACCTCATCTCCCTCTTCCCATCCAAGGCAGTAAGTTTGGGCTTCAAATTTTTCTCCGTTGACGATGAATAACTCATCATTGTGAGCTACCTCTATTTCATAGCTATTACGGCTTGGATTGGTAGAGCGTGGTGGAGGGGGACGAGATGCTCCGATTGATGGTTGTTGTGGAACGGATTGGGTGCCGCGCAGGGCTGATGACTCTCTTTGAACGCATGAGATATATAACGATGGACCCAGAGACGATGGGCAGGAACTTGATACCCATTGCTTCTGTTCTTCGGTAAGAGATGAAATATCGAGTTGAGCATTGGTCAATGCAGTACGTTCCCGTGTGAGACAGCTAATTGCCAATGATGGCCCAAGTGAATCGGGACAGCTACGAATAACCCATGACCGCAGTTCTGAATTAAGGCCAGAAAGATCGGGTTTCCCACGAGAAGCCGCAGATGCTTCTCGTACTATACAGCTTGACCAAAGCGACGGGCCAAGACTACGAGGACATGAGCGGTTAACCCAATCACGCATGTCTTGAGGAAGTTTCGACAATGCGACATCTGGGCTTTGAGCCACAGCCTGCTGTGCGACCAATGCCGCAGCAACAACAAATATTGTCCTTAGTAATCGCACAATAAGCCTCTTGCATCTAACGTAAAGTGGACACGACAAACGGTGTATATTTATTTCAGGCAATGCGTTTAATGATACGCTTTGTCGCTTGGCGGCTTCAATATATTCAACAGCATAAAGACCCGGCCAAGGGTTTGGCATTAATTCATTTCAAATGAGCAGTTTCGGTACGCCGGGACGCCAACAGAGAGATATGGAACGATTCATTGAGGCGGAGGCTGCTCAGTTGCGGCTGGGCGCCGGACAGGTTTTCACGGGCGAGGGCGCGCTTGCCGTTGCCAAGGGGCTGCTGCAAAGCGGCGTGTCTTATATCGGCGGTTATCCGGGCGGGCGGGCGTCGCGTCTTCTGGACGCATTCGCCGGGGCGCGTGGACTGCTCGACGAACTTGGCGTGCATTTTGAAATCAGCGCCAACGAAGCCGGCGCTTGCGCCATGCTTGGCGCTTCGATCAATTACCCGCTGCGCGGCGCCGCTGTCTGGCGGTCGGTGGCCGGTCTCAACGTCGCTGCCGATGCGCTGTCGCATCTTTCATCCGCCGGCGTTACCGGCGGCGCGCTGATCGTTCTCGGCGAGGATTACGGCGAACGCGCCGCCGGCGCGCAGGAGCGCAGCCACGCCTTCGCGCGCAAGTCGCAAGTCTGGCTGCTCGATCCGCGCCCGAATCCCGCCGTCATCGCGCATATGGCGGAAAAGGGCTTTGAGTTGTCCGAAGCCAGCAACACGCCGGTGATGCTGGCGCTGCGCCCCGGCGCTTGCCATGTGCATGGCCGCTTCGAGGCGAAGAACAACATCGCGCCGAAATATTCGCGGCACAATCCGTTGCCGAAGCCGGTGTTCAACCCGGCGCGCATGCCGCTGCCGCCGCACGGTCAGGCGCAGGAAAAACACAAGATCGAGACGCGCTTGCCGGCGGCGCTGAAATTCATCAAGCGCGAGCAGTTGAACGAGTTTTTCGAGGGCGACTTGCGTCAGGCCGGCATCATCATGCAGGGCGGCCTTTACAACCATGTCATTCGCGCCTTGCGTGAACTTGGCCTCGCCGATGCTGCGGGCGCGTCGCGTATTCCGCTGTGCGTGCTGAATGTCACCTGGCCGTTGGTGTCGGAGGAGATCACCCGCTTTTGCTCCAACAAGCGCGCCGTGCTGGTGGTGGAGGAGGGCCAGCCGGCTCACCTCGAAGAGGCCATCAACGTGATTCTGCGCCGCGCCGACATCAACGATCCGCACCTCGTCGGCAAGGACGTGCTGCCGGCAGCCGGCGAATACACGCCCGAGGTGGTGTTGAAAGGCATCGGCGAATTTCTGAAGCTCATCATGCTCGACGGCGTGGACTTGAAGCAGGTGGATGCCGCGCTCGACGCGCTTGCCGGGGCGAAGGAACGCGCCGCCGGGCTGCTTGGCGCGCTGTTGCCGCCGCGCTCGCCGACGTTTTGCGTCGGCTGTCCGGCGTGGCCTGTCTTCTCGGCCCTGAAGCTGATCGAAAAGGAATCGGGCGGCATTCACATCAGCGTCGATTCCGGCTGCCACAGTTTGGCGGCCTTGCCGCCGTTCAATCTCGGCAACACGCTTCTCGGCTACGGCCTGTCGCTGCCGGCGGCTGCGGCTGTCGGCCCCAATCTGGGGCGGCGCGTTGTCGCTGTCATGGATGCGGGCGGCTTCTGGTATCAGGGCCTCGCCACCGGCGTCGCCGACGCGGTTTCCCGTGGTGAAGACGGCGTTCTCGTCATCATGCAAAGCGGCTGCGCGGCGGATGGGCAAAAACTGCCTTCCAAGCCGCTTGCCACCGCGCTTGCCATCGAAAGCGCGCTGCGCGGCCTCGGCGTGAAGTGGCTGGAGCGGGTGAACAGCTATCGCGTAGCGGATGTCGCCGACGCCCTGCGCCGCGCCATGGCGGCGCCGGAGCCGGGTCTGAAAGTGCTGATCGCCGACGACGAGCGCGTGCATGAACACGCCACGCATGTCCGCCTCGGCATCGACGAAGACATCTGCACCGGCGACCGCACCTGCATCCGGCTCTCCGGCTGCCCGTCGCTGACGATCAAGGATTCGCCCGACCCGCTGCGCGCCGGGCCGGCCACCACGATTGATGCCAGTTGCGTCGGCTGCGGCGCCTGCGGCGAGACGGCGCAGGCCGCCGGTTTATGTCCGAGCTTTTACCGCGTCGAGGTGATCGAAAATCCGGGCGGCCGGGATCGCGTCCTGCACGGCATCCGCCAAAGCATCATCGGTTTGTTCGGAGGTGGACGATGAGCGCGGCGATCAAACCCGTCACGATCCTGATCGCGGCGGCGGGGAATGAGGATGCGAATGCACTCGCCGGCTGGATTGTGGATGCCGCCTGGCGCGAAGGCTTTCCGGCGCAGAAGACCGCCATGCCGGGCATGTTGCCGTGCGCTGACGGCGCGGCGTGCTATATCGAAATCTTCCCGGAGAAAAACGCCCCCGCGCCGGTGATGGCCTTGGCGCCTAGCCCGGCGGACATCGACTTGCTGGTCGCCGCCGAACTGCTCGAAGCGGGCCGCGCCATGCAGGATGTGTTTGTCACGCCCGAGCGCACCACGCTGGTGGCGTCCACCCACCGCGTCTACGCCACGGCGGAAAAGATGACGCCGGTCGATGGCCGCTACGATGCGCGGAGAATTCTCCAGGCCGCGCCGAAAGCGGCGCGTAAAGCCGTCCTCTTCGATCTGCCGCGCTTGGCTCAAGAGACGAACGCGACGCATGCGGCCGTGCTCTTCGGCGCCGTCGCCGGCAGCGGCGCGCTGCCGCTGTCGCGTGAAATGTGCGAGCGTGTCCTGAAGGAAGAAGAAGCGGCGGAAGCCCATCTGCGCGGCTTCGCCGCCGGCCATGCCGCCGCTGTCGGGGAACAAGGCGAAAAGGAAGTCGCCGCGAAAACTTTTTTCTCCGCCGCGAAAGAGAAAAACACTGACTGCGGAAACACCCAAGCGCGCATCCAGAATGAATTTCCCGCGCCGCTGCACGCGCTGCTCGATGAAGCGGTCATGCGTCTTGCCGATTATCAGGATGCCGCCTACGCCGGTCTTTACCTCGACCGCGTGCGCGGCGTGCTGGCCGTCGACCGCGAGGCGGGCGGCGAGTCCGGCGGCTGGCCGCTGACGAAAGAAGCCGCCCGCCTGCTCGCCCTCTGGATGAGCTATGAAGACATCATTCGCATCGCCCGTCTCAAGAGCCATGCCAGCCGCTTCGCCCGGCTGCGCCGGGAAGCCGGCGCCAAGGCGGGCCAGATCGTTTTCGTCACCGATTACCTGAAGCCGAGCGTCAATGATCTCACCGACATCCTGCCGCCGGCTTGGGCCGGGCGCTTCGGAAAGCTCGGGAAGCTCGGGAAACGGGACGGTGCGGGCCGCGCCCTCCGGCTGCGCAGCCATACCGTCGCCGGTTTTCTCGCCCTGCGCTGCATCGCGGCGCTGAAACCGCTGCGGCGCAAGAGCGCGCGTTTCGGCGCGGAGCAAGCCCTGATCGAACGCTGGCTCGGCGATGTCAAGCGCCTCGGCTTCGCGGCGATGGATGCCGGGCTGGCGCTGGAAATCGTCCAGTGCGCCAGCCTCATGCGCGGCTACGGCGAAGCCGGCCGCGAGCGCCGCGCCGCCTTCGTCAGGATTCTCGATGACATCGTCGAAAACCAGCAAGCCGTCGCCAAAGGCGCCGATTCCCTCAAGTCCGCCATCCGCAAAGCCCGCGAAACCGCCCTCGGCTACCCGCCCTCCGAATCAGCGCCAGCCGTGAAAGGCAAGCCGATCGTCTGGATGAAGCGGGGCGCAAACTGATTTTAAGTGCCTTGTCCGCCATCCCATGAGCGGATAGCGGACAGCTCGTGGATACACGCAACCCCTAATAGCTGACAATCAGTTATCAGGGAAAACAGACCATGCTTGAGAGCCTGCATCGTACTTTTTCAAGTAGTCGCCTATGGTCTCAAAAGTGGCGGTAACCGGAGTTCCTTCTTGGTCTGACGTGGAGACTTCTTTGGTGAACATTGCCCCAAGCAATAACTTGAACGGGCTTACGTTAACTTTTTGCGCCACGAAATAGGCTTTCTCGTTGGCTTTGATCTTGTTGATATCGTCGGTTTGATAAATGGCCGCGTTAATTACGTCCAAGACGAATTCCGTGCAATTCTGTCTCCCTAACGTATAAGGATTTGCAATTACGGAATAACGGGAATCATGCAACGCGGAATAAGCAGGGGATGTAATGACTCCCAGCAGACGCTGCTGTAATTCCGGCGAAGGCACAATGATGCCCGCCTCCAGTTCCGCGACACCAGCAAAAAAATCAACAGGAAAATCCTGGACCAACTCGCTAATATCAGGATGATCGTTCTTTTGGTACAAATTGTAGATCGCGTATCCCGGAACCTTACGCCCATCGCTGGTCGTGATTTCAGAATACACTGCGAATGCAACATGGGTAAAGTGCATCCCTTCCGGCAATTCTGACCGGGGCCGCCCCATACGGGCCAAAACGGCTACCTGAGCGCCCTTGGCGGCCATTTCCTTTTCGACTTTCTTGGCGAATTTGATTATCTGTTCGGGCTGAAAGTGCGCTTCTTCTCCTGCCTGACTGCTGGCTGAACTAAACCCGGAAGCGGCATGTGCTCCCGGAACAGCCAAAAACACTGATAGCACAAGACCGAATATATAGCCATAACGCATATTATTTCTCCAAGGATTTACGATATTAGATTTTGCTAGTTTTCAATACATCTCATTCCGGGAAGTTGCTGTACTCAATTAGTTGCCGGGGAAGACAGACAATATTTCGGAACCCTCGTCGTATTTTTTCAAGTAGTCGCCTATAGTCTCGAAAGTGGCGGTAACCGGAGTTCCCTCCTGATCCGACATCGAAACTTCCTTGGTGAACATCGCTCCGAAGAGCAACTTGAGCGGGTTCACGTTGACTTTCTGTGCCACGAAATAGGCTTTTTCGCTGGCTTTGATTTTCCTGATATCGGCGGTTTGATAGATAGCCGCGTTAATTACGTCGAGGACAAATTCCGTACAGTTTTGTTTCCCTAGCGTATAAGGACTCGCGATCGCAGAATAATGCGGGTCATGCAGCGCCGAATACGCAGAAGATGTGATGACCTCCAGCAAGCGCCGCTGCAATTCTAGTGAAGGCACAATGATGCCCGCCTCCAGTTCCGCGACACCAGCAAAAAAATCAACAGGAAAATCTTGAACCAACTCGCTAACATCAGAGGGGTCGCTTTTCTGATACAAATTGTAGATTGCGTATCCTGGAACCTTGCGTCCATCGCTGGTTGTGATCTCGGAATACACTGCGAATCCAGCATGTGTGAAGTGCATCCCCTCCGGCAATTCGGACTGGGGGCGCCCCACACGGGCCAAAATGGCCACTCGAGCGCCCTTGGCAGCCATTTCCCTTTCGACTTTCTTGGCGAATTTGATTATCTGTTCGGGCTGAAAGTGCGCTTCTTCTCCTGCTTGGCTACTCGCCGCGCTAAATCCGGAGGCAGCATGCGCTCCCGGAACGGCTAAAAGCACTGCCAGCGCAAGGCTGAGTGCATAAAAATAACGCACGCGGTTTCTCCAAGAATCCATCGATATTCAGCTTAGTTCTTGGTTTTCAACGCCTCATTGGGAGGAATCACGGTTATCGTTTCATCCGTGATTTCCAGCGGTTTTCCAGCCGATGCGGTAGCTGCTTTCATGGACCCGCCGGCAACTCCGATACTCACCGCTCCGGCAGTGCTCAGAGCCACGCCTCCGACCGAAAGCGGAACCGCCATAACTGCGGAAGTGGCCTGACCAGATGCGGCAATCGAATGGGCTGCACTGCCGCTGGCGTTGGCGCTAGCTGCGCCAGAATGCTTCGCAGCCTGCCCCGAATGCGTATCCTCTCCGGCAAAAGCGGAGTTAACAAGACCCAGCGCAAGCATGAGAAGGAATGAAGATGACTTGATAATACGCATTTTGTTTCCCTTTTCAGTGACAAGACAATTCACTATAGTTTCTAATCAGCATTATGGCAACACCGATCCGCATGGAATTGAATGCTCGCTGGAAACACAGCCTCCGCACCTAACGACTAGTATCAACACTGACGGACTGATCGAAGAAAATCACTCATTGATTCCGGGCTATACTGCGTTGGCGTAAATTACCTGAAGACGACCATGCCTGATACCAACGAGATGACTCCCGAACACAAGATTCTTCAGAAGCTGGCGATGGAAACGCTGGCCGAGCAGAAGCGCCGCCGCCGCTGGGGCATTTTTTTCAAGCTCCTCGGCTTTGTGTACTTCGCGTTTATTTTGTTCGCGCTCGGCGATTGGGGGGAGACATCGGACAAGCTGGGCGAGGGCCGGCGGCATACGGCGGTGGTGCAACTGGATGGCATCATCTCGTCGGCCAGCGAGGCGAGCGCGGAGAAAATCAATCAGGCGCTGCGCGCGGCGTTCAAGGATCGCGGCACGCAAGGCGTGATCCTGCGCATCAACAGTCCCGGCGGCAGCCCGGTTCAGGCCGGCATCATCAATGACGAAATCCGCCGCCTGCGCGCCGAGTATCCGGCCATCCCGCTCTACGCGGTGGTGGAGGAGATGTGCGCTTCCGGCGGTTATTACGTCGCGGCGGCAACCGACAAGATTTACGTGGACAAAGCCAGCATCGTCGGCTCGATCGGCGTGCTGATCGACGGCTTCGGCTTTACCGGCACGATGGAGAAGCTGGGCGTGGAACGCCGTCTGCTGACGGCCGGCGAGAGCAAGGGATTTCTGGACCCGTTCTCGCCGCAAGCCGCGCAAGACACGGAGCATGCCCAAGCCATGCTGAACGACATCCACCAGCAGTTCATCGACGTTGTGCGCAAGGGCCGGGGCGAGCGCCTGAAGGAATCGCCGGGCATGTTCAGCGGCCTAGTGTGGACCGGCGCCAAAAGCATCGAACTGGGTCTGGCGGACGAACTGGGCAACGTCAACTACGTCGCCCGCGAAGTCATCAAGGCCGAAACAATCCGCGACTACACGGTGCAGACCAGCTTGAGCGAGCGCTTCGCCAAACAGTTCGGCGCCAGCATGGCCGAAGGCGTGATGAGCGTCGCCGGGCGGCTCGGCTTGCGGTAGGCGTCAGGCTTGTTGTCGGGCGATAACCCGGATAAGCACATTCCAACTTTGGCGTCATGAGAATGCGCAACGCTCGTATCGCCATCGTGCTGATCGGACTCGCATTGCCCTATGTGGCGCGCTTGCCGCGCGGCATGGGATGGCTGAAACAGTACACGGATACGGGCTTCGAAGGCTGGCTGCTTCTTGGCGCGTTCAATGCTATCGCGTGGGGCGCCATTCTTGCGATCAGTTTCACGTACCGCCGGCCTGTTTCGCTGATTGCGCCATGCCTGTTTGGCTTCGGCTACCTGGCTTGGGTGCACGGCAATTTCGATCTGAGCGCGGGCGCGCAAGCCGCTATCGCGCTGATCTTCATTCCGATCTATGCCTTGAAGCCAATCGTCATCGGCGGAGCCATGGGTTACATCGTGGACAGGATGCTGCGGCGCGATGACGCAGATGCGGCCTGACATTCCCGTCAACCGTCACTCGGCCAGCAGCAGAAAGACGGTCGGTTTTTTGTCTAGCGCGGGGGCGGGGCCGACGCGCCAGAGGTCGATGCGCCGGGTGGCGATGCTTTCTTGCGGCGTCGTCAGTTCCGAGGCCACACAAAGCCGGGTGTCGGGCCGGCAGGCCGTCAGCAGCGCGGAGAACAGCGCGGCGTTGCGGTAGGGCGTTTCGATCACGATCTGCGTTCGTTTTTCCCGGCGCGATTCCCTTTCCAGTTCGACGATGCGCTGGCTGCGCAGGGGTTCGCGCACCGGCAGATAGCCGTGGAAAGCGAAACGCTGTCCGTCAAGCCCGGACGCCATCAGCGCCAGCAGCAGGCTCGACGGCCCCACCAGCGGCGCGACGCGGATGCCGCAAGCATGGGCGGCCCGCACCAGATGCGCGCCGGGGTCTGCCACCGCCGGGGCGCCGGCTTCCGACATCAGCCCCGCCGAGATTCCTTCGCGCAGGGGCATGAGCAAGGCGTCGAGGGCAGCCTGATCCGGCTCGCGCGGCAGTTCCCGGATGTCGAGATCTTGCAGCGGGCAGCCGATGTCGATGCGCTTCAGTTCCGCCCGCGCCGATTTGGCGTTTTCAACAATGAAATAGCGCAGGCCGCGGGCGATGTTGAGCGTCTCCTCCGGCAGAACGGCGCCGGGCCGGCTATCGCCAAGGGAGACGGGAACGAGGTACAGCGATCCCGCCATCAGGGTACGGCGATGCCGGCTTCGCGCAGCATTTCGCACAGGGCGATCAGCGGCAGCCCGATGAGGGCGTTCGGATCGTCGCCGCGCATGGCGGACAGGAGCGAGATGCCCAGCCCCTCGGATTTGGCGCTGCCGGCGCAGTGATAAGGCTGCTCCTTGCGCAGATAGCGTTCGATTTCCGCGTCCGTCAGCGGACGGAAAACGACCTCCGTCGGCACGCCGCGCACTTGGGCGTTGCCGGTGCGGCTGTCGAACAGGCAAAGCCCGGTATGGAAAATCACCGTGTGGCTGCGCATGAGGCGCAATTGCTCGACGGCGCGCTCGTGCGTGAGCGGCTTGCCGAAACGCCGCTCGCCCAGATAAGCGACCTGATCGCTGCCGATGATGAGGGCGTCGGGAAAGCGGGCGGCGACGGCTTTTGCCTTCGCCAAGGAAAGCCGCTCCGCCGTTGCCGCCGGGCTTTCTCCCGCCAGTTCCGCTTCGTCGGTGCCCGGATCGGCGGTTTCAAAGGGAATGTCCAGACGCGCCAGCAGTTCGCGGCGGAAAACCGAAGTGGAGGCCAGGACAAGACGGCGCGGAACAGGCTGAGGCATCGCGGATGTTATTCTTTTGACAGGAAAAGTCGTGGAATGATACCATTGCGCGCTTATGTCGCGACGGGGCAAAACCAGCGGCAACATCAGCAACAGCATCGATGCCGGCAGCCGCATTGAAGGTCTGAAAGTCACATGAACAGCCTTGAATTGCTTGAGTTGGCGCGGCGGCGCGGGTCGCTGTCCGGCCGCCTCCGGCTCGATGCCTTGCCAAGACTGGCCGATGTCTTGTGCGATGCTTCCGGCAGCCTCGATTACGCGGTGTCCGGCGAGACGGCGGCGGGCAGGGCTTTCCTGACGTTGCGCATCGAAGGCGTATTGCCTCTGGTGTGCCAGCGCTGTCTGGGGCCGGTGGCGTTTGCCCTGAATGCGCGCAGCCGGATAATGCTGATCGAGCCGGGCGCGCCCTGGCCGGAGGACGATCAGCCGGGCGGGCTGGAGGACGAGACGTGCGACGCGATTGAAGCGTCGCGTGAACTGGATCTCGCCGCTTTGCTGGAAGAGGAGATCATATTGGCTTTGCCGCTCGCGCCACGGCATGCGCATTGCCAGCCGCCGGCGGCGGCGGTTGCATCGCCAAGAGAGGCTTCGCCGTTCGCGCAACTTGCCCGGCTTAAACGTGGTTAGAAGTATGGTTAGCGGCGCGGTTAGAGGTGTGATTAGCGGCGGTTCGTTTTTTTGAATACGTTTTTGAGGAGCACGACATGGCTGTCCAACAGAACAAGAAGTCGCCTTCCAAGCGCGGCATGCATCGCGCGCACGACTTTCTGACCAACCCGCCGCTGGCCGTGGAGCCGACGACGGGCGAAACCCACCTGCGCCACCACATCAGCCCGAGCGGCTATTACCGTGGCAAAAAGGTTCTCAAAACCAAGGGTGAATAACCCTTCGCCGGCTGCCCGCCTTGGCGGCGCTGCCGGCATCCGCCTCCAACCGGGATTCAAAGCGCGTCGATGGACGTGACCATCGCGATCGACTGCATGGGCGGCGACCACGGCCCATCCGTCACGCTGCCCGCCGTTTTCAGCTTTCTCCAGAGCGACAGCCAAGCCAGTGTGATTCTGGTCGGGCTGCCTGAGCGGATCGAGGCGGCGGCGGCGAAAGCGCGCGCCCGTTTCGGCGACCGGCTGCGCGTTCAGCCCGCCAGCGAAGTGATCGACATGCGCGATCCGGTGGCGACCGCGCTGCGCGTCAAAAAAGATTCCTCGATGCGGGTGGCCGTCAATCAGGTCAAGTCCGGCGACGCCCAAGCCGCCGTGTCGGCGGGCAATACCGGCGCGCTGATGGCGATTTCCCGCTTCGTGCTGAAAACGCTGCCCGGCATCGACCGGCCCGCGATCGCTTTCGCGCTGCCGACCCTGAAAGGGCATACTTACGTGCTCGATCTGGGCGCGAACGTCGATTGCGAACCGCAGCACCTGCTGCAATTCGGCATCATGGCGGCGATGCTGGTGTCGGCGGTGGAACACAAGGAGCGCCCTCTGGTCGGCTTGCTCAACATCGGGGAAGAGGACATCAAGGGCAACGAGGTGGTCAAGCAGGCGGGCGAACTGCTCAAGGAAAGCGGCTTGAATTTTTACGGCAACGTCGAGGGCGACGACATTTTCAAGGGCACGACGGACATCGTGGTCTGCGACGGCTTCGTCGGCAACGTTCTCCTGAAAACGTCCGAAGGTCTGGCGCGCATGCTGGGGACTTTTCTGCGCGAGGAATTCGGTCGCAATCCGTTCAGGAAAATCGGCGGCCTGCTGGCCTTGCCGTCCCTGCTGGCTTTCAAGAAGCGCGCCGATCCGGGCCGCTACAACGGCGCTTGCCTGCTCGGCTTGCGCGGCATCGTCGTCAAAAGCCACGGCTCGGCTGACCAAATGGCGTTCACCAAGGCCATCGAACGGGCGGCGGAAGCCGCCCGCAACCGCCTCGTCGAGCGCATCGGTGAACACATGGCGCGGCAGGCTCCGCAAACGGTTTCCTGAATGTCGACACGCATATACGCACGCATTGCGGGCACCGGCAGCTATCTGCCGCCGACGGCGCTCACCAATAATGATCTGGTGGCGCGCGGAATCGACACTTCCGATGAGTGGATCGTCGAGCGCACCGGCATCCGCAGCCGCCATATCGCCGCCGACGGCCAGGTCACCAGCGATCTGGCGCTCGAAGCCAGCCGGAAGGCGATTGCCGCCGCCGGGATTGAAGCGGACAAAATTGATCTGATTATTCTGGCGACGTCGACGCCCGACTATATTTTTCCCGGCACGGCCTGCCTGTTGCAGTCGAAGCTGGGCGTCAACGGCGCCGCCGCTTTCGATGTGCAAGCCGTGTGCAGCGGTTTCGTTTATGCGCTGACGGTGGCGGAAAAATTCATCCGCTCCGGCAGCCACCGTTGCGCGCTGGTCGTCGGCGCGGAAGTCTTCTCGCATATTCTCGACTGGAACGACCGGAATACCTGCGTGCTGTTCGGCGACGGCGCCGGCGCCGTCATTCTCGAAGCCAGCGACGCCCCCGGCGTGCTGGCCAGCGCCCTGCATGCCGACGGCTCGCAGCACGGCATTCTCGAAGTGCCCGGCAACATCTGCGGCGGGCGGGTGGTCGGGGACCCCTTCGTGAAAATGGACGGCCCCGCAGTGTTCAAATTCGCGGTAAAAGTGCTGGCCGACGTGGCGCGGGAAGCGCTGGATCAGGCCGGCATGGACGCCGCCGGCATCGACTGGCTGATTCCCCATCAGGCGAATGTCCGCATCATCCAGTCGACGGCGAAAAAACTCGGCTTGCCGATGGAGAAAGTGGTGGTCACGCTCGACCGCCACGGCAACACATCCGCCGCCTCGATTCCCCTCGCGCTCGACGCCGCCGCGCGGGATGGGCGCATCCGGCGCGGCGATACGCTGATGCTGGAAGGCGTCGGCGGCGGTTTCACCTGGGGCGCCGTCCTTCTTAAATTCTGATTCAATACACCATGAAATTTGCGCTCGTTTTTCCCGGTCAGGGTTCCCAATCGCTCGGCATGATGGCCGCCTACGGCGACAGCGCCGTCATCCGCGCCACGTTCGACGAAGCATCCGCCGCGCTTGGCCGCGATCTGTGGCAACTCGCCACCGAAGGGCCGGCCGAGGCGCTGAACCAAACGGTCAACACCCAGCCGCTGATGCTCACCGCCGGCATCGCCGTCTTCCGCTTGTGGCAGGAGAAAGGCGGCCGCGCGCCCGACATGGTTGCCGGCCATAGTCTGGGGGAATATTCGGCGCTGGTCGCCGCCGGCGTGCTGCGCTTCGCCGACGCCGTGCCGCTCGTCGAGTTGCGCGCTCAGGCCATGCAGGCAGCGGTGCCGGCCGGGGAGGGCGCGATGGCCGCCGTTCTCGGCCTCGACGCGGCGGCGGTGAAGGCAGCGTGCGAGGAAAGCGTCAAGGGACAGGAGGGACAAATCGTCGAGCCGGTGAATTTCAACACGCCCGAGCAAACCGTGATCGCCGGCCATGCCGCCGCCGTTCAGCGCGCCGCCGAGGCGGCGAAGGCGAAGGGGGCGAAGCGGGCCGTCATGCTGCCGGTGTCGGCGCCGTTCCACTGCGCCTTGATGAAGCCTGCCGCCGAGCGTCTGCGCGAAAGGCTCGCCGGGCTGCCGTTGGCCGCGCCGCGCTTTCCGGTCATCAACAATGCCGACGTGGCTTGTCTTGCCGATCCGCAGGCGATCAGGGACGCGCTGGTGCGGCAGGCGGCGGCGCCGGTGCGCTGGGTCGAAACCATGCAGAGCATGGCGAAACAGGGCATCAGCCATGTTTACGAATGCGGGCCGGGCAAGGTGCTGTCCGGCCTCGTCAAACGCTGCGCCGACGGGCTGACCGGCGGCGCGATGGCCGATCTGGCCGGACTCGACGCGGCGCTGGCCGCCACAAACGCCGGGGAGACATCATGCTGAAGGGGCAGATTGCGCTGGTGACGGGCGCTTCGCGCGGCATTGGCCGCGCCATCGCGCTCGAATTGGGCGGGCAGGGCGCGACGGTCATCGGCACGGCGACCACTGACGCCGGCGCTGCCGCCATCCAGCAGGCGCTCGATGCCGCCGGGGTTCAGGGCTGGGGCGCCGCGCTGAACGTCACCAACGCGGCGGCGTGCGACGCGGTGATGGCGGAGATTGAAAAGAAGTTCGGCCCGGTGTCGATTCTCGTCAACAACGCTGGCATCGCGCGCGACAACCTCGCCATGCGCATGAAGGACGAGGAGTGGGATGCCGTCATGGAAACCAATCTGAAAGCCGTTTTCCGTCTTTCCAAGGCGGTGATGCGCGGCATGATGAAGGCGCGTCAGGGCCGCATCATCAACATCACCTCGGTGGTCGGCAGCGCCGGCAACCCCGGCCAGGCCAATTACGCCGCCGCCAAGGCCGGCGTGGCCGGCATGAGCCGCGCGCTGGCGCGCGAACTGGGCAGCCGCAACATCACGGTGAATTGCGTCGCGCCCGGCTTCATCGACACCGACATGACCCAGGCCCTGCCGGAGGCGCAGCGCGACGCCCTGCTCGGGCAGATTCCGCTTGGCCGCCTCGGACAGGCCGACGAGGTCGCGGCGGCGGTGGCGTATCTCGCTTCGCCGAGAGCCGCTTACGTCACCGGCGCGACCCTGCATGTCAACGGCGGCATGTATATGGACTGATTCACGGTTTTGGTCGGGCTGCCCCTTTCTGTTAGAATACAGCCCGGTTTTTTCTTGTTACACCCGCAAGAAGGGAAGGAGCAAAGCATATGGAGAACATCGAACAACGCGTCAGGAAAATCGTCGCCGAGCAGCTCGGCGTCAACGAATCCGAGATCAAGACCGAATCGTCGTTTGTGGACGACCTCGGCGCGGATTCTCTCGACACGGTTGAACTGGTGATGGCGCTGGAAGAAGAATTCGAGTGCGAGATTCCGGACGAAGAAGCCGAGAAGATCACCACCGTCCAGCAGGCGATCGACTACGTCAACGCCCACCTCAAGAAGTAAGCTTTTTCAAATCCCCTCAAGCAGGAGCAAAGCGAAGTGGCACGCCGCAGGGTAGTCGTCACGGGTTTGGGCATTGTGTCGCCGGTCGGCAACACGATGCCGGAAACCTGGGACAACATTGTCGCCGGCAAGAGCGGCATCGGTACCATCACGCGCTTTGACGCCACGGCGTTCAAGTCGCGCATGGCCGGCGAGGTGAAGGGCTTCGACGTGACGGCCTACCTCGCGCCGAAGGAGGCGCGCCGGATGGATGTCTTCATCCACTACGGCATGGCGGCGGGGATTCAGGCCATCAAGGATTCCGGCATCGAAGTGACGCCGGAGAACGCCGACCGCATCGGCGTCAATATCGGCTCCGGCATCGGCGGCCTGCCGATGATCGAGGACACGCACAACGATTTCCTCGCCGGCGGCCCGCGCAAGGTTTCGCCCTTTTTCATTCCGGGCACCATCATCAACATGATCTCGGGCAACCTCTCGATCATGTTCGGGCTGAAAGGCCCCAACCTCGCCGTGGTGACGGCCTGTACCACCGGCCTGCACGCCATCGGCACCAGTTTCCGCATGATCCAGCACGGCGACGCCGACGCGATGGTCTGCGGCGGCGCCGAATCTTCCGTCACGCCGCTGGCCATCGGCGGCTTCGCTTCGGCGCAGGCGCTCTCGGCCCGCAATGACGATCCGGCGACGGCCAGCCGTCCCTGGGACAAGGGGCGCGACGGCTTCGTTCTTGGCGAAGGCGCGGGGGTGCTGGTGCTGGAGGAATACGAATGCGCGAAAAAGCGCGGCGCCCGCATCTACGCCGAAGTGGTCGGTTTCGGCATGAGCGGAGACGCTTTCCACATGACGGCGCCGGATACCGACGGGCCGCGCCGCAGCATGATGAACGCGCTGCGTGACGCTGAAATCAACCCGGATCAGGTGCAATACCTGAGCGCGCATGGCACCTCGACGCCGCTCGGCGACAAGAACGAGACGGACGCCATCAAGCTGGCGTTCGGCGATTTTGCCCGCAAGCTGGTGGTCAATTCCACCAAGTCGATGACCGGCCACCTGCTCGGCGGCGCCGGCGGCCTCGAATCGGCGCTGACGGTGCTGGCGGTGCACCACCAGATCTCGCCGCCGACCATCAACATCTTCGAGCAGGACCCGGAATGCGATCTCGATTACTGCGCCAACACCGCGCGGCAAATGAAAATCGAAGTCGCCCTGAAAAACAATTTCGGCTTCGGCGGCACCAACGGCACGCTGGCTTTCCGGCGCATCTGAGCGCCGGAGCCACGCAGCAAGCCGTGTAAGCCGTGTTGCTGGCCGGATGATTTTCCCGCACCGGCTCGCATTGCGTTCCTCCGCGCTGCTCGGCGCAATCCTCTCCCTGCTGCATCTGGCCGCTCTCGGCGGCTTGTGGCCGCTGCCGATTCCCGTCTGGATCAAACTCGCGCTGGCCGCTGCTGTCGTGATTTCACTCGTTCTGGCCGTCCGCCGTCACGCGCTGCGAAGCGACTCTGCGTCGGTGCGCGAACTGGTTCTGAAAAACGACGGCACGGTCGAAGGGCTGCGCAATGACGGCGTTCGCTTCGAGGCGGGGATTTCCGCTCAAACCGCCATCCTTTCCTGGCTCATCGTGATCCTGCTCGACGTGCCCGGAACGCGCCGCCCGCGCCCGCTGGTGATTCTGCCGGACGCGCTGTCCGCCGAGGATGGGCGCTGCTTGCGCGCCTGGCTGCGCTGGAAATTCAGCCAGGGAAGTCAGGAAATCAGCTAAGACGGTTGCGCAGAACGGTGTTGCGCGCCACCGCCAGCATTTTCGGATAATCCCGGCTGGCATGCAGGCCGCGGCTTTCGCGGCGGCGCTGGGCGCAGCGGACGATGAGATCGGCGGTGAGCACGAGATTGCGCAGTTCGATCAAGTCGTTGGAGACGCGGAAGTGGGCGTAATACTCGTCGATTTCACGCGCCAGCAGGCGGATGCGGTGGCGGGCGCGTTCGAGCCGCTTGTTGGTGCGGGCGATGCCGACGTAGTCCCACATGAAGCGCCGCAATTCGTCCCAGTTGTGCGAGATGACGATCTCCTCGTCGGCGTCCGTGACGCGGCTCTCGTCCCAGGGCGGCAGGGAGGGCAGGGGCCGCCGGTCGGAGCCGAGGATGTCCGTGGCGGCGGCGGCGGAGAACACCAGGCATTCGAGCAGGGAATTGCTGGCGAGGCGGTTGGCGCCATGCAGTCCGGTAAACGCCGCTTCGCCGACGGCGTACAGCCCGTCCAGCGCCGTGCGCGCCGAAAAGTCGGTGACGATACCGCCGCAGGAATAATGCGCCGCCGGCACCACCGGGATCGGCTGGCGGGTGATGTCGATGCCCAGTTCAAGGCATTGGGCGTGGATGTTGGGAAAGTGTTCGATGAGAAAACCGGCCGGCTTGTGCGTCATGTCGAGATAGACGCAATCGAGGCCGTGTTTTTTCATTTCGAGGTCGATGGCCCGGGCAACGATGTCGCGCGGCGCAAGTTCCGCGCGCGGATCGTGATCCGGCATGAAGCGTTCGCCGCCGGGCAGCCGCAAAATGCCGCCTTCCCCCCGCATGGCTTCCGTGATGAGAAAGGATTTCACGTTCGGGTGATACAGGCAGGTCGGGTGGAACTGGATGAATTCCATGTTGGCGACCTGACAGCCGGCCCGCCAGGCCATGGCGATGCCGTCGCCCGTCGCCGTATCCGGATTGGAAGTGTAGAGATACACCTTGCCGATGCCGCCGGTCGCCAGCACCGTATGCGAGGCGGCAAAGGTTTTCACCTCGTCGGCGCGCTTGTCGAGCACGTAAGCGCCTTGGCAGCCGCTGTCCGGCAGCCCGAATTTGGCGCCGGTAATCAGGTCGATGGCGATGTGGTGCTCGAACACCGTGATGTTCGGATGCGCGCGCAATTTTTGCGTCAGGGTGTCCTGCACCGCGAAGCCGGTCGCGTCGGCAACATGAATCACGCGGCGATGGCTGTGCCCACCCTCGCGGGTGAGGTGGTAGCCGCCGGTCGCGTTGCGCGTGAACGGCACGCCTTGTTCGATGAGCCAGTCAATGGCGGCCTTGCCGCGCTCGACGACGAAGCGGGTCGTGCGCGGGCTGCACAGGCCGGCCCCGGCGATCAGCGTGTCCCGGATATGCGCCTCGATCGAATCGGCATCGTCGAGCGCAGCGGCAATGCCGCCCTGGGCGCGGTGGCTGGCGCTGTCTTCAAGCGCGCGCTTGGTGACCAGCGCAACTTTTTTGTGCGGCGCGAGCTGCAGGGCCAGAGACTGGCCCGCAAGACCGCTGCCGATAATCAGAACGTCGAAAACCTGCATGGGAAAACGGGGGGAGTGGCCGACGGCGGAAAACTATACCACCGCCGGGCAAGCCCCGGTAATCCCGCCGCGATCCGTCAAACCCCTTGCCGTGACTGAACTATTTCACGACGGCATTGTCTTTCGACTGACAGCAGCGCTGCGCGGAGCGCGTCGGCTATACTGGCGGCATCCGGCCCGGCTCTTCGGGTCGAATCAGTTTTCAAGCATACAGCCGCTCGAATGGGAGAACGTGAAGTAGACCAGCAATTGGTCGTCCGCGCGCAGCAGGGCGACCAGCGTGCCTTCGGGCTGCTGGTGTCCAAATACCAGCGCAAGTTGATGCGCTTGCTGTCGCGGCTGATCCGGGATCCGGCCGAGGTGGAGGACGTGGCTCAGGAAGCGTTCCTCAAGGCGTATCGCGCCTTGGGCAGTTTCCGCGGCGAGAGCGCCTTTTATACTTGGCTGTACCGCATCGGCATCAATGCCGCCAAGAATCATCTGGCATCGCAAGGCCGGCGGGCGCCGACCCGGACGGAATTCGATCCGGAGGAGGCGGAAAGTTTCGACGACGGCGTGCTGCTGCGCGACATCAACACGCCGGAGCGCATGCTGTTTTCAAAGGAAATCGGAGAAACGGTGAATGCGGCGATGGAGGCTTTGCCCGAGGAATTGCGCGCCGCCATCACGCTGCGGGAAATCGAAGGCATGAGTTACGAGGACATCTCGAAGATGATGGATTGCCCGATCGGCACGGTGAGGTCGCGCATCTTCCGGGCGCGCGAGGCGGTCGCCGAAAAACTGCGGCCATTGCTGGAAACGGCGCCGGACAAAAGGTGGTGAGGGTCATGAGCACGAAACAGGACATTTCCGCCCTGCTGGACGGCGAACTCGAAACCGGCGACGCTGATCTCGCCATTGACGCCCTGCGGCGCAACCCGGAATTGCAGCGCGTTTGGGATGCGTATCATCTGGTCGGCGACACGCTCCGCGATGGCCCCGATGGTTTCGGCTATTCCGGCGATTCCGGTTATTACCCCGATCTGTCGGCGAAAGTGATGGCGCGGCTGAAGCAGGAGCCGGCGCTGCTCGCGCCCGCATCGGCCGCCGCCCTGCGGCGCAAGACACAGCCCGCCCCGCTGCGCTTCGCGCTGCCGCTGGCGGCGGGCATCATGGGCATTGCGGCGGTGGGTTGGGTGGCGCTCTCGCTCAACGCGCCCGAAGCTGCGCTGACCGCCAAAGCGCCGGCGCCGGACGGCGCGGCCAGGCTGGTGGCGGCAGCAGCGCCGCCCGCCGGCGCCTTGAAAGAATATCTGGTTGCCCACCAAGCCCATTCCCCCAGCGGCGGCATTCCGGGCGTGGCGCCTTATGTCCGCAGCGTATCGGAGATCCGGCAGGGCAGCAGACCATGAAGCATGTTTTGATGCTGCTTGCGCTCGGCGGCGCGCTGGCGGCGCCTGCGTATTGCGATGAGCGCGGCGACGCCATCGCCTGGCTGGAAAAGATGGCGACTGCCGCCAAAAAGCTGAATTACACCGGCACCTTCACGTATCGGAGCTATCAAGGCGGCGGCGATGCCGAAACGTCGCGCATCACCCATTTCGTCGACGCTTCGGGGGAATTCGAACGGCTCGAAGTGCTCGACGGCAGCCCGCGCGAAATCATCCGCAGCAACGACGAAGTGAAATGTTTTCTGCCCGACGACAAGATGGTCATCGTCGAAAAGCGCGGGCAGTACAAAGCCTTTCCCGCGCTCCTGCCGGCCTCCGCCGGCAAGCTCGACGCGTATTACCGGATGCGCTTGGGCGACATCGAGCGGGTGGCGGGGCTGGACAGCCAGCTCGTCATCCTCGAACCGAGGGACGCGCTCCGCTACGGCCATCATTTCTGGGCCGACATCGCTTCGGGGCTGCTTTTGAAAGCGCGCATGGTTGATGAGCGCAATGAAATCATCGAGCAGTTTGTCTTCAGCCAGCTTCAGGTCAACGGTGCCATCAGCAAGGAAGCCCTCAAGCCCCGCTTCGATACGGACAGCAAGACCTGGCGGATTCACGATGCGCACTCGTCGCAGAGCCTGTCCGCCGGCAGCGGCTGGCAATTCAAGGTTCAGTTGCCCGGTTTCAGAAAAAGCGCCGGCATGCAGCGGCAGTCCGGCGCGGTTGACGGAAAGCGGATCACGCATTTTGTGTTCACCGACGGGCTGGCCGCGATCTCGGTATTCATCGAGCCGCTGGAGGGCCAGCCGCCCGCGCTGGAACAGGATGCGGCGATGTCTTCGGCGGGCGCCATCAATGTCTACAAACGCCTTGCCGGAAATTACATGCTGACGGTGCTCGGCGCGGTGCCGATGGATTCCCTCAAGCGTTTGGGCGACGGCATGGAGCCGCGAAAGAAATGATGGAGCAGGAAGCCATCGTCGCCCGCGTCGAGGGCGGGCATGCCTGCGTTGAAATCGGCAGCGGCGGCGGATGCGGCCATTGCCATGAAGCGGGCGGCTGTCAGAGCGGCATTCTGGGCCGGATTTTCCGCAACAAGCCGCGCCAGTTCCGTCTGCCCAATCACATCGGGGCGATGCCGGGCGAGCGCGTCATCGTGCGCGTCGACGAAGGCGCGACGCTGCGCGCCGCGCTGCTGACTTATCTGCTACCGGCGTTGTGCCTGCTGCTTGGCGCGGCGGCCGGCGCCGCGCTGAACGGCGGCGGCGATGCTGGCGCCGCGCTCGGCGCGCTGGCCGGATTCGCCTTGCGCCGCACGGCCCGCTTTGCCGCTGTCGCCGAACCCGCACTCATCCGTTGCGACGCCGCGCGCCGTGATCCTTCTTTCCGTGTGCTCAAGGAAACCTGCCGATGATTATCAGACTGTTCAAGCTCAAGCTGTTCCTCTCCCTCGTCCTGGCGCTGGTGACGCTGAATGTCGCCGCGCAGGGCAGGGAATTGCCCGATTTCACCGATCTGGCGGAAAAATACGGCCCGACGGTCGTCAATATCAGCACGACTCAAACCATGCGCGGCAGCCGTTCTTTCCCGCAATTTCCGGGGCTGGACGAAGACGATCCCGCGTTTGAATTCTTCAAGCGCTTCGTGCCGCGCCATCCGGGCATCCCGCGCGATTTCCAGAGCCAGTCCCTCGGCTCCGGCTTCGTCATCAGCGCGGACGGCTACATCCTGACCAATGCCCACGTCGTCGATTCCGCCGATGAAATCTCGGTCAAACTGACGGACAAGCGCGAGTTCAAGGCGAAGGTCATCGGCGCCGACAAGCGCACCGATGTCGCCCTGATAAAAATCGAGGCGAGCGGTTTGCCGGCGGTCAGGTTCGGCGATCCGAACAAGCTCCGCGTCGGCGAATGGGTGGTGGCCATCGGCTCGCCTTTCGGCTTCGAGAGTTCCGTCACCGCCGGCATCGTCAGCGCCAAGGGGCGCGCCCTGCCGCAGGAAAACTTCGTACCCTTCATCCAGACCGATGCCGCCATCAACCCCGGCAACTCCGGCGGTCCGCTCTTTAACATGAAAGGGGAAGTGGTCGGCATCAACTCCCAGATTTACAGCCGCACCGGCGGCTATATGGGCGTCGCCTTCGCCATTCCCATCGACGTGGCGATGGACGTGCAAAACCAGTTGCGCGCCACCGGGCGCGTCAGCCGCGGCCGCATCGGCGTCGTCATTCAGGAACTCACCAAGGAACTCGCCGAATCCTTCGGCCTGCCGAAGCCGGGCGGCGCGCTGGTCAGCGCGGTGGAGAAAGAAAGCCCCGCCGACAAGGCCGGTGTCGAAGTCGGCGACGTCATCCTCAAATTCGACGGCAAGGCGGTGAATGCTTCCAATGACCTGCCGCGCATCGTCGGCGCCACCAAGCCCGGCAGCAAAGCCTCGCTGCAAGTCTGGCGCAAGGGGAACACCCGCGACCTGACGGTTACGGTGGGGGAAATTCCCGAGGAAAAAATGGCCCGGCAAGACGGAAAACGGGCCAAGCCGACAGAAACCGCCGCCAACCGGCTCGGCTTGATCCTGAGCGAACTCACCGCTGAACAAAAGCGCGAACTCAAAATCGCCAACGGTTTGCTCATCGAAGATATCCGCGCCAACGGCAACCAGGCCGATTTGCGCCCCGGCGACATCATCCTCGCCATCGCCTACAAAGGCATCAACACGGAAGTCAAAACCGTCGAGCAATTCAACAAGCTGCTCTCGCAGATCGACAAGTCCGCGACTTTCACCCTGCTCGTGAAGCGGGAGGAGCAGCAGACTTACATCATTCTCAAGGGAATGAGCGACAAGTAAACCGGACGAACGGAAACGAAGCGGGAAACGAAGCGCGGCCCTTGGCGGTATTGGGGATTCACCGCGCTTCTCTCGCCGCCGGAAGGGTCTTCAGCGGCTTTCGAGCGGGAAGCTCAGTCCTGCTCATCCTTCTTGTTGAGCGGGGCGAGCAGCAGGCTTATATCGCTCTCGAACGCGTGAGGCGGTGCCGGCTGAGACTGAACCAGTTCCGGAGGCGGCACCCAGCGGTAGAGCGTCGAAAGGGATACATCCAGTTTCTTCGCCACATCTTCCAGCGGCATATTGCTCGCCAGCAGGCGCTTGGCCAATTCGATCTTGCCGTCGGTCATCTTCGGCTTGCGGCCTCTTTTTCGACCGAACTGCTTGGCGACTTCCGTCATTCCGGCGCGGGGGCACTCGATGTTCAACTCGTGCTCCATGTCGGCAAGACTGGCGACAAAATGAAAGAAGAAGCAACCGGAGGATGCGCCTGTGTCGATGGAGTCAGCCAGACTTTGAAACTGGACGCCGTTCTTGCACAGCTTGGTGATCAGGTCGATCAGTTCCTTGATGCTGCAACCGAGCCGGTCAAGTTTCCAGACGACCAGGGTGTCGCCCTCGCGCAGGGTTTCGAGCGCCTTGGCCAGACCGGGCTGACCGGAACGGGCGCCGCTCGCGCCATCCTCAAAAATTTCCTGACATCCGGCTTTGTTGAGGAGTTCACGCTGCAGTTCAAGGTTCTGATCCCGCACTGAAGCGCGCGCGTAGCCGATCAACATCGCTTGTCTTGCGCGTGGTTGATACGCTTTTCGCGTCAAGGGCCTGACTTCTTCAGGGTCGATGCGCTGATCGGAGGAGGGCTTCATTGGCTCATCCATGTTTGTGCGCCTCTCCCTGACAAGGAGTCTGTGAATACAAGACGAAGATGAATTTGCGCGCCTCGATACCGACGGCAGGCAATGATGCCGACTGGATGGAAGCTGCTCGTCCGGCGGACCGGATGGCTTCCGGACGATGCGCTTGGGCCTGGATGGTTTGGGGTTTCATGTCGATAAAACTCTCTTTTATGGTGTGCTGTGCCGTCAGGCGGTGTTCAAGCCGTCAAGCATTGCAACGCGCAAGCGCATCGTTTGTTGTCAAAATAGCAATAATCGTAATGGATTAAAATGAAAGGGAGGGCATGGCGATTGCATGGCATAAAGCATGCTTTTTTATTTTTACCGATGACTTCGATTACATTGAAATCCAGTTTCTCGCAAGTGTTACCACTCAAGATTAGCCATATATCAAATATTGTCAATATCTATCATGAACTGTCACATTACATTATATATTTACGGAAATTAATTGGGGAACCAATCAAATAAAATGTCGAGGAGATACGTGACAAAAACTATCGGGAATAATGATCGCAGTGAAGGCTAAATGGGTAATCCGCATGGCAAGCGCATCAGAACAGGAGCGCCGTCCAGAGACAACGTCAATCGTGCTTATTTACTGAATTTCCCGTAGAATTTCACGTTTTTGCGGACTTCAAGAAGAGGGGCTTTCCCTGTTTCTCCTTGTCCGCCTTGCCCGTTTTCATCCCCGATGGATCACATCCGCAATTTTTCGATCATTGCCCACATTGACCACGGCAAGTCGACGCTGGCCGACCGCATCATCCAGTTGTGCGGCGGCTTGTCCGAGCGCGAGATGGAGGCGCAAGTGCTTGATTCAATGGATATCGAGCGGGAGCGGGGAATCACCATCAAGGCGCAGACAGCCGCCTTGCAGTACAAGGCGCGCGACGGGCGCGGCTATAACCTGAACCTGATCGACACACCGGGGCATGTCGACTTTTCCTACGAGGTGTCGCGCTCACTGTCGGCCTGCGAGGGCGCGCTGCTGGTCGTCGACGCCTCGCAGGGCGTCGAGGCGCAGACGGTGGCCAACTGTTACACGGCCATCGAACAGGGGGTTGAAGTCGTTCCGGTGTTGAACAAGATTGATCTGCCGGCGGCAGAACCGGATCGCGCGCGGGAAGAAATCGAGGATGTAATCGGCATCGACGCCACCGAGGCCATTCTGGCCAGCGCCAAAACCGGCCTGGGCGTCGAGGATATTCTGGAAGCAATCATTGCCCGCGTTCCGCCGCCGCAGGGCGACCCGGCAGCGCCCTTGAAGGCGCTCATCATTGATTCCTGGTTCGACAATTATGTCGGCGTGGTAATGCTGGTGCGGGTGATGGAAGGCGTTTTGCGACCGAAGGACAAGATCCTGCTGATGTCCACCGGCACGCAGCATTTGTGCGAGCAGGTCGGCGTGTTTACGCCGAAGTCGCAACCGCGCGACGGCCTGTCGGCGGGGGAGGTCGGCTTCATCATCTCCGGCATCAAGGAATTGAAGGCGGCGAAGGTCGGCGACACGGTGACGCTGGCCGATCGTCGCGCCGCCGCGCCGCTGCCCGGCTTCAAGGAAATCAAGCCGCAGGTTTTCTCCGGCCTCTATCCGGTCGAAGCCAACCAGTACGATGCCCTGCGCGAGGCGCTTGAAAAACTGAAACTCAACGACGCCTCGCTGCACTACGAGCCGGAGGTGTCGCAGGCGCTGGGATTCGGCTTTCGCTGCGGCTTTCTCGGCCTGCTACACATGGAGATCGTGCAGGAGCGCCTCGAACGCGAATACGACATGGATCTCATCACCACCGCGCCGACGGTGGTCTACGAGGTGCTGCTGCGCGACGGCGTCCTGCTGACGGTGGAAAATCCGTCCAAGCTGCCCGATCCCTCGAAGATCGAGGAGATCCGCGAGCCGATCATCACCACCACCGTCTTCGTGCCGCAGGATTACGTCGGCGCGGTCATCACCCTGTGCGAGCAAAAGCGCGGCACGCAGGTGAATATGCAATACCATGGCCGCCAGGTCATGCTGACGTATGACATGCCGATGGCCGAAGTGGTGATGGACTTCTTCGACAAGCTGAAATCCGCTTCACGCGGTTACGCCTCGCTCGACTACGAGTTCAAGGAATACCGGGCCGCCGATGTCGTCAAGCTCGACATCCTCATCAATGGCGATCGCGTCGATGCGCTTTCCGTCATCGCGCATCGCGCCAACGCCCAGTATCGCGGCCGCGAACTGGCCGCCAAGATGCGCGAACTGATTCCGCGCCAGATGTATGACGTGGCGATTCAGGCCGCCATCGGCTCGACCATCATCGCCCGCGAGAACATCAAGGCCCTGCGCAAAAACGTGCTGGCGAAATGCTATGGCGGCGACATTACCCGCAAACGCAAGCTGCTGGAAAAGCAGAAGGCCGGCAAGAAGCGCATGAAACAGGTCGGCAGCGTCGAGATACCGCAGGAAGCCTTCCTCGCCGTGCTGCGCGTCGATTCGAAATAGGAGCTTATCTTGAACTTTGCCCTGATCCTTTTCCTGCTCACGGCGGCAACCGGCGCCGTCTGGCTGTTCGATGTGGCGGTGATGAGAAAACGCCGCGCGCCCGACGCGCCGCAACCCTGGTGGGTGGCCTACGGCGCCGATCTGTTCCCGATCATCCTGCTCGTTTTCCTGCTGCGCTCTTTTCTGGTGGAGCCGTTCAGGATTCCTTCCGGTTCCATGATGCCGACCTTGCTGGAAGGCGATTTCATTCTGGTGAACAAATACACCTATGGCATCCGCCTGCCGGTCATCAACAAAAAAGTGCTGGAGATCGGCTCGCCGCGACGCGGCGATGTCATGGTGTTCCGCTATCCGGTGGATCCGTCGCTCGATTACATCAAGCGCGTCATCGGGCTGCCCGGCGACAAGGTGGCCTGGCAGGACAAGCGCCTGTACATCAACGGTCAGGAAGCGCCCCTCGTCAGCCAGCCGGATTACCTGCATGCCAATCTGCATTATTCCTCGCAGTATGAGGAAACGCTGGACGGCGCCGGGCACAAGCTCCTGGTGGACAGGGATGCGCCGTCCTTTATCACCCAGGTGATGGACTTTCCCGGCCGCGACAAATGCATTTACAATAGTGCCGGCGTGATTTGCGAAGTGCCCCAAGGGCATTATTTCGTCATGGGGGATAATCGCGACAACAGCCAGGACAGCCGGTTCTGGGGCTTCGTGCCGGAGGAGAACATCGTCGGCAGGGCGTTCATGATCTGGCTCAATTTCAGTGACCTGAAACGCATCGGCGGCTTCCATTGAGAGGGAAGGGAGAGGGAACATGAAACAAGGACAGAAAGGTTTGACCCTGATGGGTCTGATCCTGATCGCGGTGCTTGCCGGCTGCGTTCTCATCGTCGGCCTGAAAGTCGTGCCTTCAGTGATCGAGTACTACACGATCATGAAGAACATCAAGACCATCGCCAACGGCGAAGCCGCCACGGTGGAAGAAGTCCGCCGCGCCTACGACCAGCAGACCATCACGGACCGGACGCCCAGCGTGAGCGGCGCCGATCTGGATATCTTCAAGGACGGCAGCCAGTACATCATCTCCTTCGAGTACGCCAAGAAAATCCCGATCGCCGGCAACGTCAGCATTCTGATCGACTATTCCGGCAGCACGGACAGCGGCCGGCGTCGGGTCGGCGGGTAAGCCGCGGGTGAATGAGCCTGTCTTCGACGCCTTCGACTGAACGCGCCACTGAACGTGCCGCTCAGCGTGCCATTGAGCGCGCCATTGGCTACGTTTTCCGCAGCCGGGCCATTCTGGATCAGGCGCTGACGCATCGCAGCCACGGCGCGCCGCACAACGAGCGTCTGGAGTTTCTCGGCGACAGCGTGCTCAACTGCGTCATCGCGCAGGCGCTCTACGAGCGTTTCGGCGACGCGCGCGAGGGCGATTTGTCGCGGCTGCGCGCCAATCTGGTGCGGCAGGAAGCCTTGGCGGAAATCGCGCAACGGATCGCGCTCGGCGAACGGCTGCGCCTCGGCGAAGGGGAGTTGAAAAGCGGCGGTTTCCGCCGCCCCTCGATTCTCGCCGACGCGCTCGAAGCCCTGTTCGGCGCGGTTTTTCTCGACGGCGGTTTCGAGCCGGCGCGACAGACGATTCTCGATCTTTACGCGCCGGCGCTGACCGGCCTCGATCCCGAACGTAGCGGCAAGGACGCCAAAACGACTTTGCAGGAATTTCTGCAAGGGCGCAGGATGGCCCTGCCGCAATACCAGTTGCGCGCCACGCGCGGCGAGGCTCACGCGCAGGAATTCGAGATCGAGTGCCTGATTCCGGCGTTCGGCATCGCCGCCACCGGACGGGGCAGCAGCCGGCGCGCCGCCGAGCAGGAAGCCGCCCGGCTGGCTTTCGAGCAGGTCAGCGCGAAATGAACGGCGCCGAAGATTTCCGCTGCGGCCATCTGGCCATCGTCGGCCGGCCCAACGTCGGCAAATCGACGCTGCTGAATCACCTGATCGGCGAGAAGATCAGCATCGTCTCGCGCAAGGCCCAGACGACGCGCCATCGCATCACCGGCGTGCTCACCCGCCCCGGCGAGCAATTCGTTTTCGTCGACACGCCCGGCTTCCAGATCAAGCACAAGAGCGCCCTCAACAGCCTGATGAATCGCGGCGTGTCGCAAGCCCTGCATGACGTGGATGTCGTGCTGCTGGTGATCGAGGCGGGGCGCTTCAACGAGGATGACGTGCGCATTCTCTCCATGATTCCGGCGGACAAGACGACGCTGCTGGTGGTCAACAAAATCGACCGGCTGGCGGACAAGCAGCGCCTGCTGCCGTTCATCGCCAAAATGGCGCAGACACATCCCTTCGCCGAAATCGTGCCGGTGTGCGCCGCCAACGGCAGCGGCGGCGACGCCTTGCTCGATGCCGCCGCCCGCTATCTGCCGGCATCCGGGCCGCTGTTCGGCGAGGACGATCTCACCGACCGCAGCGAGCGTTTTCTGGCGGCTGAGTTTCTGCGCGAAAAACTCTTTCGCCGCCTCGGCGAGGAATTACCCTACGGCATGACGGTCGAGATCGAACGCTTCGAGCAGGAAGGCGCCCTGCGGCGAATCCATGCTGCCATCATCGTCGACAAACCGGCGCACAAGGCCATTGTCATCGGGCGAGGCGGGGCGCAGTTGAAGGCCATCGCCAGCGACGCCCGGCGCGACATGGAAAAGCTGTTCGACGGCAAGGTGTTCCTTGAAGTCTGGGTGAAGGTCAAGAGCGGCTGGGCCGATGACGCGCGGGCGCTGAAGAGTCTCGGCTACCAATGAGCGGCGCTGGCAAGGGCAGGGTGGATGGGCAGCCGGCGTATGTCCTGCATGCCTACCCGTTCAAGGAAACCAGCCTGATCGTCGAGGCGTTCAGCCGCGATCATGGCCGGCTCTCGCTGGTGGCGCGCGGCGCGCGCCGTCCGCGCTCGGCGCTGCGCGGGCTGCTGATGGCTTTTCAGCCGCTCGAACTGGGCTGGTTCGGCCAGGGCGAAATGCGCACCCTGGCGAAGGCGGAGTGGATCGGCGGTCAGCCCCTGCTGCAGGCGCGGGCGCTGCTGCTCGGCTATTACATGAACGAATTGCTGCTCAAGCTGCTGCCGCGTGAAGACGCGCATCCGAGTTTGTTTCAGGCGTATGCCGAAGCGTCGCGGGCGCTGGCGCTCGGAGAGCCGAGCCAGGTTTCGTTGCGGCGCTTCGAGAAAACGCTGCTGAAAGAATTGGGCTATGGTCTGACGCTGGACCGCGAAGCCGACGACGGTCAGCCGGTGGACCCGCAAAAGCGCTACGCTTACGTTCTCGAACGCGGCCCGGTGCGCCTGGGCGCGAAGGCGGAGGCAGCCGAAGCGGAATCTTTTTCCGGCCAGGCTTTGCTGGCCATCGCGCGGGACGATTACAGCGAGGCCGAAACGCTGGCGCAATGCAGGCAGTTGATGCGCATGCTGATCCGGCATTATCTTGGCGGCCAGCTTTTAAGCTCGCGCCGTGTTTTCATGGAATTGCAGGAGTTGTGATGGAACTGGGCGTCAATATCGACCACGTGGCGACGCTGCGCCAGCAGCGCGGCACCGACTATCCCGACCCGATCCGCGCCGCGCTGCTGGCCGAGCAGAGCGGGGCGGATCTGATTACGCTGCATCTGCGCGAGGATCGCCGCCACATTCAGGACCGCGACGTTGAAATCCTGCGCGGAAAACTGACCACCCGCATGAATCTGGAAGCCGCCGTCACCGATGAAATGGTGGCTTTCGCCCTGCGCATCCGCCCGCATGACATTTGCTACGTGCCGGAACGGCGGCAGGAACTCACCACCGAGGGCGGCCTTGATGTCGTTGGCGGCTTCGAGCGCGTCCGCGCCGCCTGCCGCGCCGCCGCCGACGCCGGCATCCGCGTCTCCCTTTTCATCGACGCCGATCCGCGCCAGATCGAGGCCGCCCGTGAATGCGGCGCGCCCGCCATCGAAATTCACACTGGCCGTTACGCCGAGGCAACGGAAGCCGGGCAGGCGCGGGAGGAACTCGCCCGCGTCGCCGAGGCGGCGCGCTATGCCCGCAAGCTCGGCTTCAAGGTGAACGCGGGTCACGGCCTGCACTACGAAAACGTCGGGCCGGTCGCCGCCATCCCGGAAATCGTCGAACTCAACATCGGTCACGCCATCGTCGCCGAAGCCGTTTTTTCCGGCTGGCAGGAAGCGGTGCGCCGCATGAAGCGGCTGATGCTGGAGGCGCGGGCGTGATTCATGGCGTCGGCGTCGACATCGTCGCCATCGCCCGCATCGAACGGCTGCTGGCGCGGCACGGCGAACGCGCCGCCGTCCGGCTGCTCGCCGCCGCCGAAATGGAACGTTATCGCCAGACATCGAAACCGGCGGCTTTCCTCGCCAAGCGTTTCGCCGCCAAGGAGGCGCTCGGCAAGGCGCTCGGCCTCGGCGTGCGCGATCCGGCCACGCTGCATAACATTGCCGTGACGAGCGACGATCTGGGCCGCCCCGGTTTTGACTACGCGCCGCCGCTCGCCGACTGGATGCGGGCGCGGCGGCTGCGCGCCCACCTGAGCCTGAGCGACGAAACCGATACCGCTTTGGCGTTTGTTGTCGTTGAAAGCGTGGATTCGCCATGACTGCCTCTGCACCCTTCCTGCCGCCCGGCCCGGTCATGCTCGACGTGGAAGGGCCGCGTCTTTCCGCCGAGGAGCGCGAAGTGCTGCGGCATCCGCTGGTCGGCGGCGTGATCCTGTTCGCGCGCAATTTCGAGTCGCTTGCCGTCCTGCGGGAACTGACGGCGGACATTCATGCCCTGCGCCAGCCGCCGCTGCTGATCGCCATCGACCATGAAGGAGGCCGCGTGCAGCGCGTCCGTGACGGCCTCACCGCGCTGCCGCCGATGCGCATTCTGGGCAGGCTGTGGGATGCGGACGCCAGCCGCGCCATCGAGACGGCGAAAGCCGCCGGCCATGTGCTGGCCGCCGAGTTGCGCGCCTGCGGCATCGACCTCAGTTTCACGCCGGTGCTCGATCTCGATTACGGCAGCAGCGAAGTCATCGGCGACCGCGCTTTCCACCGCGATCCCGCCGCCGTGACGCAACTCGCGGGCGCGCTTGCCGCCGGGCTGCGGCAGGCCGGCATGGCGAATGTCGGCAAGCATTTTCCCGGCCACGGTTTCGCCGCCGCCGATTCGCATGTCGCGATTCCGGTCGACACCCGTCCGGCGGCGGCGCTGTATCCCGATCTCGCGCCTTACCGCGCTCACCGCGAAATGGGCCTGGCCGCCGTCATGCCGGCGCACATCATCTACGAACAGTTCGATGCTAATCCGGCCGGTTTTTCGCGCTACTGGCTGCGCTACGTGCTGCGTGGCGAGCTGGGTTTCGACGGCGCGATTTTCAGCGACGATCTGTCGATGGAAGGCGCCAGCGTCGCCGGCGGTTATGTCGAACGCGCCGATGCCGCCCTCGCCGCCGGCTGCGACATCGTGCTGGTGTGCAATAACCCCGCTGCGGCGCGGCAACTGCTGCGCGAATGGCGGCCAAGTCACGATCCGGCTTCCGTGCGCCGTCTGGAAAAACTGCGACCCGACGCGCCGGCGCGTTCTCTCGAAGCATTGCGAAACGATCCGCTCTATCAACGGGCGCTGGCGCGGCTTGCCGAAGTTAAATAAATGAAGGTGAAATGAAGTCCATCGAAACCTGCCGCGACTGCCCACGTCTGGCGGCGTTTCTCTCGGAGTGCCGCGCCGCGCGGCCCGGTTACTTCGCCCGGCCGGTGCCGCCGTTCGGCGACGCCAGGGCGCGGCTGCTCATCGTCGGTCTCGCGCCGGGTTATCACGGCGCCAATCGCACCGGTCGCCCGTTTACCGGCGACTATGCCGGCGTGCTGCTGTATTCGACCCTGCACCGTTACGGTTTTTCCAGCCAGGCCACATCGGTCGCGGCTGACGACGGACTGCGGCTCGACGATTGCCGCATCACCAACGCCGTGAAGTGCGTGCCGCCGGAGAACAAGCCGGAAACGGGCGAGATCAAAACCTGCAACCGCTATCTGGCTGCGGAACTGGCCGCCGCGCCGCAAGCGCATGTCATTCTTGCGCTCGGACTGGTGGCGCACGGCGCCGTGCTGCGGGCGCTGGCCTTGAAGCCCGGCGGCTGGAAATTCGCTCACGGCGCGCGCCATGTTTTGCCGGACGGACGCGTTCTGCATGACAGCTACCATTGCAGCCGCTACAACACGCAGACCGGACGGCTGACGGAGCCGGCTTTTCACGCCGTTTTCGAAGCCATCCGCGCCGATCTCGGGCCATGTTCGACAGCAAGGCCCTGATCCGTTCCCTGCCTGAGGAACCGGGTGTCTACCGCATGCTGGACGCCGAGAGCCGGGTGCTCTACGTCGGCAAGGCGAAAGCCCTGAAAAAGCGCGTCGCATCCTACTTCCAGAAATCCGATCTGAGTCCGCGCATCCGCCTCATGGTGGGGCAGGTGGCCGGCATCGAGGTGACGGTGACGCGCTCCGAGGCCGAGGCGCTGATTCTTGAAAACAATCTCATCAAGCGGCTGGCGCCGAAATACAACATCCTGTTCCGGGACGACAAATCCTATCCCTACATCATGCTGTCGGCGGACGCCTGTCCGCGCATCGCCTTTCATCGCGGCGCGTTTGAAAAAGGAGCGCGCTATTTCGGCCCCTTTCCGAACGCCCAGGCGGTGCGCGAGAGCATCCATTTATTGCAGCGGATTTTTCTTCTTCGCACCTGCGAGAACGCGGTGTACCAGAACCGTTCGCGCGCCTGCCTGCTGCACCAGATTCGCCGTTGCAGCGCGCCTTGCGTCGGCCTGATTTCCGTGGCCGATTACGCCGCCGACGCGCGGCTGGCCGAGATGTTCCTGAAAGGACGGCACAGCGAGGTGATCGACCGGCTCACCGGGGCCATGCAGATGGAATCAGACCAACTGCATTTCGAGAAAGCGGCGGCGCTGCGCGACCAGATTCGTTCCTTGCAGAAAGTGCTGCACCGGCAATACGCCGAAACTGCGCGCGAGGAGGATGTCGACATCGTCGCCGCCGTCGCCGGACAAGGCTTGCTGGCGATCAATCACGCCATGGTGCGCGGCGGACGGCATCTGGGCGACAAGGCGCATTTTCCGCACAACGCGCAGGACTGCGCGCCGGAGGAAGCCCTGACGGCGTTTCTCGAACAGCATTATGCCGATCATCCGCCGCCGCCCCGGATTCTCGTCAATCTCGACGTGGATGCCGAGTGCGAGGCCGCCCTGTCCGGGATGGCGGGCTACGCCGTCGCCCTGCAGCGGCCGCGTCTGGAAGCGGAGCGGGCCTGGCTGGCGATGGTGGAAAAAAACGCTTTCCGCGCCATCGAAGCGCAAGCGATATTGAAAACGAATACGGAAGGGCGTCTTGAGCGCCTGCGCGAGGCGCTCGACGCCGCCGAGCCGCTGCGGCGCATCGAATGCTTCGACATCAGCCACACGCTGGGCGAGGCGACGGTCGCCTCCTGCGTGGTGTGCGTCGACGGCGTCATGAAAAGAAGCGAATACCGGCGCTACAACATCGCCGGCATCACGCCCGGCGACGACTACGCGGCGATGCGTCAGGCGCTGGAGCGCCGCTATGAAAAAGTGGCGGCGGGGCAGGGCGTGCGGCCGGATCTGATCCTCATCGACGGCGGCAAGGGGCAGGTCGGCGCCGCCCGCGCGGTGCTGGTCGATCTCGGCCTCACCGATCTGCCCGCCATCGGCGTGGCGAAAGGCGAGGAGCGCAAGCCCGGTCTGGAAACGCTGCTGCTGCCCGGCGGCCAGGCGCCGCTGAATCTGCCGGCGGACGACGCGGCTTTACACCTCATCCAGCAGATCCGCGACGAAGCGCACCGCTTCGCCATCGCCGGACATCGCGCCCGCCGCGCCAAGGCGCGCAGCCGTTCGAGTCTGGAGGATATTCCCGGCGTCGGCCCGGCCCGGCGCAAACGCCTGCTGGCGCAGTTCGGCGGTTTGCAAGGCGTGCGCGGCGCGACCGTCGAAGACCTATGCCGCGTGGAAGGCGTTAGCCGCAAACTGGCGGAAGCGATTTACAATCAGCTTCATTAAAGAAGCGAAAAGAACGCGCAATGCCTTACACCATTCCCAATCTGCTGACCTGGGGCCGCATTCTCCTGATCCCGCTCTTCGTCGGCGTTTTCTACCTGCACCACGACTGGCTGGCGCCGCATCGGCAGAATCTGGCGGCGATGACGATCTTCATCGTCGCGGCCCTGACCGACTGGCTCGACGGCTATCTCGCCCGCACCCTGAAACAGACTTCCGCCTTCGGCGCGTTTCTCGATCCCGTCGCCGACAAGCTGATGGTGGCGGCGGCGCTCATCATGCTGGTGCAGATCGACCGGGTGGATACCGTCGTCGCCTTCATCATCATCGGACGGGAAATCGCCATTTCCGCCCTGCGCGAATGGATGGCCAAGATCGGCGCCGCGCGCAGCGTCGCCGTATCGTTCCTCGGCAAGGTGAAAACTGCCAGCCAGATGGTCGCCATCCCGATGCTGCTGTATCACGACCCGCTGCCGCTGTTCGACCCGCAGCGCGTCGGCACCTGGCTGATCTATCTGGCGGCGCTGCTCACGCTCTGGTCGATGGCCTACTACTTGCGCATGGCATGGCCGCACATGGCGGAAAAACAGTAAGACGGGGATAGCGGGCCGCATCGTCGTCTATACTTCAACCATGCTTCCCGCCCGCTGCGGCGGGCCGGGCGAACCCGGCTTGTTGCACCTGTTGTTTTGAGAGGCTCCATGCAAACGACGGAAACCTACAACGATCATGTCGTGCGCCTGTTTCTGCTGGCGGCGGCGGTGTGGGGCATCATTGGCATGTCGATTGGCGTTTTCGTCGCCGCGCAACTGGTTTGGCCTGCCCTGAATTTCAATATTTCCTGGCTGACTTTCAGCCATTTGCGCCTGGATCACACCTTCGGCGTCATCTTCGCCTTCGGCGGCAACGCGCTGATGGGCACCTGCTACTACGTGACGCAGCGCACCGGACACACGACGCTGGCGCTGCCGCGGCTGGCGAATTTCACCTTCTGGGGCTGGCAGTTGATCTGTGTCCTGGCGATGGTGACGATGCCGCTCGGCATTACCCAAAGCAAGGAATACGCTGAACCGGAATGGTTTATCGACATTCTGATCGCACTGGTGTGGGTCAGCTTTGGCGCGGTATTTTTCGCTACGCTGGCGCGGCGGCGCATCCGCCATATCTACGTCGCCAACTGGTATTACGGCGCGTTCATCATCGCCGTGGGTTTGCTGCACATCGTCAACAATCTGGCGCTGCCGGTATCGCTGACCAAGTCCTACCCGATCTATTCCGGCGTCGTCGACGCCATGGTGCAGTGGTGGTACGGCCACAACGCCGTGGCCTTTTTTCTCACCGCCGGTTTTCTCGGCATGATGTATTACTTCGTGCCGCGTCAGGCGCAGCAGCCCTTGTGGAGCTACCGCTTTTCCATCGTCAATTTCTGGGCGCTGATTTCGGTGTACATGTGGGCCGGTTCGCATCATCTGATGTACACCGCGCTGCCGGATTGGGTGCAGTCGGTGGGCATGGCCTTCTCGCTGGTGCTGTTGATGCCAAGCTGGGGTTCGGCGGCCAATGGCCTGCTCACCTTTAACGGCTCCTGGCACAAGCTGCGCGGCGATCCGGTCGCCAAGTTCATGGTGGTTGCGCTGGTGTTTTACGGCGCGTCCACCTTTGAAGGCTCGATGATGGCGATCAAGAGCGTCAACGCGCTATCGCACTACACCAACTGGACGGTGGCTCACGTGCACTCCGGCGCCATCGGCTGGGTGGCGATGATTACCATCGCTTCGCTGTACGCCATGGCGCCGCGCGTGCTCGGGCAGATGGAGATGTACTCGCGCAAGGCCATGGAACTGCACTTTTGGCTGCACCTGGCGGGCCTCTTGCTGTACGTGATCTCGATGTGGACCGCCGGCGTCACCGAGGGGCTGATGTGGCGCGCCACCGATGCCAACGGCGCGCTGATTTACCCCTTCATCGCCAGCCTGCTGACAGTCAAGCCGCTTTACGCGATCCGCTTCGCCGGCGGCGTATTGATCGTATTGGGCATGGCGGTGATGGCCTGGAACCTGTGGCGCACGGCGGCGGATGCGCGCAAGCGTCCGGTCGCGCCGATTCCGGTGCCGATCTCCGGGCCAGCCGCGCTGCCGGTTTCGCATTGAGGAGAGGAGGCGACGATGGCTGGCGGTTATCGCTATTTCGAAACCATGGAAAAACACGCCGGGCTGCTCGGCGTCTGCATCGCGATCATGGTGTCGCTGGGCGGGCTGGCGGAAATCACGCCGCTGTTTGTCCGCGCCCGGCAGGTGGCGCCGCCCGCCAACGTCAAACCCTATGACGCCTTGCGTCTGGCGGGCAAGGACATCTACGTGCGCGAAGGCTGCTATCTGTGCCATACGCAGATGATCCGCGCGCTGCGCGCCGAAACCGAACGCTACGGCCATTATTCGGTGGCCGAGGAATCGGTGTACGACCGTCCGCATCAATGGGGTTCCAAGCGCACCGGGCCGGATCTGGCGCGCGTCGGCGGCAAATACTCCGACACGTGGCACCGCCTCCATTTGATGGATCCACGCCAGACGGAACCTGAATCCAATATGCCCGGCTACCCCTGGCTGGCCAACGAGACGATCGACGCCGCCGATATCGTGGCGCGCATGCGGGCGCTGCGGCAGCTGGGCGATCCTTATACCGACGCCGATCTCGCCGCCGCGCCCGCGTCCCTGAAAGACAAGACGGCGCTCGACGCGCTGGTCGCCTATCTGCAAGGGCTGGGTACGACCTTGTCAGCCAACGGCACGCTGCCGAATGTCATGACAAAGGCCGCGCCATGAATCCGCTCTGGGGACATCTGATCGGCGTCGTCACCGTGATATTGATGCTGTGCTTCATCGGCGTCTGGGTCTGGGTGTGGGATCGCCGCCATCTGCCGAAATACGACGCGCTGGCACGGCTGCCGCTGGAAGATCGG
>JAITMP010000013.1 GCA_031277315.1 Zoogloeaceae bacterium | reverse complement strand
TCAACATCGCCAACGATCTGGTGCGCTACTTCACGCTGTTCCCGATGCTCTTTGTCGGCGCTTTTCCGGGGCTGGAGGCGCTCAACATCCTGCGTTTGTCGACACCGGCCTCGGCCATGCTGTCGACGCTGATCTACTCCATCGTCGTCATCGCCGCGCTGATCCCGCTGGCGCTGTTCGGCGTGCCCTACCGCCGCCGCGATCTTGCCCAGGCCCTGAACCGCAACCTCTTGTACTACGGCATCGGCGGCATCGTTTTTCCGGCCATCGCCATCAAACTGATCGACTTGGTCGTTTCGCTGTTTCCGGGGTATTGACCATGACTTTCGCCCGCACCCTATCGACCGCGCTCCGGCTGACGCTGGTGATGACGGTCATCCTCGGCATCGTCTATCCGCTGGTGGTCGGCGGCATCGGCGCGCTGGTCTTTGGCCGACAGGCATCGGGTTCGTGGATCACCGATACGGCCGGTCAGGTGCGCGGCTCGGCGCTGATCGGACAAACCTTCGTCGCCGCCGACGGCAAGCCTCTGGCCCGCTACTTCCAGCCACGGCCCTCGGCGGCGGGCGACGGCTACGACGCCACGGCTTCGGGCGGATCGAACCTGGGGCCGGAAAGCCCCGATCTGCTGGTCTCGATCACGGCGCGGCAAGCGCAGATCGCCGCCTTCAACGGCGTGCCGGTCAAACAAATTCCCGCCGACGCCGTCACCGCCTCCGGTTCCGGCCTCGACCCCGACATCAGCCCCGAATACGCCGCGCTCCAAATCCCCCGCATCGCCACCGCGCGCGGGCTACCGGTAGCCGATGTCGAGGCGCTGGTGGCAAGGCACACCACTGGCCGGGATCTGGGGTTCATCGGCGAACCGCGCGTCAATGTCGTAACCCTCAACGCGGCTCTGGACGGGTATTAGATATAATCGCCTGCCGGTTGCCGGTAAAAGCCCATGACGACCCTGCTTGCCGCTTTGCATTACCTTGCCTTGGCGCTTGGATTTGCCGCCCTGATCGTGCGCGGCATACGGTTTCGGGAATCGCTTTCGAACGGCGAAACGCGAAAAATTCTTTTCGCTGACAACATCTGGGGGATTGCCGCCGCGCTTTGGATCGTCACCGGATTGCTGCGCGTGTTCGGCGGCTTCGAGAAAGATTCGGCGTTTTATCTCTACAGCCACTGGTTCTGGCTGAAAATGACTTTATTCGGGCTGGTCTTCCTGCTTGAAATCTGGCCGATGGCAACCCTCATCGGCTGGCGTATCAAGCACAAGACTTCCGTTGCCGCCGATGAATACGGGCAGATCAGAAAATTTCTGGCCATCAACTGGCTGCAAGTCCTGCTGCTTGTGCTGATTATCTTTTCCGCTGCTGCCGTGACACGCGACGGATTTGCATGACCGCCTGTTCGTTATAACTGAAAGTTATTGCGCGGCGAAAAACAGGCAGATCAAGCACTTTTCGCCCCGCCCGCGCCATCCCGAGGCGGGCTGCAAACGGCAGCGCTGGATTACAATCCCCTCCCTTGAAAAACCCGGAATCGCCCCGATTTCGTGTCAATCGTTGAAGGGAGAAGATGATGCACGATACCCCGCCCTCACCCGGCCCAGAGGAAACGCCGGAAATGCCGTCCGGCGGCGCCGGTCAGGAAAGCCCGCCCGAAACCATGCCCGGCCTGGAGGAGTTGCTGCGCGCCGCCGAATTGAAGGCTGCCGAGCATCACGACGCCTGGCTGCGCGCCAAGGCGGAAACCGAGAATCTGCGCCGCCGCGCGCAGGAGGATGTCGCCAAGGCGCATAAATACGCCGCTGAAAAATTCGCCGCCGAAATGCTGCCGGTGAAAGACAGCCTGGAAGCGGCACTGGCGAGCGGCAACGCCGCCATCGAGGCGCTGCGCGGCGGCGTCGAACTGACCCTGAAGCAACTGACCGCCGCGTTCGAGAAATCCGGCATGGCGGAACTCAATCCGGTGAATGAGAAATTCGATCCGCGCTGGCATCAGGCCATCAGCACGGTCGAGGCCGAGGGGGAGGCCAACCGGGTGGTGCAGGTTCTGCAAAAAGGCTATGCCCTCAACGAACGGGTGATCCGGCCGGCGCTGGTGATCGTCTCGAAAGCCGCGGGCGCTTGAAAAGCGCCGGAAAACCCCAATATCCCACTCAAGCTTAACTACGCATTCAAGGAATAATCATGGGAAAGATCATCGGTATTGACCTCGGCACCACCAACTCCTGCGTGGCGATCATGGAGGGCGGCAAATCGAAAGTGATCGAAAACGTCGAGGGCGCGCGCACGACGCCGTCCGTTGTCGCCTACGCGGAAGACGGCGAAGTGCTGGTTGGCGCTTCGGCCAAGCGGCAGGCGGTCACCAACGCCCGCAACACGCTTTTCGCGGTGAAGCGCCTGATCGGCCGCCGTTTCGATGAAAAAGAGGTGCAGAAAGACATCGACCTGATGCCCTTCAAGATCGTCAAGGCCGATAACAATGACGCCTGGGTGGAAGTGCGCGGCAAAAAGATGGCGCCGCCGCAGGTTTCCGCCGAAGTGCTGCGCAAGATGAAAAAGACGGCGGAAGACTACCTCGGCGAGGAAGTGACCGAGGCCGTCATCACCGTGCCGGCGTATTTCAACGACTCGCAGCGTCAGGCCACCAAGGACGCCGGCAAGATTGCCGGCCTTGAAGTCAAGCGCATCATCAACGAGCCGACGGCGGCGGCCATCTCCTTCGGCCTCGACAAGAAAGAGGGCGACCGTAAGATCGCGGTGTATGACCTCGGCGGCGGCACCTTCGACATCTCCATCATCGAGATCGCCGAAGTCGACGGCGAGCACCAGTTTGAAGTGCTGTCCACCAACGGCGACACCTTCCTTGGCGGCGAGGATTTCGACCAGCGCCTGATCGACTACATCGTCACCGAGTTCAAGAAGGAACAGGGCGTCGATCTGAAAAACGACGTGCTGGCGCTGCAACGCCTGAAAGAAGCGGCGGAAAAGGCCAAGATTGAAGTCTCCGGCGCGCAGCAGACCGAGATCAACCTGCCCTACATCACGGCGGACGCCTCCGGCCCGAAACACCTGGCGATGAAAATCACCCGCGCCAAGTTTGAATCGCTGGTGGAAGATCTGGTCGCCCGCACCATCGAGCCGTGCCGCGTCGCCATCAAGGACGCCGGCATCAAAGTCTCCGACATCGAGGACGTGATCCTGATCGGCGGCATGACGCGCATGCCGAAAGTGCAGGAAACCGTCAAGCAGTTCTTCGGCAAGGAGCCGCGCAAGGACATCAACCCGGACGAAGCCGTCGCCATCGGCGCCGCCATTCAGGCCGGCGTGCTGCAAGGCGAAGTGAAGGATGTGCTGCTGCTCGATGTCACGCCGCTGTCGCTCGGCATCGAAACGCTGGGCGGCGTGATGACCAAGCTGATTACCAAGAACACCACCATCCCGACCAAGCAAAGCCAGGTGTTCTCCACCGCCGACGACAACCAGTCCGCCGTCACCATCCACGTGCTGCAAGGCGAGCGCGAAATGGCGTCGGGCAACAAGAGCCTCGGCCAGTTCAACCTCACCGACATCCCGCCGGCGCCGCGCGGCATGCCGCAGATTGAAGTCACCTTCGACATCGACGCCAACGGCATCTTGCACGTCTCCGCCAAGGACAAGGCCACCGGCAAGGAAAACAAGATCAAGATTCAGGCTTCCAGCGGCTTGAGCGAGGAAGAAATCAACCGCATGGTGAAAGATGCCGAAGCGCATGCCGAGGAAGACCGCAAGCTGCACGAACTGGTCGACGCGCGCAACGGCTGCGACGCCATGATCCACTCGGTGAAGAAGGCGCTCACAGACCACGGCGACAAGCTCGACGCCGACGAGAAGGCGAAGATCGAAGCCGCCGTGAAGGAAGCCGAAGAAGCCATCAAGGGCAGCGACAAGGAAGCCATCGAAGCCAAAACCGCGGCCCTCGCCCAAGCCAGCCAGAAACTCGGCGAAAAGGTTTACGCCGAGCAGCAAGCGGCAGGCGGCGCGGCGGGCGGTGAATCCTCCGGCGGCGGTGGCAAGCCCGACGACGGCGACGTGGTCGATGCCGAATTCACGGAAGTGAAAGATAAGTGAAAGGGGTCAGGGACTAGAGGCCAAGGATTAGAGAACGAAAAGGCCGCGCGACGCGCGGCTTTTCCGTTTTCCCAACTCCCAACAACTCCAGCCCCTAACCTCTGCTAGCCCCTAGCCCCCAGTCCCTAGCTCCCAGCTCCTAGTCCCTAGCCTCCAGTCCCCAGCCCCGCCATGAGCCAACAACGCGACTACTACGAAATTCTCGGCGTCAACCGCGACGCTTCGGACGACGAGATCAAAAAGGCCTACCGCAAGCTGGCCATGAAGCACCATCCCGACCGCAACCCAGACAACCCGAAAGCCGAGGAGCGTTTCAAGGAAGCCAAGACAGCCTACGAAATTCTCTCCGACGCCCAGAAGCGGGCCGCTTACGACCAGTACGGCCACGCCGGCGTCGACCCGCAAGCCGGCGGCTTCGGCCCCGGCGGCGCCGGCATGGGCGGCTTCGCCGATTCCTTTTCCGACATCTTCGGCGACATTTTCGGCGGCGGACGCGGTGGTGGCGGCGGCGGACGCGGCAATGTGTATCGCGGCGCCGATCTGCGCTACAACCTGGAAATCTCCCTCGAAGACGCCGCGCGCGGCACTGAAACGCGGATTCGCATCCCGACCATGGAGCAATGCGAAACCTGCGGCGGCAGCGGCGCCAAAAAAGGCACCTCGCCGACCACCTGCCCCACCTGCAACGGCCACGGCCAGGTGCGCATGCAGCAGGGCTTCTTCTCGATCCAGCAAACCTGCCCGAAGTGCCACGGCAGCGGCCGCTTCGTCGCCGACCCCTGCCCCACCTGCCAAGGCGCCGGGCGCATCAAACAACACAAAACCCTGTCGGTGAAAATCCCCGCTGGCGTGGATGAAGGCGACCGCATCCGCCTCTCCGGCGAAGGCGAGCACGGCATCGGCGGCGGGCCGCCGGGCGACCTCTACGTGCAGATTCACATCAAGCCGCACCCCGTTTTCCAGCGCGACCACGGCGACCTGCATTGCGAAATGCCGATCAGCTTCACCGTCGCGGCGCTCGGCGGCGAAATCGAAATTCCCACGCTTGACGGCATCGCCAAAATCAAGATTCCCGCCGAAACCCAGAGCGGCAAAGTGTTCCGCCTGCGCGGCAAAGGCATCAAGGGCGTGCGCAGCCACAACCCCGGCGACCTGATGTGTCACGTCGTCGTCGAAACGCCGGTCAACCTGACCGACCGGCAAAAAGAACTCCTGCGCGAACTGGAAACCATCAACACCAAAGACGGCGCCCGCCACAACCCGCGCGCCAAATCCTGGATGGACAAAGTGAAGGATTTCTTCGGCGGCTGAGCCGGCCTCTATGCCAGCGTCGCGCGGCCGCGCTTCAGGCCCGGCGCCATTCGGTGACGCCGCCGGGTTTGTCTTCCAGCGCGATGCCCCGGGCGAGGAGTTCGGCGCGGATGCGGTCGGCCTCGGCGTAGTCTTTGGCTTTTTTGGCGGCGGCGCGGGCAGCGATGCGCGCTTCGATCGAGGCGGCGTCGGACGGCGCCGTTTCCGATTGCCCCGCCGGCATTCCTTGCAGATAGGCCGTCGGGTCGCGCCCGAGCAGCCCCAGCACGCCGCCCAGCGCCTTCAACTGGCCGGCGGCGTGAGCGGAGCCGCTCCGGTTGACCTCGTTGGCCAGCTCGAACAGAACGGCGATGGCTTCCGGCGTATTGAAGTCGTCATCCATCGCCTGACGGAATTTCGCCGCATACGGCGCCTGCCAGTCGATGACATCAGCATCGCCGGCGGCGGACGGCGCGCCTTTCAGGGCGGTGTAGAGCCGGCTCAGCGCGCCGCGCGCGTCATCCAGATGGGCATCCGAATAGTTGAGCGGGCTGCGGTAGTGGGCGCGCAGGATGAAAAAGCGCACCACTTCGGCGTCATATTGTTTCAGCACTTCGCGGATGGTGAAGAAGTTGCCGAGCGACTTCGACATCTTTTCGTCATCGACCCGCACGAAGCCGTTGTGCATCCAGTAATTCACGAAGCAGCCGCCGTGAGCGCCTTCGCTCTGGGCGATCTCGTTCTCGTGGTGAGGGAACTGCAAATCCTGGCCGCCGCCGTGAATGTCGAAATGCGGCCCGAGCAGTTCTGAACTCATGGCCGAGCACTCGATGTGCCAGCCTGGCCGGCCGCCGCCCCAGGGGGAATCCCATTTCGCTTCCGCCGGCTCGTCTTCCTTGGCGTGTTTCCAGAGCACGAAATCGAGCGGATCCTGCTTGGCCGAGTCGACTTCGACCCGCTCGCCGGCGCGCAGATCGTCGAGCGATTTGCCGGACAGTTTGCCGTAGCCGGAAAACTTGCGCACGGCATAATTCACGTCACCGTCGGCGGCCTGGTAAGCGAGGCCGTTGTCCGCCAGCTTGCGGATCAGTGCGAGCATCTCCGGCACATGGCCGGTGGCGCGCGGCTCGTGATCCGGGCGCAGCACGCCGAGCGCATCGGCGTCCTCATGCATGCGGGCGATGAAGCGGTCGGTCAGTTGCCGGATGGTTTCGCCGTTCTCGGCGGCGCGCTTGATGATCTTGTCGTCGATGTCGGTGATGTTGCGGACGTAGGTGACGTCGTAGCCGGACGCCCGCAGCCAGCGGCACACCATGTCGAACACGACCATGACCCGCGCATGACCGAGATGGCAGTAGTCGTAGACTGTCATGCCGCAGACATAAATGCGAACCTTGTTGGCCTCGATCGGAACGAAAAGCTGTTTTTCGCGCTTGAGAGAGTTGTAAATCTTGAGCATGCCGGGAATATCCGGAACCGCGCCGGGCGGTATGAATTTGATAGAATCCGGGGATGAGAAGACTGTCAGATCATAGCATAGCGATGATGATCAAATCCCCGCCGCAGCCGTGTTTGCGGCGCTGCAAACTGCTCCGCGCAATGATTGCAATGGCTGCGATGGTCACAATGGTTGCCGGCATGGTCTTCAGCTTGACGACGCCGGCGCTCGCCGACAACCTGCCCGAAATCCAGCGCCTCATCAAGCAAGGGCAATACGCGCAAGCCATGGAGAAGGTCGACGCGTATCTCGGCAGCCGACCGACGGATCCGCAAGGACGTTTTCTGAAGGGCGTGATCTACTCGGAGACGAACAGGCCGAACGAGGCCATCGTCCTGTTCACGCAGCTCTCCGAAGATTATCCCGAACTCCCGGAGCCTTATAACAATCTGGCCGTTCTCTACGCCCAGCAGCGGCAGTACGACAAGGCGCGCGCGGCGCTGGAGACGGCCATTCGCACCCATCCTTCATACACCGTCGCCTACGAGAATCTCGGCGATGTGTATGCCAAGCTGGCGAGCCAGGCTTATGACAAAGCGCTGCAACTCGACAACGCGAACGCCGCCACCCAGAGCAAGCTGGCCCTGATCCACGACCTCATCAGCATCTCCGGCAAACGCAGCGTCAAGCCGGTCGCTCTGGCCAGCGCCGCCGATCCGCAGACCAAGCCCGCTCCACCGGCTGAAGTCAAACCCGCCGATGAACCGGCGCCTCCTCCCGCCAAGGCGAAGACCAATCTCGCCGCTGACGATGTCAATCGGGCCATTCTTGCCTGGGCGAGAGCCTGGGAACGCAAGAACATGAAAGCCTATTTCGGCGCTTATGCGAGCAACTTCCGTCCCCCGAAAAACATGAGCCGCAAGGCGTGGGAAGCGGAGCGGACTCAACGCATCGCCGGCAAGAGCGGCAAGATTACAGTCCAGATCCGGGACTTGCAAATAACCGGTAACGGCGATACGGCCACAGCCCAATTCCGTCAGCATTACAAGGCATCGGGTCTGAGCAGCTCGGCGACGAAGACGATGACGCTGGTGCGTTCAGGCAACCAATGGCTGATCAAGGAAGAAAGCGTCAATTAATGCCCGGACGCAAAACCTTCATACTCGGTTTGGGGGTCTGCCTGATCGGGCTTCCCTTGATCTACTGGCTGGTCGCGCCGACCGGCGAGGCCAATGCGCGACAATTCAGCCAGCCCCTGACAACCGGCGCGCCGCCGCCCATCACCAATCTGGCCGATCTGCCGGAAAGCCTCAGCGCCAATCCCGAAACACAGTTGCTGCGCATCTTCAACGAGATTGAGGCCAACCGTCTCGACGAGGCCTTGCGGTTAACTGAAACGCTGATCCGCCAGCATCCCAACTATCGGCTGGCGTATTTGATCAAGGGCGATCTGCTGCTCGCCCGCGCTCGACCGATCGACTCGTTCGGCGCGCTGAAAAACGCGCCCGCCGACAAGGTGGCCGACTTGCGCGCCGAAGCCATCGTCCGCCTCAAAGCCTATCGCGAGCGCCCGGAAAACGGCTTCGTGCCGCGCTATCTGCTGCAGATGCGCGCCGACCAGCGTTTCGCGGTCATCGTCGATGCCCAGCGTTCCCGTCTTTATCTTTACGAAAACGATGTGGCCAACGGCGGCCAGCCGCGTTTCGTCGCCGACTATTACGTCAGTCAGGGCAAGCTCGGCGCCGACAAATATGCGCAGGGCGACAAGAAAACGCCCATCGGCGTCTACCATGTCACCGCCAAGCTGCCGCGCAAGGAACTCTCTAATCTTTACGGCAGCGGCGCCTTTCCGATCAATTACCCGAACGAGTGGGACCGCCTGCAAGGGCGCGGCGGCGGCGGCATCTGGCTGCACGGCACGCCGGCCGACACTTTCGCCCGACCGCCGCGCGCATCCGACGGCTGCGTCGTATTGAGCAATCAGGATCTCGACGCCATCGCCAAAAACCTGCAAGTCGGCCTGACGCCGGTCATCATCAGCCCGTCAATCGAATGGCTGTCGCTCGGCGACTGGGCGCGCGAACGCGAAGAATTGAACGCCGCCATCGACGCCTGGCGCCGCGATTGGGAAAGCCGCGACACCGAGCGTTACCTGAAGCATTACTCGCCCCGCTTCAAGGATCTCCCCGCTTTCGCCGCGCACAAGAAACAGGTCAACGCCGGCAAGGAATGGATCAAGATCGGCACTGAAAACCTGTCGGTATTCCGCAGTCCGGGCAAGGACGAGATGGCGGTCGTCACCTTCGATCAGGATTACCGCAGTAGCAATCTGAACAACCGCATGAAGAAGCGTCAGTATTGGCGCCGTGAAAACGGCCAATGGAAAATTATTTACGAAGGGAATGCCTGATGATCCGGAAACTATCCGCACTCGCCGCCGGCCTGTTGCTCTCGCTCACTGTCTGGGCCGCGCCGACCGTTGAAATGACCACCAGCCTCGGCAAGATCACGCTGGAACTCTACCCGGAGAAAGCGCCGGCAACCGTCGCCAACTTCCTCCAGTACGTCAAGGACGGTTTCTACAACGGCACGGTTTTCCATCGTGTTATCGACGGCTTCATGATTCAGGGCGGCGGCTTCGAGCCGGGCATGAAGGAAAAGTCGACGCGCACGCCGATCGAGAACGAGGCGAAGAACGGCTTGCGCAACACCGCCGGCACCATCGCCATGGCGCGCACGCAAGACCCACATTCCGCTTCGGCGCAGTTCTTCATCAACCTCGTAGACAACACCCCGCTCGACTATCCCTCGCGTGACGGCTGGGGCTACGCGGTGTTCGGCAAAATCACCCAGGGCTTCGACGTGGCGCAGAAGATCGCCAGGGTCAAAACCGGCAACGCCGGCTTTCACCAGAACGTGCCGGTCAACGACGTCGTGATCCAATCCGTCCGGCTGCTGCCGGAAACAAAACCGGCCAAATAAAGGAGCGCGTCATGGTCAAGCTGCACACCAATCTCGGCGTCATCGTTCTCGAACTGGACGCCGCCAAGGCGCCCGAAACGACGAAGAATTTTCTCGCCTACGTCGAATCCGGTCATTATGACAACACAATCTTTCACCGCGTCATTGACGGTTTCATGATTCAAGGCGGCGGCTTCGAGCCGGGCATGCAGCAGAAGCCGACGCGCGCGCCGATCGAGAACGAGGCGAAGAACGGCCTCAAGAACACCCGCTATGCCGTCGCCATGGCGCGCACCAACGATCCGCATTCGGCCACCGCGCAGTTTTTCATCAACGTCAAGGACAACGGCTTCCTCGACCACACCGCGCCGAACAGTCAGGGCTGGGGCTATTGCGTCTTCGGCAAAGTGGTCGAAGGCATGGATGTCGTCGACAAGATCGAGGCCGTGAAAACCGGCAACAAGGGTTTTCATCAGAACGTGCCGCTCGAAGACATCGTGATCGAAAAAGCCGAAGTCGTCTGAATCAACGGAACGGCGATGGCCGCGCTGTTCGTCTCCGACCTTCATCTCTGTCCGGGCCGGCCACGGACGTGCCGGCTCTTTCTCGAATTCCTCTCCGGCCCGGCGCGCCAGGCCGAATCGCTCTACATCCTCGGCGACTTGTTTGAATACTGGGCCGGCGACGACGATCTGGACGACCCCTTCAATGCCGCCATTTGCGCGGCGCTGCGCGCGCTGTCCGACACCGGCGTGCCGCTCTTTTTCATGGCCGGCAACCGCGATTTTCTGATTGGCGAAACGTTCGCCCGCGCCGCCGGCCTGACGCTGCTGCCCGACCCCGCCCTGATTGAAACCGCCGGCGCGGCAATCCTGCTAACGCACGGCGATACCTTGTGCACCGACGACGACGCTTACCAGACATTCCGCGCCGAAGTGCGCGCCCCCGCATGGCGGCAGGCGTTTCTCTCTCTGCCGCTCGCCGAACGCAAGGCGCGCATCGAAGCCCTGCGCCTTCAGAGCGAAACAGAAAAGCGCGGCAAGCCGATGGCCATCATGGACGCGAATCCCGCCGCCGCCGCGGAAATGCTGGCGGCTTATGGCTGCAAGCGCCTCATCCACGGACACACGCACCGCCCCGCCTGGCACGACATCAAAGTCGACGGCCAACCCCGCGAACGCTGGGTGCTGCCAGACTGGCACGAAAGCGGCGGCTACCTCGCCTGCGACGCCGCCGGATGCCGGCTGCTGAACTGGCCAACCGCCGCGTCAGTTCAACAAAAGAAAAAATCAGGCAAAAACTAAGCACCTGTTCGTGGTCTTTTCGTGGCTTATCTCTTGTTGTGGCCGGGCGCGTTTTCGCTATTGCCGGGGCCGTTCCGATCGTCGCGGCGATCATCACGGCGGTCATAGCGATCATCACGGCGGTCGTCACGGCGATCATCGCGATCATCACGACGATCACGGTCATTGCCATAACGGTCACGCTCATGGCCCGGCGGCTCGTCACGGTTGATGACGCATCCGGCAAGAAAACCGGCGAGCAACAAGGCGGATAAGGTGGATAGCAAGGTTTTCATCGGGCGTTCCTTATGACTTTTGTCGGGATACACAATTTATCATTACCCCTTTTTGCCACCAACTTGGGCGCTAAAACTTCGCCTCCAGAAGCGCCGCGCACTCGCGTTCAAGCTCGGCGCCTTGCAGCGCATCCAGCGCCCACTCGGCTTCTTTCAGCTTGGCGCTGAAAAGCGGGGCGTTTCTTGCCTTGCGCATGGCCTCCCTGTCTTCGGCGCCCAAATCCGTATCCAGCATTTTTTCGAGCGCTGCGGAATACTGTTGCGCTCGCGGCGGATCTGTTCGCGCGCAAGCATTTTTCAATCCGACAAGCGTGGCGGCAACGAGAACCGGAAACTCATCCGGATCGCACGGTACGTCAGGCGGACAGGGCGATGTCGCCGACGCGGCCGCGCACACCAGCAGGGCGGCCAATGCGGCCAATGCGGCGACGGCCTTCATTGCCGCCGCGCGCGCCCCGGGCTGGCATGCCGGACGAATCATGATTTTTTGAACGGATTGCCGATTTTCATATTCGACAAAGAAGCGGACAAGCCCGACGCGGCGGATGCCAGGGAGTTCGTCGCGGGCGCGGCTTCTTGCGGGGCGGCCGCATCCGGCGGCGGCAGTTCGGGCAGCTTCATTTCACGCCGCAATATCTTGTCGTAATCGCCGCTACCCCTGAATTTCATCAACTCGCGCGGGGAACGCGAAACCGCGTCAAATCAACGCCAGCCCCCGCGCCAGATCGGCTTGCAGGTCGGCGACGGATTCCAGGCCGACGGCCATCCGCAGCAGGCTTTCCTGTATGCCGGCGGCGATGCGCGCTTCGGGGGTGATGCGTCCGTGTGTCGTGGTGGCCGGATGGGTGAGCGTGCTCTTGGTGTCGCCGAGGTTGGCGGTGATGGAAATCAGGCGCGTGGCATCCACCACTTTCCAGGCTTCGGCGCGGCCGCCCTTGACTTCAAAAGAGACGATGGCGCCGCCCGTCTTCTGCTGGCGCATCGCCAGCGCGTGCTGCGGATGCGACGGCAGGCCGGGATAGTACACCCGCGCCACTTGCGGCTGCCGCTCCAGCCAGCGCGCGATTTCGAGCGCCGCCGCCGACTGCGCGTCCATGCGCAAGCGCAGGGTTTCGACGCCTTTCAGGATCACCCAGGCATTGAAAGGCGAGAGCGACGGCCCGGCGGTGCGCAGGAACTTGAGCACTTCGTCGGTGAGCGCCTTGCGTCCGATCACGGCGCCGCCCAGTACCCGCCCCTGGCCGTCGAGGTATTTGGTGGCGGAGTGGATGACGAGATCGGCGCCGAGATCGAGCGGCCGTTGCAGGGCCGGCGAGCAAAAGCAGTTGTCCACCGCCAGCAGCGCGCCCGCTTCGTGCGCCACCGCCGCCAGCGCGGCGATGTCGAACACTTCGGTGAGCGGATTCGACGGCGTTTCGACGAACACCAGCCGGGTCTGCGGTCGCACCGCCGCCTTGAACGCCGCCGCGTCATTGGGGGCGACAAAGGTGGTGGCGACGCCGAATCTTTCCAGAATGCCGAACAACTGCTGCGTGGCGCCGAAAATGCCCTGGGACGCGACGATGTGATCGCCCGCTTTCATGAGCGCCATCGCCGCCGCCAGAATCGCCGCCATGCCGCTCGACGTGGCAACGCAGGCTTCGCCGCCTTCCAGCGCCGCCAGCCGCTCCTGCAACATGCTGATGGTGGGATTGGAAAAGCGGCCATAGACGAAACCGTCTTCCTCGCCGGAGAAGCGGGCCGCCGCCTGCGCCGCGCTCTCGAAGACGAAGCTGGAAGTCAGGTACAGCCCTTCAGCGTGTTCGTTGAACTGGCTGCGCAGAATGCCCGCGCGCACCGCCAGCGTATCCAGATCAAATGTTTTATCCATGTTCAAGCCCCAGAATGTAAAAAACCCGACGCGACTGAACAGCCGGGCCGGGTGCTTCCCTTCCCCGCTTTAGCCGCACTTGTTACGCGCCCGCAAGCTGAAATCAAATCGGCGCACCGCAAAAACCACATGCAAAACCACACGCGGAAATTACACGCGGAAATTACACACGAAAATTACACGCGGCCCGCGCGCCTGTCAATCCGCCACGATCAGATTCAGGTCAAGCTGAGCCGTGTCGCCGGCGTCCTCTCCGCCCGGCTTGTCGTCCCGCCGCTGCTTTTCGATGCTGTTCAGGTACTCGGCGCTGACGTCGCCGGTCACGTAGTGGCCGTCGAAACAGGAAGTCTCGAACACCGTGATCGAAGGATTCAGCGCATGCACCGCCGCCTTCAGGGCGGCGAGATCCTGATAGATCAAGCCGTCGGCGCCGATCTCGCTGCAAATTTCCTCGTCGCTGCGGTTGTTGGCGATCAGCTCATGGCGCGACGGCATGTCAATGCCATACACGTTGGCGAAGCGCACCGGCGGCGCGGCGGAAGCGAAATACACCTTGCGCGCGCCGGCGTCGCGGGCCATCTGCACGATCTCCTTGCTGGTGGTGCCGCGCACGATGGAATCGTCCACCAGCAGCACGCTCTTGCCCTTGAATTCCTGCGCAATGGTGTTGAGTTTCTGGCGCACCGATTTCCGCCGCAGCGCCTGACCGGGCATGATGAAAGTGCGGCCGATGTAGCGGTTCTTGACGAAGCCCTCGCGGTAGGGAAGGTTGAGGCAGCTTGCCAGTTCCATCGCCGAGGGGCGGCTGGAATCGGGAATCGGAATCACGGAATCAATGTCGGCGTGCGGCAGGGTATGGCGAATCTTCGCCGCCAGATGCTCGCCCATCTTGACCCGGCTCTCATAGACCGAAATGCCGTCAATGAGCGAATCCGGCCGCGCCAGATAGACGAACTCGAAAATGCAGGGCGCGCGCCGGGTGTGCTCGGCGCAGGGCTTGCTGTGGAAGTTGCCCTGAATGTCGACCAGCACCGCTTCGCCGGGCGCCACGTCGCGCATGATCTGGAAGCCGAGGGTGTCGAGGGCGACGCTCTCCGACGCCACCAGATATTCGTTGCCCTCCGGCGTGGCGTTGCGGCCGACGATCAGCGGGCGGATGCCGTAGGGATCGCGGAAAGCCAGCAGGCCGTAGCCGGCGATCATCGCCACCACGGCGTAAGCGCCGCGCACGCGGCGGTGCACGCCGGCCACCGCCTTGAAAATGGTATCGGCATCGAGTTGATATTTGGTCGCCGCCGCTTGCAGTTCGTGCGCCAGCACATTGAGCAGCACTTCCGAATCGGAGCGGGTGTTGATGTGGCGCAAGTCCTGCAAGAACATCTCGCGCTTCAGTTCCTCGGCGTTGGTCAGGTTGCCGTTGTGCGCCAGCGTCAGGCCGAATGGCGAATTCACGTAGAAAGGCTGCGACTCGGCGGAACTCAGCACCGAGCCGGCCGTCGGATAGCGGCAGTGCGCGATGCCCCAGTTGCCTTGCAGGCTGCGCATGTTGCGCGTGCGGAAAACATCGCGCACCAGACCGGGGCCTTTGTGCATGTGGAAGACGCCGCCCTCGGCCGTGACGATGCCGGCCGCGTCCTGGCCGCGGTGCTGGAGCACCTGCAAGCCGTCATAGAGTAACTGGTTCACCGGCGTCGTCGCGACGACGCCCAGAATGCCGCACATAGTTCACCTGTATCGTATGCGTTCCGCCACAGCGGGCGGCAGCCAAGGCTTGGCTGCCAGCACCGCAGTTTCCAGCGGCGGCGCCAACACCGCCTGCCGCCACCATGTCTGCTGCGGCAGCGCCGTGAAGCCGCCTGCCAGCACACACAACACCACCACCAGCGCGCCGCGCGCGACGCCGAACACGGTGCCGAGAAAACGGTCCAGCGGCCCCAGCCCGATCGCCCGCAGCAGGCTGGTCAACGCCAGTTGCACCAGCGTCGCCGCCACCAGCACCGCGACGACGATCACCGCGAACGCCGCCACGTATTGCATGATCGGCTCCCGCAGCCAGCCGCCGAACCACGTCCCCATCAGCGGCGCGATTTCCGGCGCCAGCGCGCGCCCAATCAACAGCGCCGCCACCCAGGCCGTCAACGAAAGCGCCTCCTTCACCAGCCCGCGCCAAGCGCCGAGCAGAATCGAGGCGGCGACAATCGTCAGCACTGCATAGTCAAATACCGTCACGGCGTTTGAGTTGATCAGCGCGCTTGGGCGCGTCCGGGTTGAGTGAAATGTTCGGTCTATGCATCATCGTTTGCGCCAAAAAACTTGATGGCCAGCGACGCGCCCACGCCGCCGCCCACAGCAGCAACAGGGCCGGCAAAGAAAATATCTATCGGCCAAAACGATGCCCCGCCGCCTTGGTAGGGAACAAAAAACTCGTGGTATACCGACCAAGCCACATACGCGAGAAAGGGCAAAAAAACAGAAGCGGCTTTGGATTTGGTGATTCGCTGAACGATTCCCCCGCCGATCAGAGCGGCAAGGAAAAGAAGAATGAAAATCTCCATACAAAGTCCAACGCCTATTTCTGCGCCACGACGCCGTCTACGCCGAGGCGCTTGATGCGTTCACGCGCTTTTTCCGCCGCTTCCTTGCTCGGGAAAGGACCGGCGCGCACGCGGGTTCGGGCGCTGCCGTCCGGCGCCGACCCGTTTTCGGTATAGACGCTGTAACCCTGCTGCTTGATCTTCGTCGTCAGGCCGATGACGTTGGCTTCATCCCGGTAAGCGCCCAACTGGACGATCCACTGCCCTGCAGCGGGAGCGGCTGGAGGCGCGGCTGGCTTGGCCGCTTCCGTTTTGGCCGCCGGCTTCGGGTCGGCTGGTTTGGGTTCAACCGGCTTCGGGTCGGGCGGCGTTGCGGTTTCGGGCGCCGCCGCCGGCAGCGGCGTCGGCACGGCTTCCGGCTTGGCCGGCAGGACGCGGGACGTGAAGCCGCCGGCATCAGCATCCTGCGCCGGAATGCGGATCTCAATGTCCTGCGCCGGGGGCGGCTTGGGCGCTTGATCCATCACCATCGGCAGCACGATGGCCGCCAGCGCCGCGAGGGCGACAGCGCCGACCAGACGGCGGCGCGCGCGTTTCTTCAACTCAAGCTGGGTGTCGTTTTCGTTCATCGTCTATTGCGCGCAGAACATCGGACACGGTGAGAAAAGATCCGAAGGCGACAATTCTATCATTTTCGCCTGCCTGCTCCTTCGCCGCGCGGTAGGCCGCCGCCGGCGAATCGAAGCAGGCTTCGGCCTGAATGCCGCGCGCCGCCAGCAAACGCGCCAGCGCCGCGCCGCTCATGCCGCGCGGCCCCGGCAGGCTGGCCGCCAGCCAGCGGTCGATACGCGGCGCGATGCGCTCGACGACACCGGCAACATCCTTGTCTGACAACATGCCAAACACCGCCCAAGTTTGCGGATGAAACGCCATGCCGCCGAGACTTTCGGCCAGCGCGCCGGCAGCTTGCGGATTGTGGCCAACATCCAGCACCACCGCCGGACGGCCCGGCAAAACCTGAAAGCGCCCCGGCAGCGTAACTTCGGCCAGGCCACGGCGAACGTCCTGCATCGACACCGGCAGCCGCTCTGTCAGCGCCTCCAGCGCGGCAATCGCCATGCTGGCATTGCGCAACTGAACGGCGCCGCGCAACGCCGGATACGCCAATCCGCCGCGACGGCCACGGTCGCTCCAGTACATCCACTGTCCTTCTCCGGCTTGATAGCCGAATTCCTGGCCCAGCCGCCGCAGGTCGGCGCCAATCGCGGCGGCGTGATCGAGCAGGCTGCGCGGCGGCTGCGGATCGCCGACGATGGCCGGCCTCCCGGCGCGGAAAATTCCCGCCTTCTCGAAACCGATGGCCTCGCGCGTGTCGCCGAGATAATCCATGTGATCGAAATCGACCGTGGTGACGACGGCGCAATCGGCATCGAAAACATTCACCGCGTCCAGCCGTCCGCCCAGACCCACTTCCAGCACGACCGCTTCCACGCCGGCGGCGGCGAAAACCTGCCAGGCCGCCAGCGTACCGTATTCAAAATAAGTCAGCGGCATGCCGCCACGCGCCGCCTCAACTTGAGCGAAGGACGCGCACAGCGCCGCGTCGGACACCGGCTGCCCATTCACGCGCACCCGTTCGTTGTATTCGAGCAGATGCGGCGAGGTGTACAAACCGACACGATAACCGGCGCTGCGCAGGATGCGCTCCAGCATGGCGCAGGTGGAGCCTTTGCCGTTCGTGCCGCCGACAATTATTACCGGCGCGTCCAGCGCGACGCCGAGCGCCCGCTTCACGGCAAGGACGCGCTCCAACCCCAGCGCGATTGGCTGCGCATGCTGGCGCTCGATGTGCGCCAGCCAGTCGGACAACGTGAAATGAGCGGTGGAGGCCAGAATCAAACGGCGGGAATTTTTTGCAGGAGCGTCAGCAGCGACGCCAGTTTGTCGCGTATCTCGCGCCGGTCGACGATCATGTCGAGCGCGCCTTTTTCGAGCAGGAATTCGGCGCGCTGAAAACCGTCCGGCAGTTTCTCGCGCACTGTCTGCTCGATGACGCGCGGCCCGGCGAAACCGATCAGGGCGCCCGGCTCGGCGATGACGACATCGGCGACGAAAGCGAAACTGGCCGAGACGCCGCCCATGGTCGGATCGGTGAGAATGGAAATGAAGGGCAGCCGGTTGGCCGAGAGTTGCGTCACGGCGGCAGTGGTCTTCGCCATCTGCATGAGGGAAAACAAGCCCTCCTGCATGCGCGCGCCGCCGGTGGCTGTGATGCAGATGAAGGGCATCTGTTGCTCGACGGCCATGCGCACGCCGCGCACGAAGCGTTCGCCGACCACCGAACCCATCGAGCCGCCCATGAATTCGAACTCGAACGCCGCCACCACCGCCGGCAGCGTTTTCACCGCGCCCTGCATCACCACCAGCGCGTCGCCCTCCTCCGTCTCGTCGATGGCGGCGTTGAGCCGCTCGGCATAGCGCTTGCTGTCCTTGAACTTGAGCGGATCGACCGGCAGCACTTCGGCGCCGATCTCGAAGCGGCCTTCGGCGTCGAGCAGCAAGTCGAGCCAGGCGCGGGCGCGCAGCCGGTGATGGTGGCCGCACTTTGGGCAGACGTTGAGATTTTTCTCAAGGTCGGAGCCGTAGAGCGTGGCCTCGCAGTTCGGGCATTTGCGCCACAGCCCTTCGGGAATTGATTTTTTGACGCCCTCGGCGCGCTTGATCTTGGGCGGAAGCAGTTTTTGCAGCCAGCTCATGACGCCTCCCTGAAAATGGTCGCTTCAAATCGCCGGCGCGTCGAGCGCGGCGCGGATGCCGCGCAGAAAAGCCGACACGTTGGCAATCACTTGTCCGGGCGGACTGTGTTCAATCTCTTCGATGATGCGGCTGCCGATCACCACCGCGTCGGCCACCGTGGCGATGCGCCGCGCGCTTGCGGCGTCGCGGATGCCGAAGCCGACGCCGACCGGCATGCCGACCTTGTCGCGGATGGCCGGAATGCGCCGCGCCACTTCATCCAGATCGAGATGCCCGGCGCCGGTGACGCCCCGCAGTGAAACATAATAGATGTAGCCGCTGCCGAGTTCGGCGACCTGCCCGAAGCGCGCATCGGTGGATGTCGGCGCCAGCAGAAAAACCGGATCCATGCCGTTCGCCTTGAGTTGGCCGGCGAAACCGGCGCACTCCTCGGGCGGATAGTCGACCACCAGCACGCCGTCCACGCCGGCCTGCTTCGCCTCGGCGACGAAGACATCCGCCCCCATCGCCTCGATTGGATTGGCATAACCCATCAGCACGACCGGCGTGCTGGCGTCTTCGACGCGGAATTCGCGCACGGCGGACAGCACCCGGCGCAGCGACATGCCGTGCCGCAGCGCGCATTCGGAAGCGCGCTGAATGGTCGGCCCGTCGGCCATCGGATCGGAGAACGGCACGCCGAGTTCGATGATGTCGGCGCCGGCATCGACCAGCGCGCGCATCAGCGGCAGCATCAGGGCCGGTTCGGGATAACCGGCGGTGATAAACGGAATCAGGGCCTTGCGGCCTTGCGCGGCAAGCTGCGCGAAAGTGCTCTGGATGCGCGACATCAGAAACGGATCCCGGAATGATCGGCGACGGTGTGCATGTCCTTGTCGCCGCGGCCGGAGAGGTTGACCAGCAGCAGCGCGTCCGGCGGCAGCGTCGGCGCGAGCCGGGCGGCGTAAGCCAGCGCGTGCGAGGATTCCAGCGCCGGCATGATGCCTTCGCAGCGGCACAGGGCATGGAAGGCGGCGAGCGCCTCCGCGTCGGTGACAGCGACATATTCGGCGCGGCCGCTGTCTTTCAGCCAGGCATGCTCGGGGCCGACGCCGGGGTAATCGAGGCCGGCTGAAATCGAGTGCGTTTCGATGATCTGGCCGTTCTCGTCCTGCAACAGATAAGTGCGGTTGCCGTGCAGCACGCCGGGCCGCCCGGCGATGAGCGAGGCGGCATGGCGGCCGCTGGCGATGCCGTCGCCGGCCGCCTCGACGCCGACCAGCTTCACCGACGCATCGGGAATGTAGTCATAAAAAATCCCCATCGCATTGGAGCCGCCGCCGACGCAGGCGATGACGTAATCGGGCTGGCGGCCCGCCAGTTCGGGCATTTGCGCGCGGCATTCCTCGCCGATGATTTTTTGGAAATCGCGCACCATCATCGGATACGGATGCGGCCCGGCCACGGTGCCGATGATATAGAAGGTATCGCCGACATGCGTCACCCAGTCGCGCATGGCTTCGTTGAGCGCGTCCTTCAGCGTTTTCGAGCCGGAAGCCACCGGCACCACGCTGGCGCCGAGCAGCTTCATGCGGTAGACGTTGGCGGCCTGACGCCGCACATCTTCCTCGCCCATGTACACCACGCACTCCATGCCGTAGCGGGCGGCGACGGTGGCAGTGGCAACGCCGTGCTGACCGGCGCCGGTTTCGGCGATGACGCGCGGCTTGCCCATGCGCCGCGCCAGCATGGCCTGACCGATGCAGTTGTTCACCTTGTGCGCGCCGGTGTGGTTGAGGTCTTCGCGCTTCAGATAAATCTGCGCCCCGCCGAGTTGCGCCGACCAGCGGCGGGCGTGGTAGATCGGGCTGGGGCGGCCCACGTAGTGCTTCAGTTCGTACTCGAACTCGGCGCGGAAAGCGGGATCCGCCTTGGCGTCGGCATAGGCGCGCTTCAGCTCGTCGAGCGCCTCGACCAGCGTCTCGGCGACGAACGCGCCCCCGTAAGGACCGAAATGCCCGTGCGAATCGGGCAGGTCATTCATCTGCATGCTTCACTCCAGCGATGAACGCGGCGATTTTTTCCGCGTCCTTGATTCCCTTGGCGGCTTCCACCCCGCTGCTGACATCCACCGCCCAGGGCCGCACGGCGCGCACCGCCTCGACGACGTTGCCGGGATTCAGGCCGCCCGCGAGAATGATCGGGAGGGACAGGCGCGGCGGAATCAGCGACCAGTCGAAGGTCTTGCCGGCGCCGCCGTAACCCTCGGCGTCGGCATCGAGCAGCAAGCCTTGCGCGGCGGAATGGGATGCGGCGTATTTTACCAAATCGAAGCCCGGCCTCATCCGCGCCGCCTTGATGTACGGCGCGTGGAAAGAACGGCAGAACGATTCCTCCTCCTCGCCGTGGAATTGCAACAACTGGATCGGCACCGCCTCCATCACGCGCCGTACCGTCAGCTTCGATTCATTCACGAACAGGCCGACCAGGGTGACGAAAGGCGGCACGATGCGGGCAATCTCCCACGCCTGCTCGACGCTGACGCAGCGCGGGCTGGGCGCATGGAAGACCAGACCGATGGCATCGGCGCCGAGCGCCACGGCGGCGCGCGCATCCTCGGGCCGGGTGATGCCGCAAATCTTGACGCGGGTTCTTGGCAAGCTAGAAGGCGAGCGGAAGGAAAGGCGCGATGATACGGCCATTCAGGGGCAACTGCCAGCGCGCCTCGTACTCAACGCCGGAAAGGTACAAGCCGTGCGGCGAAAAAGTCGGCGCCGCCAGACTGCGGTCGCGGCGGGCGAGAATGTCGGCGATCCATTCCGGCTGCTCCGCGCCCTTGCCGACATGGACGAGCGCGCCCACCATATTGCGCACCATGTGGTGCAAAAAGGCGCTGGCGCGGAAATCGAAAATAAAGTAATCGCCATCGCGCCGCGCCTCGGCCTGGTGCAAGATTTTCACCGGCGATTTGGCCTGGCATCCGGCGGCGCGAAAAGCGGAAAAATCCTGTTCGCCGATCAGCCGCGCGGCGGCGGCTTGCATGGCGGCGAGATCGAGCGGCAGATGGAACCAGCCGACCCGACCATGCAGCAGCGCCGGGCGCACGGCATGGTTGCAGAGCACGTAACGATAGCTGCGCGAGCGGGCGGAAAAACGGGCATGAAAATCCGCCGGTACCGCGCGCACCCAGCGCACGGCGATGTGTTCCGGCAGATGCGCATTCACGCCGCGCACCCAGGCGTTTTCGGGCCGGATCACCGGCGCGTCGAAATGCGCGACTTGAGCGGCGGCATGCACTCCGGCGTCGGTGCGGCCGGCGCAAATCGTCCGCACCGGCGCGCCGGCGATTTCGGCCAGCGCCCGCTCCAGCGCGTCCTGCACCGTGTTGCCGTGCGGCTGGGTCTGCCAGCCGGCGAAGGCGGTGCCATCGTATTCAAGCCCGAGAGCGATTCTCACGCCGCCGCTCCAATGACCAGCGCCGCCGCAACCATCACCGCCAGCCCCGCCAGCACGGCAAAATCGGCGCGTCCCCAAGCGGACGTTTGCAGATGAAAACTGACCGGCTCGTCCGGCGCGGCATCGTCTTGCAGCCATTCGCGCCAGCGCCGGCCGGGCGGAAAGTGCTCGACATAGTGCATCACCAGCATCAGCCGCACCGCGACGCGGGCGCGGTCGAGGCCGAGACAGACGAAGGGCCGCAGCAGGCCATGCAGCCCGGCCACCAGACCATCCATACCGGTAAAGCGCAGCAGCACGGCCAGACTCGCCAGCACGAACAGCAGCCGCATCAAATGCGCGAAGCCGAGCCGCAGCCCTTCCTCGGTCGGCCCGAGGCTGCCGAGAAAAGGCAGCAGATAGACGCCCGGCGTCGCCAGCGCGAATAACAGCACAAGGGAGAGGAGCAGCCAGCGGGTGCGCTTCAGCAGCAACCCGAGCCGTTCAGGCGCCAGCCAAACACCGGCGATCAGGGCGGCGGCGCAAGCCAGCGACAGCCAGATCAGCGGCAGCCATTGCGCGCACGCCACCGCCACCGCCCAGACGATGAGGCGGACTGTCGGATGCAGCATCGGGAATCGGGGAAAACGGCGGAGGGCGCGCGGCCCTCCGCCAAACAGGTTCAGACCAGCTTGTCGAGCATGCGCTGCGCATTGTCGCGCTGCTCGGCGTTGCCTTCTTTCACCACCTCGGCGAGCAGTTCGCGCGCGCTTTCCTTGTCGCCCATTTTCTCGTAGGCCTCGGCCAGTTCGAGCTTGGTGATAACGTCGCCGTCGCTTACCGGCGTCGGCTCATCGAGTTCGAGCGTGATCGGCCCGAAGTCGAATACCGGCTCCGGCGCTTTCGGCGCGGCTAGAGCGGAAGTCGGGGCGGAAGCCGGGGCGGGAGCGGGAGCAGATGGCGGGTTGATGTGGAAATCGAAATCCAGCGCATCGTCGTCGCTCGCAGCAGGCTTCGCGGCAGGCTTCGCGGATGGCGGGAACGCGGACACGGGCGCTTTCGGCTCCGCCGGGGGAGCGACATCAATAACCATCACGGGTGGCGGCGGCGCTTTCACCGGCGCCGGCTTGCTTTCCGCCGGCTTGACATCCAGATCGAGATCGAAATCCAGATCGTGCATCGCGGGCGCAGGCGCAGCGGTCGCGGTCGCGGACGCGGGCGCAGCGGGTGCGGGCGCGAGTGTCGCGCGCACGGGCGGCGGCGCGGGTGGTGACGCAAGCGGAACACCCTGCATCACGGTCACGGCATGTTCGAGTTCGGTCTCGAAAACTGGGCTTGATGTGAGGGGCGCGGTTTGAGGCCCGACCGAAGCCGGGTCTACACCGGGCGAAACAGGATCGGTATCGACGGTCTTCCCGCCCGCCGCCGCCGCGCCAAACAGCGGATTCGCCGGATCGAGCTTCCGACCCATCTCGGTGGCTTTGTCCCAATCGCTGCCGGCGCCATCGGTCTGGACATACAGATCGCTGGCGATCGCCTCGAATTGCTTGACGTTCTTGCGGCCGGCATAAATCTCCAGCAGCTTCATGTGGATCGCCGTGCGGGCCGGATCGGTCTTCAGGGCGTCGAGCAGGATTTCCTCGGCCTGGGCGTCGCGGCCATACGCCATGTAGACATCCGCCTCGGCGACCGGATCGACGCTCTCGTCGGTGCCGATGGCGCCAATCCCGATCTGGCTGAAATCCGTCATCGGCGCGGTTTTCGTGTCGACGCTGCGACCGCCGGTGGCGCCGAAGACGGAACCGCCTGTCATTTTGACGGTTGTCGGCGACATGCCGGTGGGCGGAAACTGATTCTTCTTCTGGCGCTGCCGATAGGCAAGCAAAATCAGTAGCCCGAGCACCAGCACGGCCCCGCCGAGAACGAACGGATTACCCAGCAAGTCGTCGATGAAGCTCGGCTCCGGCGGCGGGGGCGCTTTCTTCGGCGGCGTTGCGGGCGCCGGCGCGGGCGCGGGCGCTGCCGCGACAGGCGGAGCGGGCTGGTCGGCGGCGCCCGCCGGCTCTGCCGGTTTCTCGCCGTCCGCCGGCGGCGTGGACGCGGGCGCGGCTTCTCCGGGCGCTGCGGCGGCTGTAGTCGCTGTGGCGGCATCGGGCGTGGGCGACGGAGAGGGCGGCGGGGAGGGCGGCGGGGGGGGCGACACGGGTGAAGAACCCGTTTGGGCCTGAGCCTGTTGCTGGAGTTCGGCGAGGTTTTGATTCTTCAGTTCGAGCAGCTTCCTCAAGTCCTCGATATTCTTTTCCAGTTCCGCCTGGCGCGACTGCGCTTCCTTCAGCGCCAGATCCTTGGCCGCCAAATCTTCTTCCAGCGCGGCAACCCTGCCCTGCGCCCCGCCTTTGCCCGCAGCGGCATCGGCTCTGGCAATCCTCAACTGGTCTTCCGTTTTGGCCGGCGCGGGCGTTTTCTCCTCGATCTTCGTCTCGATCTTGCCGCTGGCCGTTTGCCGGGCGGCGTCCTCCGGCCGTCCTTCCGAGGCTGCGGCGGCAGAAGCGAGGTTGCGGCGATAGGCATTGAAATCGGCGGTGTGCGCCGAGATGGTTTTCCGCGCCTCGCGCTCATTCACCGCCGCCACGGCTTCCGGCTCGGGAATGGTGAGAATCTTGCCGGCCTTCAAGCGGTTCATGTTGTTGCCGATGAAGGCGTCTTTGTTGCGGTTGAAGATCGCCACCAGCATCTGATCCAGACTGACGCCCTCGGGCCGCGTTTCGGCGGCGATCTTGCGCAGGTACTCGCCTTTCTGCACCTTGCGCTCCTGCCCTGCCTTCGGCGCCTTGTCAGCCGCCTTGTCGGCTGCCTTGCCCGCTGTCTTGCCCGTCGTCTTGTCCGTCTTTGCGGCAGCGGTTTTTTCGGGCTGCCGGGCTGCCGGTTGCTCAGGCGCGGCGACCGGCGCGGGCGCGGCTGAAGATGCGCCGCCTTTCGCCACCGGCGCGGTAATCGGTCGGGACACCAGGGTATCCGGCGCCGGATCGAGCAGGAAGGTGTATTCCCGCACCAGACGGCCGGACGCCCAGTTCAACTCGATCAGCATATCGAGGAAAGGCTCGTTGATCGCCTGGCGGGAGGTGATGCGGATGACGGGCTTGTCGCCCGTCTGCCTGTCGACCGTCATTGTGACGCCGGACAGGGCGGAAGCGAATTCGATGCCCGCCTGATCGAACGCCTCGTGCGAGGCGAGCCGCGCCGTCAGCGACGACAATTCGTCGCGCGAGGCTGTCAGTTCGATTTCGGCGCGCAAAGGCTGCCCCAACGGGGACAGCACCTTGATCTGGCCCAGCCCGACGGCGTTCGCTCCCGCCGACAGGACGGCCAGCGCCATCGTCAGCAGGAAGATTCTGAATCTGTATCCCTGATCTTTTTTATCCACCGCGCTCACCTTGCGGATAGTTTTCGGACAAACAGCGTAACATCATGAACTTAGCCATGCAAGCTAAGTTTTCGGATTATATCCTGATTGAATCTGGCAGGGAATCAAGCGTTTTTTGCGGCACGCGGCGATTTTGGCAAACTTGTGTGCTTTTTTTGTCAATCTCTCTGAAAACCGGAAAGGAGGCTCAGGCTTCCAGCAACAGCCGCAGCATACGGCGCAGCGGTTCAGCCGCGCCCCACAGCAGTTGATCGCCGCAGGTGAAGGCGCCCAGATAAGACGGCCCCATATTCAGTTTGCGCAAGCGGCCGACCGGCACCGCCAGCGTGCCGGTGACGGCGGTCGGCGTCAGTTCGCGGATGGTGGCGTCGCGGCGGTTCGGCACCACTTTCACCCATTCGCTGGATGCGGCGATCATGCCTTCGATCTCGTCGACGGGCACGTCGCGCTTCAGCTTGAGGGTGAGCGCCTGACTGTGGCAGCGCATGGCGCCGACGCGCACGCAGATGCCGTCGACCGGCACCGGGCTGGCTTCACGGCCCAGAATCTTGTTGGTTTCCGCCTGCCCTTTCCATTCCTCGCGGCTCTGGCCGTTCTCCATTTCCTTGTCGATCCACGGAATCAGGCTGCCGGCGAGCGGCACGCCGAAATTCGCCGCCGGAAATTTCTCGTCCCGCAGGACGCCGGCCACTTCGCGGTCGATGTCGAGAATCGCCGAAGCGGGATCGTCGAGCAAACCCTTCGCCGCCCGATGCACTTCGCCCATCTGCGTCAGCAGTTCGCGCATGTTCTGCGCGCCGGCGCCGGAGGCCGCCTGATAGGTCATCACGCTCATCCACTCAACGAGGTCGCGTTGATAGAGAGCACCAACCGCCATCAGCATCAGGCTGACGGTGCAGTTGCCGCCGATCCAGTTGCGCCCGCCGCGCGCGAGGGCGTTCTTGATGACGTCGAGGTTGACCGGATCAAGGATGATGATGGCATCATCCTTCATGCGCAGGGAAGACGCCGCGTCGATCCAGTGGCCGTTCCAGCCGGCGGCGCGCAGCTTGGGAAACACTTCGCCGGTGTAGTCGCCGCCCTGACAGGTGACGATGATGTCCATCTTTTTCAGCGCGCCGATGTCGCGCGCGTCCTGCAACGCGGGCGCGTCGCGGCCACCGATGACAGGGCCTTTGCCGCCCACCTGCGAGGTCGTGAAAAACACCGGCTCGACAAGATCGAAATCCCGCTCTTCCGCCATGCGCTGCATCAGCACGGAGCCGACCATGCCGCGCCATCCCACCAGTCCCACTCGTTTCATGTTGATTCGTCCCGCCTGCCTTGTTGGCCGCTGTTACAGCGCGGCGATCACCGCGTCGCCCATCTCTTTGGTGCCGACCTGCCGCATGCCCGGCTCGAAAATATCGCCGGTGCGCAGCCCTTGTTGCAGCACTTTTTTCACCGCCGCCTCGATGCGCGCAGCGGCAGTTTCCTGATTGAAGGTATAGCGCAGCATCATCGCCGTCGACAAAATCGTCGCCAGCGGATTGGCAACGCCCTTGCCGGCGATGTCCGGCGCCGAGCCGTGGATCGGCTCGTACAAGCCCTTGCCCTTCTCATCGAGCGAAGCCGAAGGCAGCATGCCGATCGAGCCGGTCAGCATCGACGCCTCATCCGACAGAATGTCGCCGAACATGTTGCCCGTCACCATGACATCGAACTGCTTCGGGTTGCGCACCAGTTGCATGGCGGCGTTGTCCACCAGCATGTGCGACAGTTCGACATCGGGATACTGTTTCGCCTCGTCCGTCACCACGTCGCGCCACAACTGGGTGCATTCCAGCACGTTCATCTTGTCCACCGAGCACAGTTTGCGGCCGCGCTTGCGCGCCGCTTCCAGCGCGACGCGGGCGATGCGGCGAATTTCGCTTTCGGCGTAGATCATGGTGTTGACGCCGACCTTTTCGCCGTTGCGCACCGCGATGCCGCGCGGCTCGCCGAAATAGATGTCGCCCGTCAACTCGCGCACGATCAGGATATCCAGCCCGGCCACCACTTCGGGCTTCAGGCTGGAGGCGTTGGCGAGTTCGGGATACAGCAGCGCCGGGCGCAGATTGGCGAACAGGCCGAGATCCTTGCGGATGCCGAGCAGGCCGCGCTCCGGGCGCTGCTCGCGCGGCAGCACGTCGTATTGCGGGCCGCCGACCGCGCCGAGCAGCACCGCGTCCGCCGCGCGCGCCAACTTGCGGGTCGCCTCGGGATAGGGATCGCCGGCGGCATCCACCGCGCAGCCGCCGAGCAGCGCCGTTTCCATCTCCAGCTTGATCCCGTCCTGGCGCAGCGCCTCCAGCACGCGCACGGCCTGACCGACGATTTCGGGGCCGATGCCATCGCCCGGCAATACACAGATCTTCATTTGAATCCTTTCGCTTGTTTCACCCTGCCCATCCTCTCCGGGATAAGGCGGAAAGCATTCAATTATATCGGACTCGGGCGGCGTTCGCGGCAGCGCAACAAGCCGCCGCAAGACGGCCTAGAAACCCAGCTTGGCGCGCACGCCGAGCACCTTCACCGTCGGCGCGCCGCCGACGCCGCCCGGACGCTGAATGATCTGGAAATCCGGCGTCAGTTCGAGCAGGTTGTTCACGCGGAAGCGGTAATAGATTTCGCCAATGCGCTCGCTGCCGGAAGCGCGCGCATCGAGCGCGCCGTCGCCGTCCAGATCGAGCGCCGTCGAATCGCGGCGATACGACGCGCGAGTACGCAGCAAACCGGCGGCGATGCCGAGCGAATCGGCGCCGCGCCCCCAGCCGTTGCCAGTGATTTCGATGCCGGCGGTCAGCGCGCGATCAAAGCGCGTCTTGCCGGCGCCTTGATGTCCATAGCGGCCAAACACGGTCACGTCGTCCGTCACTTTCTGGTCGACGGAAAGACCGAAGCCGGTATGGCGACGCTCGTTGTCGTCGTAGCCGAGGCTGCGCCCATTGGTCCACAGGTAAGCGCGGTAGTTGCCCGGCAGATGGTTCCAGCGCCAGGTGGTGTCGGCCTGGGCGATGACGTAGGGCGTGCCGAGCGAGCCGGAGAAATTGGCGCCCGGCCCGGAACTGAAAACGCCGAGCGACAAGCTCCAGACCTGCGCCGTGTTAGCCGTATTCACATAACTGAAAACCGCGCCGGGGGCGAAGCCGTAAGCGTCAGCGCGAATGTCGCCGCCGGCGTCCAGCAGCGGGTTGTGTACGAAAACGTTGTTGAGGAATTTCGTCGATTCGTCGTCCGCCGCCGCGTTCTGGTCGAAGAAGACGAAGGAATCAATCTTGCCGGCGGTGAAGTGCAAGTGCTGGCGCGAATCTTCCTTGATGCCGTCGCGCGGCAGCGGCACTTTCACCTGATACCAGGCTTGCGCGAGGACGGCGAAGGAATCGTCGGGGCCGGCGTTGGTCTGGAAGGCGGTGGCGTTCGGCATGGCGTAAGTCGGGCGCAAGCCGATGCCATTGCCCTGGCCGAAGCGGAAGTGGGTAAAGATGCTGCCTTCGATGTCGCCGATCTCGCCGCCGGGCAGCGTGACCGAAATATCGCCGCGGTAATTGGCGCGCGACTGGCGCGAGATGTCGCCGGCAGTGCCGGCGCGATTGACACGCTGCACCACGCTGGTCAGGTTGGCGCCGACGGTGATGCCTTCCAGCGCCTCGATCTGGCGCGCCTGCTTGCGCATCGAGAGCGTTTGAAACTCGACCGCCTTCAGGCGCGTGACGAGTTCCGGCTCCTTCTCCGAAACGCGCTCGCTGGCGAGCGATTGTTCCAGCGCCTGATTGTTTTTTTCGAGCGCCTCGATGCGCTCGGAGAGGCGTTTGACTTCGGCCAGCAGCGCCTTGATGTCGTCGTTGGCGCTGGCCGGGCCGGCGATCAGCGACGCCGCCAGCACAACAGGTTTGAAGCGCATTCCGGTTTCCTTTCGGGACAATGTTAATGAGAATTATTCTCATCTTGTCGCCATGTGGTCAGCCTGTCAAGAAATAAATTCATGAAGGCGCCCAAGAGATCTGCCGGAGCATCCAAAATTTTTATATAATCAAAGCCTTATGGCATAAAAGCGAAGGAAGCACCATGAATCTCGACCGCGTCAGTCCTGGTCACGATATTCCCAACGATTTCAACGTCATCATCGAAATCCCGATGAATGCCGACCCGATCAAGTACGAAGTCGATAAGGAAACTGGCGCCATGTTTGTCGACCGTTTCATGGCGACGGCCATGCACTACCCGTGCAACTACGGCTACATCCCGCACACCATTTCCGACGACGGCGATCCGGTCGACGTGCTGGTGCTCTCGCCTGTGCCGCTGATTACCGGCGTGGTCGTGCGCTGCCGGCCGATCGGCATGCTGAAAATGGAAGACGAAGCCGGCGGCGACGCCAAGCTGCTGGCGGTGCCGATCGACAAGCTGTGCAGCCTGTATCGCCAGATCCAGTCCCCGCGCGACCTGCCGGACATGGTGCTGGCGCAGATCTCGCATTTCTTCGCGCATTACAAGGATCTGGAAGCCGGCAAGTGGGTCAAGGTGGCGGGCTGGGTCGGCGCCGAGGAAGCGAAACGGGAAATCACCGACGGCATCGCCCGCTACGAAACGGCCACCACCAAGCCGATGTTCTAAGCGCCGGTTCATCATGGCCTCGCCGGGTCCGCTGCGGATCGCCCTCGCCCAGATCGACAGCGCGGTCGGCGATTTCGCCGGCAACGTCCGCCGCATCGCCGCCTGCGCCGAGCGCGCGCGCGCTGCCGGCGCACGGCTGCTGGTGACGCCCGAGATGGCGCTGTGCGGCTACCCGCCAGAAGATCTTCTGCTGCGGCCGGATTTTCACCGTGCCGGCGCGCAAGCCCTCGACGATCTGGCCAGTCTGACCCATCTGGCCGGGCGCGCCGCCGGTCTCGCCATCCTCGTCGGTCACACCGAGGAATGCGGCGGCGAACGCTACAACGCCGCTTCCCTGCTGCGCGGCGGCGGCATCGCCGCCACCTACCGCAAGCAGCGCCTGCCGAACTGCGGCGTGTTCGACGAGCAACGCTATTTCACCGCCGGCGACCGGCCTTGCGTGGTCGAGATCGACGGCGTGCGCTGCGGTATCAACATCTGCGCCAATGTCTGGGAGCCAGGAACGGCGGACGCCGCCCGCCGGGCCGGCGCCGATCTGCTGCTGGCGCTCAACGCCTCGCCCTACCGCATCGGCAAGCTGGCCCTCCGTCATGAAACACTGCGCGAACGCATCCGCGCCACCGGCATGCCGATGCTGTACGTCAACCGGGTCGGCGGGCAGGACGAGCTGGTGTTCGACGGCGCTTCGTTCGCGCTCGACGGCAACGGCTGTCTGACGCACCAATCGCCGCCATTCGCCGAGGCGCTGGAGATCGTGGAATACGCCGCCGGCGCGCTGCGCCCCGGCCACGTCGCGTCGGCGCAATCACTCGAAGCCGAAGTGTACGGCGCGCTGACGCTCGGCGTGCGCGACTACCTCGGCAAGAACGGCTTTCCCGGCGCCATCATCGGCTTGTCCGGCGGCATCGACTCGGCGCTGGCGCTGACAATTGCCGTCGACGCCCTCGGCGCCGGCAAGGTGCGCGCGGTGATGCTGCCCTCCCCTTACACGGCGCAGATCAGTCTGGACGACGCGCGCGCGCTGGCGCGGACGCTCGGCGTGCGCTACGACGAAATCCCCATCGCCCCGGCGATGCGGGTTTTCGACGACATGCTGGCGCCGCAATTCGCCGGCCGCGCCGCCGACGCCACCGAGGAGAACCTGCAAGCGCGCATTCGCGGCCTGATCCTGATGGCGTTGTCGAACAAGACCGATGCCCTCGTGCTGACAACCGGCAACAAGAGCGAAATGGCGGTCGGCTACACCACGCTGTACGGCGACATGGCCGGCGGCTTCGCCGTTCTCAAGGATGTCTACAAAACACTGGTCTATCGCCTGTCGCGCTATCGCAATGAAATCGCGCCGGTGATTCCCGAGCGCATCATCACGCGCCCGCCTTCGGCGGAATTGAGGCCGGAGCAGACCGATCAGGACACGCTGCCGCCCTACGAGACGCTCGACGCCATCATCGAAGCCCATGTGGAACACGATCTCAGCCCGCGCGAGATCGCCGCCCTCGGCCACGATGCGCGGACGGTGCGCCGCGTCATCGCCCTGCTCAAACGCAGCGAATACAAGCGGCGTCAGGCGCCGGTCGGCATCCGCATCACGAAACGCGGCTTCGGCAAGGACTGGCGTTATCCGATAACATCAAACTATGCCGACGAGGAACCACCGCAATGAAAAAAATTGAAGCCATCATCAAACCGTTCAAGCTCGACGAAGTGCGCGAAGCGCTCTCGGAAGTCGGCGTCACCGGCCTCACCGTGACGGAAGTCAAGGGCTTTGGCCGCCAGAAGGGCCACACCGAGCTTTACCGCGGCGCCGAGTACGTCGTCGACTTCCTGCCCAAGATCAAGATCGAAGTGGTGGTGGCGGACGGCACGGTTGAAACAGCCATCGAAGCCATCATCAAGGCCGCCCGCACCGGCAAGATCGGCGACGGCAAAATCTTCGTCACGCCGGTCGAACAAGTCGTGCGTATCCGCACCGGCGAAACCGACGAATCGGCTATTTGAGCAGTCCGCGCGCCCGCGCCTGGGCGGCGTCAAGCAAAAGAGCGGTTTCGTCGCGGTAGGGCTGGCTGAACAGCGGCGTCTCGCCCGGCTGCGGCTGGCCGTAGAAAATCAGCACGCCGTCCGGATGCCGCTCGAACCAGGGCTGAATCTCGGCGCGCGTCTTCAATTCATCAACCGGCTGTTCGAGCCGGCCAAAGAACTGATACTGGGCGTGATACCTGCCGTCGTTCGCCACGGCGACGCCGCCTTGTTGCAGCTTCCTGACTTCCCGCGCCAGCGGTTGAGTGTCATAGCGACGCCAGAATGTGTCGGCGGCGTAGCACTGGATCAGGACGCAGAGCGCCGCACCCAGAACCGCCAGTGACGCCATGCGCCACGACGCTTGTCTGCCCGACCAGGCGGCGAGCGCCGCTATCAGCGCCAGCGCGACGCCCGGCCAGCGCGGCAGGTTTTCCAGTTCGCCCAGCTTGTATGCGGCGCCGCCCGGCGCGAACCCGATCATCGCCAAGCCCAGCGCCGCCGCCGCCAAGGCCGGCAGCCAGATGCCGCTTCCCTCGCCTTTATTTTCGCCGCTTGCCAGCAGACGGCCGGCGAACAGCGCGAAGGCGGGCAGCAGCGGCACCAGATAGTGAATCTGCTTGCCGCTGATGAGCGAGAAGCAGACAAACACCGGCAGCAGCCAAGCCAGACAGAAACGCAGCCCGCCATCAAGACCCGCGCGGGGCAAGGCCGCGAAGCGCCGCCACAAACCTGGCCACAGCAACCAAGGGAAAAGCAGCGCCGGCAGCAGTGGCAGATACCACCAGAACGGACGGTCATGGGCGAAGGAATCCGTCACGCGACCGGCGGTCTGGCCCCAGAAAATCATGCGCCGGTATTCCTCGCCGCCCTGAATCGCCGCCGGAACGGCCCACGCCAGCGCGATCGCCGCGCCGCCCAGCACCGCCAGCAGCACGCCGCCCGTCCACCGCTTCCAGTTCAGGCCGGGCCGCCACCAGGGCGCCAGCGCCGCCGCCGGCAGCACATGCAGCAGCGCCACCGGCCCTTTGGCGAGAATGCCGAAGCCGATCGCCGCCGCCAGCCAGATGAAGCCGCGCCGCATGGCGCCGTCCGCCGCCATGAGCAGGCCGCGCAGACCGAGCAGAACGAAGAACGTCAGCATCACGTCGAACATCACCGTGGTGGAGAACAGCATCCACAGCAGGCAGGAGGAGAGTATCCATGCGGCATGACACTGGACGCCGCCCTCGCCCGGCCACAGCCGCCGCCCGAGCGACAGGGTGAGCAGCAGGCTGCCGAAGGAAAACAGCGGCGAGACGAGGCGCGGCCAGATTTCGTTGACGCCGCCAACGGCCCAGCCCAGATTGAACAGCCAGAACAGCAGCGGCGGCTTGTCGCTGTACGGCGCGCCGTTCTTGAGCAGCACGAGGTATTCGTGCTTCAGCCACATCTCCCAGGCCACGCTGACATAGCGCGTCTCGTCGATGGGCGTGATCGGGCGGGCGATGAACGCCACGATCGTCAGAAGGACGAGGATCAGGACAGGGCCAATCAGCCCTGGCAGGACGGCGCGATCCGGTTTCATTCCCGCATCCGGGGGCGGCTGCCTCTGAGGAGCACCATCAGCGCGCCGGCGCCGCCCTCAGCGGCGCGCGCCTGACAGTAAGCAAGCACTTCTTCACGTTGCGCCAGCCAGTTTCTCACCAGCCCTTTCAGGACGGGTTCCCGGCCCGGCGAACCCAAGCCCTTGCCGTGCACCACGCGCAGGCAGCGCAGCCCGCGCCGCAGCGCATGGGCGAGGAAATCGGCCAGCAGCAGACGCGCCTCGTCGCGGGTGGCGCCGTGCAGATCGAGTTGATCCTGCGTCACCCAGCGGCCACGGCGCAAGTCGCGCAGCACCGCGCGCGCCAGTCCGGGACGGAGGAAAACCGGCTCGTCGCCGCCTTCCAGACGCAAGTCGAGCGGCGCCGGCTGCAGGGATTCGATCAGCGCCGCCGCCTCGTCGCGCCGGCGTTGTTTCGGCACGGCCGGCGGAGGCGGCGGCTCGTGATGAACCTTGTCGTGCGTGAGCGGCTTCGCCCCGGAAATCGCGGCGCGAAACAACGTGCGCTCGTCTTCCGAGGGCGCCCGGCGGATCATCCCAAATTGTCCAGATATTTCTCGGCGTCGAGCGCCGCCATGCAGCCGGTGCCGGCGCTGGTGACAGCCTGCTTGTAGATCGGATCGGCAACGTCGCCGGCGGCGAACACGCCCGGAATGCTGGTCTGCGTGACGTTGCCGTCGCGGCTGCCACGAGTAATCAGGTAGCCGTTCTCCATCTCAAGCTGACCGGCGAACAGCGCGGTGTTGGGCTGGTGGCCGATGGCGATGAACACGCCTTGCAGGGCAATCTCTTTCGCCGCGCCGGTCTTGACGTGCTTGACGCGCATGCCGGTGACGCCGCTGGCGTCGCCCAGCACTTCGTCGAGCGTGCTGTCGAGTTCGAGCGCGATGCGGCCCGCTTTCACCTTCTCCATCAGCTTGTCGATCATGATCTTCTCGGCGCGGAACTTGTCGCGGCGATGCACCACGGTCACTTTCCGCGCGATGTTGGCGAGGTAGAGCGCCTCCTCCACCGCCGTATTGCCGCCGCCGATAACAGCCACCTCCTGATCCTTGTAAAAGAAGCCGTCGCAGGTGGCGCACGCCGACACGCCACGGCCGGAGAACGCCTCCTCGGAAGGCAGGCCGAGGTATTTCGCCGTCGCGCCGGTGGCAATGACGAGCGCATCACAAGTGTAAGCGCCGTTGTCGCCGGCCAGCATGAAAGGCCGCTGCGTCAACGTCACGGCATTTATGTGATCGAAAATAATTTCAGTGTTGAAGCGCTCGGCGTGCCTCTGAAAGCGCGCCATCAGGTCGGGGCCTTGCACGCCGTCGGCGTCGGCGGGCCAGTTGTCGACTTCCGTCGTCGTCATCAACTGGCCGCCCTGGGCGAGGCCGGTGATGAGCAGCGGCTTCAAGTTGGCGCGGGCGGCATAAACGGCGGCGGTATAACCGGCCGGGCCGGAACCGAGGATGATGAGGCGGGCGTGGCGGGGCGTGCTGGTCATGGCGAGGTCGCTCGAATCAGGATTGGAAGCTGGAAATTATACTGGAGGCGGCGGACGGAACGCCGCAACCGCCCGTGCCGCGCCCGCGCAAGCGCAACGCCTACTCCCACTGCAAGCGAACCAGTTTCCACTCCTCGTCGAGCAAACGCCATTCGAGCCTAACGCGATAATGCCCGGCGCTGTCGGGAATCCATTCCTCCGCGCCGGTCAGCGCAACCTCGGCGTCGGTGAAAGCGCGGCTCGACGCCTGCGGATCAATCCGGCTGTCCTGCGACACCGCAATCACCTTGATGTTTTTATGCCGCAGAAACATCAAGGTCATCGTCCGCTTTGCCCATTCAGGGCCGTCTTCCGGCTGCTGCCCCGCGAAATCAGGGTGAAGCAGCGCCATCACCGCCTTGGCATCCTTGTTTTCCAGCGAGGTTTGCAAATTCTTCGCGGCTGCTTCCAGCGCCGCCTGCGGATCGGAACCGCCGCAAGCCGCGAGCAGAACGGCGCATAACAGGATGAGGCGCTTGAAGTTCATGGAATTAGGAATCAGATTGGTTGGCCGACACACCGCCATTCTTCCTGCTCATCTGTTTCAGTATCTACGATACAACCGCGCTCCACGAAACCAATAGGCAAAGCCACTCCAAATTCACTGGTAATACTACGTGGCGTGAGTTCGTGTGACTCTCCAAAGAAGCGTGAATAATACTGCGCATCGTAGAAAATTGTTATCTCAAATAGCCTGAAAATGTCTCAGCCCACTTCGAGAGAGAACGGAACCGACGAGGAATTCCTCGGAGCTTCTTGCGTTCGGATAGTTGTATGCGACGCATATGGTTTTTAACTAAAATTAGACAATGGCCTTAAAAAGGCTAGCGTCGTCCAACCTGTAACTGCTGTCAAGATTTGGCGGACGGATGGCAAGCCGCCACAATTATTGAGGCCGTTGCGCGGGACAATCCGCACGGCGCCACGGCATTCTGCTGGATGTTTTGGCGCGGCGCCAAGCCCTGTCCGCCCCCGCCCCTGGCGTATAATCGCGCAGTCAGATTGGCTGGCCGCCGGCCCGCGCCGATTATCTTCCACCAACCCTTGCCATCCAGCATCGAGCGTGCAAGTAAAAACCTCTACCCGAACCCCGGCCCAGCCCCTGCCGGAAAAAATCGCCGCCCTGTTGCGTGAGGCGCGCTGGCTGGCGCTGGGCGGCGTCGCCCTTTATCTCGGCCTGATTCTGTTCGGCTACGACAAGGCCGATCCGGGCTGGTCGCATGCCGCGCAGGTGACGCACATCGCCAACCCCGGCGGACGCATCGGGGCCTGGATCGCCGATCTCCTGCTGTATCTATTCGGCATTTCAGCCTGGTGGTGGGTGGCGTTCCTGCTGCTGCTGCTGATCTGGGGCTATCGCCGTCTGGAAGGATTGTTCCACACCGACCGGCGGCCTTTCCTGATCGCGCTGACAGGCTTTTTCGTGCTGCTGGTGGCGTCGAGCAGTCTTGAGGCACTGCGCTTCCACAGCATGCAGCAGTCGCTGCCGCGCGAACCGGGCGGCATACTCGGTTCGGCAGCCAGCGAGCTGTTCTCCCAGTCGTTCGGCTACACCGGCGGCACCCTGTTGCTGATCGCCCTTTTCGCCGCCGGCCTGTCGATCTTCTCCGGCTTTTCCTGGCTGAAATTCATCGAGCGCCTCGGCGCCCTGCTGGAAGGGCTGTGGCGCGGCGGCATTGATCTCTATCAGCGCTGGCAGGATCACCGCATCGGGCGCGAAGTGGCGCGCAGCCGCGAGGCGGAAGTCGAAATCGAGCGCAAGCGCATCGAGGAAATCCACGCCGAGCCGATCCGCATCGAGCCGGCGGAAATCGCCATTCCGAAATCGCTGCGCCGCGAGAAGGAGCGTCAGGCGCCGCTGTTCCTCGAAGGAGGCGACACGCTGCCGCCGCTGCATCTGCTCGACGAGCCGGCGCAGGATGCCGAGCCGCCCTCGGCGGAAACGCTGGAATTCACCTCGCGTCTGATCGAGCGCAAGCTGGCCGACTTCGGTGTGCAGGTCACGGTGCTTGCCGCCTACCCCGGCCCGGTCATCACCCGTTACGAAATCGAGCCGGCGGTCGGCGTGAAGGGCGCGCAGATCGTCAATCTGGTGAAAGATCTGGCGCGAGCGCTTTCAGTAGTGAGCGTTCGCGTCGTCGAGACGATTCCGGGCAAATCCTGCATGGGGCTGGAACTGCCGAATCCGAAACGGCAGACGGTGCGCTTGTCCGAAATTCTCGGCTCTCAGGTCTATCACGACATGCGCTCGCCGCTGACGTTGACGCTGGGCAAGGACATCGGCGGCGCGCCAGTCATCGCCGATCTGACCAAAATGCCGCATCTGCTGGTGGCGGGCACGACCGGCTCAGGCAAGTCAGTTGGCATCAACGCCATGATTTTGTCGCTGCTCTACAAGTCGGAGCCGTCCGATGTGCGCCTGATTCTGGTCGATCCGAAGATGTTGGAACTGTCGGTGTACGAAGGCATCCCGCACCTGCTCGCGCCGGTGGTGACGGACATGAAGCAGGCCGCCAACGCCCTGCAATGGTGCGTGGCCGAAATGGATCGCCGCTACCGCTTCATGTCGGCACTCGGCGTGCGCAACCTCTCCGGCTACAACGCCAAAATACGCGACGCCACCAAGGCGGAAGCGCCGTTGCCGAATCCGTTCTCGCTGACGCCGGAAGATCCCGAGCCGCTCGCCACGCTGCCTTATGTTGTCGTCATCATCGACGAACTGGCCGACCTGATGATGGTGGCCAGCAAGAAGGTCGAGGAACTCATCGCCCGTCTGGCGCAGAAAGCGCGCGCCGCCGGCGTCCACCTGATACTGGCGACGCAAAGGCCGTCGGTGGACGTCATCACCGGCCTCATCAAGGCCAACATCCCGACGCGCATCTCGTTTCAGGTTTCGAGCAAGATCGATTCCCGCACCATCCTCGACCAGATGGGCGCCGAGGCGCTGCTCGGCCAAGGCGACATGCTCTACCTCGCGCCCGGCGCCGGCGTGCCGGTGCGGGTGCACGGCGCTTTCGTCGCCGACAGCGAAGTGCACGCGGTGGTCGACTACCTGAAGCAGACCGGCGCGCCCGAGTATGTCGAAGACATTCTCGATGCGCCCGCCGGCGAAGACGGCAGGGAAGGACTCAGCGGAGACGCGCCGGACGGCGAAGCCGATCCGCTCTACGATCAGGCCGTCGTGGTGGTGCTGGAAACGCGCCGCCCTTCCATCTCGCTGGTGCAGCGGCATCTGCGCATCGGCTACAACCGCGCCGCCCGCCTCATCGAGCAGATGGAACGCGCCGGGCTGGTTTCGCCGATGGGCGCCAACGGCAACCGCGAAGTCATCGTGCCGGCGCGGGAGAGCCGATGAAAACCGGCAACCGTTTTTTCGCCGCATTCACCGCATTCGCCGCGCTCGCCGCATTTGCCTTGTGCGCCGGCTGTATCCTGCCGGCGACCGCCCAGGCCGCCGCGCTCGACAAGCTGAAAGCGTTTGTCGAAGGCACACACAGCGGCAAGGCCGACTTCATCCAGATGGTCGCCTCGAAAAGCGGGCACAAGCCGCAGAATGCGGCGGGACAGATGCTGTTCTCGCGTCCGGGCAAATTCCGCTGGACTTACGACAAGCCCTACTACCAGCTCATCGTCGGCGACGGCGAGCGGCTGTGGGTCTACGACCGCGACCTGAATCAGGTCAGCGTCAAGAAACTCGCCGCCGCGCTCGGATCGAGTCCGGCGGCGCTGCTCGCCGGCGACAACGCGCTGGAAAAGAATTTCGATCTGAAGGAAGGCGGCGCCAGCAACGGCATTGAATGGGTGGATGCGCGACCGAAGAATCAGGAATCGGGTTTTCAATACCTGCGCATCGGCTTCGTCGGCAACATGCTGCGGGCAATGGAAATCACCGACAGCTTCGGCCAGGTGACGACCATCGCCTTCGAGAATTTCGAGCGCAACCCCGCGCTGCCCGCCGCCCAGTTCCAGTTCACGCCGCCCAAGGGCGCCGATGTCCTCGGCGAATGATCTCTTTGAAAAGCAGCCGCATGCCCCGCTCGCCGAGCTGATGCGGCCGCGCGCGCTCGACGAGGTGGTCGGCCAGTCCGATCTGCTCGGGCCGGGCAAACCGCTGCGGCTGGCCTTCGAGTCGAAGACGCCGCACTCGATGATCCTGTGGGGGCCGCCCGGCGTCGGCAAGACGACGCTGGCACGCCTGATGGCGGCGGCGTTCGATGCCGAATTCATCGCCCTTTCCGCCGTCTTCTCCGGCGTCAAGGACATCCGCGACGCGCTCAACCGCGCCGAATTGACGCTGGCGCAGAACGGCCGCCACACGATTCTTTTCGTGGACGAAGTGCACCGCTTCAACAAGGCGCAGCAGGACGCCTTTCTGCCCTACGTCGAGCGGGGCCTGATTACCTTCATCGGCGCCACCACCGAAAATCCGTCCTTTGAAGTCAACAGCGCGCTGCTCTCCCGCGCCACGGTGTACGTGTTGAAAAGCCTGAGCGAAGCGGAACTGGGCGAACTCTTCGAGCGCGCGCGGGCCAGAGCCTTCCCCGATCTGCGCTTCGACGAAGACGCCAAAAGCCGCCTCGCCGGCCTCGCCGACGGCGACGCGCGGCGCCTGCTCAACGCCCTCGAAATCGTGCACACGGCGGCGGCGACATCGGGGCGCGATGCCGTCGACGCCGATTTCCTGCAAGGCGCGCTGGCGAAAAACCTGCGCCGCTTCGACAAGGGCGGCGACGCTTTCTACGACCAGATCTCGGCCTTGCACAAATCCGTGCGCGGCTCGAACCCGGACGCTTCCCTCTACTGGTTCACGCGCATGCTCGACGGCGGCGCCGATCCGCTCTACCTCGGTCGCCGCATCATCCGCATGGCCACCGAGGACATCGGCCTGGCCGATCCGCGCGCCTTGCAGATCGCGCTCAACGCCGTCGAGACTTACGAGCGGCTCGGCTCGCCGGAGGGCGAACTGGCGCTGGCGGAAGCGGTGATCTTCATGGCCTGCGCCGCCAAATCGAACGCGGTGTATGTCGCGTATAATTCGGCGCGCAAATTCGTCTCCAGCGACGGTTCGCGCGAAGTGCCGGTGCATCTGCGCAACGCGCCGACCAAGCTGATGCAGGAACTCGGCTACGGGCGCGAATACCGCTACGCGCACGACGAGCCGGAAGCCTACGCCGCGGGCGAAGACTACTTCCCCGAAGGCATGCCGAAGGTGCGCTGGTACACGCCGACCGATCGCGGCCTGGAAGCGCGCATCGCCGAAAAACTCGCCCGCCTGCGCGAACTGGACAGAAAACACGGGAAGAAAAAGTAAGCCCGAAAAGCAAACCCGCGCAGGTTTTTCCAAACGCATAACGGAACGCTCGATCATGCTCGACATACAACTTCTGCGCAGCCAGCCGGCTGAAATCGCGGCACGTCTCGCAAGCCGCGGCGCCGGTTTCGATGCCGCCGCTTTCCAGACGCTGGAAGACGAACGCAAGGCGCTGCAAGTCCGCACACAGGAACTGCAAGCGCAGCGCAACGCACTGTCCAAGCAGATCGGCCAGATGAAAGCCAAAGGCGAAGACACCGCGGAAACGATGCGGCAAGTCGCCGGCCTCGGCGACGAACTGAAACAGAACGAGGAAAAACTCTCCGCGCTCCTCAACCGCATCAATGCCTTCGTCGCGGTCATCCCCAACCTGCCGCACGAGAGCGTGCCGGCCGGAAAATCCGACGCCGACAATGTCGAAATAAAACGCTGGGGCGCGCCGCGCGAATTCGGCTTTGCCGCCAAGGATCACGTCGAACTCGGCGGCACTCTGGGCGGCCTCGACTTCGACACCGCCGCCAAAATCAGCGGCGCCCGCTTCGCGCTGATGAAAGGCGCCATTGCCCGCCTGCATCGCGCGCTGGCCCAGTTCATGCTGGATGTGCACACCCGCGAGCACGGCTACACCGAGATTTACGCGCCCTATCTGGTCAACAGCAGCAGCCTGTTCGGCACCGGCCAGTTGCCGAAATTCGAGGAAGATCTTTTCCATATCACGGACGACGGCTACTTCCTCATCCCGACCGCCGAAGTGCCGGTGACCAACATCGTGCGCGATGAAATCGTGCCGCTCGAAGCCCTGCCGCTGAAATTTGTCTGCCATACGCCGTGTTTCCGCCGCGAAGCCGGCAGCTACGGCAAGGACACGCGCGGCATGATCCGCCAGCATCAGTTCGACAAGGTTGAACTGGTGCGCATCGAACATCCCGACCGCTCCTGGGATGCGCTGGAAGAACTCACTCGTCATGCCGAGCAGATTCTGGAAAAACTCGAATTGCCCTACCGCCGCATCGTGCTGTGCACCGGCGACATGGGTTTTTCCTCGGCCAAGACCTACGATCTCGAAGTCTGGCTGCCCGGCCAGAACGCCTATCGGGAAATTTCCTCCTGCAGTCACTTCGGCGCTTTCCAGGCGCGGCGCATGCAAGCGCGCTTCCGCGCCGCCGACCAGAACGGCAAACCCGGCAAGCCCGAACTGGCGCACACCCTCAACGGCTCCGGCCTCGCCGTCGGCCGCACGCTGGTGGCCGTCATCGAAAACTACCAACGCGCCGACGGCAGCATCGACATCCCCGTCGCCCTGCGCCCCTACATGGGCGGCATCACGCGCATCGAAAAAGCCTGAGAAGAAAACCGCCCCGCCGCGCCGCAAGCGCGATGGGGATTGGTGTAAAATGCGCGCCTGCCGGAGAGGTGGCAGAGTGGTCGAATGTACCTGACTCGAAATCAGGCGTAGGTGTAAGCCTACCGTGGGTTCGAATCCCACCCTCTCCGCCAGTCTGCCGTCATGATCCCGTTAGGCATCGGGATCATCTTCGTAAAAACTTCCCATAGCGATTTCTGGCCGGTTTTCTCTGCGCGGTCGATACCTGCGGCCGCGATGATCGGCAGGGGATTTTCCATTTCCAATTCACGGGCGACTTGAAGGCATTGTTCTTCGCCCATGATTCTGTCGCCTCTGCGGTACATGGTCATAGCTCCTGATCCCCATCCCATATGAAGGGCTAGTTGTCGGTCGTTTTTGAGGCCCTTTTTTTCAATCAGGGCGTCGAGGTATTTCGTAGATTTCATGGTGCTACCTCTTGACAAGGGTTTTTTGCTGTGTATTCTAGCGCCCGTGAGATTCTTTCGGCTGCTAGAACTCTGTCAGGCGAAAGAATCATGCCCCACATTGGGGCGTTTCGCAAGGGGGCGCTGTGCAATCAAGCGGTCAATCTTTTCAAAAGTTCCTTGGGCGTAAGGGTGTCCAGTTCCCACGCCTTTATTCGGACGACTTTGATTCCTGCGGCAGCAAGGGCGAGGTCTTTCGTCCTGTCGGCTTTTTTCTGATTCTCCCTTTCGTGGTGCGGCCCATCCAGTTCGATAGCGATGATCGGCTTTGCGTTCTTGTCGCAGATCAAAAAGTCCAAGCTCTTCTGACTGATTTTCCCGAAGTAACTCATTTTTGTTCCGTAGTCCCTGATTCCCTCAACTTGGATCACTTGGTTGAGCGCCACTTGAGTCATCAAGAACGATTTCGGCAGAGTTGCTTGCAAAAGCTCGTACAGCCTCCTTTCGGAAAAATTCAGCATTTGTCTTTTCGCTTGATACGGCCAGATTTCTTCTTCGGATTCTTCCCATGCTGTCCAAACATCATTTTTATTTTCGCTGACGGGTTCCTCCCTCCCGCCAGTGGTTTTGGTCGTTTTTCCTTGGCGGATTTTTCTCCATTTCTTGGAAATGATGATTGTGATGATTGTTCGGATTATTACCGATATCAGTTTGTTGTCCATTCTTCTCCCCTTGTTTTTTAACCCGTATGCATTCCCCCGTCTTCGTCGACTATTTAAGCATGAAACAGGTGCACCCTGATGGTGGCTTGCCTGTAGTCAATCAGGGTTGCGTCTGGTCGGTTGATGAAAATGGCGAAGTTGATTGGCTGACGAATCGTTCCATGGAATATGAAGGCAGCTTTGGTACCAAGCTACGTCTTCGCTGTGACGGCTTCATTATTGAAGCCTCCGGCAACATAGGCCGTTTTCGTCGCCCTGATAACCTCTTTGGTTATGGATATGAAGATTGTGTATCTCGCTGGAATCAGGTTCTCCATGACTTTGGCCTTCCTCCCTTCACTCGCGGGGAAATGATTTGCTACGCCGGAGATGAATTCGTTAGTTGGACAGGCGCAATCAATACACGTATTGACCTCACTAAAAATTACGCTCTCTTCGGGCGCGAAAATCTCTCATGGTTCATGGGCTGGCTTGCCACCCACCAAAAAGGTCGACTCAAGGTCGGCGTCTCACCGGATGGCGGCACGGTGCACTGGGGCGAGGGCTCCAAATACATCTACGAAAAGTTCTATGACAAGCTGCGTGAAATGCAGCATCGAGTCAAATGTCATTTTATTCCCGAAGATGTTTTGAATTATGTCGAGGAAATCGGCGTAGGTCGACATGAACTCACGCTTAAAACCCGCTTCCTCTCTCAAAACGGCTTTCGCTTTCTTGGAAGTACCAATATGGCAAATCTCATCGAACTCTATCGCCATCGCTCTAATCTTGTTCTGACTGACAAGGTTCCTTTTGACGACTTGAGTGAAATCCCGCAGCCCTACCGGGCGACCGCCAAAGATTGGCGCGATGGTGTTGATCTTTCTTCGTCACTCAAGATCAGAACTTTCCAGCGTCACCGCCGCTATTTGCTTGCCTATGGCATAGATATATCAACGCCGTGCAACGTCGAGCATCTTCGAACACGCATTAAGCATAAAGAGATTAACCCTACCGCGCTTGTCGCCCCCGAATGGTATCGGCGCAAGTACGGCTGATTTTCAAGGCGCACGGTATCGGGCGACCGTGCATCAGCCTCATAGCCCTTAATTGTAAAAGGAGTAATTGAAATGGAAATGATCGGACAAGGCAAAGTCACCGGCTTTAAATGGTTCGTCGGCACGATGGATGACGGCAAGGTGATTGACTCCGGCACCATCTTTATTGAGTCGGCCCTTAAAGGTAGTGACCGCGAGAGTACGGCAGGTGGTAAAGGCTATGCCCGTGGATATGCATCGCAACCTTTCCGCTGCTCGAATTCGGCGGTAGTAAAGAGAGTACAACACATTGAAACCCCGTTCTCGGCTCAATTGGTGATTGAGTCTCAAACCGACGGGCGCGGCGAGAAATCGGAAATCGTTATCGACATTCGCCCGGTTATTGACGTCACGAATCCTGCTAGTCGTCCCGAGACTGGCAAAGCTGCATCGAAAGCAGCCTGATTCATGTACGGCCATCCGTCCCTTGTTGTTGAACACGCTCGCGCACTTTCTCCGAGTGCGCGAGCGTTCAATCTTTGGTTTTGGCGTCGAGTTAAACAGTCGGAATTTTTCTTTGATGAGGTTTTGTAATGGCTGTTTGCCTTCAACTTGCTGGTAATGGCGTACAAGTCACGCCGTTTTCGCCCGAGGATTGCAGCATGCAAGGTGGATATATTGCGCTTACAAGTGAAGAGTATTTGTCGATGGGGTCGGCTTTTCCGCCGCTCTCCATCCAAGAGGGAGCGTTGATCGGCTCATTTATTTGGATTGCATGGGCCATCGCGTGGGGCTTCCGCATGCTCGCAAGGCAAGCGGAGGATTTTGATGATGTAGGAAAGGAGTATTGAAAATGGAAATGAAGACGTTTGACAAACTGAAGTACGGAGTAGGCGCTGTCATGCTGGCTACGGCTGGCTTTGCCAATGCTGCGATCGACACTCAGGCGATTACTGATGTGATCTCTGATGTCGCGGCGGCTGCGGCTATCGTCGGCGCGGCTGCTGTTGCCATGCACTTTGGCATCAAAGCCTACCGCTGGCTTCGCGGCGCGGCCTAACAAAAGGGGAGAGTGGGCCCGCTCTCCCTTTTTTCTTGGATTTCGATCATGGAAGGCTGGATTATCCTTTTAACGATTATTGGTGTCGCATGGATTATTCACGGTCGATAAGGCTGCTTTTATACTTCGCGTTTGGCTTGTTGCTCGGCGCTTATAGTGCATTTTCATTTGCGGATTATCCGGCTATTCATTCTTGGAATGTTGTTGGCGCGGGTGGCGTTCGTTATTACGGCCCTACGGCCGAAGATACTTGCCAACAAGCTTATGCTGCGGCTGGTATCCCCTTTGTTAAGGTTCAACTTCCTTATTGCCTATCAGCGAATGGCGATGAATTTATTGTTGTCGAGGGTGATTGGTGTCCTTATGGTGGTTACAAGAATTCTAAAGGTGTTTGTGTTGGTGCTGATCCTCCTCCTGATCCTCCCGATCCGTGTCCAACGGGTGCCCCTACTTCTGTTCGTTGGTATACAGGGACTTGGACGGGGCCCGATTGGCCTAATGACGAGGGCGTTAATGGTGGGCCGCTCACTCTTCCTACCGGTAATAATGTTTGCAATGGGGAATGCGTTGTCAATATGATGCCCTTATCACATACTTTTTGTGGTGCTTTGGCGATTCCCGGTGTTCAGCCCCAGTTCTGTGATTATTCCGGCACATTCACAGGTCAAACGTGTTCAAGTAGCAATCTTCCTGTTCCCGGTAATCCGCCTTCGGGTGATGGTGGCGAAGGTGGCGAGGGCGAAGGTGATGGTGGCGAAGGTGGCGAAAGTGAGGGCGAAGGCGAAGGCGATGGTGGCGAAGGCGAAGGTGAGGGCGAAGGCGATGGTGAAGACCCTTCTCCGTTCTGTGTGGAAAATCCCGATTCTCATATCTGTAAGAAGTCGTCTTTTGGTGGCGATTGCTTGAGTTCATTTACTTGTGATGGTGACGCGGTTCAATGTGCTGTTGCGAGAGAGCAGCATATCCGCAATTGTGCCCTTTTTGATACCGAGACTGATGAATCTGTTTTAGGTCAACAGGCGATTGAAGGGCAAGACCCGATGGCATCTGAATTTCCGAATGATCCGTCGAATATCGACACGTTCGATATATCGACCCTGCTTGATAAAACGGAAATTTTCAGTGCGCAGTGCATAGCGGATTTCAATCTTTCTGTCGGCGGTTACGGCATCTATGTTCCGATGGACAAAATCTGCACTGCGCTTATCTGGATTGGCAACTTGATGATGATGGGCTGCTCGGTTGCCGGAATGATGATTATTCTGAAAGGGTAAGTCATGCCGCTTCCGCCTGTTTTTGTCTCTGCCATTATCGGCGCTCTGCTTTGGGTTATTAGCTCAATTGTCGGTCGAGTCCTTATTGCGCTTGGTGTTACTTTCATTACTTATGCGGGGCTCGATTTCACTATTGACCATTTCAAGGGGATTTTTTTACAGGCTTCATCAGCCCTTCCCGGTCAAGTAATTGGCATTCTTGGCCTGCTTAAAATCGGCACTTGTTTCAATATTCTTGTTAGTGCAATGGCGGCGCGTCTTGTCCTCGATGGTATTCAATCAGGTTCAGTTACCAAAATGCTGGTTGGTCATAGTCTTGGTAATAATTTCAAGCCATGATTACCTGCATTACTGGACTTCCCGGCAACGGCAAAACGCTGTATGCCTTGAATTGGGTTAAAGAAAAATCCGAAAAAGAAAATCGTCCGGTCTATTACAATGGTATTTCTGATCTTAAGTTGCCGTGGCTTGAATTCGACAAGCCCGAAGACTGGCCGACGCTGCCGACTGGCGCGATCATTGTTATTGATGAATGCCAGCGCGTTTTTAGGCCAAGAGCGAACGGCGCTCATGTGCCGCTTCATGTTTCAGAACTTGAGACTCACCGGCATAAAGGCGTCGATATTGTTTTAATCACGCAGCATCCGCAGTTGATCGACGTTAACGTTCGTCGTCTTATTGGTCAGCATTTTCACGTCGTTCGTAAATTCGGCATGGCTCGCGCCAGTATTTTCGAGTGGGGTAAGGTCACTGACGTGACCAAGGCCACGATTAAAGATGCCACTCGGTATGAATTTGCTTATCCGCAAGAGTCTTTTAAGTGGTACAAGAGCGCAGAACTTCACACTCACAAGCGCAAGCTGCCGATGAAGTTTTGGTTTCTTATTTTTCTTCCCTTTATTCTCGCCGCACTTATTTATTATGGTTATAAAACCATGCATGATGTTGTTATTGCACCTTCGGTGATTGGCGGCAAGGTCAGTGCATCCGCTGCTGGTTCTTCTGCGACTGGTGTTATTCCTTCATCTAGGTTAAGTAATGTGGTTTCATATTTTTCTAATTTTCAACCGCGTGTATCTGGTCTTTCGCATACTGCGCCGGCTTATGACGACGTAACTAAGCCTGTTCATGCGCCGTATCCTGCTGCTTGTGTTGATTTTGAGGGTAAGGGTTGTCGCTGCTACAGTCAGCAAGGTACTCGTTTAGATGTGGGCTTCAATCTCTGTCGTGAAATTGTCGCCAAGGGATTTTTTGTAAATTGGGATTTGAAAACCGAATCCAATTTAAATTCTGTTCAGCATCAGCCAGTCATGACGGCTGATGTTGTTACTGATTCGGATTATCGGCGTGGAGCTTTAATTTCTGCTCCGCCTCGCTCTGATCTTTCGCAGTCTTCCAAGAAATAAAAACCCGGCCTAAGCCGGGTTTTTTAATGATTGTTTTTGTTATAGCATTTTTATAATTCCGGCGACCAGTCCCATTCCGGCAAAGATTGCGCCTACTGTCCAGCGTTGCATATCGGTGATCGCTTTTAAAAGTCGAGATTCCATTTCAGCAATGTCACTCCTCGTTGCAAGTTGTCGTGCATGCAGCTCGTAGCGTCGGTCGATTTCCTTGATGACGGATTCCGCTGCCGCTTTTGCCCTGTCGTCTCCAACTCCGGCCGATCTAAACGCTTCGTAGATTTCCAGTTCCATTTTCTTTTCCTTTCCCGTCTTTGATCAGTTTATCAGTTTTCACCATCCAGCTTAGATTTGAGCCCCGGCGTTGTTCTTCCTTTCTTCGCCTGTAGCTCGGGTGCGATGCTCTGCATCCATCCATCTTGAGTTCTCGCCCCACAAACAAGCCCGCCCTGTCGCGCAAGCGACCTTGTTATTTTTCGTAGGGCAAACGGCATGACAGATTGGGGAAACGTGGAATAAATGCACGGTTTTATCGTGCGTTTATGCCGCGAAAGTTCCCCAATCTGGCGTGACGTTTGACCCGAGCTGATTTCGGCGGGCTGTGGGCGAGAACTCAAGATGGATGGATGCATCCGCGAACAGTTAAGAGGCGAAGGAAGGCATCCGGGCGTAGCCCGGCTATTGGGCGCGAAGCGCCCGCTTTTTCTCCGCCGTTTCTGCGGAGGGCGTTTTTCTGATTTTCTCTGTGGCTGTAATACAAGCCGTTGGCGCCGATTTTTTGTCTTGGCGGTCTGGGATGTGTCGTATGAGGTTTTCGGCTGTTGTGGGCTGTTTTTGCCGTTCCCGCGCCAGCGGCCGGAGGGAGGCGCGCGAAGCGCGCCCCCATAGGACGCTTGGCGCGGCGGCGACTTTACGTGCCAGTAACACGTAAAGTAGACGACATCTGTGACGTTTTTGACGCCAAAACAGTACTTTCCTCATATAAATCAATAACTTAAGTCAAGTAATTGATTTTAAAGGAAAAGATGAAATCTTGTCGAATTTTACTTATACATACAGATCTTATTTTTCGATATTTACTTATATATTCTTGTTAATCTCTTTGTAATCATTGTGTTATGTGTCGCTTGTCGTGTCTTTTGATCGTTCGCTTCACGCTTGAAATGTGTGTTTTATACATGCGTGCAAGTTCTGTTTTTGTATGTCTCCCAGATTTCCATAGACGCATCATTTCCGGTTGCTGCTCTTTCGGGATGCTGTAAGGTCTTCCGAGTTTTGAGCCTCGTTTAACAGCTGCGGCCATGCCTGCTTTTGTTCTTTCAGCGATTAGCGTTTTCTCGAACTCGGCGAATGCTCCTATGATTTGCATCATCATTCTTCCGGCCGCGTTCGTGGTGTCGATAGTTTCTGTGAGTGATTTGAAACCGGCTCCTTTGCTCTCTATGATTTCCAGTATTTCGAGTAAGTGTTTCAATGATCGCGCAACGCGATCTAATTTGAATACGACAAGCGTATCTCCGGGTTTCAGTGTGTCGAGAACTTTTTTTAGTATCGGCCGGTTTCTGTCTCCGCCTGATCGTTTTTCCTCAAATATTTTTTTAACGCCGGCTGCTTTGAGTGCATCGGTTTGTAAGTGTGTTTCTTGTTCTTGCGTTGAAACTCTTGCGTATCCGATTAACATTTTCTAAGGCGTAAAAAAAATCCCGGCGAAACCGGGATTTTTGATGGTATGCCATATTTGTATTCGTGGCTTACCCTCTCTATCAATTCTTTGGTTCGAAATTGACCCTCTCCGCCAGTCTTTCAGCGCCATCACCCGCGTCTCTTTCTGTAGAAAAATCATCGCCTCCTTTGCTGCTTCAACGCCGCTTCGATTTTTGTTCGCGGCGGTGAGGGGCGGCGGGTTTGTTTTGTTTATCCCGTTTATCCTTGTGAGGCGCGGCGGCGCGAAGCGCGCCGGCGGGCTGGAAGGCGGGGATCAGGTGGTGGCGGCCATTGCCGATCAGGTTGGCGCGGCCCATTCGGCGCAGCGCCTCGCGCAGCAGCGGCCAGTTGGCGGGGTCGTGCCAGCGCAGGAAGGCTTTGTGCAGCGCGCGCTGACGCCCGCCGCGCGCCACGCTGACGCTTTCGGCGTCGCGTGTGATCTTGCGCAGCGGGTTCTTCTCCGTGTGCCACATGGCGGTGGCGAGCGAGAGCGGCGTCGGCAGGAAAGTCTGCACCTGATCGAGGCGGAAGCCGTTGCGCTTCAGCCACAGGGCGAGCGCCAGCATGTCTTCGTCGGTGGCGCCGGGATGAGCGGCGATGAAGTAGGGGATGAGGTATTGCTCCTTGCGCGCTTCGGCGGAATATTTTTCGAACAGCGCCTTGAATTTGTCATAGACGCCGATGCCGGGCTTCATCATTTTCGAAAGCGGCCCCGTTTCGGTGTGCTCGGGGGCGATTTTCAGGTAGCCGCCGACGTGGTGGGTGACGAGTTCCTTGACGTACTCGGGCGCGCGCACGGCGAGGTCGTAGCGCAGGCCGGAGCCGATCAGCACTTTCTTGACGCCGGGCAGCGCGCGCGCCTTGCGGTAGAGCTGCACCAGCGGGCCGTGGTCGGTGCCCATATTGGGGCAGATGTCGGGGTAGACGCAGGACAAACGGCGGCAGGATTCCTCGATTTGCGCGTCCCTGCATGCCAGACGATACATATTCGCGGTCGGGCCGCCGAGGTCGGAGACGACGCCGGTGAAGCCGGGCGTCTTGTCGCGGATGGCTTCGATTTCGCGCAGGATCGACGCTTCCGAGCGGCTCTGGATGATGCGGCCTTCATGTTCGGTGATGGAGCAGAACGTGCAGCCGCCGAAGCAGCCGCGCATGATGTTCACCGAGAAGCGGATCATCTCCCAGGCCGGAATTTTCGCCTTGCCGTAGGACGGGTGCGGGGCGCGGGCGAAGGGCAGGCCATAGACATGATCCATCTCCGGCGTGGTGAGCGGCACCGGCGGCGGATTGAGCCAGACATCGCGTTCTCCGTGCGCCTGCGCCAGCGCGCGGGCATTGCCCGGATTCGATTCGAGATGGAACGCGCGTGAAGCGTGCGCGTAGAGCACCGGGTCATCCTTCACCTGCTCATAAGACGGCAGGCGGATCACCGTATGGGCGCGGGCGGCGCGGCGCGCTCGCGTTTTCACGAAGCGCAATGGCGCATCCGCCGCTATTCCACCCGCTCCATCCGCGCCGCCAGTGTCGTTTTTCGCCGCCTGCATGGCATATGGATCGGGATGCGGAGGCACCGCGCCCGGCGTATCCACCGTGGTGGCGTCGGCTTCCTGCCAATCCGCGCCGGGCCGCCAGCCGCGCGGCGTCATGAAGGCGCTGCCGCGCAGATCGCGGATCGACTGGATCGGCGCGCCTTTCGCCAGACGGTGCGCCAGTTCGATGATGGCGCGCTCGGCGTTGCCGAACAGCAGCAGGTCGGCCTTGGAATCGGCCAGCACCGAACGGCGCACCGTGTCCGACCAGTAATCGTAGTGGGCGATGCGGCGCAGCGACGCTTCGATGCTGCCGATGACCACCGCCGCGCCGGGAAACGCCTCGCGGCAGCGTTGCGCATAGACCGCCACCGCGCGGTCGGGCCGCCTGCCCGGCTCGGCGTTCGGCGTGTAAGCGTCGTCGGAGCGGATCTTGCGGTCGGCGGTGTAGCGGTTGACCATCGAATCCATATTGCCGGCGGTGACGCCGAAAAACAGCTTCGGACGCCCCAAGGCGCGGAAGGGTTCGGCGGAGCGCCAGTCAGGCTGGCTGAGAATGCCGACGCGAAAACCCTGCGCTTCGAGCAGCCGGCCGATCAGCGCCATGCCAAAACTGGGATGGTCGATGTACGCATCGCCGGTGACGAGAATGACATCGCATTCATCCCAGCCTTGCGCCGCCATCTCGGCGCGCGACATGGGCAGAAAGGGCGACACGCCGAAGCGATGCGCCCAGTATTTGCGATAGGAAGTGAGAAGTGGCGTGTCCGGCGGAAGCCGCATGCGCCCATTTTACAGGGCGAATGAAGGGCGGATGCGAAATGAACGCTGCAAATCAGGCGGCGATTTTCACCCGGCTGTGCGTCGACACATGCTGCGCCAGAAAATCCATCTGGTCGGCGAGAATGTTGCGGTTGCTGAGGATGAGAAACTCCGCCTTGTTCGGCACGTAAGGCGCGTAGAGCAACTCCATGCGCGCCTGCTCCGGCGTGCGGCCGCTTTTTTTCTGGTTGCAATGGCGGCAGGCGGTGACGACGTTCATCCACAAATCGCGCCCGCCCTGCGACACCGGCACGATATGGTCACGCGTCAGGCGCAGGAAGGCGTATTCGTGACCGCAGTACGCGCAGATGTGGCGGTCGCGGTGAAACAGCTCGCGGTTGTTCAGCGGCGGCACCGCCGGACGCCCGCGCGGCGCCAGCGCCTTGCCCTTGATGGCGATGATGCTCTCCACCGTGATGGCGGAACGCTGACCGGTTTCGCGGTTGGTGCCGCCGTGGAAAGTGAAGCGGTGATCCCCCGCCGCCCAAGCGACGAGACTGCGGGCGTAATAGAAACAAGCGTGCTGCCAAGTCACCCAGCGGTGCGGCGCGCCCTGCACGTCGAGCGTCAGGATGAGCGGATGGCCCGAAGTCGGCATGCGGTTTTTCCGCCCTCTGGCGGGTTCGGCGTTGGATGTAAAATCATGGCGTTACCGCAGAGTATCAGAGCCTCATGCGTTTTCAAAATCTGGTCTGGAAAGACGGCGGAGGCATCCGCCCCTTGTCGGCGTTGACCGTTTCCGCCGCGCTGCATGCGCTTGTGCTATGGCCGCTCGGGCCGGACGCCCTGCCGCCCGCCGGCGCGCCGCCGCTGGCCGCCACCCTGCGCGCCGCGCCTGCCCTGGCCAGCGCGCCCGCGCCAAAACCGGAACCCGAATACAAACCCGCTCCGCGCAAGACGGCAATAGATCCCGTTCTGCCGCGCGCAGAAGCGTCCGTGGAAACCATCGCGCCGGCGGAGCCGGTTGCGGCAAACATCCCGGCCGTGACTTCGACCAGCGCCATCAGCGCCAGCGCGGCCCCGCCCGCCGGCCGCGCCGAGACGGCATCCGCCGTTGCCGGCGGACATCCGCTGGCAACGGAAGCCGCCGCCGGGCCGGATGCCGACGGGATTCGTGATTACCGCGTCGGTCTGGCGCGGGCGGCGCGCAACCATCGCCACTATCCGCCGCTGGCGCGCGAGCGCGGCTGGGCAGGCACGGCGGAAATCCAGATCGACATTTCGCCTCAGGGCCGCCCGCCGCACATCCTGCTGGCGCGTTCGAGCGGCCACGAAATTCTCGATCAAGAGGCGCTGACGATGATGTCGCGCGCGGCGGCGGCCACCGCATTGCCGCAGGTTCTGCGCGGCCAGACTTTCGCCGTGCGCCTACCGGTGACCTTCGATCTGACCGACGGAGAATAAGCCGCGCCTTATTTCGGCGGCTCGCTTGATGGCTCGCTTGGCGGCGTGTTTGGCGGTGTATTCGGCGGCTCGGTCAGGTCGTGGGTGTAAAAGCCGTACTGTCCGGCCTTGCGATCCTCGAAATAATGCCGCAGGGTGAGGCCGACCGTGCGGAAAGCGATTTCCTGCCAAGGCACCGCCGCTTCCTCGAACAGCCCCACTTCGAGCGACTCCGGCCCCGGCGCGAAATCGGGATCGCGCAACCGCGCCCGGTAGAAGATGTGCACCTGATTGATGTGCGGCACGTTGATGAAAGTGAACAGCGCGCCGATGTCCACCCGCGCGCAGGCTTCCTCCAGCGTTTCCCGCGCCGCCGCCTCGGCAGTGGTTTCCGCGTTCTCCATGAAGCCCGCCGGCAGCGTCCACAAACCGAGGCGCGGCGCGATGGCGCGACGGCAGAGCAGGATTCTGTCCCCCCATTCGGGAATGGCGCCGACCACCAGCTTCGGGTTCGTGTAATGGATAAGACCGCAGCGGTCACAGACATGGCGCGGCAAGGTATCGCCGGCGGGAATCTTCAAGCTGACCGGAGCGCCGCAATGGCTACAGTAATTCATCGCCCCATTCTACCCGCGCGGCGGTCTGCCGCAAAAGCCGACCGCCGCCATGATCCGGAATCTGGACAAGCGGCGTCAATCAAGAGAACATCGCGTTCGTGTCCAATCAAACAGGAGTCATCATGAAAGCGAAGAAAAACGCCGCCCCCGCCATTGACATCGGCATTTCCGCCGGCGACCGTGGAAAAATCGCCAAAGGGCTGTCGCGCCTGCTGGCCGACAGTTACACCCTTTACCTGATGACGCACAATTTTCACTGGAACGTGACAGGGCCGATGTTCAACACGCTGCACCTGATGTTCATGCAGCAATACACCGAGCAGTGGAACGCGCTCGACATCATCGCCGAGCGCATCCGCGCCCTCGGCTTCCCCGCCCCCGGCACCTACAAGGAATTTGCCCGGCATACTTCGATCAAGGAAGCGGACGGCGTGCCGAAGGCAACCGACATGCTCCGCCTGCTGGTCGCCGCGCAGGAGGCCACCGCGCGCACGGCCCGCGAAATCTTCCCGCTCGTCAGCAAGGCCGACGATCAGCCGACGGCGGACTTGCTCACCCAGCGCCTCGAAGTGCACGAAAAGACGGCGTGGATGTTGCGCAGCATGCTGGAAGAATAAGCGTCCCGGAAACAACGGCGACAACGGAAACAACGGCGGCCGTCAATGTTCGCGGCCGTCGATTCTCGGCTGCGACAGGAAGGGAACGACGCGCCAGACGAGAATGGCGAACGCCGCCGCCCAAGCCGCCGCGGCGAGGCCGAGCCAGACGAGATACGCGCCGGGCGCAAATTGCGGCGCCAGCACGCGCAGCGCCAGCGCCGCGATCATGAGCCACAGCACGGCCTTGTCGCCGGCATCGAACGTCACTTTGCGCCCAGTGTGGCCTTTCGAGATGCGCACGATCATGGCCGGCGCGATCAGGCCCATCGCGCCGAACGTGAACAGATGTGTCGTGACGCCGCCGACCCAGACCGTTTGCGCCGTCTGCTCGAAGGCCAGCGCCAGCAACTGGCCGGCGATGGCGAGATAGCACACATACATGATGCCGATGTCGATGCGGGTAAACGCCAGCCCCGGTTTCCAGAAAGCAAAACGGACGAGCAGCAGCAGCGCCAGCGCAAGGGCCAGCGCGGCGACGGCGGAAGGCGGCAGAAAGCCGGTGAAGACGAGCGCCAGCGCCAGCGTCTTGATCGCGCCGTCGAGCAGCGGGTGGCGCAGGATTTCAGCCTTGAAGACGCCGCGCATGAATTCCGTCAGCGTGCGTTCGAGCATGATGAGAAAAGCGAGGCGGAACAAACCCAGCGCCATCATCTCGCCGGCTTTGTTCCACTGTCCGTCGAGCAGCAGGAACTTGGCGAGCGGAAACAGCGGCAGCAGGATGAGGAAAAAAATATTGTCGCGCCGGTAGCTGTCGGCGCTGCGATGCCGCAACAGGGTCCACAGCAGCATCGCCACGATCGTCACCAGAAACAACTGGTTCGAGAGCAAAAACAGCGGCTGCGGCCAGACGCCGCCGCACACCATGCCAAGGCGCTCGAAGAACCAGGCGGCGACGAGGAATATCAACGCGGCGCCGTGGTAGCCGCGAATCTTCACCCAGTTTTTGCTCGCCGTGAGCAGGAAGCCGCCGAGCATTGCCCAGCCGAAGCCGAAAAACATTTCATGCGCATGCCATTGCATGCCGGGATGCATCGCCGCCGGCATCTCGACCCGGCCGGCGAACATCAGCACCCAGAGCGCCGGCAGCACGATGCCGGACAGGCAAGCCAGCGCGAAAAAAGGGCGAAAGCCGGCCAGCCAGAGCGGATGGGCGGAAAAGCTCACTCTGCCTCGAAGCCCGCGTCGATGATGGCGCGCCGCATGTCTTCGCGCGTGACGCGGCCCGGCTCGAACGTGACGCGGGCGCATTTCTCTTCGAGCGACACGTCGGCCTTCGCCACGCCGGGCAGCGCGCCGAGCACGCCGGTCACGCTTTTCACGCAGCCGCCGCAGGACATGCCTTCGACCTTGAGGATAGCGGTTTCCATTTCGTTTCCTTTCAGTTTGATTCGTGATTGACGCTCACGCTTGCCAAGGGTTGACCACCTGCACGTCCAGCCCGGCGAAATCCTTGACGTTGCGCGTCACCAGCGTCAGGTTGTACTGCAAGGCGGTGGCCGCCAGCAAGCCGTCAATCACCGGCAGCGCGCGGCGGAACGCGGCATCGGCTACGCCTTCAATGCTCTTGCGAAAACAGGTCTGACCAGACAAGTCAGGATACTAACCAAATCTTTTCTGGCTGCCCAGCCGCGCCGAACAATACGAAATCACGCCTCGCGCCCGCCCGGTTTCCAGCGCCGCAGCAGCAGGGAGTTGCTGACCACCGAGACGGAACTGAGCGCCATGGCGGCGCCGGCGATGACCGGGTTGAGCATGCCGATTGCCGCCAGCGGAATGCCAAGCGCGTTGTAAATAAAGGCGAAGAAAAGGTTCTGGCGGATCTTCGCCAGCGTGGCGCGGGAAAGGTCGATGGCGTCGGCGACCGACAGCAGGTCGCTGCGCATCAGCGTCACGTCGGCGGCTTCCAGCGCCGCGTCGGCGCCGCCGCCGATGGCGAAGGAAACGTCGGCGGCGGCCAGCGCCGGAGCGTCATTGATGCCGTCGCCGACCATGCCGACGCGCTTGCCGTCCGCCTTCAGCCGGACGAGGGCGGCGGCCTTGTCGCCCGGCAGCACTCCGGCCTCAAAACGTTCGATGCCGGATTCGCGCGCGATGGCCGCCGCCGTGGCGGCGTTGTCGCCAGTGAGCATGACAACCTCGACGCCCTGCGTTTTTAGCCGCGCGATGGCGGCGGGCGAAGTTGGCCGCAGGCGGTCGGCAACGCCGATCAGTCCGAGCAGACGGCCACTGGCGGCGGCGTCCGCCTGACTACTCCTTGCTTCGCCGACGCCGACCACGCTCTTGCCGGCGCCGGCCAGCGGCGTCAGCATGTCTTCCGGCACGGCCACGCCGCATTCGGCGAGATAGGCTGGTGAGCCAAGCGCGTAGTCCACGCCGTCGAGCGCCGCCGTCAGCCCCTTGCCCGCCACAGCGCGCAACTCTGCCGGATGCGTCAGCGCGATGCCGTCCGCGCGCGCCCGCGCAACGATGGCTTCGGCGAGCGGATGCGTCGCGCCTTGTTCGAGACTCGCCGCGACACGCAGCAATTGCGCCGCGTCGCCGCCGGCAGCGGGCACGATGTCCGTCACCGCCGGCTGGCCGGAAGTCAGCGTGCCGGTTTTATCGACCGCCAGCACTTCGACGCCTTTCGCCAGTTCCAGCGCCTCAGCGTTTCTGACCAGAATGCCGGCGGCGGCGCCGCGCCCGGTGCCGACCATGATGGCGGTCGGCGTCGCCAGACCCAGCGCGCAGGGACAGGCGATCACCAGCACGGCGACGGCGTTCACCAGCGCCTGCGTGAAATCGCCAGCGAAAAACCACCAGCCGGCGAAGGTGAGGAGCGCGATGGCCGTCACCACTGGCACGAAAATCGCCGAGATGCGGTCGGCCAGACGCTGCACCGGCGCTTTCGATCCTTGCGCCTGTTCGACCATGCGGATGATGCCGGCAAGCAGCGTATGGCTGCCGACGCCGGTGGCGCGGCAATGGATCAAGCCTTCGCCGTTCACCGTGGCGGCGAACACCTTGTCGCCGGGCCGCTTCGCCACCGGCATGCTCTCGCCGGTCAGCGCGGCCTCGTTCACGCTGCCGCCGCCCTCCGTCACCTCGCCATCGACCGGCACACTCTCGCCCGGCCGCACGACGAAAATGTCGCCGGGATTGATGCTGTCGACCGGCACCGCCGTCAACTCGCCTCCGCGCAGCACATGCGCCGTCTGCGGCTGCAAGCGGATCAACGCCTCGATGGCGGCGGAGGTGCGCGCCTTGGCGCGCGCTTCCAGCAGCTTGCCCATCAGCACCAGCGTGATGACGGCGGCGGAAGCCTCGAAATAAACATGATGCTGATGCAGGCCGGCCAGCGTCACCACGGCGCTGAAGGCCCAGGCCATTGACGTGCCAAGCGCGACCAGCACATCCATATTGCCGCTGCCGCCGCGCAGCGCGTTATACGCGCCGACGTAAAAGCGCCAGCCGATCCAGAACTGCACCGGCGTGGCGAGCGCGAATTGCAGCCAGCGCGGCAGTTCGTTTTCATGCCCGCCGGAGAACATCGCGCCCATCTGCGCCAGCAGCGGCAAGGTGAGCGCGACGGCGATCCAGAAGCGCCGCGATTCGGCGCGCCAGGCGGCGGCCTTGCGCGCCTTTTCAGCGGCGCGGGTATCGGCGCTCGATTCGCGCGCGTCATAACCGGCGCGGCGCACGGCGGCGATCAGCGCCGCCGCGTCGGTCTGCCCCGGCACATAGCGGACATGGGCTTTCTCGCTGGCGAAATTCACGCCCGCTTCGACGCCCGGCAGCTTGTTCAGCACCGTCTCGACGCGCGCGGCGCAGGCGGCGCAGGTCATGCCGGAGATCGCCAGATCGAGCGATTGCGGCGGCACCTTGAAGCCGGTTTTCCGGATGACGTCGACGAGTTGCGGCCCGCTGACGGCGCCGGCATCGAAGGCGACATGGGCGCGCTCGCTGGCGAAGTTCACCGCCGCCGACACGCCGGGCAGCTTGTTAAGCTGCCGTTCGATGCGGGCCGCGCAAGCGGCGCAGGTCATGCCCTCGATGGGCAGATCAACCGTCTGGCGTGATGCGGGCGCGGCGGCAAGAGTATGCGCGGGTGTATTCATATGGCAATTCTGCTTATTGTTTAGACGGCGCAGACGATGCCCTGCCAGAGCCGGCCACCGAGGGAGGTGGCGTTGAACAGCCCCCAGACGCCGAAGCCCAGCACCAGCAGGCCGGACGCTTGCCGCACCCAGGACGCGCGCACGATATCGCGGAAGCGTCCGAGCAGAAAGCCCGCCAGCAGCAGATTGGGCAGCGTGCCCAGCCCGAAAGCCAGCATCAGCCCCGCGCCGCGCGCGGCGCTGCCGGTAAGCAGCGTCGCGGCGAGCACCGAATAGACCATGCCGCACGGCAGAAAGCCCCACAGCAGACCGAGCGGCAGCGCGCGCGAAACGGTGGTGGCGGGCAGAAAGCGGCGCGTCAGCGGCTGGATCCGCGCCCATATTTTCTGGCCGCCGCGCTCAAGGAAAGTCAGCCCGTGCGGCAGGCCGAGCAGATACAAGCCGAGCGCCACCAGCATCAGGTTCGCCAGCACGTAGAGCGTGAGCTGCACCGGCAGCGCGTCCTCGAACAGCAGCCCAGCGCTGCCGACCGCGCCCAGCACCGCTCCGGCGAAGGCGTAACTGGAAATGCGGCCAAGGTTGTAGGCGAGGTGCAGCGGCCACTGTTTCCAGCCACTTCTCCCTGCTGGCCCTGCTGGCCCTGCGCCGCCGGGCGTTTGCATTGTCAGCGCGCCGACGATGCCGCCGCACATCGCCATGCAGTGCGCGCCGCCGAGCAAGCCGACGAGAAAAACGGCGATATAACCGGTATCAGGCAATGTGGCGCGGACGCGCAGGGCGCGTCAAATGACTTTCGAGTAGCGCGCCTGCTGGCGGGCGGCGCGCAGGTAGCGGTCGAACACCATGGCGATGACGCGCACCAGCATGCGGCCGCGCGGCTGCACCCGGATCCATTTCTCCTCCAGGGTCAGCAGCCCGCCCTTTTCCATCTCGCGCAGGTCGGCGATCTCGGCGGCGAAATAGCGCTGGAAGTCGATCAGGTGCGCGACTTCCAGCGCCTCGGTCGACAACTCGAAGTGGCACATCAAGTCCTGAATGATGGCGCGGCGCAGAAGATCGTCCGGCGTCAGTTCGATGCCGCGATAGACCGGCAGCTTGTCCGCGTCGAGGCAGTCGTAATATTCGTCGAGCGTCTTGACGTTCTGGGCGTAGGTCGGCCCGACCTTGCTGATGGAGGAAATGCCGAACGACATCATGTCGCATTCGGCGTGAGTGGAATAACCCTGAAAGTTGCGGTGCAGCCGGCTCTGCCGCTGGGCGACGGCGAGTTCGTCGTCCGGCTTGGCGAAGTGATCCATGCCGATGTACACGTAGCCGGCTTCGGTCAGCCGCCGGATGGCAAGCTGGAGAATGTGCAGCTTGGCGTCGGCGCTCGGCAGTTCGGCTTCGGCGATGCGCCGCTGCGGCTTGAACAGGCTCGGCAGGTGCGCGTAGTTGTAGATCGAGAGCCGGTCGGGCGAGAGGCGCAGCACTTCTTCCAGCGTGCGGTTGAAACTGATGGCGTTCTGCTTCGGCAGACCGTAGATGAGATCGACCGAAATCGAGGTGAAGCCGTTGGCGCGCGCCGCCCGCAGCACGGTTTCCGTCTCCTCGATGGTCTGCACGCGGTTCACCGCTCGCTGCACGGCGTCATCGAAATCCTGCACGCCCAGGCTCATGCGGTTGAAACCGAGTTCGCCGAGCAGGGCCACCGTGGCTTCGTCGACCTTGCGCGGATCGACCTCGATCGAATATTCGCCGTCCGGCAGCAGCCGGAAATGACGGCGGATCGAGGCCATCAACTGCCGCATCTCGTCATGCGAGAGGAACGTCGGCGTGCCGCCGCCCCAGTGCAATTGCACCACGTCATGATCGCCCGTCAGGCAGCCCGATTGCAGCGCCAGTTCCTTGTCGAGATATTTCAGGTATTTCGCCGAGCGCCCGTGATCCTTGGTGATGATCTTGTTGCAGGCGCAGTAGTAGCAGATGGTGTTGCAGAACGGGATGTGCACGTAGAGGGAAAGCGGGCGGCGGGCGCCGGTCGCGCGCTGGCCGAGCCAGCGGCGGTACGCCTCGGCGTCGAACGCCTCCGTGAAACGGTCAGCCGTCGGATAGGAGGTGTAACGGGGGCCGTTCACATCGAACCGGCGGATCAGTTCGGGATCGAAAACCAGTTCCTGAAAAATCGCATTCATGGGGAAGATGATACAGGCGCAAGGCGGCCGGCTGATAAAAGAGGAACACAATAAAACGGAATCGCCCGCCAGACAAGCCTGAAGTCCACGTCTTCGCCAGGGCTATTGCAGCCAGAGGAGGAAACCGCGCGGATCCTTCGTCAGCGCCACCGAAACGATGTAGCCGAAGCTCGCCAGCGACGCCAGCCAGAAGCCCGTCCGCGCCGCCTTGCCGGGGCCGCGCCGCAGGGCGAACAGGCCGAAAAGAATGTACGCCAGCAAACCCAGCACCTTCGCTGTCAGCCAAGCGTGCACGAAAGGGTATTGCCGCAGCGTGACCGACAAGCCGATGGCGGCGACCAGCAGCAAGGTGTCGTTGACGTGCGGCACCACTTTCACCCAGCGCCGGTCGAGCAGCGGCGAATCCGTCAGCATCCAGACGCCGCGCAGAAAAAAGCCGGTGACCGACACGACCACGAAGGTGATGTGCAGATGTTTGAGCAGCAGATAGCTCATGGCGACAGCATTATCCGGGCTGGCCGTCCGGCCGCGGCTTGAGGTAGACCGGCGCGAAGCGGGCATACCAGACGCCGAAAGCCGCCAGCCAGCCGAGCGCCGCCCACAGATACAGGTTGGCAAAGCCCGTCAGATGCGTGAACTCGGCGACAACGCGCAGCGCGGCTACGCCCTGCACCGTCCAGAAAATGCGCCAGACAATGGCGTCGGCCGCGAGCGGCCGGCCCGAATGCCCGAGCGTCACCCGTGTCACCATGCCGATCACGGCGGAAGCGAAGAAGCCGAGCGTGAGCGCATGCAGCGGCGCCAGACCGAGCGATCCCGCCCCCGCCAACTGCATCAGGCTGCTCACCGCGTACAGCGCCAGACTCGGCCCCAGCCAAGCGAAAGCGATATGCAGCACACCCAACAGACGCACGGCGAGACAGCGGCGCAACTGCCAGGCGAAGGAAAGCCAGCCGGCCGCCAGTGCCGCCGGCAGATCGGCAAGCCAGGTCCATTGCGGCAGCCCGGCTGTCTCCAGCACGCCGTGAACGACATAACAAGCCAGCAGCAGGTGCAGCAGCCGAAGCGGGCGCACGATGCGGTATTGCGGAATCACCGCGCTGGAAAAGAACGGCACCATACGGTGACAAAGCGCCGTAAACACCGGCAGCAGGAAGAACCACACGCCACCCTTCACCGCCAGTTGCGCCAGCCAGACCGGCCCGCCGGCGGCGAAACCGGCGAAGGCCGCCAGCAGCAGCGCGCCGCATGTCAGCCCGCCGACCACGGCGACGATATGCGTTTGCTCGTTGCTCCGTGTGCGCATCACGCGCCACAGCGCCGGCAGGCCGGTGCACCAGCCGGCAACAGCGAGCAGCAACGCCGGCAACAGCAGCATTGATTGCCATAGCGCAACGTAAAAACCGAGCCAGCCGATGCCCATCAGAATGGCGGCGGCGAGATAAGATTTGGCGCCGATCGGCGCCGCCGCCTGCCAGCGCGGCCCAGCGGTCATGATGAAACCGAAAATGAAAAATGGAAAAAATCCATAGCTCATCAGAACGGCATGCAGCCACAGCGCGGGCAACGGCCAGGCCGGCGCAGGCCACAACGCGCCGTAACGCGCGGCCAGATCGGCGAGCCACCACAGCATGGCCAGCACGCCTTGCGTCGCGCCGGCAAAAAACATAACCCTGTGCGGAGCATGGAATAAGGGCGGCAAAGTCGGCTTCATCGGACAGCGCGCTCATTCGCCCCGGACAAGCATTCCGTGGTATGTTTTAAGTGCCGTCCCCAAAACAGAGTTGGCCAAGGTCTTGCAATGCATAACGACAAACTCGACATCGCTCAAATACTCCGCAGAATTCCGCTGTTCCAGGCGTTAAGCCAGGAACAAATCGACAATCTCGCCGCGCAGACGCGCGAGAAGCGCTTGCACAAGGGCGAGATGCTGTTTCAGAAAGGCGATCCGCCGCGCGGCTTTTACGCCATCGCCTACGGCCAGATCAAACTCGCTTTTCCCTCGGCGTCCGGCAACGAAAAGGTCGTCGAGATACTCGGCCCGCAGCAAAGTTTCGGCGAGGCGGTGATGTTCACCGACCGTCCCTACCCCGTCTTCGCCGAATCGCTCGCCGATTCCCTGCTGCTGCACATCGCCCGCCAAGCCGTTTTCGAGATGCTCGAAAACGACAACTCTTTCGCCCGCCGCATGCTGGCCGGCTTGTCCCTGCGCCTGCACGGCCTGATCCGCGACGTCGAATCATATTCCCTGCGTTCGAGCGCCCAGCGCGTCATCGGCTTTCTCCTGCAACGCAGCGGCAACGGCGACCACGACGGGCGCGATGTCGAAATCGACCTGCCGACCAGCAAGCAGGTCATCGCTTCCCGGCTCAACCTGACGCCGGAAACCCTCTCGCGCATCTTCCACGATCTCACCGTCGCCAAGCTGATCTCCGTGCACGGCAAGCATGTCACGGTGCACGGCGTGAAGCGGCTGCGCGAATATGAACCCTGAGCGGAAACTGAACAAGCCGCCGATCAGGCGGCAGCCTGTTCAGCGGCAAGCCGCGTCTCCAGCTCGCGGCTGAAGCGGGCGAAATTGCGCGCGCCGACGATCAGATTCCACTCCAGCCAGACGCAGGAAGCAATTAGGGCCAGGCCGCCGGGATACACCAGCGGCGTCCACAGCGTCGCGCCGAGCAGCAGAACCAGCGCCGCCAGATGCAAACGGAACTGCATCATCATGCGCGGCTCGGCGATCATCTGGCGCATGTTCGGCACCACCAGTCCGGGCTTGCCGATCCGCTGCAAATGCAGCCAGTTGAGAAACGGCACGATCTTGTAAAGCATGCCGCTGATGACCGGCATGAACACGCCCACCATCAGCAGCGCGCCGAGCAGGAACGGCAGGCCGTCATACGCATCCACGGCGGCAATCAGTTGCTGCGCGATCACAACCAGCACGGCGGCGATGAAGCAGATCATCGCCACGCGCCAGAACAGCAGCGTCGGCTCGGTTATTTTGCGCCGGCGCTGCCCCTGCAAGCGCAACGTGACGGCGGGAAAAATCACGACCAGCAGCGCGGCGGCGCACGCCAGCGCCGCTTGCACGCCGGCGGGCCGCTCCAGCGGCAGCCAGGTGATCGACCAGGCCGTCAACAGGAAAAACAGCGCCACCGAAAAACTGCGCGTCAGCCAGACCGGATAAGGCGGCGTCAACTGGAACATCGGCACCACCAGATAGGCGACGCCGGCCAGCAGCAGCAGGCCCCAGCCGCCCAGGCCCCAGGCGGCATGCACATGGGTCAGTTCGATCAGCGGCAGCGCCAGTTGCCAGCCGAATGTCGCCGCCAGCGTCGCGCCCAGACTGATCGTGACGATCAGCCCGAATACGGCGATGCGCAAGGCGATGATGGTCGGTCCCTGCGCCGGCGTGCGAAACAGCGCGATGAGCACGATCAGCGCGAAAGCGCCCAACGACACCGTCATGAAAGGCACGGCGATCTGGAACAGCAGCGGCTGTCCGTCGAGAAAGCCGGCCACCAGCAGCAGCGTGCCGATGGTAAGACCGGCGTGGGTGAGGTGGGTGACGCGCCGCGGCTGCCAGATGTTGGCGCCCGCCGCCACCGGCAGCATTTGCAGCAGCGCGCCGCACATCGCTTGCAGCATGAAGCCGACCGCCAGCAGATGGGTCAGCGCCAAAGCCGTCGAAGTCCAGCGCGAGATCAGCGCCTCCGGCCCCTGCCACAACAACAGCAGGCCGGCGGCGATGCCGAAGACCGGCGCGGTGAGGAAGAAACGGAAGGGCACCGAGATAGGCGGCGCCTGTTCAAAGGACAGGCCCGGCTGCATCTCAGGCTTTCTTGATGTGGACTTCGACGGTGCCGTCGGGCCGGGTATGCGAATGGTGGGCGTAGCCGTTTTGCGCGAGAAGGCCGTAGAGCGGGCGCGGCTCGCAGTAGAGCAGCAGCAGCAATTCCTCGCCGTCCGGAAGGGTATCCAGCGCGGCAAGCGTCAATTCCATCGGCTCGGGCGGCACCATCCCGCGGCCATCAATAATCCGTTCCCCAACCATGCCGGCTTCCTCAGGCATTCAGGCCGGCCGCGATGCGCGAAGCCAGTTCGCCATCCTCGCCGAGCGCCTGATCGCACATCGGATAGAGGATATTTTCCTCTTTCATGTTGTGCTGCTGCATCATGACGAGCAGGGTTTCCGCCGCGCCGCCGAAGCCGTCGGCATCTTTCCGCCCGAGGGCGGCATCCATCTGCTGCAACAGATCGCGCATCTGGACGTGCTCGCCGCGCATCACCTGCGTCGGCCCGCCGGTCATGCCGGTATTGCTCTCGAAAGCGGGAAACAGAATGTCTTCCTCGACGCCGAAGTGCGTCAGCATGGCATCACGAAACTTGCCGTAGGTTGCCGCGCACGCTGTCCAGTCGCCCTTGTGGGCAGCCTCTTCCGCATCGGCAAAATTGTCGTCGCACAGCTTGTGATGATTATTCAACGCCTGGGTGATGCCGCTCATTCCTTGTGTCTCCTCGTGTCTTTTTTCCGAGCCGCGATTGTCTTCGCTTGACATCTAAAGCAGCCTTGACGGTTGTCAAGAACTAGCGAAGGCTGCAGCATGATGAATGTAACATTTTGTTCGACCTCGCATGAGTGATTTCTCATGCTTGATCCGCTTCAACTGATCGGGCCGCCGCGCTTGTTATATCTTATAATGTGATGATTACTCATGGAGGGTTTTATGTTCAAACATATCCTCGTTCCCACCGACGGCTCGACGCTCTCGACCGAGGCCGCCAAAAAAGCGGTCAGTTTCGCGCGCGAAACAGGCGCCAAAATCGTGTTTTTCTACGCCAGACCGGGCTATCCGGTGGCCTTTTACGGCGAAGGCGCGCTGATTGATCCGATCACGCCGGAGAAATTCGCCGAAATGGCGCAAAAGCAGACCGAGGAAGTGCTCGCCGCCGCCCGGACGCTGGCAGCCGACGCCGGCGTAACCTGCACCGCCGTTTCATCCGACAGCGACGCGCCCTATGAGTCGATCATCAACGCCGCCATCGACAACGGCTGCGATCTGATTTTCATGGCTTCGCACGGCAGGCGCGGCTTGTCCGGCCTGCTGCTCGGCTCGGAAACGCAAAAGGTACTGACCCACTCCAAGATACCCGTACTGGTTTACCGATAAGGAACGGAACATGCTGAATACGGCCCTCACCATCATTCTTGACGAGCACCGCTCGATGGCCGCCATCACGCACGGTCTGCGCTTTCTCGTGCACGAGATGCGTGAGAAAGGCAGCGAACCCGATAGCCGGCTGCTGTGGTCGATGCTCTACTACGTCCACACCTTCCCGCAGAAGCTGCATCACCCGAAGGAAGAAGCCTATCTGTTCCGCCTCCTCAAGCTGCGCACGCGCGAAGCCGACAAAACGATTCTCCAACTCGAAGAGCAGCACCACACCGGCATCGAGCACATCAAATGGCTGGAAACGGCGCTGGGGCGCTATCAGGCTGCCGCGCCGGGCGGGCGCGAGGACTTCATGGCGGCGGCGGAGAATTTTGCCAACGAGATCGCCATCCACATGGCGCTGGAAGAAAACGTCCTCCTTCCGCTCGCCAAGCAGCACCTGCAACCGCAAGACTGGGCCGAAATTGCGAAAGCCTTCGGCGAAAACGGCGATCCGCGTTTCGGCGCCGAGCAGGATCACGAATTCCGCACGCTTTTCTCGCGCATCGTCAATCTCGCCCCGCCGCCGATCGGCGTCGGCCGCTCCCGCCCCGCAAACCCCTGAACCGTCAATACCCCGGCGCGTAAAGCGGGTAGAGCGTCGCCTCTTCCCGCTGGATGCGGCTGACCAATACCTTGCCCACCGCGTCGAGATCCGGCCCGAACGAGGCGACGAGATTGATGTCGGTGTCGAGATTCTTGTACTTGGTCAGAAAACCGGTCACGGCCTTGCCGATGCCGTCCATTTCGTAGCGGAAGTCGTGAACCATCTGGTAGCTCGTTTCATCCCCGGCCAATTGGTGTTCGAGGTAGATGTACAGGCGCACGCTCTCTTTCAGCAGATGCGACTGGATCGCAATCCGGAACGCTTCGAGATGCGCCACCACCGCATGCAAATCCTCCTCCATGAAAGCCGACTGGGTCGCCACGAAAAGATTCAAAAGCGCCTGATGCTCATGTTTGAGCTGGACAACCAGTTTGGGGTCATAGCGTATCTGCGTGCCCGGCGCAGCCCTGCCCAACTTGGCCGGCTCGGAGGGGGACAGAAGCGCATGCACAGAAGGCGTTGCCGCATATGTGAGGCCGGGAACAGCCCGTTTCTTTTTTCTGAATAAAAAATCAAACATGATGCCCCTCCCGTAAAAAATCAGGTCATCCTTGGTCAATCCGGACTCGGATTGGGGTGAGACTGGAAGCGCCGTCTCTGTTTGAAGCCAAGCAATTAATGTGGCGAATCATGAGATTACCGCAGGATAGAAAAAATGATAAACATCAATGTTTGACGGGATATTCGCTTCCCGGCCTCGTCAAACGCGCGTTTGACGGAAGAAAACAGCCGACCGCGAGGCGACATTGACTTTGTACGAAGCATCTACGACAGGCTGCGCACACTTGAAGAAGGCGGCGAGAAGATCATCAGCGGACATACCACTGTCAATGGACAGATGGCGATTCTGAATTATTCCAAACTGGACGCTGGTGAAGTTGCTCGCAGGATTGACCGGATTCTTGGTGGGGAGTACGCTATTGATGTCGATAATAGACATGCTTGGTTTCCAAGCAAAGAGGAATACGGTTATGCCAGTGATAGATCATCGGGAAACGGGGCGGGAGCTTCCGCCGAATCACCCCTTCGCACAAACGCGAATCATCTTCGGAATGAAGCGTCCAGCGCCTTCGACGACGCCTACACTGCCGGGAAAATCCCCGAGCGGATTTACCGTGCTTCCAGACGAGACGCTATCTCCCTTGGTGCGGAGGATAGTGGAAGCCGCCCGCAAGGCCAGCCTCGCCAAAGCGGAACAGGAAGCGAAGGCAGCGTAGAGCAAGCCCCTCCGACGCTTGTTGAACAAGTAGTCGATGCCGTCTCCCGGCTATTTGGCCGGGAAGAACCGGCGCAACCCGTTCAAGAAACCCCAAGCCTCAAAGCCGATACGCCCGAGCAAGCGGCGGCACTCGACATCTCCGCCCGCAATCCCGATGCCTTGATCCCGACCGGCGAACTGGACGCTGAGGGGAACCCCGTCTATGCCAGAGCCTCTGACTTGATGGCGAAGGCGGAAGCAATCGAGAACCAGGCCAAGACTGATTCCGCCGCCTTTGAAGTGGCGATGAAATGTTCCTTGAGGTACTGAACTGATCGTCCGCCAAGCACGATCATGCCGGGAATCCCGGCGAGAGCATTACCTTGAAGCGCGGATGCTTCGGGCGGCATGCCCGAAGCATCCGAAGTGGAATCAGCTTTTCAGCGCCGCCAATACTTCGTCGAGCATCTTTTTGGCGTCGCCGAACAGCATGCGGTTGTTTTCCTTGTAGAAGAGCGGGTTGTCAACACCAGCATAGCCGGAAGCCATGCTGCGCTTCATGACGATGGGGGTCTTCGCTTTCCACACTTCCAGCACCGGCATACCGGCGATGGGGCTGGCCGGGTCGTCCTGCGCCGCCGGGTTCACGATGTCGTTGGCGCCGATCACCATGGCGACGTCGGTATCGGGGAAGTCCTCGTTGATCTCGTCCATTTCCAGCACGATGTCGTAAGGCACCTTGGCTTCGGCCAGCAGCACGTTCATGTGGCCAGGCATGCGCCCCGCCACCGGATGGATGCCGAAGCGCACGTTCACGCCTTTCTCGCGCAGGTATTTGGTGATTTCGTACACCGTGTGCTGGGCCTGCGCCACGGCCATGCCGTAGCCCGGCACGATGATGACGTTCTTGGCGTCGCGCAGCAGTTCAGCGACCTCGGCGGCGCTCACCGCGACCACCTCGCCCGCCGGCTGTTCGCCGGCCTTGGCCGCCGGCGCGCCGCCGCCCGTGCCGAAGCCGCCGGCGATGACGCTGATGAAGTTGCGGTTCATCGCCCGGCACATGATGTAGGAGAGGATGGCGCCGCTGGATCCGACCAGCGCGCCGGTGACGATGAGCAGATCGTTCGACAGCATGAAACCGGTGGCCGCCGCCGCCCAGCCAGAGTAGCTGTTGAGCATCGACACCACCACCGGCATGTCGGCGCCGCCGATGGCCATCACCATATGGACGCCGAACAGCAGCGCGATGACGGTCATCACGATCAGCGGCGTCATACCGGCCTCGATGGACGGCGCGGCGATGAATTCGCGGCCAAACCAGATCACCACCAACAGGCCGGCGAGGTTGATCCAGTGCCGCCCCGGCAGCAGCATCGGCTTGCCGCCGATCTTGCCGGAGAGCTTGCCGAAGGCGATCACCGAGCCGGAGAACGTTACCGCGCCGATCAGAATGCCGACGTAGATTTCGATCTCGTGGATGGCTTTCTCGGCGCCGGTGTAGGCGATCGAGGTATCGACATAGCTGGCGAAGCCGACCAGACAGGCGGCAAGGCCGACCAGACTGTGCATCAGCGCCACGAGTTCCGGCATCTGCGTCATCTGCACGGTGCGCGCGGCGTAGAGGCCGATCCCGCCGCCCACCACCATGGCGGCGATGATCCAGGGCAGGCCGGCGGCGGCGACGCGCGGACCGAGCACGGTCGCCAGCACCGCGATGGTCATGCCGATGATGCCGTAGGTATTGCCGCGGCGCGCGGTTTCGGGGTTGGCCAGCCCGCCCAGGCTAAGAATGAACAGGATGGTGGCGGCGATATAGGCGGCGGTAACGAGATTGGCGCTCATGGCTTATTTCCTGAACATCGCCAGCATGCGGCGGGTAACGGCGAAACCGCCGAACATATTGATGGCGGTCAGCGCCAGCCCCACGACCGCCATGCCCAGAATCAGGCCAGAGGGGCGGCCGCCGGCCCCGGCCGATAGCGGCGGCGCGATCTGGATCAGGGCGCCGATGGCGATGATGCTGGAAATGGCGTTGGTCACGCTCATCAGCGGCGTGTGCAGCGAGGCGGTGACGTTCCAGACCACCATATAGCCCACGAAGCAAGCCAGCACGAACACCGTGAAGTGGCCCAGGAAGGCGTCCGGCGCGTAGCTGCCGATCAGCCAGAACAGCGCCGCGCAGATGGCCGACAGTATGCCCAGCGTGCCGGCCGCCATGGGGCCGCCGCCGCCATGGCCGTGCCCGCCCTTGGCGGCGGGCGCCGGCGCGGCCCCCGCCTTGGGCGGCGGCGGCGCGGGCAGCGTCAGCGGGGGCGGCGGCCAGGTGACTTCGCCCTGCTTGATGACCGTCAGGCCGCGGATGGCGTCGTCTTCCATATTGACGTTGATCGTGCCGTCCTTGGCCTTGCACAGTTCTTCGGTCAGGCGCAACAGATTGTTGCCGTAAAGCGTGGAAGACTGCTTGGCCAGCCGGCTGGCCAGATCGGTGTAGCCGATGAGGGTGACGCCATGCTTGACCGCGGCCCGGCCGGGTTCGGTCAGCTCGCAATTGCCGCCTTGCTCGGCGGCCATGTCCACGATGACGCTGCCGGGCTTCATGCTACGCACCATTTCGGCGGTGATCAGCTTGGGCGCGGGCTTGCCGGGGATCAGCGCGGTGGTGATGATGATGTCGGCGTCCCTGGCTTCCTTGGCGTACATGTCGCGCTGCGCCTGCTGGAAGCCTTCGGACATGACCTTGGCGTAGCCGCCGCCGCCCGAGCCTTCTTCTTCGTAATCCACCTTGACGAATTCGCCGCCCAGCGACTTGACCTGATCGGCGACTTCGGCGCGGGTATCGTTGGCGCGCACCACGGCGCCCAGATTGGCGGCGGTGCCGATGGCCGCCAGCCCGGCCACGCCCGCGCCGGCGATGAACACGCGCGCGGGCGGCACCTTGCCCGCGGCGGTGACCTGGCCGTTGAAAAATCGGCCAAAGGCGTTGGCGGCCTCGATCACGGCGCGATAGCCGCTGATGCCGGCCATGGACGTGAGCGCGTCCATTTTTTGCGCGCGCGAAAGCTGGCGCGGCAGGCAATCGATGGCCAGCACGGTGAGCTTCTTCGCGGCCAGCGCCTGCATCAGTTCGGGGTTTTGCGCGGGCCAGATGAAATCGATCAGGGTCGCGCCTTCTTTCATCATGCCGGCTTCGGCCGGCGTGGGCGGGCGCACCTTGAAGATGATGTCGCCGCGCTGGTACAAGTCTTGGGCGCTGGCGGCGATTTCGGCGCCCGCCTCCTGGTAGG
>JAITMP010000035.1 GCA_031277315.1 Zoogloeaceae bacterium | reverse complement strand
TCGAGATAGCCGGTGCCAGCCTTGGGCTTCATCTTGTAGGCGCACAGAATGTGCTTGCCTCCTGCGATCAGGTCGGCCTCCTTGAGGCTCAGATCGGCGTAACGGGCGGATTGATCCATGGTGCTCTCCTTGTTTCGCGGTGGTATCGCTGTCGTGTGTGGGGTCGGGATGCGGAAGGCACTGTATCTCCGAAAATCCATAAGGTGAACTAAATGTTTATTATGATATTATCGAAGCACTCCTTATAGTTAGGGACGCGCCATGCACCTGACCCTGCGCCAGTTGAAAATCTTTGAAGCGGTGGCCCGCCACTTGTCGTTCTCGCGCGCCGCCGATGAGCTGCATCTGACCCAGCCGGCGGTTTCGATGCAGGTGCGCAGCCTTGAGGAAGCGGCCGGTCTGCCGCTCACCGAGCAAGTCGGCCGGCGCGTTTTCCTCACCGCCGCCGGCGAGGAACTGGCGCGCCACGCCCGCCTCGTCGCCCGTCAACTGCGCGAAGCGGAGGAGGCGTTGCTGGCCATGAAAGGGATGCGCGGCGGGCGGCTGAATATCGGCGTTGTCTCCACCGCCAAGTATTTCGCGCCGCGACTGCTGACGGCTTTTCGCCGCATGCACCCGGAAGTCGAACTGCGCCTCGGCGTGCACAATCGCGGCGAGATCGTGCAGCAACTGGTCGACAACGACATCGACCTCGCCATCATGGGGCGGCCGCCGCAGGAACTGGAAACAGTGTCCGAGCCGTTCGCCGAGAATCCGCTGGTGTTCGTCGCCGCGCCGGATCACCCGTTGGCGGCGACGAAGCGCATCGCGCCGAAGGCGCTGGTCGAGGAGAGTTTTCTGTTGCGCGAGCCGGGTTCCGGCACGCGCGCGGCGATGGAGCGTTTCCTGGCCGAAAACGGCGTGGTGCCACGGCGCACGGTGGAGATGACGAGCAACGAGACGATCAAGCAGGCGGTGATGGCCGGCATGGGTATTTCGTTCATTTCCGAACGCACCATCGTGCTTGAACTGGCGACCAACCACATCGTCCGCCTCGATGTCGCCGGCACGCCGCTCAAGCGCCACTGGTTCGTCGTGCATCGCGCCGAGAAGCGCCTGTTGCCGGTGGCGGAGGCGTTCCGCCAGTTTCTGCTGCAAGAGAGCGGGGGACTGAACGAGGCGCTGAAAGAGGACGGCGGTGCAAATAAACAACCGGGCAAACCGTCGCGGAAAAAGGCGGAGAAGGTCAGCAGCGCGCCCGGATCCAGTCGCGCCAAGCAGAAAAAAGCATCGGATCGGCGGCGGCGATGACCGAGCGTTTCCACAAATCGTCGGCGTCGAAGTCGTCGTGCTTGAGGGTGCACATGCGTCCGCCGGCTTCTTCCAGCAGCAGACGTCCGGCGGCGTAGTCCCACAACTTCTGGCCGCCGTGCAGCAGTAGGTCGAGACGTCCGGCGGCGACATAAGCCCATTCCAGCGTGCTGCAGCCGAAGTTGCGCTGCGAGTAGTAGGGAGGGCGCGTGGCGAGTTCGTCGCCGAGCCGCTTCGGGATGCGTTTGAAATCGACGCCGCCGACGCACTCGGCGAGATTGCCCGCCGGCGGACGCAGCGGCAGCTTGAGGCCGTTCATGGTGACGCCGCCGCCGCGTGAAGCGGCGAACATTTCGCGCGTCGCCGGATCGTAGACGACGCCGATGACGGCGCGGCCTTCGACGAAATAGGCCACCGAGATGGCGAAGAACGGCACGCCGGCGACGAAATTGGTGGTGCCGTCGATCGGGTCGATCACCCACAGCCCGGCGCCGCCCTCGTCCCATAGCTGGCGCTGCATCGCCTCGCTCATTTCCTCCTCGCCGATCACCGGGCGCGGGCGCAGGCGTTGCAGCCGCTCCGTCAGCGCCTGCTGGGCGGCGATGTCGACTTCGGTGAAAATCGTGCCGTCGGATTTGTGTTCGCGCACCACATGCAGGTAGCGCGGCATCACGATCTGGGCGGCGACTTCACGCACCACCTGGGTGACGGCGGCGCACAATTCGTAGTAAGCGGAATTCAAGATTCGTTCTTCCATTTGATCGAGCAGCCCATGCTGGCGATCTGCTCGCGCGGGCCGCTGCCGGTCAGCGCCGCCTGTTTCATGGCCTCGAACAAGTCGCGCCGCGCCGTGGCGGGCGCGGTTTCCTTGCGCGATTCATCGAGGCGGCCCCGGTACTGCAATTGCAAATCGGCGTTGAAGCCGAAGAAATCCGGCGTGCATACCGCGCCATACGCTTTCGCCACCGCCTGCGTCTCGTCAAGCGCGTAGGGAAAGGGGAAGTTCATCTGCCGCGCCACTTTGACCATGTTCTCCCAGGCATCCTCTGGATAATCGACCGGATCGTTGCTCATGATGGCGATGCTGCCGATGCCCAGGGTTTTCAATTCCGCCGCATCGCGGATGATGCGCTCAAGCACCGCTTTCACATACGGGCAATGATTGCAGATGAACATCACCAGCAGGCCCTTGGAACCGCGCGCGGAAGCCAATGAATAGCGGCGGCCATCGGTGGCGGGCAGATCGAAATCCGGCGCCTGCCAGCCGAAGTCGCAAACGGGGGTGGTGAGGCTGACCATAGTGACTTGCGGTGGGCAAAAAACTGAAGCTGCGGAATAATAGCACGATGACTTCACGCTTCTTCTGCCCGCCGCCGCTGCCGCCGGACGGCTTCGCCGAATTGCCGCCCGCCGCCGCGCATCACGCGCTGCGCGTGCTGCGTCTGGGCGTCGGCGACGACGTGACGCTGTTCGATGGCAGCGGCGGTGAATATCCTGGCCGCATCATCGAGGCCGGCCCCGGCGTGCGCGTGCGCCTGGGCGTGAAGAATGAAACGGAACGCGAATCACCGCTCGAATTCACGCTCGCGCAAGCGCTGCCGTCCGGCGACAAGATGGATTTCGTGGTGCAGAAAGCGGTTGAACTGGGCGTGGCGCGCATCCAGCCTTTGGCGGCGGCGCGCAGCGTGATGCGGCTCTCCGGCGAGCGCGCCGCGCGCCGCGTCGAACACTGGCGGCAAGTGGCGGTTTCAGCCTGCGAGCAGTGCGGGCGCAACCGGCTGCCGCAAATCGCGCCGGTGCGCGATCTGCGGCAATGGCTCGGCAGTCTGCCGCCGGATGACGGCGCATGCCGCCTGCAATTGTCGCCGCATGGCGGACAGCGGCTGCGCGATGTGGCCGGCGCGCGCCGCTTTCTTCTGCTGATCGGCCCCGAGGGCGGTTTCGCGCCGGAGGAGGCGGAGGCGGCGCGGCGGGCGGGCTTTGCCGAGTTGTCGCTCGGCCCGCGCATCCTGCGCGCCGAAACCGCCGGCCTTGCCGCGCTGGCGGCGCTGGGCGCGCTCTGCGGCGATCTGTGAGGCGGCGGCGCAAAGAGGGCGGCAGAAGATATGGAAGGCGCATGAGGCATATGGGGATGCAATGTTTTCATGCCCGTGTTATTTTCACGCACCCTGACACGCACCCTGACACATACCCTGAATCTACCGGCGCATCGACATGACCGCACCCGAATCCACACGGCAGTACGTCTCCTGGTTCCGCCAGGCCGCGCCCTACATCCATGCCTTTCGCGGCCGCACCTTCGTCATCGGCTTCGACGGCGAGGTGGCGCAAGGCGCGCTGGCGCAGGCATTGGCGCAGGACTGCAATCTGCTCGCCGCGCTCGGCATCCGCCTCGTGCTGGTGCACGGCGCGCGGCCGCAGATCGAGGCTGAACTGGCGCGGCGCGGCCTCGAAGCGAAATACCACAAGGGCTTGCGTGTCACCGATGTCGAAGCGCTCGAATGCGTCAAGTCGGCGATGGGCGTGACGCGGCTGGAAATCGAGGCGCTGCTCTCGCAGGGCCTGCCCAACACGCCGATGGCCGGCGCCTACATGCGCGTCACCGGCGGCAACTTCATCACCGCCAAGCCGGTTGGCGTTGTCGACGGCGTCGACTACCAATACACCGGCGCCGTGCGCAAGATCGTGGCCGGGGAAATCAGCGCCGATCTCGATCAGCAGAACGTCGTCCTCATCAGCCCGATCGGCGTTTCGCCGGCGGGCGAGATTTTCAATCTCAGCATGGAGGAGGTGGCCGAGTCGGTCGCCATCGCCTTGCAAGCCGAGAAGCTGATCTTTTTGTGCGACGCGCCCGGCGTCACCGACCGGCAGGGCCGGCTGATCGACGCCATCACCGCCGACGAGGCCGCGCAGTTGCTGAAAAAACCGAAGCGCCTGACCGAGGATCTCGGCCTCTATCTGCCGTGCTGCGTCCGCGCCACCCGCGCCGGCGTCAAGCGCGCCCATCTGGTCGACCGCGACGCCGACGGCGGGCTGCTGCTCGAACTGTTCACTCACGAGGGCGTCGGCACGGTCGTGACGCGCGATCCGCTGGCGCGCCTGCGCGAAGCGACCATCGACGACGTGGCCGCCATCGTCGGCCTGATCGCGCCGCTCGAAGCCGACGGCACGCTGGTGCGGCGCGGGCGTGAGCGGCTGGAAAGGGAAATCGGCCGCTTCTCCGTGCTCGAACATGACGGCGTCGTGCTCGGCTGCGCCGCCCTCTACCCGTTCAGCAAGGACCGGGCGGCGGAACTGGCCTGTCTCGCCATCAACCCCGATTACCGCCGCGCCGGCTACGGCGAGCAGTTCCTGCGCTACATGGAAGCGCGCGCGCGCAAGGCCGGCCTGAAGCGGTTGTTCGTGCTGACGACGCGCACCGCGCACTGGTTCATCGAGCGCGGTTTCGCGGAGGCGGGGCTTGATTCGCTGCCGCGCGAAAAGCGCGAACTCTACAACTGGCAGCGCCGCTCCAAGGTGCTGGGCAAGGTTTTGTAGAAGGCATGTCTGGCGGAAGGCTCTGCTAGAATGCAAAACCTTTAACGGAACTCGCGGGATAGCGTTTTGGCGGACGAGAGCGCAGAAAAGAATGTCTTGGCGGCGGGCGCGCCGCTGGTCAACATCAGCGACGTGAGCTTCGCCTATGGCCGGCGGCCGATCCTCACGGGCATCAACATGACGATCCCGCGCGGCAAGGTGGTCGCCATCATGGGCCAGAGCGGTTGCGGCAAGACGACCACCCTGCGCCTGATCGGCGGGCAGTTGAAGCCTTCGCAGGGGGAAGTCTACTTCGACGGCCAGCCGGTGCACACGATGGATGCCGGCGGCTTGTACACCATGCGGCGGCGGATGGGCATGCTGTTCCAGTTCGGCGCGCTGTTTACCGATAGCTCCGTCTTCGACAATGTGGCTTTCCAGATGCGCGAACATACCGATCTGTCCGAGGAGATGATCCGCGATCTGGTGCTGCTCAAGCTCAACGCGGTCGGCTTGCGCGGGGCGCGGGATCTGATGCCCTCGGAGCTTTCCGGCGGCATGGCGCGCCGCGTTGCGCTGGCGCGGGCCATCGCGCTCGACCCGCTGCTGATGATGTACGACGAGCCGTTCACCGGCCTCGACCCCCTCACGATGGGCATCATCGGCCAACTGATCCGCAAGCTGAACGATGCGCTTGGCGGCAGTTCGATCATCGTCACCCATGACGTGCAGGAATCCCTGCAAATCGTCGATTACATTTATTTCATGGCCGACGGCAAGGTGGTGGCCGAAGGCACGCCGGACGAGATCCGCGCCTCGGACAAGGCTTACGTGCATCAATTCGTCTGGGGCGAGATGGACGGGCCGGTGCCGTTCCAGTATCCTTCGGCGCCCTATCGGGAACAGATTTACGGAGCCGCCCATGCTTGATCGCGTCGCCGCCGTTTTGCGCGGCCTCGGGAGCCGCGTGACCTCACGCCTCTGGCGTCTGGGTTTCGCCAGCCGTTTCATTTTCGCCACGCTGCTGTATTCCGGCGCCAGCTTCCGCCGCCTTTCCCTGACCATCCGGGAAATCTACTTTTCCGGCGTGCTGTCGCTCATCATCATTCTGGTGTCGGGCCTGTTCGTCGGCATGGTGCTCGGCTTGCAGGGCTACGACACGCTCCAGCGTTACGGCTCTTCCGAGGCGCTCGGCATCCTGGTCGCCCTCTCGCTGGTGCGCGAACTGGGGCCGGTGGTCGCCGCCTTGCTGTTCGCCAGCCGGGCCGGCTCGGCGATTACCGCCGAAATCGGCCTGATGAAAGCCACCGAGCAGCTTTCAGCGATGGAAATGATGGCGGTAAACCCGATCGCCCGGGTGGTGGCGCCGCGCTTCTGGGCGGGCGTGATCTCCATGCCGCTGCTGGCGGCGCTGTTCTCGGCGATGGGTATCTTCGGCGGCTATCTGGTCGGCGTGCAGTTGATCGGCATCGACGAAGGCTCTTTCTGGTCGCAGATGCAGGCGTCGGTCGATTTCCGCGAGGACATTGTGAACGGCGTCATCAAGAGCGTGGTGTTCGGTGTCATCGTCTCCTGGATCGCCGTGTTTGAGGGTTATGATTCCGAACCGACCGCGGAGGGGGTTTCCGGCGCGACGACGCGCACGGTGGTGACTTCCTCGCTGGCCATTCTTGCCGCCGACTTTATACTGACGGCGCTCATGTTCCGAGGTGCGTAATGAACCGTATGACTTTAGACCTGTGGGTAGGCATTTTCGTGGCCATCGGCTTGGCGGCGCTGTTGTTTTTAGCACTAAAAGTGGGCAATCTGGCTTCCGCCAGCAGCGGGGAAACCTATGTGCTTAAAGCAAGTTTTGATAATATCGGGGGCCTGAAAGTGCGCGCCCCCGTCAAAAGCGCCGGGGTCGTGGTCGGGCGGGTCAGCAATATCAGTCTGGATCTGGAGCGTTACGAGGCGGTGGTGACGATGAATATCGGCAACCAGTACCAGTTTCCCCGCGACACGTTCGCCAAGATCCGCACCTCCGGCCTGCTCGGCGAGCAGTACATCGGGCTGGCGGTTGGCGGGGACGAGCAGATGTACAAGCCGGGCGATTCGGTCAAGAAGACGGAATCGGCGATGGTGCTGGAAGACTTGGTGGGCCAGTTCCTGTTTAGCAAGGCTTCCGAAGGAAACGACAAGGCGAGCGGCAATTAATCTGAAACGGATTGTGAAAAGGGAAAGAAACCTCTCCATGAAAACAAACAACACGATCAAGGTTGGCAAATGGATTCTTTCCATCGCGGCCGCCGGCTTGTTGGGCGGTTGCGCCACGGGCGGCAACCCGCAAGATCCGATCGAAGGCTTCAACCGCGCCATGTTCGGCTTCAACGACGGGCTGGACAAGGCCATCATCCGGCCGGTCGCCGTCGGCTATGAAGCCGTGCTGCCCGATCCGGTCGAAACCGGCGTGGCCAATTTCTTCTCGAACATCGGCGACCTGATGATCGGCGTGAACAACCTGCTGCAGGGCAAGCCGGCCGATGCCGCTTCCGATGTCGGGCGGGTTCTGGTGAATACGACCATCGGCTTCCTCGGCATCCTCGATGTCGCCAGCACGATGGGCATGGAGAAGCACGATGAGGATGTCGGCCAGACTTTCGGCCGCTGGGGCGTTCCGGACGGCGCTTATGTCGTTCTGCCGCTGTTCGGTCCGCGCACGGCGCGCGACACGGTCGGCCTGGCTTTCGATGTGTATACCGATCCGGTTGCCCATGTCGATCATATTCCGACCCGCAACGTCCTCGTGGTGACCCGGTTCATCAGCACGCGCGCCGAACTGCTGAAAGCCGACAGGATCATCGAGGATGCCGCGCTGGACAAATACAGCTACATCCGCGACGCCTATCTGCAACGCCGCCGCAGCCTGATTCATGACGGCAATCCGCCGAAGCTCGATACCAGCGACGCGGGCGATGCCGCCCCTGCCACGCCTGCCGCTGCCGGCGAAAGCGGCGTCAAGGTGGCCGTGCAAAATTAACCGTGATTGACCGTATTGTTTGATGTTGTCATGAAGAAACTTGTTTTTCTGTTGATTGGCGCCGGCGTTTTCCTGTCGTCCGGCGCATTCGCCCAGACCGCGCCCAAGCCGAAGCCACAGCCCAAAGCGCAGCCGAAGGTTCAGCCCAAGGCCCAGCCTGCCAATGCCCAGCCGCAGGCCGCTGTCCAGCCGGTGCGCGCAATGGCGCCCGACGAACTGGTGAAAACGGTTGCCGATGAAGTGCTCGATATCATCCGCAAGGACAACGACATCAAGGCTGGCAACACCCAGCGCGTGGTTGAGTTGATCGAGCAGAAAGTGCTTCCGCATTTCGATTTCTCACGCATGGCCGCCTTGGCGGTCGGCAAGGACTGGCGCCAGGCCACGCCCGAGCAGCAGCAGACGCTGACAGCCGAGTTCCGCGATCTGCTGGTGCGCACTTACTCGAACGCCCTTGCCGCTTACAAGGACGAGACGATTGATTTCCGCCCCTTCAAGATGCAGCCGGATGAAACCGATGTCGTCGTCCGCACCCAGATCAATCAGCCCGGCGCCCGCCAGCCGATCAAGCTCGACTACAGCCTTGAGAAGAGCGGCAATGTCTGGAAGGTGTATGACGTGACGGTGGCCGACGTGAGCCTGGTGACGAGCTACCGCTCCAGCTTTGCCACCGAGATCCGCAACGGCGGCATCGACGGCCTCATCAAGGCCCTCCAGTCCAAAAACAGTTCCACGGCCAGGAAATGATCCGCGACGCCGGAGATCGTATCGAGGTTTCCGGCCCGCTCACGCTCGGTCAGGCGCGTGAGATGCTGGAAGCCGGCAGCGCCCTCATCCAGCGGTCGGAAACCGTTTTCGATCTCTCCCAGGTGCAGGAAGTCGATTCCTCCGGCCTGACGGTCGTCTTCGGCTGGGCGCGCGCCGCCAAGCGTCAGGGTAAAGTCGTCCGCATCAGCAATCCTCCCCGGAATCTGCTTAGTCTGGCCGCGCTGTACGGCGTGACTGAACTTCTGCCGCTGGCGTAATTTGCGGCGCTTCCCCATATGTCCGCGGCGATACGCATCGAAGGCGTGACCAAGCGCTTTGGCGGCGTTCAGGCGCTGGCCGGCATTGACCTCGACATCGCCGAGGGCGAATTCTTCGGTCTGCTGGGGCCGAACGGCGCCGGCAAGACGACGCTGATCTCCGCCCTGGCCGGTCTGGTGCGACCGGATGCGGGCCGGCTGATGGTGATGGGCCATGACGTGGTGTCCGACTATCGCGCCGCCCGGCGCCGGCTTGGCGTGGTGCCGCAGGAACTGGTGTTCGATCCGTTCTTCACCGTGCGCGAAACCTTGCAGATCCAGTCCGGCTACTTCGGCATCCGCGACAACACGGCGTGGATCGACGAAATCCTGCACAACCTCGATTTGACCGAGAAGGCGGATACGAATATGCGCCAGCTCTCCGGCGGCATGAAGCGCCGCGTGCTGGCGGCGCAGGCGCTGGTGCACCGCCCGGCGGTGATCGTCCTCGACGAGCCGACCGCCGGCGTCGATGTCGAACTGCGTCAGGGGCTGTGGAGCTTCGTGCGCCGTCTCAACCGCGACGGCCACACCATCGTGCTGACGACGCATTATCTGGAGGAGGCGGAAAGCCTGTGCGGGCGCATCGCCATGCTCAAACAGGGGCGCATCGTCGCTCTCGACACGACGGCCAATCTGCTGCGGCGCGTTTCCGGCCATGTGCTGCGCCTGCGTCTGGCGGCTGGCATGGCGTTGCCGGCGGCGCTGCGGTCGCGCATGTCGGAGGAGGCGGGAGGCGAATACGTTTTGCCGCTGGAGTGCTGCGAAGACATCGAGCCGGTGCTGGGCAGCCTGCGCGAAGCCGGCTGCCGTCTCGACGGCATCGAGATCGTCAAACCGGATCTGGAAGAGGTGTTCGTGCGGGTCATGAACGACTGACATGGGCGGCTTCTCGACCCTGCTCTACAAGGAGGTGCTGCGTTTCTGGAAAGTCGGTTTCCAGACGATGGCGACGCCGATCCTCACCTCGCTGCTGTATCTGCTCATCTTTTCGCATGTGCTGGAAAAACACGTGCGGGTGTACGACAGCATTTCCTACACCGCTTTTCTGGTGCCCGGTCTGGTCATGATGTCGCTGTTGCAAAACGCCTTCGCCAACAGTTCCTCCTCGCTCATCCAGTCGAAGATAACGGGGAACATCGTTTTCATGCTGCTGCCGCCGATCTCTTATTTCCAGTTCTTCGCCGCTTTCGTTCTCGCGGCGGCGATGCGCGGCATTCTCGTCGGGGCCGGCGTGCTGCTGGTGACATTGTGGTTCGTCGAGCTTTCCTGGCAAGCGCCGCTGTGGATTCTGGTTTTCGCGCTGCTCGGCGGCGCCATCATGGGGGCGTTCGGCATCATCGCCGGCATCTGGGCGGAAAAATTCGACCAGATGGCCGTCTTTCAGAACTTCATCGTCGTGCCGCTGACTTTCCTCTCCGGCGTCTTCTACTCGATCCATTCGCTGCCCCTGTTCTGGCAACGGCTGTCGCACTACAATCCGGTTTTTTACATGATCGACGGCTTCCGCTACGGCTTTTTCGGCGTTTCCGACGCGCCGCCGTTCATCAGCCTGGGCGTCGTCGGCGCCTGTTTCGCCGTTCTCACGGCTTTCACCTTGTGGCTGCTCAGAATCGGCTACAAACTTCGCGCATAGGACAAAACACATGGTCACACCCGCTGACATCAAGGCATACATCGCGCAGGGACTGTCCTGCGAATATCTGGCCGTCGACGGCGACGGCGCCCACTTCGAGGCGATCATCGTCAGCCGCGCCTTCGAGGGCTGCTCCCGCATCCAGCGCCAGCAGGCGGTTTACAGGGCGCTCGGCGGACGCATCGAAAGCGGCGAGATTCACGCGCTCTCGATGCGCGCCCTGACGCCGGAGGAGTGGGCGGCGCAGCGTGGATAAGCTGCTCATTGAAGGCGGCGTTCCGCTCACCGGCGAGGTGAGCGTCTCCGGCGCCAAGAACGCCGCCCTGCCGTTGATTTGCGCCGCGCTGCTGACAGACCGGCCGCTCACGCTCACCAACGTGCCGCATCTGAACGATGTCACGACCATGCTGCGCCTGCTGGCGCAGATGGGCGTCGCCGTCACGCTCGACGAACGCAACAGCCTGCTTCTCGACGCCGCCCGGCTCGACAAACCCGAAGCGCCCTACGACATGGTGAAAACCATGCGTGCCGCGATTCTCACGCTGGGGCCGCTGCTGGCGCGCACTGGACGGGCGCGCGTCTCGCTGCCCGGCGGCTGCGCCATCGGCGCGCGGCCGGTGGATATCCACATTCGCGGCTTGCAGGCGATGGGCGCCGAGATCAACGTCGAGCACGGTTACATTCTTGCCCGCGCCAAGCGGCTGCGCGGCGCGCGCATCTTCTGCGATCAAGTCACCGTCACCGGCACGGAAAACCTGATGATGGCGGCGGCGCTGGCCGACGGCGTGACGGTGATCGAAAACGCCGCCCGCGAGCCGGAAGTGGTCGATCTCGCCGAGTGCCTGAACGCGATGGGCGCCAAGGTCGGCGGCGCCGGCGGCGACATCATCACCATCGAGGGCGTCGAGCGGCTCTCCGGCGCCAGCCACCGCATCATGCCGGATCGCATCGAGACTGGCACTTTCCTCGTCGCCGCCGCCGTCACCGGCGGGCGCGTGCGGCTGAACGGCGCCCGCTGCGGCATTCTCGACGCAGTGGTGGAAAAGCTGCGCGAAGCCGGCGCGAAGATTGATTGCCACCGCGACAGCATCGACATTTCAGCCGCCGGCCCGCTCGATGCCGTGAGTCTGCGCACCGCCCCCTATCCGGCTTTCCCCACCGACATGCAGGCCCAGTTCATGGCCATGAACTGCGTCGCCCGCGGCGCCGGCGTCGTCACCGAAACCATTTTCGAGAACCGCTTCATGCACGCGCAGGAGCTGCGGCGGCTCGGCGCCGACATCGAAATCAGCGGCAATACCGCCGTCATCAAAGGCGTGCCGCGTCTTGACGGCGCCACCGTCATGGCGACCGACTTGCGCGCCTCCGCCTGTCTGGTCATCGCCGGTCTGGTGGCGAAAGGGGAAACCCTCATCGACCGCATCTACCACCTCGATCGCGGCTACGAGCATATCGAGGAAAAACTGTCCCAACTCGGCGCGCGCATCCGGCGCGTGCATTGAAGTCGGATGTCGGATCCCGCTTCGACCGGCCTGATTCACCATCCCTACGTCCCGCCGGCGGGTTTTGAAGCGCCGCAGCCCGGCGTGTTCAAGGCGTCGACAGTGTTCTTTCCCAATGTCGCCGCGCTGCGCGCGAGCGAAGGGAAAGACAAATCCGGCTACACCTACGGCCTGCATGGCACGCCCACCACGCTCACGCTGGAAGCGCGCATCGCCGCGCTCGAAGGCGGCGCGCACTGCCTGCTGGCGCCGAGCGGGCTGGCGGCCATCGCCAACGTCGCGCTGGCGCTGCTGCAAGCCGGCGACGAGGTGCTGATCCCCGACAACGCCTACGGCCCCAATCTGGCGCTCGCCCAGGGCCAGTTGGCGCGCTACGGCATCACGCACCAGATCTACGATGCGATGAATGTCGCCGATCTGGCTGATCGCATCAGCGCCCGCACCAAGCTGGTCTGGCTGGAAGCCGCCGGCTCGGTCACGCTCGAATTTCCCGACCTGATTGCGCAAGCGCGTCTGTGCCGCACCCGTGGCGTCATCTGCGCGCTCGACAACACCTGGGGCGCGGGGCTGGCCTTCAAGCCTTTCGATCTGGACGGCGCGGGCTTGGGCGCGGATGTGTCGGTGCATGCCCTGACCAAATACCCCAGCGGCGGCGGCGACGTGCTGATGGGCGCCATCACCACCCGCGACGCGGCGCTGCATGCGCGGCTGCAACGCGCCCGTGCGCGCCTCGGCTTCGGCGTCGGCGCCAACGACGTCGAAGCCGTCCTGCGCGCCCTGCCCAGTCTGGCCCTGCGCTACGCCACCGCCGATCGCGCCGCTCGTGAACTGGCGCGCTGGTGCGCCGCGCAGCCCGCCTTCGCGCAAGTGCTGCATCCTGCGCTGCCCGGCTCGCCCGGCCATGCCCACTGGCAACAAGTCTGCGCCGCCGCCGAAGCTGCCGAAGTTGTCGGACGGGGCGCCGCCGCCGGCCTGTGGAGCGTCGTCGTGCGCGAGCGCCACACACAGGCGCAGGTCGACGCATTCTGCGACGCGCTGCGGCTTTTCAAACTCGGCTACAGTTGGGGCGGCCCGGTCAGCCTCGTCGTCCCCTACGACCTCAACGCCATGCGCCCAGCCTGGCCCGCCCATCTATCGCGCGGCATCGTGCTGCGTTTCTCCGCCGGACTCGAAAACCCCCGCGACCTGCAAGCCGATCTGGCGCAGGCGCTGGCGGCGGCGGGAATGGCGTGAAGCAACATCATCTCCGTCCCCCGCGTGCGAGGGAATAAAACGCGAGTCACGCGACAATATGTCGCATTTGTTCGGTTGTTTCGCCGCATAGAATGCGCCCCTCATTGTTGAAAATCGTCGAGGGGAAATTTCATGAGACGTTATTGCATCCGTCCGCTGGCGGCCGCTGTGGCTGCGCTGTTTGCTGGTGTCGTTGGCGCTGAAACACAGCAACTCGATGAAGTCGTCGTCAGCGGCGGGCGCGTCCAGCCGATGCCAGAGACGAGCACAGTCGCACCGGCGCGGCAGCAGCAATTGCGCGCTGCCAGCAGCGATACCGCCAGCCTTTTGCGCGACGCGCCGGGCGTCAGTCTGCAAGGCGCGGGCGGGGTTTCCAGCCTGCCCATCATCAATGGTCTGGCCGATGACCGGCTGCGGGTCAAGGTCGATGGCATGGACTTGATCGCTTCCTGCCCCAATCACATGAATCCGGCTTTGTCCTATGTCGATCCGGGCAATGTCGGCAAGCTCACCGTCTATGCCGGGATCGCGCCGGTCAGCGTCGGCGGCGACAGCAT
>JAITMP010000023.1 GCA_031277315.1 Zoogloeaceae bacterium | reverse complement strand
GAAGACGCCCGCCGCGCCGTCCGCGAACTCGCGCAACAAGCCATCTTCCCCTACTGCATCAGCCTCGACCCACGCGCCGACGACTACGCCGCCGACATCTTTGGCCGCCAGTATTCGGTCATCGACAACATCGGGCGGCTGCCGGAAAAGCTGTCGGAATTATTTATTGCGCTGACGAAGTGAGACTTGACTGGACGATCATTCCCGCCGCCACGGTGTTGTTGCTTGCTTCGTCGATGATGATGAAGCTGCCGGTGGCGCGGTCGTCTGCATAACTATCGAACACCAGCGGCTGGGCGGTTTTCATGGCTACGCGGGCGATGTCGTTCATGTTCAGCTTGTCCGTCGGATGCTGTTCCAGCGTGTTCACGTCGACGCGGAAATCCAGCCGCGAGAACAGGCATTTCGCCATGCGCGTGGTGTGCTTGATGAGGTATTTGCGATTGCGATCCAGCGGCGTTTCCGCCAGCCAGCACAGCGTTGCCTCGAATTCCTTTTCCACGCGCGGCGCATGTGTACCTTCGCGGGTGAACATGTCGCCGTTCAGCGCCGACAGCGGAATGCAATGCACGTCGTGCAGATCAAGCTGCGCGGTGAAGGCGCGGTATTTGGCGGCGATCTCCTCGAAGCGCGCCTGATCGTAATCAACCATGTCCATCTTGATCAGACTCTTATAATCTGCGTGAATATAAAAGCAGCCGCCAACGAACCGGCGGTTGCGCCGGGGTACCTGCGGCGGATGCCGCCGCGCGGTGGGCTGGCCGGAGGGTCAATTTTCTTATTTATCCCATAATATTTTTTGAATGGAACTTATGGGTGGCCCCGATTACAGTTCCGCCATCGTCGGGCGCCGCGCCTTGCCGTAATACGCGGGAAGCCGTATCAAGCGCCTGTACATTCCCATCGTCTACAAAGGGGCAGCCATGTCAGCCAAGCATCCCGTCATCGCCATTACCGGCTCGTCCGGCGCCGGCACGTCCACGGTCAAGCGGTCTTTCGAGCACATTTTCCGCCGCGAGAACATCACTTCCGCCGTCGTCGAGGGCGACAGCTTCCACCGGTACGACCGCGAGGAGATGAAGAAGGCCATTCAGAATTCCGAGAAGACCGGCGCCAACAACCACATCAGCCACTTCGGCCCGGAAGCCAACCTGTTCGGGGAACTGGAGGCGCTGTTCAAGGGCTACGGCGAGACGGGCGCGGGCAAGCGCCGCTACTACCTGCACAATGACCAGGAAGCCGAACCCTGGCGGCAGCAGCCGGGCACCTTCACGCCCTGGGAGGATCTGCCGGCAAACACCGACTGCCTGTTCTACGAGGGCTTGCACGGCGGCGTCAAGACGGAGACGGTGGACGTTGCCCGTCACACTGATCTGCTCGTCGGCGTGGTGCCGACGGTGAACCTGGAGTGGATCCAGAAGATTCACCGCGACACCAACACGCGCGGCTACTCGGTCGAGGCGGTGACGCAGACCATCTTGCGCCGCATGCACGATTATGTGCATTACATCACGCCGCAGTTCTCGCGCACCCACATCAACTTCCAGCGCGTGCCGGTGGTGGATACCTCCAACCCCTTCGTCGCGCGCGACATTCCCACGCTGGATGAGTCGTTCGTGGTGATCCGTTACCGCGATCCGCACGGGGTGGATTTCCCCTACATGCTGACCATGATCCACGATTCCTTCATGTCGCGGCCGAACTGTCTGGTCGTGCCCGGCGGCAAGATGGAACTGGCGATACAACTGGTGCTGACGCCGCTGATCCTGCAGCTCATGGAAAAACGCAAGCGGGGCTGACAGCGCCGGAATTGCCGCGCCGCCTACCAAAGCCGCCCGGTTTAAGAGATAATTCGCCCTCTTCCGAAGGGCATCTTCGAATCACGCAACGAGGGAAACCAGATGTCCGCCCAGCACACCACTTTGAACATGCCGGTATTCAACAACCCCCTGACGAACGCCATCCGCGCCCTGGCCATGGATGCCGTGCAGAAGGCCAATTCCGGCCATCCGGGCGCGCCCATGGGCATGGCCGAAATCGCCGAGGTGCTGTGGAACCGCCACCTGCGCCACAACCCGAACAATCCGCACTGGGCCAACCGTGACCGTTTCGTGCTTTCCAACGGCCACGGCTCCATGCTCATCTACGCGCTGCTGCACCTGACCGGCTACGACCTGTCCATCGAGGACATCAAGCAGTTCCGCCAGTTGCACAGCAAGACGCCGGGCCATCCGGAATACGGCTACACGGCGGGCGTGGAAACCACCACCGGCCCGCTCGGTCAGGGCATCACCAATGCCGTGGGCATGGCGATGGCCGAGAAGCTGCTGGCGCACCAGTTCAACAAACCCGGCCACGAGATCGTCGATCACCGCACCTGGGTGTTCATGGGCGACGGCTGCCTGATGGAGGGCATTTCCCACGAAGCCTGCGCGTTGGCCGGCACCTGGGGTCTGGGCAAGCTGACGGTGTTCTGGGACGACAACGGCATTTCCATTGACGGCCATGTCAAGGGCTGGTTCACCGACGATACCTGCAAGCGTTTCGAGGCTTACGGCTGGCATGTCATCCCGAACGTGAATGGTCACGATCCCGAGGCGGTGAACAAGGCCATCGAGCAGGCCAAGGCGGTCGCCGACAAGCCGACCTTCATCCAGTGCCGAACCATCATCGGCGCCGGTTCGCCGAACAAGGCGGGCACGCATGACGTGCATGGCGCGGCGCTGGGCGACGCTGAAGTCGCGGCCACCCGCGCCGCCATCAACTGGCCTTACCCGCCCTTCGAGATTCCCAAGGAAGTGTATGCCGCCTGGGACGCGAAGAAGAAAGGGGCCGAGTGGGAAAGCAACTGGCAGCGCCAGTTCGACAGTTATGCCAAGGCGCATCCGGCGGAAGCCGCCGAATTCAAGCGGCGCATGGCTGGCGATCTGCCCGCCAACTGGAACGCGCATGCGCAAAAAGCCCTGGCCGCCATCAACGAAAAAGGTGAAACCGTCGCCACGCGCAAGGCCAGCCAGATCGCCATCAACGCGCTTGCGCCGGCGCTGCCGGAATTCCTCGGCGGCTCGGCCGACCTGACCGGCTCCAACCTGACCAACTGGACAGGCTGCCAGCACGTTTCGGGCAAGACGCCGGGCAACTATATCTCCTACGGCGTGCGCGAATTCGGCATGGCCCACATCATGAACGGCATGGCCCTGCACGGCGGCCTGCTGCCCTTCGGCGGCACTTTCCTGATGTTCTCGGAATACGCGCGCAATGCCTTGCGCATGTCGGCGCTGATGAAGCAGCGGGTGATTTATGTGTTCACCCACGATTCCATCGGCCTGGGCGAAGACGGCCCCACCCACCAGCCGGTCGAGCAGACCGCCAGCCTGCGCCTGATTCCGAACATGGATGTCTGGCGTCCCTGCGACACCGTGGAAACCATGGCTGCCTGGACGCACGCCGTGGAGCGGCGCGACGGCCCCAGTTCGCTGGCCCTGTCCCGCCAGAACCTGCCCTTCGTCAAGCGCGACGCCGCGACGATTGATGCTATCCGCAAGGGCGGCTACGTTCTCTCGCCCGCACAGGGCGCGGCCAAGGCCATCATCATCGCCACCGGCTCAGAAGTGGAGCTGGCGCTGAAAGCGCAAGCTGAACTGGCCGGCAAGGGTGTCGCCGTCAGCGTCGTTTCCATGCCTTGCACCAACATCTTCGACCGCCAGCCGCAAAACTACCGCGACAGCGTGCTGCCCAAGGGCCTGCCGCGCATCGTCGTCGAGGCGGGCGTCACCGATGGCTGGTGGAAATATGTCAACGGCCACGGTAAAGGTCAGGGCGCAGTCATCGGCCTCGACCGCTTCGGCGAGTCGGCCCCTGCCGGCGTGTTATTCAAGGAGTTCGGCTTCACCGTCGAGAATGTGGTGAAGACGGTGACATCGGTGCTATAAGTTTTAATTTTTTACTGGAGATCTGCTCATGGCCATCAAGGTCGGCATCAACGGATTCGGCCGCATCGGACGCATGGTGTTCCGCGCTGCGGTGCAAAACTTCCCTGACATCGAGATCGTCGGCATCAACGACTTGCTCGAACCCGATTATCTGGCTTACATGCTGAAGTACGACTCGGTGCATGGCCGCTTCAAGGGCGATGTTGCCGTCGACGGCAACACCCTGATCGTCAACGGCAAGAAGATTCGCCTCACCGCCGTCAAGGATCCCGTCGAACTGAAGTGGAACGACGTCGGCGCCGCCGTCGTCGTCGAATCGACCGGCCTGTTCCTGACCAAGGAAACGGCGCAGAAACATATCGCGGCGGGCGCGAAAAAAGTCATCATGTCGGCTCCCTCCAAGGACGACACGCCGATGTTCGTCTACGGCGTGAACGACAAAACCTACGCCGGCCAGGCCATCGTCTCCAACGCCTCGTGCACGACCAACTGTCTGGCTCCCGTGGCCAAGGTGCTCAATGACAACTGGGGCATCAAGCGCGGCCTGATGACCACCGTGCACGCCGCCACCGCCACGCAGAAAACCGTGGACGGCCCTTCCAACAAGGATTGGCGCGGCGGACGCGGCATTCTGGAAAACATCATCCCGTCCTCGACCGGCGCCGCCAAGGCCGTCGGCGTGGTGATCCCGGAACTGAACAAGAAGCTCACCGGCATGGCCTTCCGCGTGCCGACTTCCGATGTCTCGGTGGTGGACCTGACCATCGAATTGAACAAGGAAGCCTCCTACGAGGACATCTGCAAAGCCATGCAAGCCGCTTCGCAGGGCGCCATGAAAGGCGTGCTCGGCTACACCGCGGACAAGGTCGTCGCCACCGATTTTCGCGGCGAGCCGTGCACCTCGGTGTTCGACGCCGAGGCGGGCATTGCGCTGGACAAAACCTTCGTCAAGGTTGTCGCCTGGTACGACAACGAATGGGGCTACTCCAACAAAGTGCTGGAGATGGCCCGCGTCATCGCGAAGTAAACGGCCTTGCGTCGCAACGGCTGCGGCGGCGAAGCGGAAATGAAAAATCTTTTCCGCCCGCCGCTGCGTTCGTCATGCCGGCCGCGATAAAAGCAGTCAAAGGATTCCCGTCATGAAATTCAAACGCCTCACCGATTTCGATCTCGCCGGCAAGCGCGTCTTCATCCGCGCCGACCTCAACGTGCCGGTCAAGGACGGCAAGGTCACCTCGGACGCCCGCATCACCGCTTCCATGCCCACCATCGAGCACTGCCTCAAGGCGGGCGCAAAAGTGATGGTCACATCCCATCTGGGCCGTCCCGAGGAAGGCGTATTCACCGAGGAAAATTCGCTCAAACCGGTCGCCGACGTGATGGCCGCCAAGCTCGGCCGCCCGGTGCGGCTGGTGCGCGACTGGATTGACGGCGGCTTCGACGTGGCGCCGGGAGAAGTGGCGCTGCTGGAAAACTGCCGCTTCAACAAAGGCGAGAAGAAGAACCTCGAAGCGACAGCGAGGAAATACGCCGCCCTTTGCGATCTTTTTGTCATGGACGCCTTCGGCACCGCTCACCGCGCCGAGGGCACCACTTACGGCATCGCCCAGTTCGCGCCGGCGGCCTGCGCCGGCCTACTGGTGGCCGAGGAACTGGAAGCCCTTTCGAAAGCCCTGCTCAATCCGGCCCGACCGATGGTCGCCATCGTCGGCGGCTCCAAGGTGTCGACCAAGCTGACCGTGCTGGAATCGCTCGCCGAAAAAGTCGATCAACTCGTGGTCGGCGGCGGCATCGCCAACACCTTCCTTGCCGCCGTCGGCAAGAACGTCGGCAAGTCGCTGTGCGAGCACGATCTGATCCCGACCGCCAAGGCGCTGATCGACAAAATGGCCAAACGCGGCGCGTCGATTCCCATCGCCGTCGATGTCGTCTGCGGCAAGCAGTTCGACGCCAACGAGCCTGCCGTGCTGAAAGACGCCGGCGCTGTCGCCGACGACGACATGATTTTCGACATCGGCCCGAAGAGCGCGCAGGAACTGGCCGACATCATCATGCGCGCCGGCACCGTGGTATGGAACGGCCCGGTCGGCGTCTTCGAGTTCGACCAGTTCGGCGCCGGCACGCAGAAGATCGCCGCCGCCATCGCCGCGACAAAAGCCTTCACCCTGGCCGGCGGCGGCGACACCATCGCCGCCATCCAGAAATACGGCATCTACGACAAGGTGTCCTACATCTCGACCGCCGGCGGCGCCTTCCTCGAATTCCTCGAAGGCAAAACCCTGCCCGCGGTCGACATTCTCGAACAGCGCGCGCAAGGGTGAGTGAAGGCGTGGCGCGTCATCCATACAGCAACGTGAAGCAGCGGTTTTCCGCGCCGCCCTGCCGGCGCTGCCCTCCACGCTGCTCTGCCACCATGAAAGGTTCCTGATGCCACGCGCGACCAAAATCGTCGCCACGCTCGGCCCCGCTTCTTCCGAGCACGAAACGCTGCTGCGCATGATGCGGGCGGGCGTCGACCTCGTCCGCCTCAACTTCTCGCACGGCACGCACGAAGACCACCTGCGGCGCGTCGAGGTGGTGCGCGAATGCATACGCGAGGTTGGCCGCACCATCGGCATCATGGTCGATCTGCAAGGGCCGAAGATCCGCGTCGGCAAATTCGCCGAAGGCAAGATCGAACTGCGCAACGGCGCCGCCTTCATTCTCGACGCCGGCTGCGCGCTGGGCGACGCGACGCGCGTCGGCCTCGACTACCCGGAGCTGGTCGACGACGTCGAGCCGGGCGCCGTGCTGCTGCTCGATGACGGCCGCATCGTTCTCGACGTGGAAACGATTCGCGGCCGCGCCATTCACTGCCGCGTCCGCGTCGGCGGCGCGCTGTCCAACAACAAGGGCATCAACCGCCAGGGCGGCGGCCTTTCCGCGCCGGCGCTGACCAACAAGGACAAGGAAGACATCAAGCTGGCGGCCACCTTCAACGCCGACTACCTCGCCGTCTCCTTCCCGAAATCGGGCGACGACATCCGGCAGGCGCGCCAGTTGCTCGCCGAGGCCGGCTCGGATGCCCTCATCATCGCCAAGATCGAGCGCACCGAAGCCATTGCCGCGCTGGAAGACATCCTGCGCGCTTCCGACGCCATCATGGTGGCACGCGGCGATCTGGCCGTGGAAGTCGGCGACGCCGCCGTGCCGGCCCTGCAAAAGCGCATGATCCGCGTCGCCCGCGAGCACAACAAACTCGCCATCACCGCCACGCAGATGATGGAGTCGATGATCTCCAGCCCGGTGCCGACCCGAGCCGAAGTCTCCGATGTCGCCAACGCCGTGCTCGACGGCACCGACGCCGTGATGCTGTCGGCGGAAACCGCTGTCGGCAAATATCCGGTGGAAACCATCGAGGCGATGGCGCGCATCTGCGTCGAAGCCGAAAAGTCCGACGAGATCACGCTCGACAGCCACTTCCTGCATCGGGTGTTCACGCGCATCGACCAGTCGATCGCGATGGCGGCGCTGTTCACCGCCTACCATCTCAAGGTGAAGGCCATCGCCGCGCTGACTCAATCCGGCTCGACGGCGCTATGGATGTCGCGCATCAACTGCGGCGTGCCGATCTACGCCCTGACGCCGGAGGCTCGCAGCCGCGACCGCATGAGCCTCTACCGCGCCGTCTCTCCGCTGCTGATGCCCTACGCCGGCCACGAGCGCGACGAAGCCCTACGCGCGGCGGAAGAGGCGCTGATCCGCGCCGGCGCCGCGCAGCCGGGCGACACCATCGTGCTCACCATCGGCGAACCGATCGGCACACAAGGCGGCACCAATACCATGAAGATCGTGCGCGTCGGCGAATACAGCCAGCCGGCCCGCCACGGCAACCCTTAGCAGCCCCCAGTAGCCCTTCCATCCCGCCTCAAGGAGACCGCCATGCCACTCGTTTCCATGCGTCAATTGCTCGACCACGCCGCCGAGCACAACTACGGCTTGCCCGCTTTCAACGTGAACAACCTGGAACAGATCCAGGCGATCATGGAAGCAGCCGAGGAAACCAACAGCCCCGTCATCATGCAAGGCTCGGCGGGCGCGCGCAAATACGCCGGTGAAGCCTATCTGCGCCACCTGATCGAGGCCGCCATCGAAACCCACCCCGACATTCCCGTGGTCATGCATCAGGATCACGGCGCCAGTCCGGCGGTGTGCATACAATCAATCCGCTCCGGCTTTTCCAGCGTCATGATGGACGGCTCGCTGATGGAAGACGCCAAGACGCCGTCCTCCTTCAAGTACAACGTCGACGTCACCCGTCACGTGGTCGATATCGCCCATGCCATCGGCGTTTCCGTCGAAGGCGAACTGGGCTGCCTCGGTTCGCTGGAAACCGGTCAGGGCGAAAAGGAAGACGGCCACGGCGCGGAAGGCACGCTCTCGCACGACCAGTTGCTCACCGACCCCAAGGAGGCCGCTGAATTCGTCAAGGCCACCGGCGTGGATGCGCTGGCCATCGCCATCGGCACCAGCCACGGCGCGTACAAATTCACCCGTCCGCCCACCGGCGCGGTGCTGCGCATCGACCGCATCAAGGAAATCCATGCCCGCATTCCCAACACCCATCTGGTCATGCACGGCTCCTCCTCGGTGCCGCAGGACTGGCTGAAAATCATCAACGAAAACGGCGGCGAAATGGGTTCCACCTACGGCGTGCCGGTCGCGGAAATCGTCGAAGGCATCAAGAACGGCGTGCGCAAGGTGAACATCGACACCGACCTGCGCATGGCCTCCACCGGCGCCATCCGCCAGTACCTGAACAAGGACAAGAAAAACTTTGATCCGCGCAAGTACCTCGCCGAAGCGCGCAAGGCCATGAAGGAAATCTGCAAGGCCCGCTACGAAGCCTTCGGCGCGGCAGGGCAGGCGGGCAAGATCAAAATGATCAGCCTGGAAAGCATGGCCAACCGCTACAAGAAGGGCGAACTGACCGCAGTCGTCAAGTAACCCTGTTTCACGTAAAGTAAACGGAGCCGCAACAGGGTCACCAAGATCACAAAGGCACCAGAGGGCGGCTCCGTTTATTTTGAAGGCTGGCATATTGAAGGCGCCATATGGACATCCGCTCCCACACGCTCGACCGCATCCGCCGTTTTTTCAGTGGCGGCCTTGATCTCGTCGAATTCGCCGGTCTGCTGATCATCGCCTTCGCCACGACCGTGGCGATCTGTCAGGAAGCGGCCACGATGATCGTGGCGCGCAAAGTGGCGCTGGCCGATCTGCTGCTGATGTTCCTCTACCTCGAAGTGCTGGCCATGATCGGCCAGTATTTCCGTTCCGGCCACGTCCCCGTACGCTACCCGCTCTACATCGCCATGGTGGCGCTGGCGCGCTACCTGATTCTGGATCTGAAGGACCTCACCGAACTGCGCGTCATCACGACGGCAGGCGCGATTCTTTTAATCACCCTCGCCGTGCTCGCCATCCGCTACGGCCACGTCAAGTTTCCCTACCGCGAAGACCACGCCAGCGAGGATCGCCCTTACGTGAGGGAATGAGTGGCGGGAATAAGCGCGGGCATCAGCAGGGGGACGCGCGCGGCAATGACGCCGTGATCGGCGCCGACGGCGCGGCCCCCGTATAATTCGCGTTTTTACTCACGCTTTCCCACGCTCATGAGCCAGACCGTCTACGAATCCCGCCTCGCCAGCCTGCCCCTCATCGCCCGCGGCAAGGTGCGCGACATTTACGCGGTGAACGAGCAGCAGATGCTGATCGTCACCACCGACCGCTTGTCGGCTTTCGATGTCATCCTGCCCGATCCGATTCCCGACAAGGGCCGTGTGCTGACGGCGGTGTCGAGCTTCTGGTTCGAACGTCTGGCCGGCATCGTGCCGAACCATTTGACGGGCATCGACCCGGAATCGGTGGTGAAGGGAGAGGAAGAACGCGCCCAAGTGCGCGGCCGCGCCGTCGTGGTGAAGCGCCTGAAGCCGCTGCCGGTCGAAGCGGTGGTGCGCGGCTATCTCATCGGCAGCGGCTGGAAGGATTACCAGCAGACCGGCGCCGTCTGCGGCATTCCGCTGCCGGCCGGGTTGAAGATGGCGCAAAAGCTGCCGCAGCCGTTGTTCACGCCGTCGACCAAGGCCGAGCAGGGCGATCATGACGAAAACATCGACTTCGCCACGGTGGAAAAACTGCTCGGCAAGGCGCTCGCCGAACAGGTGCGCGATGTCACGCTGCGCTTTTACGGCGAAGCGTCCGCTTACGCGCTGACGCGCGGCATCATCATCGCCGACACCAAGTTTGAATTCGGCCTCGACAACGCGGGCCGTCTGCATCTCATCGACGAGGCGCTGACGCCCGACTCCTCGCGCTTCTGGCCGGCGGATGAGTACCGGGAAGGCATCAGCCCGCCGAGCTTCGACAAGCAGATCGTGCGCGATTATCTGGAAACGCTCGACTGGAACAAGCGGGCGCCGGGGCCGAAGCTGCCGCCGGAAATCATTGCCAAGACGACGGTCAAATACCGCGAGGCCTACGAAAAGCTGGCCGGCAAACGTCTCGACTGAAGGCTCGGCTGAACGCGCAAGCTGAACACATCAACACCTCAACACAGGGGCGCCGAAAAACATCCGGCGCCCCCGTTTTTCCGAAACGCCATGACGACCAATCCCCTGCTCGATTTCTCCGGCCTGCCGCGTTTCGACGCCGTGCGCCCCGAACATGTCACGCCGGCAATCAGCGAATTGCTGACTGAAAACCGCGCTCTGCTGACGCAGCTCGAAAACGCGCCGGCGACCTGGGCCGATTTCGCCGCGCCTTTTTTTGACGGCAACGAGCGCCTGTCGCGCGCCTGGGGCATCGTCGGTCATCTGCATTCGGTGATGGATGTGCCGGCATGGCGCGAAGCCTATAACGCCAACCTGCCCGAGGTGACGCGCTTCTTCGCCGAACTGGGGCAGAACCCGCGTCTGTTCGCGCAGTTCAAGGCGCTGCAAGCGTCGCCGGATCATGCCCGGCTGAGCGCCGCGCAACAACGCATCGTCGCGCACGAGATCCGCGACTTCCGCCTCTCCGGCGCGGAATTGCCGGAGGCCGACAAGCCGCGCTTCCAGGCCATTCAGGAAGAACTTGCTTCGCTGCAAGCGAAATTTTCCGAGAACCTGCTCGACGCCACCAACGCCTTCGCCGAATGGGTTACGGACGAAACCGAACTGGCTGGCATCCCCGCCGATGCCGTCGCGGCGGCGCGCTCAGCGGCGGAAGAAGCGGGTAAAGCGGGCTGGAAGTTCACCCTGCACATGCCCTCTTATCTGCCGGTGATGCAGTACGCTGAAAGCCGGCGGCTGCGCGAAACGCTCTACCGCGCCTACGCCACGCGCGCCGCCGAGTTTCACGATTTCGGCGGCAAGCCGGAATGGGACAACATGCCGCTCATCCGCCGCCTGCTCGCGCTGCGCGCCGAAGAAGCCGGTCATCTCGGCTACGCCAACTTCGCCGAGGTGTCGCTGGTGCCGAAGATGGCCGAGTCGCCGGCCGACGTGCTGGCCTTCCTGCGCGAGATGGCGGTGAAGTCGAAGCCTTTCGCCGAGCGCGACATGGCCGAACTGCGCGAATTCGCCGCCGCCACGCCGGACATGACAGCATTGGCGCCGTGGGATATCGGCTGGATCTCGGAAAAACTCAAGCAGGTGCGCTACAGTTTTTCCGATGAAGAAGTGCGCCGGTATTTCCCCGAGGCGCAGGTGCTGGCCGGCCTGTTCCGTCTCATCGAAACGCTGTTCAGCGTGCGCATTCAATCCGACGCGGCGCCGGTCTGGCACGAAGACGTGCGCTTTTTCCGCATCGAGGACACACACGGCGCGCTGATCGGCCAGTTCTACCTCGACCTCTACGCGCGCGCAACCAAGCGCGGCGGCGCCTGGATGGACGAGGCGGTCACGCGGCGGCGCACCGCCGCCGGCATCCAGACGCCGACGGCTTACCTCAACTGCAATTTCTCGCGCCCGGTCGGCGGCAAGCCGGCGCTGTTCACCCATGACGAAGTCATCACCCTGTTCCACGAAACCGGCCACGGCCTGCACCATCTGCTCACGCGCGTCGACGAACTGGGCGTCTCCGGCATCAACGGCGTCGAATGGGACGCGGTCGAACTGCCGAGCCAGTTCATGGAAAATTTCTGCTGGGAATGGGAAGTGCTGCGCGGCATGACGGCGCATGTCGACACCGGCCAGCCGCTGCCGCGCGCGCTGTTCGACAAAATGATCGCGGCGAAAAATTTTCAAAGCGGCATGCAGAGCGTGCGCCAGATCGAATTCAGCCTGTTCGACCTGCTGCTGCACAGCGACTTTGAACCAGCCGGCCAGCAAAGCGTGCTCGACCTGATCGAAACCGTGCGTCAGGAAGTAGCCGTGGTTTTCCCGCCGCCCTGGCACCGCTTTCCGAACGGCTTCTCGCACATTTTCTCCGGCGGTTACGCCGCCGGCTACTACAGCTACAAATGGGCCGAGGTGCTCTCCGCCGACGCCTTCGCCGCGTTCGAGGAAGAGCGCGTCGACGGCAGCGTGCTCAATCCGGCCACCGGCGCGCGCTTCCGCGACGAAATCCTCGCCGTCGGCGGCAGCCGCCCGGCGCTGGAATCCTTCAAGGCTTTCCGGGGCCGCGCGCCGAGCGTCGACGCCCTGCTGCGTCACAGTGGTATGATTTTGGCGTAATCCGTGCCTGGAGGCGCATCATGCCGTCATTCCACTCATGCATCCGCTCGCTGATCCGCGCAATCGTTTCTTTCTGCCTGCCCGCGCTGCTGGCCCTGCCGCTCGCCGCCGGCGCCCAGCCCCTCTACAAATGGGTGGATAAAAACGGCAAGGTGCATTACTCGGATCAGCCGCCGCCGCAGGAAATCAAAAAGGTGGAACAGCCGCGCCTCAATACCAGCAGCATCGACACCAGCGGCCTGCCCTACGAAACGCAACAGGCGGCGCGGAATTTTCCGGTCACGTTATTTACCTCCGCCAACTGCAAGAACGAATGCGACAACGCGCGCGCCCTTTTGCGCGGACGCGGCGTACCGTTCAGCGAGAGCGCCATCGCAACGCAGGAAGACGCCGAAGCCTTCAAGAAACGTTTCGGCGACGACGACATCCACCTGCCCGCCATCACGGTCGGCAATCAGAAGCAGCAAGGCTTCGAGAGCGGCCTCTGGAACGGGATGCTGGACATCGCCGGCTACGCCCGCACCGCCATTCCCGGCAACGCGCCCGCACCCGCACCCGCGCCAACGCCAACGCCAGCACCCGCGCCAGCGGCACAATGAAACTCGCCACTTGGAACGTCAACTCCCTCAAGGTCCGCCTGCCGCAGGCGCTGGAATGGCTGGCCGCTCACCAGCCCGACATCGTTTGTTTGCAGGAAACCAAGCTGGAGGACAAGGTATTTCCCCGGCAGGAACTCGAAGCCGCCGGCTATCAGGCCGCCTTCTCCGGCCAGAAAACCTATAACGGCGTCGCCATTCTTTCCCGCCTGCCGCTCACTGACGTGTCGGCTGGCATTCCCGATTTCGCCGACGAGCAGCGGCGGCTGATCGCCGCCAGCGCCGGCGGCATGCGCATCGTCTGCGCTTATTTTCCCAACGGCCAGAGCGTCGGCTCGGACAAATATGCCTACAAATTACGCTGGCTCGACGCGCTCATCGCCTGGCTCGGCGAAGAACTGGCGCGACACCCGCGTCTGGCGCTGCTGGGCGACTACAACATCGCCCCCGAAGCGCGCGACGTGCACGACCCGCAGGCCTGGGAAGGGCAAGTGCTGTGCTCGGAACCGGAACGCGCCGCCTTCCGTCGCCTGCTCGAACTCGGCCTGAAAGACGCTTTCCGCCTGTTCGCGCAGCCGGACAAAATCTACAGTTGGTGGGACTACCGCATGATGGCTTTCCGCCGCAACACGGGGCTGCGCATCGACCACATCCTGCTCTCGGAACCCCTCGCCGGCGCCTGCGTTGCCTGCGCGGTGGACAAGGCGGCGCGCAAGGCCGAGCGGCCTTCCGACCACGCGCCCGTCATCGCGGAACTCGGATAGCGGGTATCATATGCCGGCAACGGAGGCGCATTGACGAATCGCCGGCCCGCCGGGAGAGGGAAACCGTGTTTGGCCGCGCCGGCTTGCGCAAAATTCAATACAGGGGAATCACCATGACTGTTCTGTTTACCCGCACCGGCACGCCCTATCCGGGCCGGCAAAGCGACGCGCTGAAATTCGCCAAGGCCCGCCGCGATGCCATCAACCAGAAGTTCGGACTCAAGGCCAAGGTGTACGTGCGCTTCGGCGGCGATGTCGGCCAGGTCGTGATGATCGAGGAATTCCCCGATCTCGCCGCGGTTGAAAAAGTGAAGCGCGGCGCCATCGCTTCGGCTGCCGCAGTCCAGTTTGAAAACGCGCCGAGCGACGTGTTCCAGAAAATCGAGGAAACCGCCTGGCTTTCCGTAGACGACTGATCCGCTTCAAAAGCGGCGCGGCCCTGCCCGTTTCGCCGTTGTTTTCAAACTCAGGGCGCATCCCGATGAAACCTCTGAGGTATTCATGTCCACATCAGCGCGTCCCGGCATCGGCTTCTTCGAGCGTTATCTGACCGTTTGGGTTTTGCTCTGCATCGTGGCGGGTATCACGTTGGGCCATGCGCTGCCCGGTCTGTTCGGCGTGATTGCCGCGACCGAAATCGCTCACGTCAATCTCATCGTCGCGGCGCTGATCTGGCTGATGATCGTGCCCATGCTGCTCAAGATTGACTTCGCGGCGCTAGGCAGCGTCCGCCAGCACTGGAAAGGCGTCGGCGTGACCTTGTTCATCAACTGGGCGGTCAAACCGTTCTCGATGGCCTTGCTTGGCACGATTTTCATTGGCTGGCTGTTCGTGCCCTGGCTGCCAGCAGGCGAAGGGGCATCCTACATCGCCGGACTGATTCTGCTCGCCGCCGCACCCTGCACGGCGATGGTATTCGTCTGGTCAAACCTGTGCGATGGCGAGCCAACCTATACCTTGAGTCAAGTCGCCCTCAACGACGTCATCATGGTGTTCCTGTTTGCGCCGCTGGTCGGGCTGCTGCTCGGTGTCGCCTCGATCACCGTGCCTTGGGACACCTTGCTGATCTCGGTTGGCCTCTACATCGTCGTGCCGGTGATCGTCGCCCAACTTTTGCGGCAGCGCGTGCTCGCCGCAGGCGGACAAGCCGCGCTTGACCGGCTGCTGGCGCGTCTGGGTCCCGTTTCGCTCGTCGCGCTGCTGGCAACGCTGGTGCTGCTGTTCGGTTTTCAGGGCGAAGCGATCATGGCGCAGCCGTTGGTGATCGCGCTCATCGCCGTGCCCATCTTGATTCAAGTCTATTTCAATGCCGGATTGGCTTACTGGATGAGTCGACGTTTTGGCGTTGCCTGGTGCGTGGCCGCGCCCGCCGCGTTGATCGGCGCCTCCAACTTCTTCGAGCTGGCGGTGGCGGCGGCAATCAGTTTGTTCGGCCTCAAGTCGGGCGCGGCGCTGGCCACGGTGGTTGGCGTATTGGTCGAAGTGCCCGTCATGCTCTCGGTGGTAGCCATCGTGAAGCGCACACGCGGCTGGTATGAAAAGCCAAGCGGCTGATCTGGTATTCGACCCGGATAGCTTTGCCGCCGCTTGACTTCCCGCGCCCTCAGCGCACCGTCCTGACGGACAAGTAATTGGCGATGCGCGTGTAGTCGTCGACCGTCAGCGCCTCCGCCCGCCGCATCGGATCGATGCCGAGCACGGCCCAATCGGTTTCATCCAGATATTCCCGCAAGGCATTGCGCAGCATCTTGCGCCGCTGCGCGAAAGCCGCCTGCACGACTTCTCCGAGCAAAACCGTGTCGGCGGCAGTCAGCGCAGCGGGCGGGCGCGGCGTCATGCGCACCACTGCCGATTCGACCTTGGGCGCGGGATTAAAAGCGCCCGGCGGCACCAGAAACAGGCGCTCCATCTCGAAGCGGTATTGCAGCATCACCGACAGGCGGCCATAGTCGGCGCCGCCCGGCGGCGCCACCATGCGCGCAACGACTTCCCGCTGCAACATGAAATGCATGTCGCGCACGGCGCCGGCGTAGCGGGCCAGATGAAACAGCAGCGGCGTGGAGATGTTGTAAGGCAGGTTGCCGACGACGCGCAGGCCAGGGCCGGGGGTGGGTGCAAGGGTGGGTGCAAGGATGGGAGCAAGGGTAGCGAAGTCGAAGCGCAGGGCGTCGCCTTCGTGGATCGTCAAGCGCGCCGGCGCGAAACGCTGGCGCAGACGGGCGATCAGGTCGCGGTCGATCTCGACGACATGAAGATGATCCAGCCGCGCCAGCAGCGGCTCGGTGAGCGCGCCCAGGCCGGGGCCGATCTCGACCAGCGTGTCGTCCGGCTGCGGCTGGATCGCCTCGACGATGCGGGCGACGACGCCGGGGGAAGCGAGGAAATTTTGTCCGAAGCGTTTGCGCGCGACGTGGGGCTTCATCGCCGCCGCGCCAACCCGGTTGCCAACCCAGCCGCCAGATCCACCGCCGCGAACAGGCTGCGCGGACTCGCCTTGCCGGCGCCGGCCAGATCGAGCGCCGTGCCGTGATCCACCGAGACGCGGATGATCGGCAGGCCGAGCGTGATGTTGATGCCGTCCTCGAAGGCGGCGTATTTCAGCACCGCCAGCCCCTGATCGTGGTACATGGCGAGTTGCGCATCGGAACCGGCCAGCACGCCGCGTGTGAAGAGCGTATCGGCCGGCAGCGGCCCGACGAGATCCATGCCCTCGCCGCGCAGTTTTTCCAGCGTCGGCGCGATGACGTCGATCTCCTCGCGGCCCATGTGGCCGCCCTCGCCGGCATGCGGATTGAGGCCGGCGACGAGAATGCGCGGCTGCGCGATGCCGAACTTGCCGATCAGATCTGCATGCAGAATGCGTAACGTCGTTTCAAGCGCGCCGCGCGTGATCGCCGCCGGCACGTCGCGCAGCGGCAGATGCGTCGTCGCCAGCGCGACGCGCAAGCCGGCGCCGGCCAGCATCATGACGACGCGCCCGGCGCCGGTTTTCCCGGCCAGATATTCGGTGTGCCCGGTGAAGGCGATCCCCGCCTCGTTGATGATGCCCTTGTGCACCGGTGCGGTGACCATCGCATCGAATTCTCCGCTGCAGCAGCCCGCGATGGCGCGATCGAGCAGGTCCAGCACATAGGGCGCGTTGGCGGCATCAAGCGCGCCCGGCGAAGCCGGACGGCGCAGCGGAACGTGCAGGATATTCAGCCCGTCGATGCCGAGGCCCAGCCGCGCAGCGCGCGCGGCCAGCAATTCGCGGTCGCCCAGCACGATGATGTTGGCATTGGCTTCACGACTGCCCAGCGCGAGACAGATATCCGGCCCGATGCCGGCCGGCTCGCCGCTGGTGACGGCAATCACGGGAAGTCGTTGCATGCTGCTGCCGCCCCGCGCAGCGCCGCCCTAGCGGTTGTCTTCCAGCCGGTATTCGACGTAGGCGCGGTCGCGCATCTGGCGCACCCATTCCTGATAGGCTTCCTCGGCCTTGCGTTCGCGCAGGGCCATGCGGGCGCTCTGGCGCACCCGCTCCTGGGAAACGTCCATGCGGCGCTCCAGCACCTGAATCAGGTGCCAGCCGAAGGGGGAGCGCACCGGCTCGCCGACTTCGCCCGGCTTCAATTCATTCATCGCCCGCTCGAACTCGGGCACCGTGTCGCCCTGGCTCACCCAGCCGAGATCGCCGCCCTTCGTCGCCGACAAGTCGTTTGAATGCAGGCGGGCCAGCTCGGCGAAATCCGCGCCATGCGAAATGCGTTCCTTGAGTTCTTCCAGATGGCGTTTGGCTTCCGTCTCCGACACCAGTTCGCTGGTCTTAATGAGAATGTGGCGGGCGTGGGTCTGCTCGATCGGCTGGGCGTTCGCGATGCCGCCGCGCCGCTCGATCAGTTTGAGGATGTGAAAACCCGCCGGGCTTCTCAACACTTCAGACACCTCGCCGGGCTTCATCCTGGCGACCGCTTCGGAAAACAGCGACGGCAGGCGCTCCATCGGCCGCCAGCCGAGCGCGCCGCCGGAAAGCCCGTCCGGCGCATCCGAATAATTCGCCGCTATCTGGCCGAAATCGGCGCCGCTCCTGATCTGGGTGAGCGCCTCCTCGGCGCGCGCCTGCAAGCGGAGCAGTTGCTCCGGCGTCGCCTGCTCGGGCGCGCGGAACAGAATGTGGGCCAGATTGAATTCCTCGTTCCCCGCCGCGCTGGCGGTTTGCAGGAAGTTGTCGATCTCGCCGTCCGTGACGGTAACCCTGCTGTCGACTTCGCGCTCGCGCAGCCGTCCGATGGTGATCTCGTCGCGGACATCCTCCCTGAATTTTGTCCATGTGATGCCGTCCCGTTCCAGCGCGGCGCGGAATTCGGGTAGGCTCATGCGATTGCTTTCGGCAACGCGGACGATCGCCTGATCGAGTTGGGCGTCATCGACCTGCAGGCCGGTTTCCTTGGCGAACTGAAGCTGCGCCCGGTCGACGATGAGGCGTTCGAGCACATGCTTTTCGAGCACGTCGCGCGGCGGTATCTGGATGCCCTGCTGCTGCAACTGCCGCTCCGTCACGGCGGCGCGAGCCTGAAGCTCGTGCAGCGTGATGACCTCATCATTGACGATGGCGACGATGCGGTCGGCCGCGACTGCCCGCGCGCGGCCCTGCGCCAGCGCCTGCCCGCCGGCCAGCCCCGCCAGCGTAATCATCAGCGCCAGGCCGATGCAAACGATCCGGTTCATGTTTTCATCCTTCCCAATGCGTCATTCATTGCCGAACACGGGGTTCGACGGCACCTGGTTGATGCGGCCATAGCCCGCGATCCTGCGCGCCAGCAAATCGAGCGGATTCGAGCCGATCTTGGCGAAGTCGTTCAATTCCAGCTGGACGAAGAGCGCCGTGTTGGTGTCTCCCGTCGCCGTGGCGTACCGTTGCAGCACGAGGCGGCCGACCCAGCAGCCGCCGTTGTATTCCAGACCGCCGATCGTCTCGATGATCCGTTTTTCCTTCAGCGAATAGTTGAAGCGGCCCACGCCATACCAGTTCCGGCCCAGCGGCCATTGCCCGGAGAAATCCACCTGGCGGATGCCCGGCGTGCCGCCGGTCAGCGCGTGATCCCGCGTATAGCGGTAACTGGCGTTCAGCACCTTGGCGAAATCCGGCTGCCAGCGCCCGCCGATGGCGAAGCGTTCGGTTTCCCTGTCGCGCGGATTGTATTGCCAAGCCACATCGGCATAGGTTCTCGACATCACGCGGCCGGACAGCGCGGCGAGAAAATCGGAAGCGCCGCTGGGCCGCGCCGACTCGCCCGGCAGCGTGACGTGCTGCTTGGCGAAGTAGTAGCGCTGGCCGATCATGCCGCGCAGATATTCCTCGCCGGTCTGCGCGTCGATCAGGCGCGAGGTCAGCGCCGCCGTCAACTGGTTGGCGTCGGCGATGCGGTCGACGCCGGAATAGATGTTGTCCGAGAAGATGGTGGCGAAATTGAAATCCGCCAGACCCGAATCGAAAATCGGAATCTGGTCCTGCGTGCGCTGCGGCACCGCCAGATAGTAGAGCCTCGGTTCCAGCGTCTGCGCCATGTTCTCGCCGAACCAGTTCACATCGCGCTCGAAGGCGAGGCCGGCGTCGACGCTGAAGACCGGCAGGTTGCGCGAGATGTTGTCGGGGCCGACGCTCGACCGGCGGTTGATCTCGTAGCGCGTCGAATGCAAACCGATTTTCGGCGTGAGGTGCCAGGATGGCCCCATCAAGGGCAGCGACAACTGCGGATAGAGCGTCAGGCGGCGGGCCGTATCGAGCGTGGGGTGATCGAAATTCACGTACTCGCCGCTGAACGCGAAGGCGGTGCCGCCAAAAAAATCCTCCCGGTTCGACACCAGCGTGACTTGCGGCAGGCGCTGATACGGCTTGAGAACAGGCGGCAAGGCCGGATCCTGCAAGGTCTGGTAAGTCTGCAAATTGACCGTCGCCGTGCCCCACCAGCCGTTGTAGCTCAACACGCCCTGCCTGAGCAGGTTGCCTTGGGACGCCTCGGTGATGCGCGTGCTCAGATCGCGCAGATAGGTGTGGTCGGACACGCCGCTGATGTTCACCACTCCGCTGAAGCCGTAGCCGAGGTTGGTCTGCTCATGCAAAATGGAATAGCCGTAGCGCTGCCGCCCGGCCAGACGATCATCCGGCATCCATTCGGCATGCACCCGTCCGCGGTAATCGTGATCCAGATAGCGGAGTTCCGAATTGATCTGCAAGCCCCGCTTCGTCATCACACGCGGCGCGATGGTCAAATCCATGTTCGGCGCGATGTCCCAGTAATAGGGCAGGGTGAATTCGACGCCGGACTTGGAACTGGTGCCGAACGTCGGCGCCAGAAAGCCGGACTTGCGCTTGTTGTTGAGCGCGAAACTGAGCCAGGGCAGATGAAAAATCGGAACGCCCTTGAACAGCACCGTGGCGTCGCGCCCCTCGCCGACTTCCTGATCGTAATCGAGATCGAGTTCCGCCATCCGCGCGTACCAGTCGGGATCGTCCGCCACGCACGTGCTGTACGTGGCGTTCGTCAGCCGCAGGCGGTTTCCGCTCTGGAGTTCGATCCGGTCGGCCTTGCCCGAAGCGGTCGTCAGGTTCCGCGCATCGACGAATTCGCCGGCAATGCTGGCGACGGACGCGCTTGTCTTTTCCCGCGGCAGGAACGAGGACAGATGGCGCACCGGCTGCGTCGAGGCGCCCAGCACGACCATGCTTGTGTCATCCCACTCCTTGCCGGGGCGCGTGACGGAATAGCTGGGCTGCTCGAAGAAGCCCGTATTCTCGGTCAGGTTCAGGCGCAGCTTCGGCCCCGACATCTTGTCCTCTCCCCTGACATAGCGGACGCTGCCTTCTGCCTCCGCCTCGTCCTCGATCTTCCAGTAGGTCAGGCGATCCGCCGTCAGCACGGCATCCGACCGGCGCAATTCCACGGCGCCCTCGGCGACGACTTCATTGTCATTGCGGCCATCAATGCGCGCGGCATTGATGAAGGTAGCGCCATCGGCACTCTGGCCGTCTTTCAGCGGCGGCACCAAACCCGCCTTCGCGTGGGCGGAATACAGCGGCGGCAAGGCGGGCCGCTCCTCCACCTGCGGCGGCTCATTGACTTGCAAGGATTCCAGCTTGGCGGGCGCCGGTTGCACCGCTGGTTGCGCTGCCGCTTGTGTTGCCTGTTGCGCTGGCGGCGGCGCGGCAGCGGGGGCAGTCGCGGCAGCGGCGGGCTTCGCTTCTCCGGCGGGCAGCGGTTTTTTCTCTGCCTGCGCGTCTGGCTGCACCTTGACAGGCTCCGCGACGACGGCTTGCGCGGGCTGCGGCACGGGCTGTGGCACGGACTGCGCGGGCTGCGTCACCGTCGCTTCGGGCGCGGCAACCGGCTTCGCTTCGACAGCCGGCGGCGTCGATGGAACGGGCGCCGGCTTCGGTCTGGCCGGCGCGACGCCGCCGCCGAGCAGCGCCGGATCGACGCGCAGCGGCGGCAAATTCTCGGCGGCCTGCAAAACGCCAGGCAAACCGAAAGCCGCAACGAGAGCGAGCCGCACCGAAACGCGCATGTTCAGGATTTCTTTTTTTCGCGCCGCCAAGCCGCAAAAAGCCACAAAAAGCATCGGCGACGCCAATGATAGAATCGTGTAGTTTATCATCAAGCATGCCGCCCAAAATCATCCTTATCCGCCCCGGAATCCGGCCATGCAACGCCTGCAACTGATCCGCGACTGGCTGGCCGGGCTGTTCCCCGGCCAAGCGCATGACATTACGCCGGCCTCCGCCGACGCCAGCTTCCGCCGCTACTTCCGCGTCACCTTCGAGGACGGCGCCAGCCGCATCGTCATGGACGCGCCGCCCGAGCACGAGGATTGCCGTCCTTTCGTGCGCGTCGCCGGCCTGCTGCGGGACGCCGGCGTGCATGTCCCCGACGTGCTGGCGCAAGATCTTGCGCAGGGCCTGCTCCTGCTCACCGATCTCGGCCATACCACCTATCTCGATATCCTCGACGAGACGAACGCCGACAGCCTGTTCCGCGACGCTCTCGACGCCCTCATCAAATGGCAGTTGGCGAGCCGCCCGGACGCGCTGCCGCCCTACGACGAAGCCCTGCTGCGGCGTGAATTGAGCCTGTTTCCGGACTGGTACGTCGCCCGCCATCTCGGCGCGCCGCTCACCGCCGCGCAGCAAGAAACGCTGGAGCGCGCGCAAGCCCTGCTGCTGCGGAACATCCTCGCCCAGCCGACGGTGTATGTACACCGCGACTACATGCCGCGCAACCTGATGGTCTGCGATGACAACCCCGGCGTGCTCGATTTTCAGGACGCCGTCTGCGGCCCCATCAGCTATGACGTCGCCTCGCTTTTCCGCGACGCCTTCATCAGTTGGGAGGAGGAACGCATCCTCGACTGGACGGCGCGTTACTGGGAAAAAGCGAAGCGCGCCGGCCTGCCGGTGGACGCCGACTTCAGCGCCTTTTATCGTGACATGGAGTGGATGGGCTTGCAGCGCCACCTGAAAGTGCTCGGCATCTTCGCCCGCATCCGCTACCGCGACGGCAAGCCGAAATATCTCGCCGACGCGCCGCGCTTTCTCGGCTACGCGCATCACACCGCCGCCCGCTACGCGCCGCTGGCGCCGCTGGCGCGCCTCCTCGACGCGCTTGAAGGGCGCGCGCCGCAAACCGGCTACACGTTCTGAGCGCCTCGCTCATGATTTCATGCAAGCGATGATCCTCGCCGCCGGTCGCGGCGAGCGCATGCGGCCGCTCACCGACACGACGCCGAAACCGCTGCTGCCGGCGGGCGGCAAGCCGCTCATCGTCTGGCATATCGAGGCGCTGACGCGGGCCGGCATCCGCGACATCGTGGTGAACCACGCCCACCTCGGTCAGCAGATCGAACACGCGCTGGGCGACGGCGCGCGCTTCGGCGCGCGCATCCGCTATTCGCCCGAAACCGAGGCGCTGGAAACCGCCGGCGGCATCGCCCAGGCCCTGCCGCTGCTCGGCGCAACGCCGTTCGCCGTCATCAACGGCGACATCGCCTGCGACTACGATTTCGCGCGGCTGCCGCCGCTGGCCGGCGCGCTGCGCGCAAGCGGCCGGCGCGCCCATCTGGTGCTCGTCCCCAACCCGCCGCATCATCCGCGCGGCGATTTCGCGCTGCGCGGCGACAACGTGTCCGCCGCCGGAGAAACGATGCTCACCTTCTCCGGCATCGGCATCTACGATCCGGCGCTCTTCGCCGCCGTCCCGCGCGGGGCGAAGGCCAAACTCGCCCCGCTGCTGCGCGCCGCGATGGAGGACAACGCCGTCAGCGGCGAACGGCATGACGGGCGCTGGATGGATGTCGGCACGCCCGAACGTCTGGCCGAACTCGACCGTCTGCTGCGCGGTTTATAATCGCGCTACTCCCGCCACTCCTTTGCGTCACGCCAACCGGAACGCTCATCCGTGGACATGCAAGCCTTCGTCGACCGCCGCGCGCGCCTGCTCAAGCGCATGGCGCACGGCATTGCGGTGATTCCCACCGCGCCCGAGCGCGTGCGCAACCGCGATTCGCATCACCCCTACCGCCACGACAGCTACTTCTACTACCTCTCCGGCTTCACCGAGCCGGACGCCTGCCTCGTGCTGACGGCGGGCGAGAAACCGCAAACCCTGCTTTTCTGCCGCGAAAAAAATCCCGACAGGGAAGTCTGGGACGGCTTCCGCCACGGCCCCGACGCCGCGCGCGAAATGTTCCGCTTCGACGCCGCCTGGCCGATCAGCGATCTCGACGAGAAACTCGCCGAACTGCTCGCCGGCCAGCCCGTTCTGCACTACGCGCTCGGCCACGACGCCGGCTGGGATCAACGCATCGCCGCCGCCCTCAACCGCGTGCGCGCCAACGCGCGCGACGGCGCGCGGGCGCCGGCGGCCATCCATGACATTCGCGTCACGCTCGACGAAATGCGGCTCATCAAGGATGAACACGAGATCGCCGACATGCGCCGCGCCGCCGCCATTTCCGCCGCCGCCCACCGTCGCGCCATGCGCGCCGCAGCGCCGGGCCGCGCCGAATACGAAATCGAGGCCGAGCTGACGCACGAATTCCGCCGCAGCGGCGCGCAAGCGCCCGCCTATGCGCCCATCGTCGCCGGCGGCGCCAATGCCTGCGTCCTGCATTACGCCGCCAACAGCCAGCCGCTGCGGGACGGCGACCTGCTGCTGATCGACGCCGGCTGCGAGGTCGACTCCTATGCCGCCGACATTACGCGCACGTTCCCCGTGAACGGCAGGTTCACCCCGGCCCAGCGCGACGTGTATCAGCTCGTGCTCGCCGCCCAGCGCGCGGCCATCGCCGAAATCGCGCCGGGCAAGGCGTGGGACGCGGCGCATGAAGCGGCGGTGCGCGCGCTGGCGCAGGGCATGCGCGATCTGAAGCTGCTCGACGGCAGTGTCGACGGCATCATCGAATCCGGCGCTTACCGCCGCTTCTACATGCACCGCACCGGCCACTGGCTCGGCCTCGACGTGCATGACGCCGGCGAATACAAGCGCGACGGCGTCTGGCGTCCGCTTGCCCCCGGCATGACGCTCACCGTCGAGCCGGGCTGCTACATCCGCGCCGCCGACGATGTGCCGCCGGCGCTGTGGAACATCGGCGTGCGCATCGAGGACGACGCCCTCGTCACGCCGAGCGGCTGCGAAATCCTGACTGAAGCCGCGCCGAAGTCCGTCGACGCCATTGAAGACTGGATGGTGCGGGCCGGCGCGAAGTGAATTGGGTTACAATTCGCCCTCCTCTCCGCGCCGCAAAACCAAGACCGCTCCGACCCATGCAATTCGCCGGCTACACGCTACGCAACAACCTGTTCGTCGCGCCGATGGCCGGAGTCACCGACCGTCCTTTCCGGCAGTTGTGCAAGCGCCTCGGCGCGGGGCTGGCAGTCTCCGAGATGGTCACTTCCAACTCGCTGCTCTACGGCAGCGCCAAGACGAAGCGCCGCGCCAATCACGAAGGCGAAGCGCAGCCGGTGTCGGTGCAGATCGCCGGCGCCGATCCGCTCATGATGGCGCGGGCGGCGCGCTACAACGTCGATCAGGGCGCGCAGATCATCGACATCAACATGGGCTGTCCGGCGAAGAAAGTCTGCAACGTCATGGCCGGCTCCGCCCTGCTGCGGGACGAGGCGCTGGTCGGACGCATTCTCGATGCCGTGGTGCGCGCGGCCGATGTGCCCGTCACCCTGAAAATTCGCACCGGCTGGGACAAAACGCATCGCAACGCGCTGTCGATCCTGCGGCTCGCCGAGAGCGCCGGCATCCGCGCGCTGGCGGTGCATGGCCGCACGCGCGCCTGCGGCTACAGCGGCGAGGCGGAATACGAAACCATCGCCGCGGTGAAGGCGGCGGCGCGCATTCCGGTCATCGCCAACGGCGACATCACGTCGCCGGAGAAAGCGAAGCAGGTGCTTGACGCCACCGGCGCCGACGCCCTCATGATCGGCCGCGCCGCGCAAGGCCGGCCATGGATTTTCCGCGAGATCGAACACTTTCTCGCCAGCGGCGAAAAACTGCCGCCGCCGCGCGTCAGCGAGATCCATCACGCGCTGCGCGGCCATCTCGCCGAACTGTATGACTTCTATGGCGCCGACACCGGCGTGCGCGTCGCCCGCAAGCACATTTCCTGGTATGCCAAAGGCCTGCCGGATTCGGCCCGCTTCCGCCACGCCATGAACCAGTTGCCGACCATCGACGCCCAGCTCGCCGCCGTCGACGCGTTTTTCCTCGACCTCGCCGCGCAAAACGACCGTCTCTACCATCCGGAGGAACTCGCAGCATGACCGCCCCGCCCGCCCACAGGAGCGCCAAAGGCCAGGCCGCGCCCCGCAACGAAATCGCCGACTGCCTCCAGCGCGTGCTGGAACGCTATTTCAAGGATCTCGACGGCGAGCACCCTTGCGCCATCTATGAAATGGTCTTGCGCGCCGTCGAACGCCCGATGCTGGAAGTGGTGATGCGCGAAGCCGACGGCAACCAGACCATCGCCGCCCAGATGCTCGGCATCAACCGCAACACCCTGCGGCGCAAGCTGACCGAACACAAGCTCCTCTGACCGCCGCCGGCAAGCGGCGCCGACCACTGACATCATTGGATACTGCAATGCACATCACCCAAGCCCTCATCAGCGTCTCCGACAAACGCGGCATCGCCGATTTCGCCCGCGCCCTCGCCGCGCTCGGCGTCAAGATTCTTTCCACCGGCGGCAGCGCCAGGCTGCTGCGCGAAGCCGGCGTGCCCGTGACGGAAATCTCCGACTACACCGGCTTTCCCGAAATGCTCGATGGCCGCGTCAAGACCCTGCATCCAAAAGTGCACGGCGGCATCCTCGGCGTTCGCGGCAACGACGGCCACGCGATGGTGATGCGCAAGCACGACATTCCGCCGATCGACCTGGTAGTGGTGAACCTGTATCCCTTCGCCGAAACCGTGGCGCGGCCCGACTGCACGCTGGAAAACGCCATCGAGAACATCGACATTGGCGGCCCGACCATGGTGCGCGCGGCAGCCAAGAACCACGGCAACGAAGCCGGCGGCGTCGGCGTCGTCACCGATCCCGAGGATTACGCGCCCGTCATCGAGGAGATGCGTGCCAACGGCGGCGCGCTCTCCTTTAAAACGCGCTTCGCGCTGGCGAAAAAAGCGTTCACGCACACCGCGCGCTATGACGGCGCAATCGCCAACTGGCTCACCAGCCTCGACGCGGACAACCGGCCCGGCGCCTTCCCCGAGCGCCTGCAACTCGCCTTCGACAAGGTCGACACCCTGCGCTACGGCGAGAACCCGCACCAGCAGGCGGCGTTCTACCGCGAGCCGGCGCCGGCGCCCGGCAGCATCGCCCACTACACGCAGTTGCAGGGCAAGGAACTTTCCTACAACAACATCGCCGACGCCGATGCCGCCTGGGAATGCGTGAAAGCCTTCGACGACGGCGCGGCCGCCGCCTGCGTCATCGTCAAGCACGCCAACCCCTGCGGCGTGGCCGTCGCGGCCAACGCCGTGGACGCCTACCGCAAAGCGTTCAAGACCGATCCGACCTCGGCCTTCGGCGGCATCATCGCCTTCAACCGCGCCATCGACAAGGCGGCGGCGGAAGCCGTCGCCGGGCAGTTCGCCGAAGTCATCATCGCCCCGGACATCACGGACGAGGCGCGCGCCCTTTTCGCCGCCAAGCAAAACCTGCGCGTGCTGATCGTCCCGCTCGGTAAAGCCGCCGGCGCTTTCGACTACAAGCGCGTCGGCGGCGGCCTGCTGGTGCAAAGCGCAGATGAAGCCCGCATCGCCGAAACCGATCTCAAAGTCGTCAGTCAACGCCGTCCGACCGAAGCCGAATTGCGCGATCTTCTTTTCGCCTGGCGAGTCGCCAAATACGTCAAATCGAATGCCATCGTGTATTGCAAGGACGGCATGACGATGGGCGTCGGCGCCGGTCAGATGAGCCGCGTCGATTCCGCCCGCATCGCCGCCATCAAGGCCGAAAACAACGGCCTCACCGTGGCCGGCTCGGTGGTCGCCTCCGACGCCTTCTTCCCCTTCCGCGACGGTCTTGACGTGCTGGCGCAAGCCGGCGCCACGGCGGTGATCCAGCCCGGCGGCTCGATGCGCGACGCGGAAGTGATCGCCGCCGCCGACGAGCAGAACATCGCCATGGTGTTCACCGGCGTGCGTCATTTCCGGCATTGACCGTCGCTATCCGGCGCGCCGGCAACCGACCCCCCGCTCCCCTCTTGCCATGAAACTGCTCGTCATCGGATCCGGCGGACGCGAACACGCGCTGGCCTGGCGGCTGGCGCGCTCGCCGCGCGTCACCAAAGTCTACGTCGCCCCCGGCAACGCCGGCACGGCGCGCGAGGACGGGCTGGAAAACCTCCCCCTCACCGACATCGACGCGCTCGCCGACTTCGCCGAACGGGAGCCGATTCAGCTCACCGTCGTCGGCCCCGAAGCGCCGCTCGCCGCCGGCGTGGTCAACGTTTTCCGCGCCAGAAACCTGCCCGTCTTCGGGCCGACGCGGGAAGCGGCGCAACTGGAATCCTCCAAGGATTTCGCCAAACGCTTCATGCAGCGCCACCGCATCCCGACGGCGGCCTTCGAGACTTTCAGCGACGCCGCTGCGGCGCACGCTTACGTGGATGCGCAAGGCGCGCCCATCGTCATCAAGGCCGACGGGCTGGCCGCCGGCAAGGGCGTGGTGGTGGCAACGAACGCCGCCGAAGCGCACGCCGCCATCGACATGATGCTCACCGACAACAAGATGGGCGACGCCGGCGCGCGCGTGGTGATCGAGGAATGCCTCGCCGGAGAAGAAGCCAGCTTCATCGTCATGTGCGACGGCGTGCACGCCCTGCCGCTCGCCACCAGCCAGGACCACAAACGGCTGCGCGACGGCGACACAGGCCCCAATACCGGCGGCATGGGCGCTTACTCGCCGGCGCGGATCGTCACGCCGGCGATTCACGCCCGCGTCATGCGCGAGATCATCACGCCGACGCTGCGCGGCATGGCGCAAGACGGCCTGCCCTACACCGGCTTTCTCTACGCCGGCCTGATGATCGCGCCCGACGGCGCGGTGAAAACGCTCGAATTCAACTGCCGCATGGGCGACCCGGAAACGCAGCCGATCATGCTGCGCCTGAAAAGCGATCTGGTCGATCTGGTCGAAGCCGCCGTGCGCGGCAAGCTGCGCGACATCGAAGCCGAATGGGACCGCCGCGTCGCCCTCGGCGTCGTCCTCGCGGCGGCCGGCTATCCCGAATCGCCGCGCAAAGGCGACCCCATCCGCGGTCTGCCGCCCGCCGGCGACGACTATCACGTCTTCCACGCCGGCACCGCGCTGGCGGAAGGCAACATCGTCACCGCCGGCGGCCGCGTGCTCTGCGTCACCGCGCTCGGCAACAACGTCAAGACGGCGCAGAAACGCGCCTACGACATCGCCGGACGGATCGAGTTCGACGGCATGCAGATGCGGCGCGACATCGGCCACCGCGCCATTCGTCCCTGAACGGCTTCTGTAGTTGATTGTTATAACTCAAGATAGCGACTTGCCGAGACGGAATAAATGGCAATCCGAACGTATTGAATTTTAATGTCACTTGAGGCTCGGATTTGGCTTCATGCTGTGCCAATCTACGTAGACTCATTGAGAAAAAAATACGATGGATAAGGCAGTAATTCGTAAACTAAAAAATACCTTGCGCCCCGTATGGTATTTTGCAAAAAACAGAGTTGTTATCAAAAAATTGCTCGCGAGCGATAAAGTCTATGTTGAGCTAGGGGCTGGCGGAATTACCAGGCCCGGCTGGGTGGGGATAGACTTAAGAGGGGCAGATATTAACTTGGACTTAGTAAAAAAACCGCTTCCCTTCCCTGATAACTCCGTTGATCGTTTTTACTCATCCCATGTATTTGAGCATTTTTCCTACCCTGAGCCGATGCTTTCCATATTAAATGAATGCTGGCGCTGCTTAAAAAATGGCGGTACATTTTCTATATGCGTACCGGATGCTACCGTTTATGTTGACATATACTCAAAACAAGAGCGCCCTTTTAAGCCTGACGATTACTACAAACCTGCATTTCATAACAATAGCCGAATAGATATATTGAATTACATCGCCTATATGGACGGGCATCATAAGCACTTATTTGACATAGAGGGCCTTTTGTCCATCCTTTCAAAATCAGGATTCCAAAATGTTGAGCAGCGTGACTTTAATCCGGATCTCGATTTGGAGGTTAGGCATTGGGGTAGCATCTATGCTGTAGCGACTAAATAGAACATGGTGGATATTTCGTGCTACAGCGAGTAGCGAGCGAGTAGGCTGGGTTGAGCGCAGCGAAACCCAGCTTGGAGCGACAAACGCTGGGATTCCGGCTGGGATTCCGTTTCACTCCATCCCAGCCTACATCACTCTCCCTCAATCCCCCCGATCAAGTCAGGGGCAGAGCCTGCCCTCGACCCGATCGGGGGCTCTCTCCCGCAAGCGGGAGAGGGACGGGGTTTGTGAAGCCCTCCCCTTCAAGGGGAGGGTTTGGGTGGGGATGGGGTTCAATGAATCCCGCAACCCATCCCCATCCCGGCCATCCCAGTGCCGGCTTTGCACAGCCGGCCCGCTCAGGCGGCGCAAAGCAGTGCTTTGCGAAACCCCGCCTTCGCCCCCTTGAAGGGGAAGGAGAAAATCTCTCCTCTCGCCCACTTGTGGGAGAGAGGCCGGGAGAGAGGGCTTGTGAATCCGCTGACGGAAGCAGCGCCGGGGTTTACCGCGCTCACCCTGCCTTTGCCGCTTGCGGCGTGTTGCGGAAGCTGATGGCCATCCGGTTGTAGGCATTCATCAGGCTGATCGCGATTGTGAGATCGACCAGTTCCTTTTCCCCGAAAACGGCGCGGGCGGCCTGGAACGCCGCATCCGGCACGCTGGTTTCCGCCACGCGGGTCACCGTTTCGGCCCAGGCCAGCGCGGCGCGCTCGCGCTCGCTGAACAGCGCGCCCGCTTCGGCCCACGCCTGCACCAGCGCGATCTTTTCGATCTTCACGCCTTCCTTGATGAGGTCGCGCGTGTGCAGGTCGAGGCAATAAGCGCAGTTGTTGATCTGCGAGACGCGCAGATAGACGAGATCGACCAGCGCGACGGGAAGGCCGCTCTGCATGACGTAGCCATAGACGCCGCCGAGCGCCTTGGCGCCGTCGGGCGCTGTCTGGTTGTAATCAATGCGATGCGTCATGGCTACGGTCCTTTGCGAAGAAAAAAGTCATTCCTGATGACACAATGCGGCGGCTTCGCGGTAAGCCTGATTCGCTTCCTCGTTGCGGCCGAGACGGGTGAGCAGCGAAGCCAGTTCGGCATAGGCTTCCTGACTTGGCCGCACGGCCAGCGAAGCCTCGACATAGCTCTGCGCCTTGCCCCACAACTGCTGCTCGCGGCAGAGCCGGCCCAGCGCCAGCAGCAGGGACGCATCCTCGGGATGCGCTTCCAGCCATTTTTCGGCGCGGACGATGCGCGTCAGCGCCTCGCCGCCCTGACAGTCGGCATACAGCCCGGCAAGCTCCGCATCCCACGCCAGATCAAGCTGCTGCTCGATGACGCGCTGGGCCTGCGCGCCATCGCCGGCGGCGATCAGCGCGCGCGCCACGGCGGCGGCAAGGCCGGAGAGGAGACGCTCCTCCGCCGGCACGGCATGCCAGTACGCGGCCAGCGCCGGCGCGTCGCCGGCGCGGACGCGCAGATTCTCCAGATGCGCCCATTGCTTCAGCGAGGCCGCCGCTTCGGGCGTCAGGGCGCGATGTTTTTCGAGTTGACGCGCCACTTTCAGCGTTTCGTTCGCATGGCCGAGGCCACGGCGCACGCGCAGCGCCAGACGCAAAGCGGCGATGCTGCTGCCACGGTTGCTGTCCTGCAAGGCATTCAGGGCGGAGAGCGCCTCGGCGAAGCGGCGCGCGTCGGCGCGCAATTCCGCTTCCGTCATCAGGCGCGCGGCTTGCGATGATTCCGCGTCGTGTTCGGCGGCGCGCTGAAGCCACTCCTCTTCACGCTGCGCGTCCTGCAGAAAATGCGCCGCCCGCGCCGCCATCAGCGCCGAAAGTCCCGGCGCTTCCTGCACGGCGTAAGACGCGGCGGCATTCTTCAGGGCATGGCCATAGCGGCCTTCAAAGAGTTGCAGCGCCGCCTCGCGCAGCGCCCGCGCCCCTTTCTCGCGCCGCTTGCGGGCGCGGAAAGCCCGCACCGCCCCCGGCAGCCGCAGGGTGTGCACGACCATGCGCAGCAGAAAATAACCGAGCAGGAAACCGCCGACGACGAGCACGGCGAACAAGTTCAGCGTCAGTTCGGCGCGCCAGGGCGGCAGAACGATCAGGACATAGCCGTCGTTGAAGCCGAACACCAGCGCGACGCCGACGGCGAGGGCGAACAGCGCCAGGAGCCAGAGCAGGGCGCGCATCAATTCGTTCCGGCGGAGCCAGCGCCGTTGGCGGCGCGGACGGGTTTGGGAGAAGACGGCGCGTCCTTGGCGCGCGCGGCTTCGAGATTGCGCAACGCGGTCAGGCTTTCCTGAAGATTGGGCAGGGCCGCGCCGACATCCGCCGCCGCCAGTTGCCGCAGCGTCGCCAGCGCCGCCTGCGCCGGTTTGGCGCGTGTGTCGTAGTAACGCTCGATCCAGTCTTGCGCCTGAGCGATGTCCTGCTGGAACGTTGCGCCGTCGCGTTGCAGCAGCGCCAGACGGGCATTGACCAGACGCAGCTTGAGATTCTCGCGCAGGAAGAAAGCGTGCGACGGCGACAGCAGCGCGGGCGCGGGCTGATCCAGCCGCTCGATGCGGACCAGTCCTTTCATCTCGCGCCACACTTCATTCAGCAGCGCCCGCCAGTCCGCCGTGCCGCTATCGGCAGAGGCGGTGGCAGTAGTGGCAGAGGCAGCGGGCGCAGTGGCAGGAGCGGCGGCAGCGGCGGCAGCGGCATCCTGCGGCGCGGCTTGCGGACGGGCCTCGAAGGCCAGCGGCATGGTGTCGACCGCGCGCGTCACGCTGTCGATGCGCAGGGCGATGCCGGGCACATCGGCCAGCGGCAGCGCCTTCAGCCGCTCGATGTCGAGAACGACGGCCTTGCGCAGCGGGAAAAGCTGCGTCTGCCCTGCTGCCGCCAGACGCGCCTCGGCGCCCTGCAGCGCGATCAGCGCCGCTTCAACGTTGCCGGCGAACTGAAGCTGCTGCGCGGCGGTGTTCAGCGCCTGCCCGACTTCGGCCAGCAACCGTTCGTCATGATTGCGCGTCAACTCCTGCACCATGGCGTCGAGCGCGCCCTGCTGACTTTGGGATTCGGCCAACCGCGCTTCCACCGCGCCGAGCCGGTCTTGCAGCGCCGTCAGCGCCGCTTCGCTCTGCCGCGCGGCGGCGCGCGCCTCGCTCACCGTCGCGTCGCCCGCGGCGAGCCGCTGCGCCACATCCTGTTGCAATTCGGCGTTGCGGTCGCGTAACGCGATCATCTGCCAAGCGAGCAGGGCGAGGGCGAGCAGCGCCAGCCACAGGGCGGGTTGCCGCAATCCCGCCAAGGCGCGGCGCGGCGGTGTCGCCTCCGGCGGCGCGGCGGTGCCGCCTTGGGTGGCGCCTTGGGCAGCGTCTTGGGCAGCGCCTTGGGTGGCGTCTTGGGCAGCGGGGGGAGAAGTCAAGGCGTCCTGTTCTTCCATCATTGATCCGTTTCCGTGGCGCCAAAATAAGTTTCCAGCCCCGCCAGCAAGCCGGCGTCGCCGGGCGCGGTGACAACGACTGCGGCGAACCCCGCCTGCCGCGCCTGTTCGGCGATGCGCCGGTGGGCGACGAACAACGGCGTTGCTTTCAGCGCCGCTTCCGTTTCGGCGCCGATCATCGCCGCGAGGTTGCGCAAACCCTCGCTGCTGGTCACCGTCACGGCGTCAATTTCGCCCGCCGCCAGCCGCGCCCGCAGCGGCGCGGCGTCGAGCGCCGGCTGGCCGCGCCGGTAGCAGGGAATGCGCGTCACCTCGGCGCCGCGCGCCGTCAGCGTCTCGCCGAGAAACTCGCGCCCGCCGTCGCCGCGAAAAATCGCCACGCGCCGCCCGCGCAGTTGGCCGGGCTGAAATTCGGGCCGTTCCAGCAGCGCCTCGCTGTCCGAGCCGCCGTTCTCCGGCGTGACGATGCGCGCAACGCCGAAGCGGGCGATGGCGCGCGCGCTCGTCTCGCCCATGCCCGCCGCGACAACCCGCTCGGGCCAGGCCCGCCGGGCGGTGATCGCGCCGAGCGCCTTCTCCGCCGCGTTCGGGCTGACGAAGACGGCGATGTCGTAATGTTCGATGTCCCGCGCCGCCGCCTGCAAGGGCTGGGGATCATCGGCGTCGAAAATCGCCAGCACCGGAAAACGCACGGCGACGCCGCCCCGCGCTTCGATTTCACGCGCCAGTTTGTCCGCCTGCTGCGCCGGCCGCGTCACGACGATCCGCCGGCCCTGCAACGGCGGCGCGATCTTGATCCGCTCACGCGCGCGGACAGTCATGCGCCCAGACCGGCGAGGATGTCTTCCGCGCCATGCGCCCGCAATTCGTCGGCCAGAGACTGGCCGAGAGCTTCGGCCTCGGCCGGATCGCCACGCCGCTCCGCGCTTGCCATGCGGCTGCCATCGGGCGCGGCGACGAAGCCGCGCAGGTACAGGCGACCGGCGTCGATGACCGCGAACGCGCCCAGCGGCACTTCGCAACTGCCGGCCAGCGCCCGCGAGACGGCGCGTTCGGCGCGCACGCAGGCGGTGGTGTCGGCGTCGGCAAGCGGCGCCAGCCAGCCAGCCACCTCGGGCCGCTCTGCCAGCGCCTCCAGACCGAGCGCGCCCTGCCCGGCCGCCGGCAGCGACAATTCCGCCGGCAGCACGGCGCGGATGCGCGCGGCGAGGCCGAGGCGGGTCAGGCCGGCCGCGGCCAGGATGATGGCATCATATTGACCTTCGTCGAGCTTGCGCAGGCGCGTGTCGAGATTGCCGCGCAGGCTGCTCACCGCGAGATGCGGATAACGCACGCGCAACTGCGCTTCGCGGCGCAGGCTGGAAGTGCCGACGACGCCGCCGGGCGGGATCGCCTCAAGGGCGGCGTATTTGTTCGAGACGAGCGCGTCGAGCGGATTCTCCCGCGCCGAAATCGCCGCCAGGGTGAACGCCGGCTCCATCACCATCGGCACGTCCTTCATGGAATGCACGGCGATGTCGGCGCGCCCGTCGAGCAGAGCGGTTTCCAGTTCCTTGACGAAAAGGCCCTTGCCGCCGACCTTCGCCAGCGGGCGGTCGAGAATCTGGTCGCCGCGCGTGGTCATACCGAGCAGTTCGACGGCGCAGCGCGGATACAGCGCCCTCAGACGGTCACGAACATGCTCGGCCTGCCACAGGGCAAGGCGGGATTCGCGCGTGGCGATGATGATGCGCTCGGGTTGGGAATGATTCACGGCAGGATTCTCAAAAAAGGCTGGGCTGCGCTTGCGCTGCGGCTATGGCTTATAGCTACCACTGCGCCGCATTGCGTCTTGCGCACGATGGCGCTCATTTTATCATGGCCGTCCGCCGCGCCCGGCCAGACTCCGTCGCCGCCCTGCCGCCAAACCACGGCAGCGCCGCTTCACCTGCGCCGCTGGTCGGCGAACGCCGCTTTCACCGCCGGCCATTGCCGGCGCGACACCGGCAGCCGCTCGTCCAGACCCGACAACAGCACTTGCCAGCGCGTTTCGCTGTCTTCTTCCGCCGCTTTTTCAAAGCCGGCGATTGCCTCCCGCGCCACCAGACAATTGCGGTGCACGCGCACGAAGCGGGCGGCGAATTCCTGTTCCAGATGCGTGAGCGATTCGTCGAGCAGATATTCGCGCTCGCGGGTGCGGACGGTGACGTATTTCAGTTCCGCCTTGAAGTAGAGAATCTCGGTCAGCGGCACCAGCAGGATGCGCCCGCGCTCATTGACGGAGAGATGGCGGCGGGCTTCCGTCGCCAGCCGGGCCAGCGCCTCGCGCGACGGCGGGCCGGCGTGACGCGCCTTTTCCAGCGCCACCGCCAGCCGCTGCGCCCGCACCGGCTTGACCAGATAATCGACGGCGTTCAACTCGAACGCCTGCACGGCGTATTGATCGTAGGCCGTCGTAAACACCACCGCCGGCGGCTGCGTCGCGCCGGCGAGATGACGCGCCAGTTCAACGCCGTCCATCCGCGGCATGCGGATGTCCAACAGCGCGACATCGGCCGGCTGGTCGGCCAGCCGCTGCAAGGCTTCAACGCCATCGGCGGCTTCGCCGACGACCTCGTTCGGCAGATCCGGCGCGATGTCGGCCAGCAGCGCCTTGATGCGCGTCCGCGCCGGCGTTTCGTCGTCCACGATGAAAATGCGCAGCGCGTTCACGCCTCGTTTCCCTTATCCGTTTTGTCCGCTTTACCCGCTGTGCGATAGGGCAGCCGGATGACGGCCTGGAACACGCCGCCGCGCGCTTCAGTGTCCAGCCGCGCTTCGAGATCGTAGAACAGCATCAGCCTTTCCTGGATGTTGTCGAGCGCCATGTGGTTGCCGGTCTGCCGGATGCTGTCGCCATGATATGGATTTGAAACCGCGATGCGAATCTCGTCGCGCGCGCGCGCGGCGCGGCTCGTCACCGTGGCCGGCTCCGGCGAAGGCTCGACGCCGTGATACACCGCGTTTTCCAACAAGGGCTGGAGCATCAGCGGCGGCACCTGCGCATCCGGCGGACAAGCATCAATATCCCACACCACGTTCAGCCGCTCGCCCAGACGCAAATGCTCCAGCGCCAGATATTGCCGACACAGCGCGAATTCCTGTTCCAGCATCACCAGCGCCCGGTTCTCCGCCATCAGCACGCGGAACAGATCGGCCATCTCCTCCAGCGCCTGCTCGGCCCGGCGCGGATCGGAACGGATCACGCCGAGCACCGCATTCAGGCTGTTGAAAAGAAAATGCGGCCGGATGCGCGCCGTCAGCGCCATCAGCCGCGCCTCGGTCACCGCCGGCGAAAAAGCCCGGCTGCGCAGATCGAAATAAGCCAGCAGGATCAGCGCCGCCAGCGCGCCCCACAAGGCGGCGCGCAACTGGCCGGCCGGCGGCAGGCCGAACGGGCTGAAGAAAATATCGAACAGCACCGCCACCAGCGCGCAGATCGTTGCGATGGCGGCAACGGCGACGCCATGAGACAGGCGTGCCAGACTTTTTCCGGCAATGTAGAGCAGCGCCACGCTGGCGATCAGCGGCGGCTCGACCAGCGCCGCCAGTTCCACCAGTTCCTGCGGCAGCGCGGCCAGATCCTGATTGCGCGCCAGCGCCGCGCACAGGGCCAGAAAATTGACCAGCAGCAGGCCGCGCAGCATGACGCCCAGATTACCGAAATCGGGCAGGCGCGCCGGCCCGGAGTTTTGCCGTATACTCAAATTCGTCGCCTTGTCATTCGTCGCCCTGGAATGCACCACAACTCAACATCAACGCAATCAACGCAATCGCGCTCAAACCGATTATGACAGATCACAGCAACGACGCCAGCGGCCAGGCCTGGTCGGGCCGTTTCAGCGAGCCGGTGGCGGAACTCGTCAAGCGTTACACCGCCTCGGTTTCCTTCGACCGGCGTCTGGCCCGGCACGACATCCGCGGCTCACTCGCCCACGCCCGCATGCTGGCCCGGCAGGGCATCATCGGCAAGGACGATCTCGCCGCCATCGAGCGCGGCATGACGGCGATTGAAAATGAAATCGAAAGCGGGCAATTCCAGTGGTCGCTCGACGCCGAGGACGTACATCTGAACATCGAAAAGCGCCTCGCCGCCCTCGTCGGCGACGCCGGCAAGCGCCTGCACACGGGCCGTTCGCGCAACGATCAGGTCGCCACCGACATCCGCCTCTGGCTGCGCGAGGAAATCGACGATCTCGACGGCCTGCTGCGCGCCTACCAGACCGCGCTGCTCGATCTGGCCGAACAGCACGCGGCAACGCCGATGCCGGGCTTCACCCACTTGCAGGTGGCGCAGCCGGTGACGTTCGGCCATCATCTGCTGGCTTATTTCGAGATGGCGGCGCGCGACCGCGAACGGCTCGCCGACTGCCGCCGGCGCGTCAACCGCCTGCCGCTCGGCGCCGCCGCGCTGGCCGGCACCTCGTATCCGATCGACCGCGATTTCGTTGCCCGCGAACTCGGCTTCGACGGCATCTGCGCAAACTCGCTCGACGCCGTCAGCGACCGCGACTTCGCCATTGAATTCGCCGCCGCCGCCGCGCTCATCATGACCCACATTTCGCGCTTCTCGGAGGAGTTGATCCTGTGGATGAGTCCGCGCGTCGGCTTCATCGACCTTGCCGACCGCTTCTGCACCGGCTCCTCCATCATGCCGCAGAAGAAAAACCCCGACGTGCCGGAACTCGCGCGCGGCAAGACAGGCCGCGTCTTCGGCCACCTGATGGGCCTGCTCACGCTGATGAAAGGCCAGCCGCTCGCCTACAACAAGGACAATCAGGAAGACAAGGAACCGCTCTTCGACACGGTGGACACGCTGCGCGACACGCTGGCGATTTTCGCCGATCTGGTCGGCGGCATCCGCGTCAAGCCCGAGGCCATGCGCGCGGCATTACGGCAAGGCTACGCCACCGCGACCGATCTGGCCGACTATCTCGTCAAGAAGGGGCTGCCGTTCCGCGACGCCCACGAAACGGTGGCGCGGGCCGTGCGCGCCGCCGAAGAGCGGGGCTGCGACCTGCCCGAACTGGGCCTCGACGCGCTGCGCCGCTTCTCGCGGCTGATCGGCGAGGACGCCCTCGCCGTGCTCGGCATCGAAGGCTCGCTCGCCTCGCGCGCCCACCCCGGCGGCACCGCGCCGGAACAGGTGCGCGCCGCCATCATCCGGGCGCGCAGCGTCCTCTGATCCGCCGGCCAGTCCGCGAAAATCCGGCGCCGGGCGGCAACCCGGCCAGCAAAACTCAGGCGGCGATGCCTGCGAGTTTCTTTTGCAGTTCGCCGGCCTGAAACATCTCGCTCATGATGTCCGAGCCGCCGATGAACTCGCCCTTGATGTAAAGCTGGGGAATGGTCGGCCAGTTGGAAAAATCCTTGATGCCGGCGCGAATGCCCGGCTCTTCCAGCACGTTCACCGAGAAATACTGGCTCACGCCGCACTGTTTCAGAATCTGTGCCGCCTTGGCCGAAAAGCCGCACTGCGGAAAAGTCGGCGTGCCCTTCATGTAAAGCACGACGGGATGGGCGGATACCTGCTCCTTGAGCAACTGCTGCACGTCTTCCATGGAATTCCTTTCAACAATAGAGAATTATTCTTGTTTGCAGCGAATGTAGCGTTTGCGGGCACGCGCCGTCAAGACAGCAAGGCGATTTTTCCTTTCATCAGAAGGCGTTGATGTGTATAATACGCGGTTCTGTTGCAATACGAACACGGAGTCGATCATGTATGCGGTCATAAAAACCGGCGGCAAGCAATATCGCGTCGCGGCCGGCGAAAAATTGAAAATAGAACAGATACCGGCAGAAGTGGGCGCTGAAATCACGCTCGACCAGATTCTCATGGTCGGCGACGGCGAATCGGTGAAAGTCGGCACGCCGCTGGTGCAAGGCGCTTCTGTCACGGCGAAGGTCCTCGCCCAGGGCCGGCATCCGAAAGTCAAGATTTTCAAGATGCGCCGGCGCAAGCATTACCAAAAGCATCAGGGACACCGGCAGGATTTCACTGAAATCCAGATTTCCGGCATCTCGGCGTAAGCAAGGAGCAGACACATGGCACATAAAAAAGCAGGCGGCAGTTCGCGCAACGGCCGCGACTCGCAATCCAAGCGTCTCGGCGTGAAGCGTTACGGCGGCCAGGTCATCAATGCCGGCAGCATCATCGTGCGCCAGCGCGGCACCCAGTTCCACGCCGGCGACAACGTCGGCATGGGCCGCGACCACACCCTGTTCGCCAAGCTCGCCGGCACGGTTGAATTCACCATCAAGGGCGCCGCGAAACGCAAGGTGGTCAGCATCGTCCCGGTGGCCTGATCCGGAACGCGGGACGCTGTTCGGCCAAGAAGGCCCTGCCGTCCGGCAGGGCTTTTTTTATGGAATACCACACAAGATACCCTCAGCGTGAAATTCTTTGACGAAGCCAGGATTGAAGTCATTGCCGGCGACGGCGGCAATGGCGTGGCGACGTTCCGGCGCGAGAAATACGTGCCGAAGGGCGGCCCCTCGGGCGGCGACGGCGGCAGGGGCGGCAGCATCTACGCCCTCGCCGACCGCAATCTCAACACGCTGATCGACTACCGCTACACCCGCATCTTCCGCGCCGAGCGCGGCCAGAACGGCGGCAGTTCGGATTGCTATGGCCGTGGCGGCGAAGACATGGAATTGCGCATGCCGGTCGGCACCGTCATCAGCGATCTTCACACCGGAGAACTGATCGCCGATCTCGACCGCCACGGCATGACCACCCTGATTGCCCAAGGCGGTCAGGGCGGGCTGGGCAATATTCATTTCAAATCGAGCGTCAACCGGGCGCCGAAGCAATGCACGCCGGGCACGCCGGGACAGCGGCGCGAACTGAAGCTCGAACTCAAGGTGCTGGCCGACGTCGGCCTGCTCGGGCTGCCGAATGCCGGCAAATCCACATTCATCCGCGCCGTCTCCTCAGCCCGGCCAAAGGTTGCCGACTATCCGTTCACCACGCTGCATCCGAATCTCGGCGTGGTGCGCGCGGACGCCAACCGCAGCTTCGTCGTCGCCGACATCCCCGGCCTGATCGAAGGCGCGGCGGATGGCGCCGGCCTTGGCCGCCAGTTTCTGCGTCACTTGCAGCGCACCTGCCTGCTGCTGCACATCGTCGATATCGCGCCGTTCGATCCGGCTGCCGATCCGGCCCGCGACGCCCGCGCCATTCTCGAAGAACTGCGGAAATACGACCCCGCCCTGCATGCGAAACCGCGCTGGCTGGTCGCCAACAAGATCGACCTGCTGCCGGAAGCGGAACGCGCGGCGCGTCTTGCCGCCCTGCTGGAAGGCTACGGCCCGGTCGAACGGCATTTCGCCATTTCCGCCATCGACGGCGCCGGCTGCCGCGAGCTGACTTTCGCTATCATGGCGCACATCGAAGCCAGCAAACCCGCTGTTTCCACGCAACCCGAAACGCATGACGATGAGACTCAACATTAGCCAGGCGCGGCGGCTGGTCGTCAAGGTCGGCAGCGCCCTCGTCACCAACGACGGCGCCGGTTTGGCCGGCGACTTTCTCGCCGAACTGGCGCGGCAGATCGCCGAACTGCGGCAGGATGGCCGCGAAGTGCTGCTGGTTTCCTCCGGCGCCATCGCCGCCGGCATGCAGCGCCTCGGCTGGACGGCGCGGCCCCACGCCATGCACGAACTGCAAGCCGCCGCCGCCGTCGGCCAGATGGGACTGGCGCAAATTTACGAAACCTGCTTCTCGCAGTACGGGTTGAAGACGGCCCAGATTCTGCTCACCCACGACGACCTGTCCAACCGGCTGCGCTACCTCAACGCCCGTTCCACGCTGACGGCGCTGCTCGAATTCGGCGTCGTGCCGATCATCAACGAAAATGACACCGTCGTCACCGACGAAATCAAGTTCGGCGACAACGACACCCTCGGCGCGCTGGTCGCCAATCTGGTCGAAGCCGACGCGCTGGTCATCCTCACCGATCAGGCCGGCTTGTACACCGCCGATCCGCGCAAGGACGCCGCCGCCACGCTGATCGCCGAGCGCCGCGCCGACGATCCGACGCTGGAAACGATGGCCGGCGGCGCCGGCAGCGGCATCGCCAAGGGCGGCATGCTCACCAAGGTCAAGGCCGCGCAACGCGCCGCCCGCAGCGGCGCCCACACCCTCATCGCCAGCGGACGCGAAACCGACGCCCTGCCCCGGCTGGCGCGCGGCGAAGCCATCGGCACGCTGCTGTTCGCCTCCGCCACGCCGCTCGCCGCGCGCAAGCAATGGCTCGCCGATCATCTGCAACTTGCCGGCAGCCTGATTCTCGACGCCGGCGCCATGCGCGCCCTCGCCGCCGGCAAAAGCCTGCTGCCGGTCGGCGTCACCGCCGTCGAAGGCGAATTTGAACGCGGCGCAGCGGTCGCCTGCCGCGCCCCCGACGGCCGCGAAATCGCCCGCGGCCTGGTCAACTATTCCAGTTCCGAAGCCCGCCGCATCGCCCGCCAGCCCAGCGCCGAAATCGAATCCCTCCTCGGCTACCTCAACCAGCCCGAACTCATCCACCGGGACAACCTGATATTGCTCCAGAGCACGCCGGATCGCGGCTGATCCGCATCAAATACTCAATTCTGGTGTTGCCGCCAACCCCCTCGGTGTACCAACATAACCCCTGCCATCGTCATTCCCCCGCAAAGCCCGCCCCCGGCTCGAACGAGGGCGGGAATCCTCCGGCGAGGATTAAGCTCCGTCTTGGGATTTGAAGGCTGAGCCTAATTTAAAGAGGGCAGGAATCCTCCAGCTCCGTCATTCCCGCGAAAGCGGGAATCCATGGACACCTTTACCTGTGATCTGTGATTTTCGTCATTCCCGCGAAAAGCCTGCCCCCGGCTCGAATGGGGGCGGGGATCCATCGACATCTCCTCCAACGATATCCGGCCACAAATCCCGCCATGAGGGATTCTCTTTGTTGATCAATTCCACTTTCCATGCCCGGTTCCATTTCTTGATTCGTTTCTCTCTCAGAATTGCCGATTCCATGGTCGGGTGGAGTTCATACCACACCAGCCTCGTGATGTTGTAACGCTTGCTGAACCCTTCAACGGCATGTGTCCGGTGTTGCCAGATACGGCCAATGAGATTACTGGTAACGCCTGTGTACAAGGTGCCGTTTTTGCCGCTGGCCAACAGGTAAACACAGGGCTGCTTGTTCATGGATCGTTTTCGATGTTGGGTATTCATGGATTCCCGCTTTCGCGGGAATGACGAGGTGCAAGACCGGTCAGGTAAGCCGCCACGGCGAATTCATGGATTCCCGCTTTCGCGGGAATGACGGAGCTTAACCCTCGCCGGAGGATTCCCGCCCTTATTCTAGTCGAGGGCGAGAATCCATGCGGCTTGGCATGCAGGTGTCCAGGCGGGAAGGGCGCCTCGTCATTCCCGCGAAAGCGGGAATCCATGGACACCTTTACCTGTGACCTGTGATTTTCGTCATTCCCGCGAAAAGCCTGTCCCCGGCTCGAATGGGGCAGGAATCCTCCAGCTCCGTCATTCCCGCGAAAGCGGGAATCCAAAAGAACCCAGAAATAAAAAACAGCCGCCTGAAGGCGGCTGCTTGAAACTTGGAAACAGGTTAACCTTGGCGCGATATCACGGTTCCAACGGCTTCTTGATCTCATCGCCAGACAAGCTGGCCTGCGCAGATTGAATTCGCGCATACAGGTTCGGCAAATCATCCCGAATGGTCTTCCAGACGATCTCCAGATCAACCTTATCGTAGGCATGGGAGACGCGATTGCGCATCGTGTACATGACTTGCCACGGAATATCGGCATGGCGGGCGGCAAACGCCGGGATTGCGTTCTGTATATTATTCGCCGCCTCGCCGATAATTTCGATGTTCCGGATCACCGCATCCTGTATCAATTCACTATTCAGGAACCCGGCCTCGCTGATGCCTGCCGTATAGCGGCCGATGCGCTCAATTGCCTGCAAGATATGGTCAAGATAGTCCGGCACACGTAGCGCCTTGCTCATACCGGGATTGCCTCGGAAAGAACCTTGCCGCGAAATTTCTCGGGCAAGGCCTTCGGCGTCAGCACGTCGACGGATACGCCAAGCAAACGCTCCAGTTCAACCTGAATCGCCGCCACATCCATCAAGGTTGTCTCCGGTGTCGGGTCGACGAGAATGTCCAGATCGCTGTCCTCGGTATCCAGGCCGTGGATAACCGACCCGAATACCCGCGCGTTGCGGGCGCGATGCGCCTCCACCACGCTACGGATCGCGGCGCGATGCGATGCAAAGACATCGGAAGGCTTCATCTGCTTCTCCCATAACAAAACCCGGTTTCATACTACAACAAAACCCGACTGGCTGACGCCAATAAAAAACGGCCACCCGAGGGTGGCCGTTTGAGGACTTGCTAAAGACTCTGAGAGTCGATTAGAAGTTGTGCGCGACGCCGAAGTAGATCTGGCGGACATCCTCACCAGCATTAGTCGCCGAAGCGCCGTTCGCGCCGAGCGCAAACAGATCATAACTACCAGCGTTGTTGTTCTTCAGCTTGGTGTAGAACACGCCGGCCGAAGTGCGCTTCGAGAAGGCGTAGTCATAGCCCAGCACATAGGCCTTGGCGCCAGTGTCGCCAACCGTGTTGCTGGCATCGCCCGCCTTGGCGTAGGTGAAGTACACCTTGTTGGCGCCGAACTCGTAGCTCACCGGCAGGAACCAGGCGCTACGCTTGTTCGTAGTGCTATTGCCAACAAAGGGATTGTTTTTCAGGCTGCTGCGGTCATAACCGAGACCCACCTTCAGGCCGAAGCCGAAAGTGTAGCCACCCCACAGACGCCAGCTACGCTGATCAATAGTTCTCAGATTACCAGGATCGGTAGCGCTCAGAGTACCCGCCGCACGAAAGGCGCGATCTTCCTGATTGCCATTCCAGTAGCTGGCGCCAAGAGCGAGACCGGCATTGTTGTAGCGCAGGGCGCCCGTCCAGGCACGGCCAGCGCCCGGATTGCCAGTACCCCTGTTGGTCTGGCCTTCATCATTTGTGAAGCTGGTCGAATAAGCGAGACGGGCGGTGACGCCGCCCCAGTTCGGGCTATCCCACATCAGCAGGTTCGGGGTACGGGTACCGCTGGCGATAGAGTTGCCATTGACCTGCGACATGAGGCCGTTGCCGAGCAGGGTCTGCAGGGTGCCGGCACGGTTGCCGCCGATGTTGGCGTCAAATTCCTGGTAGTGCACGTCCCACTTGCCCATGGTGAACTTGCCCCAGCTCTTGCTCATCAGGCCGAGACCGGAGTTGCCGTCCCCACCGAGGCGGGAATCAACCGGGCTCCAGCGCAGATCCCACTGGCCCCAAGCGGACAGACCGTTGCCGAGATCTTCCACCACGTTGAAGATCACGCGCGAAGACTGGTCGGACACTTTCGATTCGGTGTCGTAGCCGTTGACGCCCTTGCCACCGCTCAGCTTGTAGCTTTCCCAACCCGTCGCCATGCGACCGGAAATCGTAACGTTGGTCTGCGCCATAACCGGCACGGCGATGAGACCGGCGATAGCGGCAGCAATAAGTTTCTTCTGCATTGAAAATCTCCTTTTCTATTTGAAAGTGCGGCGGATCGGTTTCGGCGCCATGTGCACATCACGTACCACGCCTCGACTTCTCCACCTGCGTGCTTCCGAAATTCTGGAAGTCGGTGCAATTCTGCCTACCCTGCCCCGTGCGGGGCAAGGGAAAAGCAGATTTCGGCGCGGTAATTTGAGAAATTTGTGGTTTTTTTGCAACGAGGGGGGATTTCACCCCATCCCCATCCCGGCCTTCCCCTTGAAGGGGAAGGGCTTAAAGGGGCGTAGGCTGGGATGGAGACGTAGGCTGGGATGAAGACGTAGGCTGGGATGGAACGAAGTGGAATCCCAGCTTCGGCATGCTGGGTTTCGCTACGCTCAACCCAGCCTACGGCGTTACGGCGGAATCCCGGCTTCGGCATGCCGGGTTTCGCTACGCTCAACCCAGCCTACTCGCTCGCTCGCTTTTAATACGCCCGCCGTTGGCTGCATTTGTTGCTTGCCCTCTCCCCCGGCCCCCCCGATCAAGTCGGGGGCAGGCTCTCTCCCGCAAGCGGGCAAGGGGAGAGATTTTCTCCTTCCTCTTCAAGCGCCTGCCCCCGCAAAAGCGTGGGAGGAAGGCCGGGATGGGGATGGGTTGCGGGATTCATTGAACCCCATCCCCACCCAAACCCTCCCCTTGAAGGGGATTGAGCAGCGCATTCAGCAGCGCGGCGGGAACCCCATCCCCACCCAAACCCTCCCCTTGAAGGGGAGGGCTTAAAGGGGCGTAGGCTGGGATGGAACGAAGTGGAATCCCAGCATACCGAAGCTGGGTTTCGCTACGCTCAACCCAGCCTACCCGCTTTGCGGGAGAGGGAAGCAGGGACGTAGTTGTTCTACTCGCCCTGACCCGGGAATTCGCGCCGCGCATGCACCACGTTGACGACCTCAATGCGGGTTTCGGCAACGCGGTAAAACACGATGTAGTTCGGATGCGCGACGATCTCACGCAAACCGGGGACGCGCTCGCTTGTGCGGTACAGGTAGGGGTGCTCCGACAACGGCAGTACGGAATTGCGCAGCAGATGCCACATCCGTTCGGCGGCATCGACATCGTGTTGACCAATGTATTCCGTGATTTCCGCCAGGTTGGCATCGGCTGTTTCCAGCCAGAAAACCGGCAGCATCAGGGCGTTTGGCCGTGACGTTTGCGCAGTTGCGCCAGACGTTCGGCCATGCGGCGCTCTACTTCATCATGCGGAATCGCTGGACGCGGATCGGCAAGGCTGGCGGCGATCTTCGCTTGCAGCCAAGCGGTGTAGCTGGCTTCCTGTTCGGCAGTTTCGAATTCGGAAACCAGGGGAGAGAGCGCGGTATTCATGGCGATTCCTTGAAAACGCTTTGTCTTGGCACGGTAGCGGCAGTGTGCCCCGATTTGATTTTGTTGTCCATATCCATGCAAGCGTGGATTCCGCGACTGCGTGCGGAATGACAACGGCACGCTTGCGGGAGAGAGCCTGCCCCCGACTTGATCGGGGGGATTGAGGGAGAGGGTGGATTGGCGCTGAGCGCAGCGAAGTCCAACACCCGGAGATTGAAGCCCCACCCCTCTTGCTGAAACCGCAAGCCGAGAACCCTCGTCATTCCCGCGCAAGCGGGAATCCATGCAGCGGTAGATTCCCGCTTGCGCGGGAATGACGACTTGAATTTTCCGTATTAGTTATTTTGAGACAGGTTCTAACCAAACAAGGCGGAGAGCGCGGGGCCGGGGTCGGGTGCGCGCATGAAGGCTTCGCCGACGAGGAAGGTTTTTACGCCGTTTTCGCGCATCCGTTCCACGTCGGCCGGCGCGAGGATGCCGGATTCGGTGACGACGATGCGTTCGGGCGGAATGCGCGGCAACAGGTCGAGCGTGGTTTGCAGGGAGACTTCAAAGGTGCGCAGGTTGCGGTTGTTGATGCCGATGAGCGGCGTCGTGAGTTGCAGGGCGATGTCGAGTTCGGCGGCGTCGTGCACTTCGATCAGCGCGGCCATGCCGAATTCATGCGCCCGCATCTCCATTTCGCGCAGGCGCGGCAGGTCGAGCGCGGCGGCGATGAGGAGGATGCAGTCGGCGCCCATCGCCCGCGCTTCGACGATCTGGTAAGGATCGACGAGGAAATCCTTGCGCAGCGCCGGCAGCGCGCAGGCGGCGCGCGCTTGCCGCAGGTATTCGGGCGCGCCCTGAAAAAACGGGCGGTCGGTCAGCACCGACAGGCAGGCGGCGCCGTGCGCGGCGTAGCTGGCGGCGATGTCGGCGGGGCGGAAATCGGCGCGGATGACGCCTTTGGAGGGGCTGGCTTTTTTGATCTCGGCAATCACCGCCGTGCCGCCGGCGCTGATTTTGGCGCGGATGGCGCCGATGAAGTCACGCGGCGGCGGCTGCGACCGCGCTTCGTCGCGCAGCGCAGCGGGGGATTTTTGCGCTTGCGCGGCGGCGACTTCCTCGCGCTTGACGGCGAGAATCTTGCGCAAAATGTCGTTGTCGTTCATTGCGCTACCGGGCGCGGCGTTGGGCAGCGTTGGGTGAAGGCGATGAACTGGTCGAGCTTGGCGCGCGCCGCGCCGCTGGCGATGGTGTCGCGCGCGCGGGCGATGCCGTCGGCGATGGAATCGACGATGTTCGCCGCATAGAGCGCCGCGCCGGCGTTCAGGGCCACGATCTGGGACGGCGTGCCGGCCGGATTGGCGAGCGCATCCAGCACCATCTGCTTCGATTCGTCGGCGCTGGAAACGCGCAGCCCCCGGTTGGAAACCATCGGCAAGCCGTAGTCTTCGGGATGGATTTCGTATTCGCTGATCTGGCCGTTCTTCAACTCGCCGACCAGCGTGGCGGCGCCGAGCGAAATTTCGTCCATGCCGTCCTTGCTCCATACCACCATGACATGCTCGGCGCCCAACTGCTGCATGACGCGCACCTGAATGCCGACCAGATCGGGATGGAAAACGCCCATCAGGGTGTTGGGCGCGCCGGCCGGGTTGGTGAGCGGGCCGAGGATGTTGAAGAGCGTGCGCACGCCCATTTCACGGCGCACCGGGGCGACGTTTTTCATGGCGGGGTGGTGATTGGGGGCGAACATGAAGCCCATGCCGGTGGCCTGAATGCACTCGGCCACCTGCGGCGCCGTGAGGTCGATGCGGGCGCCGAACGCTTCCAGCACGTCGGCTGATCCCGACTTGGACGACACGCTGCGGCCGCCGTGCTTCGCCACCGTTGCGCCGGCGGCGGCGGCGACGAACGCCGACGCGGTGGAAATATTGAACGTGTGGGCCGAATCGCCGCCGGTGCCGACGATGTCGACGAAGTGCGGCGTATGCGGCGTTTCAACGCGGGTGCATAACTCGCGCATCACCTTCGCCGCGGCGGAAATCTCGCCGATGGTTTCCTTCTTCACGCGCAGGCCGGTCAGAATGGCGGCGACCATCAGCGGCGTGATCTCGCCGCCCATGATCTGCCGCATCAGGTGCAGCATTTCGTCGTGGAAAATCTCGCGGTGCTCGATGGTGCGCTGGAGCGCCTCCTGCGGGGTAATCATCGTTCTGACTCCAAAAAGTTTTTCAAAAGAAGATGGCCGTGTTCGGTGCGGATTGATTCGGGATGAAACTGCACGCCTTCCACATCGAACTCGCGGTGGCGCACGCCCATGATTTCGCCGTCCTCCGTCCACGCCGTCACCTCAAGGCAGGCCGGCAGGGAGGCGCGCTCGATGGCGAGCGAGTGGTAGCGCGTGGCGGTAAAGGGATTCGGCAAGCCGCGAAAAACGCCCGCGCCGTTGTGATGCACCGGCGAAGCCTTGCCGTGCATCGGCTGACGGGCATGCACGACCTTGCCGCCGAATGCGGCGCCGATGCTCTGGTGGCCGAGGCAGACGCCGAGCAGCGGCAGCTTGCCCGCAAAAGCGCGGATCGCGGCCACCGAAACGCCCGCTTCCGCCGGCGAACACGGCCCGGGCGAGACGACGAGGCGATCCGGCTTCAAGGCGGCGATGCCCTCCACCGTGATTTCGTCATTGCGGAAAACCCGCGCCTCCGCGCCCAGTTCACCGAAATATTGCACCAGGTTGTAGGTGAAGGAGTCGTAGTTGTCGATCAGCAGCAGCATGGAGGGACGCTCTCATTGAATTTGTCAGCCCATGCCACTGTGATCGGAAAACCTTGCCCGGTTGCTTGTCCGGTTTTCTGACGCCGCCCCTTGCGAGGGCAGGCCGGGGTGAAATCATCTTTCTGTCGGGCGCGCATTATCACCCGTCCCGCGATGGCGGGCAACCGCGAAAAGACCATGCGCAAGCGCTTACTGCATGCGCATCCGGCGCACATAATCAATGTGGGATCGCAGCGCGTACAACTGATCGGCAAACCGCCCTTTGACCTGCATCTGATCCACATCGGCTTCGAGGCGGTCGAATTCGGCGCGCAGTTCCGCTTTTCTGGACGGGTCTTTTTCTTCAACCAGCGCGCGTTCGAGATTCAGCAACTCACGATAACGCTGGTAGATTTTGATCTGCCCGCGCCAGCGCAGGATGGCCGGCAGCGTGCGCGCCACCGGAACGAGAATCACAATCGCGGGCAACAGCACGACAAGAATGCGGCTCAGCAAACTGGCCAGCCAGTACGGAAGATAACGGTACAGAAACGACTTGCCCGATTTGTAATAGCGTGCGGCATCCTCGCTGAGCGGAATCGAGTGCTCGATCATCGCCGGAAATTCATTGCGTTGCTGATAAATGCCGGGGCGCGAATGAACCTTCGTCGCCGCTTCGAGAATCAAATCTGAAATCGCGGGATGCAAATCCTTTTTCGCCGCAAGCTCTATCATCGGCCCGAGCAGATTCACATCCTGCGCGGGCAGATCCGCGCCGAGGTCAATGCCGCCTTCGGGCAGCACCAGCGGGTCGAGATAGTCGTATTTGCGGGCGTATGCGCCGACCTGCCTGAAGCTATAGAGTTGAATGTTCGGATCGCGCATCAGCGCCCGCAAATCCGCAGTCGAGGCCGATTCGCTCATGATGAACGCCGCCGCGACTTCCTTTTCCCGCAGCGCCGTCAGCGCCTCGTTGGAATCCAGATTCAGCAAGGTGGTGTCTTCGCCCGGCTTGATGCCGTTCGCCGCCAGCATCGTCAGCGCGAGTTGACTCGTGCCGCTTCCCTCGGGGCCAATCGCGATTTTGCGGCCCTTTAAATCCGCCAGCAGATCCAGCTTGCCGAGATGAAAAATCAGGACCGGCTGATGCGAAACGCTGCCCAGCGAAACCAGATTCTCCATTCCCTTTATTTCCTTTACATCGGCCCCGCCTTGCACAAAAGCCAGATCGACGCCCGATTTCGGATCGGCCAGCTTCTGCAAATTTTCAACCAGCCCCGCCGAAGTCACGATCTTCAGCTTGACGCCATTCGTTTCCAGCATCTTGGCATAACGCTGCGCCTGACGATAAAACGCGCCGCCCTCTGGGCCGGTGCTGATCGTGATCGACGTCGGCGGCGCCGAGCGGATGAAAAACACAACCACGGCAACCACGACGGCGAAGGCCATGATGACAACCGCAAGCGCCGCTTTCGGCCCGATGTCAAACATTTCCATGACGCCATTCACGTCGAAGATGGCGGGTTTTTTAATGCGGAACCGGCTCGGCTGTGGATTCATGCGGCACCCTGAAAATGTCGATGGCGATTGGGCGAAAATACAGGATTTCCGGCCCGCGCGCCTGCCGGATCGTGTTCAATATTCATGCTCAATGTTCGTGTTCAATATTCGCGCTCAATGTGCCGGATTGCCGCGCTGCCGTCCGCCGGAGACGCGCAAGATGCCGGCGAGATCGCGGCGTTGCGCGATGCCGGTCAGGCCCGCTTCGGTCAGCAGCGCGGCCACCGCCGGCGCTTGGTCGTAGCCGTGTTCGAGCCAGAGCCAGCCGCCGGGAGCAAGATGCGGCGGCGCGGCGGCGATGATGCGGCGCAGATCGGCCAGCCCGTCCGCGCCGGCGATGAGCGCCGCGCGCGGCTCGAAGCGGACATCGCCTTGCGCCAAGTGCGGATCGTCCGCCGCGACGTAAGGTGGATTGGAGAGAATCAGGTCGAAGCATTCGCCGGCCAGCGGCGCGAACCAGTCGCCGGAAAGCCAGCGGATGTCGGCGTCATGACGTATGGCGTTCTCCCGCGCCACGGCAAGGGCGGCGGCGGAAGCGTCAACCGCCGTCACCCGCGCTTGCGGCAGCGCCTTGGCCACGGCGACGGCCAGACAGCCGCTGCCGGCGCCGAGATCGAGAATGCGCAGGGGTTGCATGGACTGCGCGGACGGGTCTTCCCGCGCCGCTTCCCTGGCGATGTCGACCAGCAATTCGGTTTCCTCGCGCGGAATCAGCACGTCCGGCGTGACATGAAAATCGAGGCCGTAGAATTCGCGGCGGCCCGTCAGATAAGCGATCGGTTCGCCCGCCGCCCGCCGCGCCGCCAGCGCCCGAAAATGTGCCGCTGCTTGCGGCTCGACGGTTCTTTCCGGGCGCGCTTCCAGCGCCGCCAGCGCGAGGCCGAGCGCGTGCCCCAGCAGCAGGCGCGCTTCGCGCAGGGAGAGCGCGGCGCGGCTTTCCGCCAGCAGCCCGGCGACCGTCACGCTCCGGCCTCGTCCGACAGCGCCGCCAGTTGCTCGGCCTGATGCTCGGCGGAGAGCGCGGCGATCAATTCGTCGAGATCGCCATCCATGATGGCGTCGATCTTGTACAGCGTGAGGTTGATGCGATGATCGGTGACGCGCCCTTGCGGAAAGTTGTAGGTGCGGATGCGCTCGGAGCGGTCGCCGCTGCCGACCAGCGATTTGCGCGTCGAGGCGATCTGCGCCTGCTGCGCGCGCGTCTGCCGATCCTTGATGCGCGCCGCCAGCACCGAGAGCGCCTGCGCCTTGTTCTTGTGCTGCGAGCGGTCGTCCTGGCATTCGACGACGATGCCGGTCGGCAGATGCGTGATGCGCACGGCGGAATCGGTCTTGTTAACGTGCTGGCCGCCGGCGCCGCTGGCGCGGAAAGTGTCGATGCGGATTTCAGCCGGATTGATGACCACGTCGGCCACTTCATCCGCCTCGGGCAGCACCGCGACGGTGCACGCCGAGGTGTGGATGCGCCCTTGCGCTTCGGTGGCCGGCACGCGCTGCACGCGGTGGCCGCCCGACTCGAACTTCAGCCGCGCATACGCGCCCTGCCCGACGATGCGCAAAATCACTTCCTTGTAGCCGCCCAGATCGGAAGGGTTCTGCGAGATGACGTCGACCTGCCAGCGCCGCCGTTCGGCGTAGCGGGCATACATGCGCAGGAGCGCGCCGGCGAACAAGGCCGACTCCTCGCCGCCGGTGCCGGCGCGGATTTCCAGAAACAGGTTGCAATCGTCATTGGGGTCGCGCGGCAGCAGCGCCCGCTGCAACTCGTCGTCCAGATGCGCCGTCTGCTTGCGGCAGGCGGCGATTTCATCCTCGGCCAGCGCCTTCATTTCGGGGTCGGTCAGCAGGGCTTGCGCCGCCCGCATGCTCTCCTCCGTCTGGCGGTAAGCGGCATACAACGCCGCCACCGGCGCCACCTCGGCGTGTTCGCGCGTCAGACGGCGGTAGGCGTCCATGTCCCGCGTCGCCGTTTCGCTGGCCAGCAGCAGATCGAGTTCGGCCAGACGGCGGCTCAGATGTTCGAGTTTGTCGCGGATGCTTGTTTTCATGGCGATGAAACACGGCCTGCCACGCCCTCGCCGGACGCGGGCAGCCGTGTCGGCAGCTACTCTTCGGGATGCAGACGATAGATGCGGGCGACCGCTTCGGCCATGCGCGTGCCGTCGGTCTGGTGCAGCGCGACGGTGGGGCCGTGCAGCAGCTTGTTGGCGAGTCGGTGTGAGAGCGCCTCCAGCACCCGTTGCGAATCCTCGCCCCGCGCCAGCAGCTTGAGCGCGCGCTCGACTTCGCGCCGGCGCATGCGCTCACCCGAATCGCGCAGGGCGCGAATGGTCGGCACCGTTTCGCGCGAGGCGATCCAGTTCAGGAAGCCGTCGACGCGGGAGGTGATGATCGCTTCCGCCTCGACCACCGCCCGCTCGCGCGATTCCATCCCCGATTCGACGATGCTGCCCAGATCGTCCAGCGTGTACAGAAAAACGTCGTCGAGCGCGGCGATTTCCGGCTCCACGTCACGCGGTACGGCTAGATCCACCATCACCATCGGCCGATGCCGCCGCGCCCGGATGGCGCGTTCGACCATGCCCAGGCCGATGATCGGCAGCGGGCTGGCCGTGCAGGAGACGACGACATCGTATTCGGCCATCTGCTCGCCGATCTCGTCGAGCCGCATCGCGTCGCCGCCGAAGCGCGCCGCCAGCGCCGCGCCGCGCTCCGCCGTGCGGTTGGCAATGGTGATGCGCCTGGGCCGCCGCGCCGAGAAATGCGCTGCGCATAGCTCGATCATTTCACCGGCGCCGATGAACAGCACTTTCTGATCGGCGACGTTCTCGAAAATGCGCTCCGCCAGATGCACCGTCGCCGCCGCCATCGAAACGATGTTGGCGCCGATGGCGGTGGTGGAACGCACCTCCTTCGCCACGGAAAAAGTTTTCTGGAACAGCTTGTGCAGCAAGGCGCCGAGCGTGCCAGCGTCTTCCGCCACACGCGCCGCCTGCTTCATCTGGCCGAGAATCTGCGGCTCGCCCAGCACCATCGAATCGAGGCCGCTGGCGACGCGGAACATGTGCCGCACGGCGTCGCGGCTCGGCAGCGTGTAGAGATAAGGCGACACTTTCTGCGGCGGCAACTGGTGGTATTCGGCCAGCCACTGCGCCGCCGTCTCGGGCGCTTCAGCGGTGCAATACAGTTCGGTGCGGTTGCAGGTGGACAGGATCGCCGCCTCGCGCACTTCACGGGCGCGCGTCAACTCGGCCAGCGCCTGCGGCAGGCGCAGCGGGTCGAACACCATCTGCTCGCGCACGGCAAGCGGCGCGGTGTGGTGATTGAGGCCGAGGGCGTAGAGCTGCATGGGCAATGCCATATAAGCAAGCGATTGGGGAATTTCCGATGAAAATTATAGCATTAGCCCCTTCCGGCAAAAGGGCCGGGGCCGTTTGGCCCGAATCGGGAAGGGAATGCGCCGGCTTGGCGTTTCTAGATATGGTCGCCCTCGGGCATGTCGATCCGGTATGCGGTGCAGGGGTCGAGCAGCAGCACCAGCCGTTCGGCATCAGCCCGCGCCTGCTCGGGGGGCGCGGATTTCAGCATCGCCGGCAGCAGGCTTTGCGGGCCGAAGTTCCACAGCGTGGGCGGCAGAACGCGGTAGCCGGTGAGGCGCCCCCGTTCGATGCGGACCAGATGCGCCAGCATGCCGCGCGCCGTGCGCGCCCAGCCGAGGCCGATGTCGCCGTGGCGCTCGCCGCCGCTGCATGGCGAGGATTCGCCGGCGCAGATTTCCGCCAAGGCGCGCAGCCGCGCCAGCAGCAGGCGGGCCGGCAAGCCGATCCGCTCGTCGCCGGACAAAGCCAGGTCGGCATGCGCCGGGGCGGGTTCGGGCAGATCGCCTTCGATGAGACGGGCGGCGTTGGCGCCGATCCACGCCAGCAGTTCGGCCGACGGCGGTGCGGATTGCCCGTCAGGCCCGGAGGCATATTCAAATTCGCGCCAGCACGATGTCAGCCAGGCCGCCGGCAGGGTGTCCGCCGTGGCAGCCCAGTCGCGCAGCGCGGCGGTGTCGAGCGCCAGCCAGTCACCGGCGGGCATGGCGTATACATGCCGCTGGCAGAAGGCGTCAAGCGCCTGGCGCGTGTTCAGGCCATGCCATTCGGCAAACGCTTCGGGCAGCCAGCGGCGGCCGAATACGGCGGGAAAATCCACCAGCCAGCGACGCAAGGTTTCGCGCCCCGCTTCGACGCGGATGCGCTCATCGAATGCGGGCTGCGGCGCCGGCGTTTCCTGCAATGCCGCCACCGCCTGACCGGCCGCGCCCTGATGCGCCTGCGCGCACAGCGTCAACAGCCGCGCCACCAGCGGCCCGGCTTCTTCCGGCGAACGCCGCAAGAGCAGGCGTTCGACCGCGACAGGCTGCCACTGCGCGCGCGCGCATACGCCGCCCCGCGCATCGCGCGCGAGGGTCAATACCAACGGCGTTTGCCACAGTGGATTCATGATGTCGATAGCCCGAACAAGCGTCGCCGCGACAGATTCGGTTTGTTCCCGTTCTGCGCCTGGCGCGAAGCGGCATTATCCTCGAACAGCAGGGCGAGCACCGCAATGGCGGCGGCGCGGGCGGTGTCCTGATCGGCGAATTCCTGCGCCGGCGAGAACAGGGAACAGAGGCGGTAATCGCCGAACCGCGCTTCATGCGCGGGCATGAACGGCATCACCCCGCCCGGCAGCGCGACCTCGATCTGCGCGTCCGCACGCACCGGCGGAAACGGCGCCTCGGCGACCGGCAGTTGCAGCAGATTGATGCCCCAGGGCGTAATCAACACGCCGATCCAGCTTTGTTGCCAAGGGCGGAAACCGACGGTTTCAACGCTCAGCCGTGGATTGAGAAACGGCAGATCGCGCATGCGTGTTTCGGCGATCTGCCTGAATGCCGCTTCAATCTGTGCCGCGATCTGCGTTTCGGTGAGTTGTGTCGGTGAATTTTCCGGCATGCGCCGTCCATGTCAGTCAGACAGCAGCATGAACTGCTCGCGCGCGCCGTCGCAGTTGGGGCATTTCCAGTGCGGCGGCAATTCGGCGAACGGTGTGCCCGGCGCGACGCCCCAGATCGGATCGCCGCGAGCGGGATCGTACACCCACCAGCAGATCTTGCATTCGAGCCGGCTGCCGGCGTCGAGCACGGTGTTGTCGCCGAGATAGCTGCCTTCAAACACTGTAACTGCCTTCAAACATTGCCGCTTTCCAGCCATTCAAGCAGCTCTTGCAGATGGGCGCGCGCATTGACGAGATCCTCGCGCGAGGCGAGCACGACTTCCGGCACGCGCGTAATTTCGAGCATGTCGAGCATGATCTTGTTCATGCCGTCGAAATAGCGCACGCGCCAGACGTGGCGCAGGCCGGTGGATGTCACCACGCATTTGCCGTAGCCGCGCGAGAAGATGCCGACCGGGCCGCCGCCGACGATTTTTTCGAGCCAAGCCAGATCTTCCGGCGTCACCGGCAGCAGGCTGAAATTGATGGCATGGTTACTGGCGCCGTCGTTCTCCATCGCGGCGGCATGGGCGGAGGCAATTTCGTTCGCGATCGCCGGCGCGTTCATCAGGTTCTGTCCCTGCGCGGAAGGCAGCGCAATGTGCGTCGCGCCGGCCGCCATCGCCTGCTGCACGACGATCGGCGCGATGTCGCCGATTTCAATGCGATCGGCGCGCAACGCGCCGGCGGCGTCGAATTCCAGCACGCGCCAGATGCCGGTGTAGACCGACTCCTGAATTTGCGCCGCGCCGCCATCGGGCAGGGAAATCTGCGCCGACACTTCGCCTTCGCCCATCGACTGCGCCAGCAGCGCCTGCGCCGGCGCGGACAATCCGGCGACATCAAACACCCGCGCCGGATGCGGCGCGGGATCCGCCTGCAACGCTTCGATCATCGCCCGCAACAGGGGCAGCACTTCCGGTATGCCGGCCTTGCCGACCTGTTCCGGCAGCGGCGCGTGAAAGGTGTCGACTTCACGCGGCAAGGGCAGGTAATTCCAGTCCTCCTCCGCCGGCTGCGAACCCGCGCCGAACATGACAACCGGAATCTGCGACAAGGCGGCCCGGGTCATGAATACAGTTCCTGTGCCGCGTCAGCCTCCGCGTTCGTTGCCTGCGCGGCCGCTTGCAGCGCCTGCTCCCGCAGGCGGGCGAATTCGCGCAGATAGCCGGTCCAGTCATGCAGACCGGTGAGCGTGCCGATATATTGCCCGCGACGGAAAAAGATCAATGCCGGATGGCGATGCACGGCAAAACGCTCGCTCAGCGCCGCCGTTGATTGCGGGCTGCCGAAGGCGACCGCGAACGCGCCGGAAGCGAACTGGCGCAGGATCTCCGGCAGGATCACGGCGATGTCCGCCAGTTCGGGATAACGCGCGGGATTCTCCAGCGGCAGCATCACCGCGTGCTCGTGTCCGGCGGCCCAGGCATCCAGCCCTTCGGCGTCGACTTCATGGTAGCCGAGTTTCAGAAAATCGCTGCGCAGATCGTCCTGATTCATGGAAATGGTTGGCATCACGATGCATTCCCCTTCTGTAAATGCGCCGGCAAAACCGGCTGACGGTTAATGAGATCGGCAAAATACGCATCGACATTCGTCTCGCCGCACGCCAGCGCAACCAGCGCGTCGAGCGCGGCGTCAATGTCGCGGGCGCGCGCGGCGTCGATCACCTCGCGCGCGGTGCCCTGAAACGTCAACACCCAACTGCCGGGCGGCAGCGGGCCGGTCAGCGCCAGATCGACTTCGCACGCGCCGTCGCGATTGACGGCGCGCGCCCACAGGCCGCTGGTTGATTCAATGCGGGCGGGAATTCCCAGGCACATCAGTCATTCCTCCCCGGCTGCCAGAAGCGCGTGTCGCCGCCGCGATGCGCGAGCGCCTCGGCGGGCCGCTCCGCTTCGTAACGCGACAACTCCAGTTCCGCCCCGCCCGCCAAGGGGCCGGGCGGCTGCGTGTGCGGCATCAGTTCAACGCCCCAGCGGCGCAGCACATGGCCGGCGCGCTCCACCGCTTCGTCGAGCCGGGCTTTGACCTGCGGCCGCAGACTGCCGCCGAAATCATCCAGTTCCACCGGCTGCACGCCGATCAGGACGATTTCCGCGGGATAGTTTCCTTTCAATTGCGCGCAGGCCAGCACGTCGGAAAATCCGGTCTGGTGCAAACTCATCTTGCGCGCGTTCAGACACGCCGGCACAGCCTCGCCCTCGACCTGGCACAGGTCGCCGGGCGGCAAGCCGAAATCGACGGCGTCAAGGACGATGAGCCTGTCCGCCGCTTCGACGAAGGGCAGCAGCGCCAGCCCCTGCGTGCCGCCATCGACGAGCCTGACGTGCACCGGCATGCGCCAGCGCGCGTGCAGGGCTTCGACGGCGCGCACACCGAACCCCTCATCCGCCCACAGCACGTTGCCGATGCCGAGGACGATGGTGCGGGGCAGCGCCAGCCCGTCCATCACGTCGTTTGCCCGCGCGCCCATGTCAGCTCTTGAACATGCGGAAGCCGCTGACCATGGTCGAGATCATGCTCTGCTTGGACATGATGTCCTCGCGGATCGCGGCATAGATATGCAGCATGACGAACAGGATGGTGAACCACATGCCGAGGCGATGCAGACCGTGCAGCGTCATGCTGTTGCCGCCGACGAGCGAAATCACCCAGCCGAACATGCGATAGGCCCAGCTTTGCTCGCCCAGCCCTTCGCCGTACAGCGCGAAGCCGCTCAATATCATGCCGACGGCACAGAGGAAAAAGCAGAACATGGCGAACTGGCCGACCGGGTTATGGCCGACGTATTTCTTCGGGTAGCGCACCATGAACATGTACCAGCGCACTTCGTAGAAAAACTCGCGCCACCATTGCGGATCCCAGACCGGGACGATGAACAGTTCACGCGAGTAGGCGTTGCCGACGATGGCCCAGTAGATGCGGAAGATCAGCCCCACCGCCAGCACATAGGCGGCGGCGAAATGCGCAAAGCGGATATAGCCCATGAGGAAATGCGCGCTGGCTTCGCCCGACAGCGTGGGCAAGGGCTTGCCGATAAAAAATCCCGTGATGGCCAGCACCATCACGGAGATCGCCGTCAGCCAGTGCCAGATGCGCACCGGGGCCTGATACACATACACCGCCGTCGTGCGCCGCCCGCCCAGCTCAGCCGGTATGTCGTTGTCGAAGCCATAGGTTTTCAACGGTTTCATCTCGTCACCTCCGTGGTATCGATCAACATACCTTCACGTTCACCAGTTCCTCGCCAGCCGGGCTGAGCACGTGCGTCGAGCAAGCCAGACACGGGTCGAAGCTATGGATCGTGCGCAGGATTTCCAGCGGCTCCTCGGGCTTCGCCATGCGGGTGTTCATCAGGCTGGCTTCAAAGGCGCCGATCTGGCCCTGCTCGTCACGCGGGCTGCCGTTCCAGGTGGTCGGCACCACGCACTGATAGCTGTCGATGCGCGTGTTCTTGATCTTGACCCAGTGGCCGAGCGCGCCGCGCGGCGCTTCGGTAAAGCCGACACCCTTGACTTCAGCCGGCCATGTGCGAGGCTCCCAGCGGTCGACGTTGGCGGTCGCGGTATCGCCGTTCTTGATGTTGGCAATCAGCTTGTCGAAGAAGTAGCGCATCTTGTGCGCCGCCCACTGCGCTTCCAGACAGCGCGCCGCAGTGCGGCCAAGCGTCGAGAACAGCGCGGTGACCGGCACGTTGAGCTTGCCGAGCAGCGCGTCGACCGGCTCCTTGATGTCGGGACGGTTCTGGTGATAGCCGATCAGGTAGCGCGCCAGCGGGCCGACTTCCATCGCGTGGCCGCGCCAGCGCGGCGCCTTGATCCAGGAATACTTGCCGGCTTCGTCGAGCTGTTCGATCTTGGTCTTGCGGCCCTTGAAGTCCTTGCCCAGTTCGAAGTGCGGCTGGGTGACGCCGTCGAACGGGTGCAGCCCCTTGGCGCCTTCCGGATAGCTGTACCAGGAATGCGGCACGAACTCCTGGATTTCCTCCGGATCGCGCAGATTCACCGGCATGATTTCCTTGAAGTTGCCGTTGATGACGGCGCCGGTCGGCACCAGCAGGCTGCTCGCGCTGTAGTCGTTGGCGCGATCCGGGAAATCGCCGTAGGAGAGCACGGACTGGCTTGAGAGGCCGCCGCCGATGGCGCCCCAATCCTTGTAGAAGGAGGCGATCGCGATCACGTCCGGCAGATAAACCTGATCGCAGAACGTGATGATGTCGTCGATGATCTTCGAGACGAGATTCAGCCGCTCCATGTTGATCGCGCCGACGGCGCCGACATCGTCCACGTTGATCGCGCACGGCATGCCGCCGACCAGCCAGTTCGGATGCGGGTTCTTGCCGCCGAAGATGGTGTGGATCTTGACGATCTCCTTCTGGAAATCGAGCGCCTCCAGGTAATGCGCCACCGCCATCAGGTTGGCTTCGGGCGGCAGCTTGTAGGCCGGATGGCCCCAGTAGCCGTTGCGGAACGGCCCAAGCTGGCCGGAGTCGACAAAGCGCTTCAGGCGCGATTGCAAATCGCGGAAATAACCGGGCGAGGACATGGGCCAGTTGGACAGGCTTTGCGCCAGTTCGGACGTTCTCTTCGGATCGGCCGAGAGCGCCGACACCACATCGACCCAATCCAGCGCATGCAGGTGATAGAAGTGCACCAGGTGGTCATGCACCCACAGCGTGCCCTGCATCAGGTTGCGGATGATGTTGGCGTTGTCGGGAATCTTGATGCCGAGCGCATCCTCGACCGCGCGCACCGAAGTCAGCGCGTGGGTGCCGGTGCATACGCCGCAGATGCGCTCCGTGAACGCCCAGGCGTCGCGCGGATCGCGGCCCTTGAGAATCACTTCCAGCCCGCGCCACATGGTGCCGGTCGACACCGCATTGGTGATGACATTGTTGCCATCCAGGTTCACTTCGCAGCGCAGATGTCCCTCGATGCGGGTAACCGGGTCGACGACGACGCGACGGCCGCTGTTGTCGATATTGAAACCTTGCGTTTGGTAACTCATTAGCGCGTCTCCTCGCGTTGCACGTCGTTAAGCGATTTCAAATCCTGCCGTTTGAGCGCGGTGCTCTTGATGGCGCTCACCGCCGCATGGGCGACGATGGCCGCGCCCGCGGCGCCGGCAACCGTCAGGCCGATCTTGTCGGCATTGCTCTCAATGCCGAATTGATTGATGTCGACGACGCGGTCGTAGAACGAACCTTTGTCCCAGAAACCGTTTTCCGAGCAGCCGATGCAGCCGTGGCCGGACTGGATCGGGAACGAGACGCCGTCGTTCCAGCGGACGGTGGAACAGGCGTTGTAAGTGGTCGGCCCCTTGCAGCCCATCTTGTAGAGGCAGTAGCCCTTGCGCGCGCCTTCGTCGTCCCAGTCCTCCACGAACTGGCCTGCGTCGAAGTGCGGGCGCCGATAGCATTTGTCATGAATGCGCTGACCGTAGAACATCTTTGGCCGGCCCTGACGATCGAGCGGCGGAATGCGGCCGAAAGTCACCATATACGTAATCACCGCCGCCATGACTTCGGGAATCGGCGGGCAGCCCGGCACCTTGATGATGGGTTTGTCGGTAATCACGTCGGCCACCGGCGTGGCGCGCGTCGGGTTCGGCTTCGCCGCCTGTACGCAGCCCCAGGACGCGCAAGCGCCCCAGGCGATGATGGCGCTGGCATCCTTGGAAACCCGCTTCAGTTTCTCCACGAACGGCTCGCCGCCCGGCATGCAGAACATGCCGTCCTCGTTGAGCGGCGGATTGCCCTCGACGGCGACGATGTAATTGCCTTTGTATTTGGTGGTGATTTCGTCAAGAATCGCCTCCGCCTGATGGCCGGCGGCGGCCATGATGGTGTCGTCGTAATCGAGCGAAATCATCGACAGGATCGCATCCTTGGCGAGCGGATGCGCCGAGCGGATGAACGACTCGGAGCAGCAGGTGCACTCCAGTCCGTGCAGCCAGATCACCGGCGTGCGCGGCTGGTTTTCAAGCGCATGGGCAATCTGCGGGACGAAACCCGCGCCCAGCCCCATGGATGTCGCCGTCAGACTGCAAAACTTCAGAAAACTGCGCCGGCTGACGCCCTGGCTGCGCATCACATCGTAAAATGATTCCATCTGCATTGATCGCTCCTTTGAAAACCGCGGCATGGTCTGGATTTGGCGACTTCGCGCGCCGGGCCACTCCCATGCCGGAAATTGTTAGCCTCCCGATTTCCGCCCCTCCAGCGACCCGCCGCCTGATGGCAAGCGAGTCGATTGCTTTAGATTCATAACAAGTTCCATGCCTGATCTGCATGAAATTGACAATCATTGATAATCAACGAGTTATAAAGCAGAATAAAGCTGTTCAGCCCATCACTGTCGGCAGATTGACCACCCAGAAGAGGCGATCGAAAAGAAACTTGCCACCTGAAATAATGAAGGTTTGTGGAAATTTAATCGAATCAATACCCCGGACAGCCCGGCCCGCAACGGGCGCATGGAGGATGATTTTTCCCCGATAGTCGAGCAGGTTGACTAGCCGGGATTGCAACGGATTAGTTCAATGTTTTTCTATACCGCCGACCCGATGTGGCCAACCCGCCCGGGTTCGGGATGGGCGGTACTTGCAAGCGTCTTCGGATATTTCCAATCTGCGGTGGCGCATCAGGGAAATGAGTTAGGCGCGGGATCAGAGCGCCAAACAGCAGAAGGCAACGCTCCCCTCATCCCGCTTGCAAAACAAGAAAAGAAAATCAGCCGCCGGCAACCTTCGCCTGTTTGGCTTTCAACCGCTGCGCGGTCTTCTCCAAACCAACGATAAAGCGGTTGTGCTTGCCACGGGCCACTTCCTCAACCTCATCGCGAACGGAAAATTCGTAGGTGACGGCCAAGCCGTTTACTTCCGCCAAGGTCACGGTAACTTCTACCCACATGCCAAGCGGCGTAGCGCTGATGTGATCCAGCTCGGCATGGGTACCGACAGAATCCTTGCCTTCTCCAATATGCGGCAGAACCAGGTTACGGCAAGCCATTTCAGCATCCCAGAGCATGTGCGGCGTGGAATATACGCGCAACTCCTCGCCCATGAAGCCAATGGTGCGGGCCTTGTCGACCTGGATGCGGGTGGTGGAGGTCAATCCGGGTTTCAATGTATCGCTCATGTATGGTTTCCTCGTCTATCGGTTCTTCGTTCAAAATCTGGCGTCGGGCAATTCGGTATCGAGGCGCTCATGGCGCCGACTACCGTCTCGACCTTACCCGGCCATCTGCCTGAGCATGTTGCGGGCAATCACAATCTGCTGGATTTGCGTCGTGCCTTCATAGATACGAAACAGGCGCGCATCACGGTAAAACCGCTCGATACCATATTCGCTGATGTAACCCGCGCCGCCATGAATCTGCACGGCGCGATCGGCTACGCGGCCACACATCTCCGAGGCGAATAGTTTGCTGCACGAGGCTTCCATCGAAACGTCCTGCTGCGCGTCTCTCCCGCGCGCGGTCTCAACGACCATGCAACGCGCAGCGTAAAGCTCGGCTTGGCTGTCAGCCAGCATTGCCTGAATCAACTGAAAATCAGCGATCGGCTGACCGAACTGCTTACGCTCCATCGCATACCGCAGCGCATCCTTGAGCATCCGCTCGGCCACGCCGACACAGATCGCGGCAATATGCAGCCGGCTTTTGTCGAGCATCTTCATCGCGGTCTTGAAACCGATACCTTCCTGTCCGCCGATCAGATTCGCCGCTGGCACACGGCAGTTCTCAAAAATCACATCACAGGTATGCGCGCCTTGCTGCCCCATTTTTTTGTCGATCTTGCCGAGTGACAACCCTGGCGTGCCTTTTTCAACGATAAAGGCCGAGATCGCGCCAGCCTCTTTTTTCGTCCCGTCTGTGCGCGCCATCACCGTATGGATACCGGCTTCGGGGGCGTTGGTAATAAAACGCTTGGTGCCATTAAGGACGTAGCAGTCGCCATCGCGTACCGCCATCGTGCGCAGCGAAACGGCATCCGATCCCGCCTCGGGTTCGGTCAGCGCAAAGGATGCGATCAGCTCACCTGAGGCGAGTTTGGGCAGATAGCGCCGCTTCTGCTCGGACGTGCCACTCATAACCAGCCCCTGCGAGCCGATTCCGTTGTTGGTGCCGATAAGCGAACGAAAGCACGGCGAGGTTTTTGCGATCTCGAAAGCAACAAGCGCCTCTTCTTCCATCGTCAGACCCAAGCCGCCGTATTCTTCTGGAATGGTCAGACCGAAAAGGCCAAGCGCCTTCATCTCCGTCACAAGATCGGCGGGAATCGTATCTGTCTCGGCAACTTCGTACTCAATCGGCACCAGCCGTTCACGCACGAAGCACGAAACGGTATTGAGTAACAGATCCAGCGTTTCCTGGTCACGAATCATGGTTTTTGCCAGCGCAAAGCATATGGCCCATCCAGAGCAATTTCTTTTTCAAGCGCGGGCGGGCCGATAAAAAAGAAATATTCTGGAAGAAACGGTGCGTAATCAGCCTGGCGGCTTGGGCAACCAGGCAAAACTGAGCGAACCCAAGGCCAACAAGATCGCGATAGTGGCGAACACCACTGAAAAAATTTCGACGCCATGTGCTTGCGCAATTGAGGCAGTAAGGCCTGTAAACCATTGCATAAAGGCTGCCCCCAGAAACATCGACATATTGAACAGTCCTATCGCACGGCCCGTTATCGCTGCCGGGTAGGCGCTACGTACGTTCGCGTATTGCAGCACGCTATAGCCCGCAAACAGCCCTATTGCAACACACAGCGTTGCATCAATGACAGCGCCTGCTTTTGCGCCCATCGCTGCACCGGGATCGAAGGCCATCAACGCAAACAAGGTTGCCACCGTCAAGCTGCATGCGACGATCCAGCGCCGACGCGGTACGGTACCCGGATCCAGCCGCCCGAACAGAGGCGGGCTGACGATATTGATGAGTGACATCACCAGCGCCACATTCCCGCATTCCACCAGCGACAAGCCGTGACGTATGTTCAACATCGGGCCCAGCCATAGTCCACGCAGCGAAATAAAACTGGCGTAACCCACAAAACCCAGCAGCAGAATACCCGCTGTGTGTGGCAGCTTGAACAAGGGTCCATAGCTACGCAAGGCATCGCGCATCGAAGGCGTATCGCCTGCCGCCGCGCGCGCCGGCTCATGCACTCGCCACCAGATCAACAGCCACACCAATATCGCGGCAATTCCAAGCGCGGCAAAACCCGCCCGCCATGAATAGTGTTCCACCAACCAGGCCAGTGGCGTGCCTGTGATGATCATGCCCGCCGAACCCAGCCCCAACACCAGCCCCGAGAGAGCGGCAAAGCGGGTGGGGGGGAAGTGGCGCGCGACGAACACCGTACACACCAGAAAAGCCGGCGCGCAGCCAATACCGATCAGCATCTGCCCGAACACCAGCCATTCCAGGCGCGGCGCCAACGCTGACAACAGAGCACCCGCAATCGCGAACGGGAAGGCCGACAACACAGTCCGCCGCACGCCGTATACGTCGATACTCATGCCCATAAAGAACTGGAGCGCGCCAAACGTGAAATGGTAGGTGCCCGAGAAAAGCCCCAAGGCCTGCGCCGATAAATCGAACTGCGCTTTGAGCGGCAGCGCCAAGATTGTCGCTACCGTGCGAAAAGCCTGACTGAGCACGAGTGCGCACGTCAGCATCATCAGCATGGCAAAAGGCGATGCGATATATGCGGGGCTGCGGTCAGCCCGATTTTCTGCCACTTGCTTGTTCATGCCTGTCAGCCGCTCCAAACGGGTCAGGACATGATAGGCGTAACCACGTTATGCCTGACGACAGGGGCTATATAACATGGAATACGGATACGACGCCCCGGATTCTTCAGGCTTTTATTGTCGAATCGCTTGATCTGTTTGCAGACGACGCGCGCGCTGATGCCAGCAGCCGAAGCTGCTGGCAGTCTTATTGCGGTGGCGCGCTCAATCGGCAAGGCACACCTCAACGCTTACTCGGATGTCCCTATAGCAGGGCTTCTTGAGATGGGCGTTGCCTTTGTTTCGGGGAGCGGCTGCTCGTAGCCGGCGCGCGCGCGATGTTTGTCACGCGCAACAATAAGGATTGCGAGTCCGGCGATGAGCAGGGGGACGCCGCCCGCGTAAAACACCTGGCTTGGCGTCCATCCCGCGCTAAAAGCCAACCCAACCACCAGGGGACCGGTAATACCGCCCAGACGCCCGACTCCCAGCGCCCAACCAACGCCAGTCGACCGCACCGCTGCGTGGTAATGAACTGCTGCGAGCGCAATAACGCCCTTGGATCCACCGCTAATGCACGTGCCGGCCAAAAACGCGGCCCCCATTACAACTACAGCCGGCATGGTAAGCGCCATCCCCACCAATACCACGATCACCGCGCCAGCAAAATAGAGCGCACTGATCGTCGCATAGTATCCAACTCGATCCATGCATGGCCCGATAATGAAAACAATGAGAATGCCGCCAGCCGTTGTCAGCGAGGTGGTCAGCGCAACCTGGGTCATCGAATAATCGAGTTTATGCAAGATGGTCGGAAGCCAACTCTGAAGCGCATAAAACAGGGCCAAGATAATGAAAAAAGCAAGCCAGAGCAGCAGGGTTGCTATCCAGCGCCCCTGTACGAATAACTGGCTAACCGTACTCCCCGCCTCACGCTTGGCCGCAATAAAATCCGTGGTTATGTCTACGGTTGCCGTGGAATCAATCCGCCGCAATGTGGCGACAATCCGCTCCGGGGCGATCCGGTATCGCGCCAAATGCTGTGGCGATTCCGGAAGCAGAAACATCAATATACCTGTAAGCACTATTGGAGTAAGGCCGCCAATCCAGAACAGCGATCGCCAGCCATGATCCGGCAAAAGCTTTGCCGCAAAAAAACCGGCAACGATGAATCCAAGCGAGAAGCCGCAATAGATAACAAGAACCGTCGTTGCACGCACCCGTTTTGGACTTAAATCACAGGTCATCGCCACGGCGCTTGGTATGACGCCGCCCAAACCGATACCGGCAAGAAAACGCAACGCCATCAATTCCGTTACCCCCCTGGCAAAAACCGCCAGCAGCGTCGCAATCGCAAAAAAGAGAGTTCCAACCATGATCGTTCGACGCAGTCCAAAACGGTCTGAAAGGGGCGGCACAACGAGATAGCCGACCATCAGGCCAACAAGCGCTGACGAGAAGATTGGCCCCAGCACGGCGGTGGTCAATGACCATTCCTTCGCAATCATTGGCGCGGCATAACTGATTGCCTGAGTGTCAAAGCCGTCCAGCAACATGATGAGCGCGCACAGGCCGATCACCAAGTATTGGTAAGGACTAAGGCGGCGGTTATCAATAAACTCAGCGACATCGACTGATTTTTCCATTCTTTCTCCTCCTAGGAATAAGTTCGCTCAATATCAATTTGTATTGAGCTGTTTTTCGAGCCAGTTATCGTTGGCTTTGTTGCGTTTTCAGGTTTGACTTGGCTTGATCACAACTTCTTGCGTTTATCGACAACATAGCGATTCTTTGTGCGTGCCGCGACGTTTTCATGCCCGCTGAGCGAACCTATGGCATGAAGTGTTACAACTGCAGTGCAACCAATTTTCTGTTTGATTGCGTGCGCAATCAGATTTACAAGCGGGCTCGTCTCCGCGAGATCCTGCACTTCTGCTTGCACCTCAAGATAATCAGCCCCGTCGTGCGTGCGATCGACAACGATGCGAAACTCCGGAGCAAGCATCGGAAAAGTACGCAATGCGGCTTCGATTGCAGTCGGATATACGACAGTCCCGCGAATTTTCAGCATATCGTCAATGCGGCCGCGAATCGGACTAAGGCGGCGGAAGCTGCAACCGCAAGCGCAAGGCTCGGACCAGATCGCCGCTATATCGCCAATCATGTACCGGATGATTGGCGCGGCCTCCTTGAACAAGGAGGTCATCACCAATGCGCCTTCCTGTCCATCCGGCACGGGCTCCAGGGTCACGGGATCGACAATCTCGAATATGTATGCGTCCTCGTTCAGATGCATGCCGTTTTGATGAACGCATTCCCATGCCGGCGCACCTGTTTCAACGCTTCCGTAATTGTTGTAGGACTTGCATCCCCACAGTTCTTCGATGCGACGGCGTGTTTCCTCAACAAGAGGCTCGCCGGTGTGGTACATGACACGAATATTGAAATCCCGCTTCAAATCGTATCCGTGCTCTTGAGCAATGGCCGCCAAATGCAATGCATACCCACCCGTCGTTCCCATCACCGTAACGCCCCAATCGCGCGCGAGCTCCAATTGACGTAATGACGGGGTAACAGCGCCGCTTCCTGTCGGAATCGCAAGCGCGCCAAGTTTCATGGCGCCTTCAAGCGAGGTAAACGAGGGAATGAACAGCGCGAAATTGAAAGCAACTTGCACACGATCAGCAGCGGTGACGCCCTGCATGGAAAGCCGTCGCGCCCAAAGATTGGTTATGTTTTCCCAATCCAGACGCGTGTGCAATATCGGTTTGGGCTTGCCAGTGCTGCCAGAGCTGCCCTGCAACCGTACGCAATGAAAATTCCCCTGCAATGAACCAAATGGCGGATGGGCCGCAAGATCTGCCTCAATGTCTTGCTTGCGGAAAATCGGAAGTTTTTTTAAATCGGTGACACTGCGGATACTTTCCGGATCAATCTGGTGTTCTGACCAGCGTTGACGGTAGAAATCCACTTTCTCCCATGCTCGCATGACAACAGACTGGATAAGCCTGTCCTGATGCTGCGGGATTTCGCTCGCGGAAAGGCGGATGGCCGGCTCAATCTGCAAAGGCGCTAATTCCATAGTCACACTTCCTCCTTTTTGGGGTCGGGGGCTTGCGTGGGGCCTGCCACGTGCTCCTCGTTTAGTTCTGTTTTTTGCAGTCTTTTTTGGAAGGCCGACGCCAATCAAAAACACTTCCAAAAATTCTTACGCCTTGCGAAATTTCCGCTGCTGGACGCCCAAGGCGCAACTGCACCCGGCAGCGGAAATTTAATTACAATTTTTATTCAGCGCGTTCCATCGCCGCGAAAAAATCAGTGTATGGCGCGCCTTGAAACACATCCGGCAACCGTTCCACTATCTTCACGCCATACGGCTCTGACTGCTTCACGCCGCATACCGAGCGAACCCACAGTACATCTTCACCGGGGTGCGGCGGCTGGGAGACGGTCGCTCGCACATTCAAGCCTCTATATTTCTTGCGCCCGGGTGTGAGATCACGCAAGCACAGAACAACTTCGCGTCGCTTCAGAAGGCGCGCCGGATCACGCATAAATGTTTCATATTCCGTAGCCATTGAAATTCCTCCTTATTTCAGACCAAGCGATTGCCAACGATCGAGAACTTTCTTTTGCATTGCCGACGCATGCATTTGATCAAGTGTGGCGCGAACCGGCGTTGTGCCTACAGGCCATTCCGGCGGCCAAGTCACATCGAATGCAACGCTGGCGCCGAGCCGTTTTGCCCGCTCTTCCTGACTGTAGGCCGGGGTCAATGCATTGGCGCGACCAGTGTATGTGTGAATATGCGTGCCGCGTTCCGGATGGCATTTCGTTGCAAATGCATGAAGAACCGCCGGGATATTGAAAACGTCGACGTCTTCGTCCACCACGATAATTTTTGACATGAGCGCGCGACGCTGAGTCAGAACCTCGACGATTTTCTTGGCAGTTTCAGCGCCGCCGCGCTTCACCGACACGATCGCCAGATGCACGCCGCCTTCCGGCGGCACGTAGACATCCACCACCGGAATCCCGTGCTTTTCGAGCCTGCGCTTAATTGCGATCGCACCCGAAATCGTTGTCGTGGTCGCGCTGGAATCCATAAATCCAGTTGTATCGACCGTCAGAATCGGATTGCGGCGATGCGTAATTCCGGTAACGCGGCAGCACAGGGCATCACCCATCTCGCCGCTGCGATATCCGGGATACTCGCCATAAGGCCCCTCTTGGGCAATGCCATCCGGTAGAACCTCGGCTTCAATAACGATCTCAGCGGTTGCAGGCACCATCAGATCGTTGGTCAGGCACTTCACAAGCTCAACAGGGCGGCCGCCAAGCCCGCCGGCAAGATCGGCTTCATTCCTGTTGAGATGAAACGTCGCGGCGGCGGCAAAATGGCTCGCGACATCGGCGCCAATGACGATTGCGATCGGCATCGGCTTTCCTTTCGGCACGTAGCCGTCCAGCAACATCTTGCCCAGATGACTCGTCGGCCGCGGATAACCCGTAAGGTATTTTTCGTTATGAACCATGAACCGGTACATGCCCCAGTTCGCCCAATCGCTATCGTGGCTTTTTGAAACGACAAGATCCCACGTGCCAAGATAACGACCGCCGTCTCCCTCATGGATCATGGGTGTCGGCAGATCAAAGAGGTCCAGCTTATCGCCAACGATCGTAACTTCTTTGCACGGCCCATCCTTGACGATAACAGGCGGAATCGTCGCCGTCTCCCGCTCAGCATAAATTTCGTAGAGCTTGCGAACCGGCGTATCCGCCGGCAGCCCTAGCGCAATAGCCATTCGGCGCCAAGTGGCGATGGGGTTGGTCGTCACGCGCCAGCCATCGTAGTCCTTCACATCGTTAAACATGAAAGCCGGCCCTTGCCGCTCGCAGCTCAACCGGCCAAGGCCGGAAAGCTCTTCGTCCCAATCAATTTCATCATTAACCGTGACCAAGTCTCCAGACGCTTCAATCGCCTGGAGGAATTCCCTCAAATCCTTTGGTCCCATTCTGCCCTCCTGTTTATTCATGTCACACGTTTTCGCTGAAACGCTCTACGCGCTGCCAGCACATCGATCAATTTCGTTCGCATTACGAACACAATTGATTTATACAAAAGGCTACTCCAGAAGATATTCTGCGTCAACAAGAATAATTACATAGGTAAAAATAAAATATCGCCTATGTTAAATGTCAATTTAAGTGTGTGCGAATAACGAACATAAATTCACTATGCGCTCAAATGCAGCACGTGACTGTGCGTAAAAAGACGCAAAAGGGAATATGAAAAGAGCCGCAACGAAATAGCCGGCATCCCGGTCGTAACCAATGACTCCGGTTTCAGAAAGATTCTGGAGGGATCGAAAGCGCCGCCATTTGCCGGGTAAATTCGCGGTCCGCAATTCAATCCGAAGGGATGGAAGGTAAATTCCGGAACATGGCATGCACAGGATGTGATTCAGGTAATCGACGTATTCAGATTGGCGCCACGCCACATTACTTTCATCGACAATTCCCGTGATTTGTCACTTAGAATCATCACTGACAAACTGGAAAGAGGAAGGCAGTCTTCGCCATGGACGATGAGAAGGATTTTGTCAGAGCGCTTGAGAAGGGCTTGGTCGTTATCAAGTCGTTTGACTTTGAGCATCAGCGCCAAACATTAAGCGATGTCGCTAAACGAACTCGCATGACACGCGCTGCGGCGCGCCGTTATTTGCTCACGCTAACGAAGCTGGGGTATGCGGAATCAGACGGCAAGTTTTTTTGGCTGGCGCCGCGAATCCTTCATCTGGGGTACGCCCTGTTTTCGTCGACGCCGTTGTCCCGGCTTGCCCAGCCAATTCTCGACCGCATAGGCGACAGCGTCGGCGAAATCGCATCGCTTGCGGTTCGGGATGGATCAGAAGTCATATTTCTTGCCCACTCCACTACAAGCAATCGAATCATCTCCACCAAGGTAAACATCGGCATGCGCATTCCCTTGTTTTGTTCGGCGGCCGGAAAAGCCATTTTGGCTTATCAGTCCAGTGATGAAATCAAGCACTTTCTGAAATCCGGCAAATTCCCGAAGCTGACGCCTCACACCATAACTGGCTCCGAAGCGATCACACGGGAGCTAACAACAATTCGCGACAAAGGATATGGCACGAGTATCGAAGAACTTGAGCTTGGATTGCTGTCAATTGGCGTTCCGCTGCCCGAATCCAACGGCCGCATCATGCATGCGCTCACTGTGAGCCTTCATGCAGGCCGGATGGACGTCAAGCAACTTGTTGAAAAGGCATTGCCGCCGTTACTTGCAGGCCAGCAAGAACTCGCCGCAATGCTGTAGCAGACTTTTCGCTTATCCACGCGAGCCAACCAGCGCAGTAAAACCTGTCCCCTCCGATGTCGTCCGGTTAGTTCAGCATTCTTTGTAGCCATCCCCCCCGATAGGCGAGTAAACTGTGGGGTCTATGTGCGCGATATCCGGCGCGCACGATTAGCGCGATTAGCGATCTCCCGATGACGACCAACGCTCACGTTTCACACTCCAGCCGCCGCAAACCTGTTCTGCTTCTGCTCCTGTCCGCTTTCGTCCTGATCGGCCTCGTTTATGGCATCTGGTGGTTCGTGCAGGGCCGCCACCATGAATCGACTGAAAATGCCAGCGTTTCGGGCAACCTGATCCGCGTCACACCGCGCGTTGCCGGCACGGTGATTGCCGTGTACGCCGACGATACCGATTACGTCAAGCAGGGGCAGTTGCTGGTTGATCTGGACGACACCGATGCCCGCATCGCGCTGACGAAAGCCGAGGCGGCGCTCGGCACGACGGTACGGCAGGTGTCGCAGGCATTCGATCTCGTCACCGAGCGTCAGGCCGCCGTGCGCCTGAATGAAGAAGTTTTGCGGCAGGCGGAGGTCGACTTCGCCCGGCGCGACGAGCAGACGCAATTGAAAATGGTGTCGCGGGAAGAAAGCGAGCACGCGCGCAGCGCCGTCACCAAGGCCAAGGCCGATCTGCAACTGGCGCGCGCGCAGCTATCCAGCGCGCAGAACGCCGTCCACGGCGCGTCGCTGGAAAATCATCCTGCCGTGCTCGCCGCCGCCGCCCAGTTGCGGGAAGCCTGGGTCGCCGTCAACCGTTGTCATATTCGCGCCGCCGGCAGCGGTTACATCGCCAAGCGCAGCATTCAGGCCGGCCAGCAGGTAGCGGTCGGCACGCCATTGATGGCGCTGGTGCCGCTCGACCCGCTTTGGGTCGACGCGAATTTCAAGGAAGACCAGCTCAAGCGCCTGCGCCTCGGGCAGCCGGTCGAACTGACATCGGACATCTATGGCGGCGGCGTCGTTTTCCACGGCAAGGTGGCCGGCGTCGCGCCGGGCACAGGCGCCATCTTCTCGCTGCTGCCGCCGCAAAACGCGACCGGCAACTGGATCAAGATCGTGCAGCGGCTGCCGGTGAGAATCACGCTCGACACGAAAGAAATCGCCGAGCATCCGTTGATGGTCGGTCTCTCGATGAAAGTAACGATCGACACCCGCGCGCAGGACGGGCCGGCGCTCGCCACTGCGTCGGCGGGCAATCATTACGAAACGCCGGTGTTTGACGACGACGCCAAGGAAGCCGAGCCGAGAATCCGGCAGATCATCACCGCCAACCGGGGCGCCAGCCAGTGAGCCATGCCGCGCGGCCGCCGATGCACGGGGCCGGGCTTGTTCTGCTGACGCTCTCCCTCGGGCTGGCCACGTTCATGCAGGTGCTGGACACTTCCATCGCCAACGTCTCGCTGCCGTCCATTTCAGGCGATCTGGCCGTCAGCCCGAATCAGGGCACGTGGGTCATCACCTCGTTCGCCGTCAGCAACGCCATCGCGCTGCCGCTCACCGGCTGGCTGTCGCGGCGCATCGGCGAAGTGCGCCTGTTCGTCTTGTCCACGCTCCTGTTCACGCTGGCGTCTTTTCTGTGCGGGCTGGCGCCGACGCTGCCGATCCTGATCGCCTTCCGCGTGCTGCAAGGCGCGGTCGCCGGGCCGATGGTGCCGCTCTCGCAAAGCCTGCTACTGAACAACTATCCGCTGGAAAAAAAAGCCATCGCCCTCTCGCTCTGGTCGATGACCGTGGTGGTCGCCCCCATCATGGGGCCGATCATGGGCGGCTGGATCACCGACAATCTCACCTGGCCCTGGATTTTCTACATCAACATCCCCATCGGCCTGCTCTCAGCCGGCCTCGCCTGGCAACTGCTGCGCAACCGCGAATCCGCCACCGTGCACCAGCCCATCGACGCCGTCGGTCTGGCGCTCCTGATACTCGGCGTCGGCGCATTGCAGCTTCTGCTCGACAAGGGCAACGATCTGGACTGGTTCGAGTCGAACCAGATCATCCTTCTGGCCGTGGTGGCCGTCATCGCGCTGGTGTTTCTTGTCGCCTGGGAACTGACCGAAAAACATCCGGTCATCGACCTGCATCTCTACAGCCAGCGCAACTTTCTGGTCGGCTCGGTGATCCTCAGCATCGGCTATCTGGTCTTCTTCGCCAATGTCGTCATCCTGCCGCTGTGGCTGCAAACGCAAATGGGCTACACCGCCACCTGGGCCGGACTGGCCGCCGCGCCGGTCGGCATCCTGCCCATTTTCCTGTCGGCGCTGATCGGCAAAAACATGCACCGGCTCGATCTGCGCGTCTGGGCCTCATTCGCCTTCGGCATATTCGCCTTCGTCTCGTTCTGGAGCAGCAGCTTCAACTCCGACGTGCCCTTCCTGACCCTCGTCATGCCGCGCTTCGTTCAGGGCTTCGGCGTCGCCTGCTTCTTCGTTCCCCTCACCGCGCTCACGCTCTCCGGCCTGCCGCCGCACATGCTCGCCAGCGCCACCGGCCTCTCCAACTTCACGCGCATCGTCGCCGGCAGCTTCGGCACCTCACTCTCGATCACACTCTGGGATCGCCGCGCCACCCTGCACCACGCCACGCTGAGCGAAAGCATCACGCCCTACTCGCCCGCCGCCGATCAGGCGCTCGGCGCCCTCAACGACGCCGGTATCGCCGCCCCCGCGGATACCGCCATGCTCGACAACATCATCAACCAGCAAGCCTTCATGCAAGCCACCAACGACATCTTCTGGCTCTCCGGCTGCTTCTTCATCGCCCTGATGATTTTCGTCTGGGCCGCCAAACCGCCACGCCACCCAACCACCGCCGCGCCCATCGCGCACGCGGAGTAACTTCTTTCTATAACTGCGGAAACGAAAACGCCCAACC
>JAITMP010000004.1 GCA_031277315.1 Zoogloeaceae bacterium | reverse complement strand
TCCTCTGCCTTGAGGTGCCCCTCAAGACGAATTCATAATACAAGGCTGGGTTGAGCGCAGCGAAACCCAGCATGCTGAAGCTGGGATTCCACTTCGTTCCATCCCAGCCTACGCCCCTTCGTTCCATCCCAGCCTACGCCCCTCCATCCCAGCCTACGTCCCTACGTCCCTCCATCCCGGCCTACGTCCTTCCTTTCCCTTCGCTCTCCGCGAGCGGTGGAAGGAGAAGATCCGCTGATTCCCTTGTTTTTATACGGTTAATATCTTTCCTGTCTTCTTCTTTAGCTGGTAGAATTCGCTTCATTGAGTCGTGGTTAAATATTTAACTGATTGGTTTTAAACAAATTATATTTATAGCTTAGCTGGCATGTTTCTTGTTATTAAAAGACTTTGCGGGGTGGAAAGCGAATGATCGGTAAGGGCGGGCGCAACGACTGGATGCTTGAATATGCATGAGATGAGCTTGGCCGAGGGGGTGTTGCAGATCATCGAGGATCATGCCGCAAAGGCGAATTTTTCGCGGGTGAAAACGGTGTGGCTGGAGATTGGCGCGCTGGCCGGCGTCGAGATCGAGGCGATGCGTTTTTGTTTCGATGCGGTGACGCGCGGCAGCGTCGCCGACGGCGCGGCGCTGGAGATTGTCGCCGTGCCGGGCGCGGCCTGGTGCATGCGTTGCAGCGAGGAGGTCGGCGTGGCGGAACGCTACGATCCATGCCCGCGCTGCGGCGGCTATCAGTTGCAACTCACCGGCGGCACAGAGATGCGGGTGAAGGAATTCGAGGTGGATTGAAGGTGGCGGGCAACGGATTATCGAAGAGGTGAATCATGTGCACAGTCTGCGGCTGCGGTGAGGGCGAAACGAAAATCGAGGGTGATGAGCATGGGCGGGCGGCGGGCGGCTTCAGCTACGCGCCCCGGCAGCGCCATCACCACCACGGTCACGATCACGATCACGGTCATGCGCACGGTCACGACCACGATCACGGTCACGATCATGATCATAATCATGGCCACGGGCATGATGCGCGGCATGAACACGGGGCGGATCGCCTGGTGCGCGTCGAGCAGGACATTCTGGCCAAGAACAACGCCTATGCCAGCGCCAACCGCAAGCGGTGGCGGGAATGCGGCTTGTTCGCCCTCAACCTCGTTTCCAGCCCCGGTTCGGGCAAGACGACGCTGCTGGTGGAGTCGATCCGGCGGCTCGCCGGCCGCCATCCGCTGGCGGTGATCGAGGGCGATCAGCAGACCAGTTTCGATGCCGAACGCATCCGCGCCACCGGCGCGCAGGCGATTCAGGTGAACACCGGCAAGGGTTGCCATCTCGATGCCCACATGGTCGGCCACGCCTTCGAGCGTTTCGATCTGCGACAGGGCGGCCTGCTGCTGATCGAGAACGTCGGCAATCTGGTCTGCCCGGCGGAATTCGATCTGGGTGAGGCGCACAAGGTTGTCATTCTTTCCGTCACCGAGGGCGAGGACAAGCCGCTCAAATACCCGAACATGTTTGCGGCGAGCGACCTCATGCTGCTGACCAAGGTCGATCTGCTGCCGCATTTGACATTCGACGCGGAGAAATGCATCGAGCATGCGCGCCGCGTGAATCCGAAAATCGAGGTGATGAAAGTCTCGGCGCAGAGCGGCGAGGGCATGGCCGACTGGCTCGCCTGGCTCGATCGCGGCGTCGCTGCAGCGGGAAGCTGAAACCGCGATGCGCGTTCCGGCCCCCAATGACGTTCGCGTGCGCCGCCACATCCGCGTGCGCGGGCAGGTGCAGGGCGTCGGCTTCCGGCCTTTCGTGTATCGACTGGCGCGGGAATTGAATCTCGCCGGTTGGGTCTGCAATGACGGCGAGGGCGTCGACATCGAGATCGAGGGCGCGCTGCCGGCGGTCGCCGCGCTCATCGCGCGCCTCGAAAGCGAGGCGCCGCCGCTGGCGCGCATCGCCTCCGTCGAAGTGGATGAGTTGCCCGCCACCGGCGCGGACGGCTTCGAGATCAAGGCCAGCCGCCAAAGCGCGGCGGCGAATACCGTCGTCACGCCGGATAGCGTGACTTGCCCGGACTGCCTCGCCGAATTGTTCGATCCGGCCAACCGGCGCTGGCGCCATGCGTTCATCAACTGCACGCACTGCGGCCCGCGCTACACCCTGACGCGCGCGCTACCCTACGACCGGGCCAATACCAGCATGGCGGCTTTCGGAATGTGCGCGGCGTGCCGGGCCGAATACGACGCGCCGCATGACCGCCGCTTCCACGCCCAGCCGAACGCCTGCCCGCACTGCGGCCCGCGCCTGTCGCTGCGGGATGCCGCCGGCGCGCCGCTGGCCGCAGTTGATCCGCTTATTGATCCGATTGCCGAAACGCTGGCGCGTCTGCGACGCGGCGAGATCGTCGCCATCAAGGGCCTCGGCGGCTATCACCTCGCATGCGACGCGACCAACGCCGAAGCGGTGGCGCGTCTGCGTCAGCGCAAGAACCGGGAAGAAAAACCGTTCGCCGTGATGCCGGCGAACGCCGCCTCGCTCGCGCCTTATGCCGACGTATCCGCCGCCGGGCGGGCGCTGCTCGAATCGCGTGAACGTCCGGTGGCGCTGCTCGCCAAGCGCGCCGGCTGCGATGACAAGCTGGCCGGCATCGCGCCGGGTTTGGGCGAGATCGGCGCGATGCTGCCGTGCACGCCGATCCAGTTTCTGCTCTTTCATGAAGCCGCCGACCGTCCGGCGGGGACGGACTGGCTTGCCGCGCCGCAAGATCTGATTCTCGTCATGACCAGCGCCAATCCCGGCGGCGAACCGATCGCGCGCGAGGACGGCGAGGCGCTGGCGCGGCTGGACGGCATCGCCGATGCCTATCTGATGTACGACCGCGAAATCGTCACCCGTGTCGATGACAGCGTAATGCGCGTTTCCGCTTCTTCTGACGCGCGCTTCATCCGCCGCGCCCGCGGTTTCACGCCGCGCGCGATCAAGCTGGCGCGCCCCGGCCCTGCGGTGCTCGCCACCGGCGCTTTCCTCAAGAACACCATTTGTCTCACACGCGGCGACGAAGCGTTTTTGTCCCAGCACATCGGCGACCTCGACAACGCGCCGACTTGCGGTGCGCTGGAGCAAACCGCGCAGCGCCTGATGGATCTGCTGGAGATCGAGCCGGAGATCGTCGCCCACGATCTGCATCCCGATTTTCACGGCACGCGCTTCGCCGCCGATTTCGCCCGCGAGCGCGAACTGAAATCCATCGCCGTGCAGCACCATCACGCCCACATCGCGGCGGTGGCGGCGGAGCATCGGGTGACGGCGCCGCTGCTCGGGCTGGCGCTCGACGGCGTCGGCATGGGCGACGACAAAGGCATATGGGGCGGCGAACTGCTGCAAGTTGACGGCGAGCGTTTCAACCGCCTCGGCCATCTGCGCATGCTGGCGCTGCCGGGCGGCGACAAGGCGGCGCGCGAGCCTTGGCGCATGGCGGCAGCGGCGCTGCACGCGCTCGGACGCGGCGGCGAGATCCGGCAACGCTTCGCGCAACAGCGCGCCGCCGGCGCCATCGCCATGATGCTCGACGGCAATGTTCACACGCCGCCGACATCGAGCTGCGGCCGTCTTTTCGACGCCGCCGCAGGGCTGGCCGGCGTGCGCGACATCGCCGCCTACGAAGGGCAGGCGGCGATGCACTACGAATATCTGGCCGCGCAATACAACGCAACGCACGGTGAAACGCCGGCGCTCGACGGCGGTTTCATCCTCAATGACGATGGCACGCTCGACCTGCTGCCGCTGCTGGCGCGGCTGGCCGACGAAGACGATGCCGCGCATGCCGCCGCGCTGTTCCACGCCACGCTGGCCGAGGCGCTGGCGGCCTGGACGGCCCGCGCCGGCACGGAATGCGGCCTGCGCCGCGTCGCGCTGGGCGGCGGCTGCTTTCTCAACCGCGTGCTCGGCGCCGGTCTGCGGCAGCGTCTGGAAATGCGCGGCTTTGAAGTGCTCGAAGCGCGGCTGGCACCGCCCAACGACGGCGGCCTCAGCCTCGGGCAGGCATGGGTGGCGCAACAGGCCGCCGTCAACTGACGACTGAAAACGGAGAACCGCATCATGTGTCTGGCGATACCGGTGAAAGTGGTGGAACTGCTCGACGACGATCAGGCGCGGGTCGACATCGGCGGCGTGCGCAAGGAAATTTCGCTGGCGCTGGTCGAGGATGTCGCGGTCGGCGATTACGTCATCCTGCACGTCGGCTACGCCATCCAGAAACTCGATCCCGACGAAGCCGACCGCACGCTGGCGCTGTTCGCTGAATTGGGGAATACGTTGAGCAACGACGTTGGCAATGAAGCGGAAACAGGCCCGGCATGAAGTACATCGACGAATTCCGTGACGGCGGGACGGCGCGTTCGCTCGCCGCCGCCATCGCGCGCGAGGCGCGGCCGGAGCGCCGCTATCACATCATGGAATTCTGCGGCGGCCACACGCACGCCATTTCGCGCTACGGTTTGACCGATCTGCTGCCGCCCGGCATCCGCCTCATCCATGGGCCGGGCTGCCCGGTCTGCGTGCTGCCGATCGGCCGCATCGACAACGCCATCGAACTCGCGCTCAATCGCGGCGTCATTCTCGCCGCTTACGGCGACTGCTTGCGCGTGCCGGCCTCCGGCGGCTTGTCGCTCCTGAAGGCGAAGGCGCGCGGCGCCGACGTGCGCATGGTGTATTCCAGCGCCGACGCCCTCAAGCTGGCGCAGGATCATCCCGACCGTGAAGTGGTGTTCTTCGCCATCGGCTTCGAGACCACCACGCCGCCGACTGCCGTGGCGCTGTCGCAGGCGGAAAAACTCGGCTTGCGCAATTTCACGGTGTTCTGCAATCACGTGCTGACGCCCTCGGCCATCGCGCACATTCTCGAATCGCCGGAAGTCCGGCTGCATGGCACGGTGCCGCTCGACGCCTTCATCGGCCCGGCCCATGTCTCGACGGTGATCGGCAGTCAGCCTTACGAGCACTTCGCCGAGGAATACGAGAAGCCGGTGGTGATCGCCGGCTTCGAGCCGCTCGATGTCATGCAGGCGATCCTGATGCTGGTGCGCCAGTTGAACGAGGGCCGCGCTGAGGTGGAGAACGAGTTTTCCCGCGCCGTCACGCGTGAGGGCAACCTGAAGGCGCAGCGTCTGGTGGCGGAAACGTTCGAGCTGCGCAAGAGTTTCGAGTGGCGCGGCCTGAACGAAGTGCCTTACAGCGCGCTGCGCATCAAGGCGCGCTATGCCGCGTTCGACGCCGAGCGCCGCTTCGGCATCGAATACAAATCGGTGGCCGACAACCGCGCCTGCGAGTGCGGCGCGATCCTGCGCGGCCTGAAGCGCCCGCAGGACTGCAAGCTGTTCGGCACGGTTTGCACGCCGGAGAATCCGGCCGGCTCCTGCATGGTGAGTTCGGAAGGCGCGTGCGCCGCCCATTACACCTATGGCCGTTACAAGGATGTGGTGATGTCATGAGCGATGCGACTGTAAGAAAAGGCTATATCCGCCCCGTCGATTTCAAGCATGGCCGCGTGGACATGACGCACGGCGGTGGCGGACGGGCGATGGCGCAGTTGATCGACGAACTGTTTCTCGCCGCGTTCGACAACGACTGGCTGCGCGCCGCCAACGATCAGGCTTGTTTCGCCGTGCCGGGCGGGCGCATCGCGATGGCGACTGATGCGCACGTCGTCTCGCCGCTGTTCTTTCCCGGCGGCGACATCGGCTGCCTGTCGGTGCACGGCACCATCAACGATGTCGCCATGTCCGGCGCGAAGCCGCTGTATCTCTCGGCGAGCTTCATTCTCGAAGAAGGGTTCGCGCTGGCGGATTTGAAGCGCATCGTCGAATCAATGGCGCGCGCCGCCCGCGAAGCCGGCGTGCCCATCGTCACCGGCGACACCAAGGTAGTGGAAAGCGGCAAGGGCGACGGCGTGTTCATCACCACCACCGGCGTCGGCGTGGTGCCGGAAGGCGTGAATATTTCCGGCGACCGGGCGCAACCGGGCGACGCGATTCTGCTTTCCGGCAGCCTCGGCGACCACGGCGTTGCCATCATGGCGCAGCGCGAGAGCCTCGGTTTCGAGACGCGTATCGAGTCCGACACCGCCGCCCTGCATGAACTGGTGGCGCGCATGATTGAAGCGGCGCCCGACATTCACGTTCTGCGCGACCCGACGCGCGGCGGGCTGGCCACCACGCTGAACGAGATCGCCCGCCAGTCCGGCGTCGGCATGCTGCTGCGCGAGACGGCGATTCCGGTGCGGCAGGAAGTCGCCGCCGCCTGCGAGTTTCTCGGCCTCGATCCGCTCTATGTCGCCAACGAAGGCAAGCTGGTGTGCCTGTGCGCGGAGCGCGACGCCGAGCGGCTGCTGGAGGTCATGCGCGCCCATCCGCTGGGCCGCGAGGCGGCCCGCGTCGGTTCGGCGCATGCAGACCCGCACCATTTCGTGCAGATGGAAACCGGCTTCGGCGGCAAGCGCATCGTCGACTGGCTGACCGGCGAACAGTTGCCGAGGATTTGCTGACATGACGCAGACAGCGCGCCCGCTGCGGATTCTTTTTCTCACGCACGCTTTCAACAGCCTCGCCCAGCGCCTGTATGTCGAATTGAGCGGGCGCGGCCATGAAGTGTCGATCGAGTTCGACATCAACGATGCCGTCACCATCGAGGCGGTGGCGCTGTTCCGGCCCGATCTCATCATCGCGCCGTTTCTGAAGCGGGCGATTCCGGCGGAAATATGGCAAGAGCATGTCTGTCTGGTGGTGCATCCGGGCATCGTCGGCGATCGCGGCCCCTCGGCGCTCGACTGGGCGATCATGAACGGGGAAGCGGAGTGGGGCGTTACCGTGCTGCAAGCGAACGCCGCAATGGACGGCGGCGACATCTGGGCGGCGCGCGGTTTTCCCATGCGGGCGGCGAGAAAAAGCAGTCTCTATCGCAACGAGGTCACGGAAGCCGCCGCCGCCGCTGTGCTGGAAGCGGTGGAAAAATTCGGGCGCAGCGATTTCCGTCCGGCGCCGCTCGATTACGCCGATCCCGCCGTGCGGGGCCGCGAGCGTCCGCTCATGACGCAGGCGCAGCGCCGCATCGACTGGGCGCGTGACGACACGGCGACGGTGCTGCGCAAGATTCGCGCCGCCGACAGTTTTCCCGGCGTCGCTGATTGCATCGCGGGCGTCGCGTGCTGGCTTTTCAATGCGCATGCAGAAAGTGTTTTGCGTGGCGCGTATCCCGATGCGCCGCCCGGCGCCGTCATCGCGCAGCGGCAGGGCGCGTTGTGCCGCGCCACGACGGACGGCGCGGTGTGGATCACGCACGCGAGGCGGAAATCCGATCCGCCCGGCTTCAAGCTGCCGGCGGCGCGGGCGATTCCCGAGGCCGCCGGCGCGCCCGAATCCGCGCTGCCCGCGCTGCCCTGGCGCGACGCAAATACCTGGCAGGACATCGCCTATGAAGAGGAGGCGGGCGTCGGCTACCTGCATTTCGATTTCTACAACGGCGCCATGTCGACTGCCGACTGCCTGCGCCTGCGCGACGCTTTCATCGAGGCTGCGCGGCGCGACGTGAAGGTCATCGCGCTGATGGGCGGGCCGGATTTCTGGTCAAACGGCATTCACCTCAACACCATCGAAGCCGCCGACAGCCCGGCCGATGAATCCTGGGCCAACATCGAGGCGATGGATGACCTCTGCCGCGCCATTCTCGCTTGCGGCGACCGCTACATCATCGCGGCGATGCGCGGCAACGCCGGCGCCGGCGGCGTCTTTCTGGCGCTCACCGCCGACCGCGTGCTGGCGCGTGAAGGCGTCGTCCTCAACCCGCATTACAAAGGCATGGGCAATCTCTACGGTTCGGAATACTGGACGTATCTGCTGCCGCGCCGCGTCGGCGAAGCGCAGGCGCTGGCGATCACGCAGAACCGCCTGCCGCTCGGCGCGCGGCAGGCGGCGGCGCAGGGCCTCATCGACGCATGTTTCGGCGCGGATGCGCCGGATTTCACGGCGCAGGTGAAGGCGCTGGCGGCTGATCTGGCGGCGCGGCCCGATGATCTGGCGCGGCTGCTCGAAGCCAAGCGCGCCGATCGCGCCTGCGATGAAGCAGTGAAGCCGCTCGCGGCTTATCGCGCCGAAGAACTGGAACGCATGCGGCTGAATTTCTACGGTTTCGATCCGAGTTACCACGTGGCCCGCTACCACTTCGTGCATCGTCTGCCGCATGCCTGGACGCCGCTGCATCTGGCGCGGCACCGGCGCAACATGTGGCAGCGGCAGGCAGTATTAAAGACAAGAGACGCGGTATCCGCGCAGGGGAGAAACTGATGACAATATTGCCGACGATTCTGGTGGTCGACGACGAGGTGCGCTCGCAGGAGACGCTGCGCCGCACGCTGGAAGAGGAATTCAATGTGCTGGTCGCTTCCAGCGGCGAGCAGGCGCTGGCCCTGCTGGAGCGCGAGCCGGTCGAGGTGATTCTCTGCGACCAGCGCATGCCCGGCCTCTCCGGCGTGGAAACCCTGAAAGAGGCGCGCAGCCGCTGGCCGGACACGGTGCGCATCATCGTCTCCGGCTACACCGAGACGGAAGACATCATCTCCGGCATCAATGAGGCCGGCATTTATCAGTATCTGCTCAAGCCCTGGCATCCCGAATCGCTGCTGCTCACCGTGCGCGCGGCGGCTGAACTGCACCGCTTGCAGCAGGAGAACCAGCGCCTCAACATCGAGTTGCGCACCGCCGGGCCGGTCGCCAGGCGGCGCGTCGAGGCCAAGCGCCAGCAGGTGAAGCGCGAGTTCGGCACCGAATGCCTGATCCGCGCGCCGGACAGCCCCATCAACGATCTGTGCCGGCTCGCCGAGCGCATCGCGCCTTATGACATTCCGGTGCTCATCACCGGCGAATCCGGCACCGGCAAGGAACTGCTGGCGCGCGCCATCCATTACAGCAGCAGCCGCGCCGACAAGGCGTTCGTGGTCGAAAACTGCGGCGCGCTGCCCGACACCCTGCTCGAATCGGAACTCTTCGGCCACAAGCGCGGCGCCTTCACCGGCGCGTATGAAAACCGCATCGGCCTGTTCCAGCAAGCCGATGGCGGCACCATCTTCCTCGACGAGATCGGCGAAACCTCGCCGGCTTTTCAGGTCAAGCTGCTGCGCGTCCTGCAGGAGGGCGAGATCCGCCCGGTCGGCGCCAGCCAGAGCATTTCGGTGGATGTGCGCGTCATTTCCGCCACCAACCGCGATCTGGAAGCCGACGTGCGTCAGGGCCGTTTCCGCCAAGACTTGTATTACCGTTTGTCGACCATGACCCTGCACGTGCCGGCGCTGCGCGAACGGCCGCATGACATCCCCTTCATCGCCCGTCAGGCGCTGGAGAAGGCCGTCTCCGCGCTCGGCAAGGCGGCGGCGGGTTTCACGCCGGAGGCGATGGATTGCCTTACCGCTTACCGCTGGCCGGGCAATGTGCGCGAGTTGCGCAACGAAATTCACCGCATGCTGGCGCTGGCCGACGGCGACTGGCTTGGCGCCGAATACCTCAATGGCCGCGTCGTGCAAGCCGCCAGCATCGAGGAAGAAGCCGAACTGCGCATGCTCTCCGGCATCAACGGCTCGCTCAAGGACCGCCTCGAAATGCTCGAAGCCCGCGTCCTCAAGGAAGCCATGGTGCGCCACCGCTGGAACAAAACCCGCGTCGCCGACGAACTCGGCCTCTCCCGCGTCGGCCTGCGCGCCAAGCTGACGCGCTACGGGCTGGAGCGGAAGGGCGGCGCGCCTTGATCTTTCCGGCGTCGCCGGTCGCCTGGCTGTGGCTCTAAGGCTGGACGGTTGCCAGCGGCAGAAACAGGGTGAGCGGTGAATCGGGCAACGCGATGAAGCCGTGATGCTGATAGAAAGCTGCCGCCACCTTATCCTTGGCATCCGCCATCAGCGCGAAGGCGGCAATTTCTGAGCGGGCGGCGCGGTCGAGCGCATCGGCCAGCAGCGCGCCGCCAAGACCTTGTCCCTTGAACGCTTGATCGACAGCCAGGCGGCCCATGCGCACGGCGGGCACGGTTGGATAGCGCGGCAACTTCTTGCCGACGCTGGCTGGAAGATCGGACAGCAGCAGGCTCGCCGATGCCAGGGTGTAGTAGCCAGCAATGCGCTGCCCGTTTGCCAAGGCCACGAAACAAGCGGCCACGCGGCGACGAATATCTTGGGTGACTTGCTCTCGCAGGTAGCGGTTCAACGGCTCCGAATCGCTGCGGAAGGCCGTGCGGTCATGCGCCGCGTCGAGCGGCACAACCCGGAACGGCGCGCCGCTCATTCAGCGCGCAAAAGCTGGCTGCGACGGGTGAAGGCGCGTTTCAGCGCCGGGGCCGGTTTCGGCGGCGTCAACAACGCTTGCGCAAAACACTCCTGATCGGCCAGAGACAAGCGGATGACCTCAGCTTGCTCAATGGCACGCTGCGCCGCGTCCTGTACGGCGGCTACAACGAAATCGGTCATGGTGCGTCCTTGAAGCTCGGCGGCGCGCTTGAGCATCGCATGCAGATCGATGCTGATCCGGGCTTCAAGACGGGCGGTTGAGATGGTGGCAGGCATGGTGTTGTCCTCCTGACGCGAATCATACGGCAAGCAGCCGTACAGAACAACGGCGGATAGTAACGCCGGCGTGAGTTTGGGCTGCAAAACCTAGCTGTGGCTTACCCGCTGACCATGTTCGCGGGTGGTGTGGAAGCTGACTTTGGGCCAGCGTTCCTGGGTGACCTGGAGGTTGTATTTGTTGGCGGCGAGGAAGACGGGGTTGCCGTCGACATCGGTGGCGAGGGCGGCGGCTTGTTCGCGCTCGAAGTCGCGGCGGGTGGCTTCGTCGGGGTAGGCGAGCCAGCGCGCGGTGGCGATGCTGGCGGCATCGTAAAGGGCGTCGACCTTGTATTCGGCGGCGAGGCGCTGGGCGACGATCTCGAACTGGAGCACGCCGACGGCGCCGAGCAGCAGGTTGTGGCCGGCGGTGGTCTGAAAAACCTGAATGGCGCCTTCTTCGCCGAGTTCCCGCAGCCCCTTTTCGAGCTGCTTGGCCTTGAAAGGGTCGCGCGGCCGGGCGAGGCGGAACAATTCCGGCGCGAAGTAGGGGATGCCCTTGAAGCCGAGCGCCTCGCCTTCCGTCAGCGTGTCGCCGATCTGCAACTGGCCGTGGTTGTGAATGCCGATGATGTCGCCGGCGACGGCGTCTTCACTCGCCACGCGCTCGTTGGCCATGAAGGTGAGCGCGTTGGCGAGTTTGATTTCACGCGCCGTGCGGCGGTGGCTGACTTTCATGCCGGGCGCGTAGCGGCCCGAGCAGACGCGGAAAAAGGCGATGCGGTCGCGGTGCTTCGGGTCCATGTTCGCCTGAATCTTGAAGACGAAGCCGGTGAACGGCGCTTCCGTCGGCTGCACTTGCCGCGTGCCGCCGTCGCGCGGCTGCGGCGACGGCGCCCATTCGATCAGCGCCTGAAGAATTTCCCTCACGCCGAAGTTGTTGATGCCGGAGCCGAAAAACACCGGCGTTTGCTGGCCGGCGAGGAAGGCGGCGATGTCGAAAGGATGGCTGGCGCCCTGAATCAGCGCGATGTCTTCGCGCAGCGGATTGATTTCGAGCGGGAACAGTTGGTCGAGTTTCGGATTGGCGATGCCTTCGATCAGTTCCAGTTCGCCGCTGGCCGAGGCTTCGCCCGGCGTGAAGCGCATCAGCCGCTCATGCAGCAGGTGCCAGACGCCGCGAAAGGTTTTGCCCTGACCGACCGGCCAGGTGATCGGCGCGCAGTCGATCTTCAGGATGGATTCGATTTCCTCGATCAGCGCCATCGGCTCGCGCACTTCGCGGTCGAGCTTGTTCACGAAGGTGATGATCGGCGTGTTGCGCAGCCGGCACACTTCGAGCAGCTTGATGGTCTGCGCTTCGACGCCCTTGGCCGCGTCGACTACCATGACGGCGGCATCGACCGCCGTCAGCACGCGGTAGGTGTCCTCGGAGAAATCCTGGTGGCCGGGCGTGTCGAGCAGGTTGACGGTATGGCCGTCGTATTCGAATTGCATCACCGAGCTGGTGACGGAAATGCCGCGCTGTTTTTCCACCTCCATCCAGTCGGAGGTGGCGTGGCGGGCGCTCTTGCGCGCTTTCACCGTGCCGGCCATCTGGATGGCGCCGCCGAACAGCAGCAGCTTTTCCGTCAGCGTGGTCTTGCCGGCGTCCGGGTGGGAGATGATGGCGAAGGTGCGCCGCTTCTGCACGTCGCGCAGCAGGTCGGCGGCGGGGGAGGCAGCAGGGTGGGCGGTGAGGGCGGGGCCGTTCATGAGGGGGCGAATTATAGCCAAGGCGCGCCGGGGTTGCTTGGCGCGCCGTGCGTTTTCCCCTTGCCCGCCGGACGGTAACAGGGCAAGCTTGCGGTCATGGCCCTGAATCTTGTCTGGCTCCAATCCGGCGGCTGCGGCGGTTGCACCATGTCGCTGCTGTGTTCGCATGCGCAGCGGCTGTTTGCCCAGCTTGCCGATGCCGGCATCAACGTGCTGTGGCATCCGGCGCTTTCCGAGGAGAGCGGCGCCGAGGCGCTGGCCCTGCTGGAGGAATGCGCCGAGGGGCGTCAGCCGCTCGACATCCTCTGCATCGAGGGCGCGCTGCTGCGCGGCCCCGGCGGCAGCGGGCGCTTTCATTTGCTGTCCGGCTCCGGCAAACCGATGACGGAGTGGGTTGCCCGTCTGGCGGCGCGCGCCGGCCATGTGCTGGCGATCGGCAGTTGCGCCGCCTGGGGCGGGGTGACGGCGGCGGGCGTGAATCCGACCCAGGCTTGCGGTCTGCAATACGAGAACGATCATCCGGGCGGGCTGCTCGGCGCGGCCTGGCGCGGACGCGGCGGCTTGCCGGTCATCAACATCTCCGGCTGCCCCTGCCATCCCGACTGGATCACCGAAACGCTGATGGCGCTGGCGCTGGGGGCTTTCGGCGCGCAGGATCTGGACAGCTTCAACCGTCCCCGCTTTTTCGCCGATCACTTGGTGCACCACGGCTGCATGCGCAACGAGTTTTACGAATTCAAGGCCAGCGCGCACAAGCCGTCCGACCTTGGCTGCCTGATGGAGAACATGGGCTGCAAGGGCACCCAGGCGCATGCTGATTGCAACACCCGGCCATGGAATGGCGACGGCTCCTGCACCCGTGGCGGCGCGCCGTGCATCTCCTGCACGGAACCGGGTTTCGAGGAGCCGGGCCATCCTTTCCATGAGACGCCGAAGCTGGCCGGCATTCCGATCGGCCTGCCCACCGATATGCCGAAAGCCTGGTTCGTCGCGCTCGCCGCGCTGTCGAAATCGGCGACGCCGAGGCGCGTGCGCGAGAACGCGGTGGCGGATCATCAGGTGGTGGTGCCGGCCGTGAAGAAGACGGGGTTGAAGTGACGCGCATTGTCATCGGCCCCATCAATCGCGTCGAAGGCGATTTGCAGCTCACGCTGGAAGCGGAGGACGGCCATGTCGCCGCAGCGTGGGTCAGCTCGCCGCTGTATCGCGGCTTCGAGCAGATTCTGCGCGGCAAGCATCCGTTCGACGCGCTGGTGTTCGCGCCGCGCGTGTGCGGCATCTGCTCGGTGTCGCAGTCGCAGGCCGCCGCCGAGGCGCTGGCCGACGCGTTGGGACTCGTGGCGGCGCCGAACGGCCGCATTGCGCGCAATCTGGCGCATGCAGTCGAGAATCTGGCCGACCACTTCACGCACTTCTATTTGTTTTTCATGCCGGATTTCGCCCGCGCCGAATATGCCGGTCACGCCTGGCATGCCGGCATCGCCGAACGCTTCCGCGCCATTCACGGCAGCGCCGCCGAGACGGTGATGCCGGCGCGCGCCGCTTTTCTCACTGCGCTGGGCACGCTGGCCGGCAAATGGCCGCACAGCATGACCTTGCAGCCCGGCGGGATGACGCGCGCGCTGGAAGCGTCGGAGAAAATCCGCCTGTTCAGTCTCTTGCGCGACTTCCGCCGCCATGCCGAGACGACGCTCTTCAACGATACGCTGGAGTCGGTGGCGGCGCTCGATTCCGTGGCGGCGCTGACGCGCTGGGCAGCGGAAAAACCGCGCGGCGATTTCGGCATCTTTCTCGACATCGCCGCCGAACTGCAATTGGCGAAGCTCGGACGCGGCATCGACCGTTTTCTCAGCTATGGCAATTATCCGCAGGCGGAAGGCCGTCTTCTGCCAAGCGGCATTTGGGACGGCGGGTTGCGGACGCTCGATGCGCAAGCCATCGTCGAGGATGTCTCGCATGCCTGGCTGGCGGGCGAAACGCGCCATCCGGCGCAGGGCGAAACCCGGCCACAGGACGGGAAAGACGCCGGCTACTCCTGGTGCAAAGCGCCGCGTCTGGACGGCCAGCCGATGGAAACCGGCGCGCTGGCGCGGCAATTGATGGCGGGGCATCCGCTGGCGCGTGATCTCGTCGCGCGGGAGGGCGCCAACGTCCATAGCCGCGTCGTGGCCCGGCTGCTGGAAATCGCCGTCATCCTGCCGGAAATGGAAAAATGGGTGTGGCAACTGGCGCCCGGCGAACCGTTCTGCGCCCAGGGCGAGTTGCCGCAGGAAGGAGCGGGCATCGGCCTCGTTGAAGCCGCCCGTGGCAGCCTCGGCCACTGGCTTTCGATCGAAGGCGGCCGCATCGCCAACTACCAGATCGTTTCACCCACCACCTGGAATTTTTCTCCACGCGACGCGGCGGGCATCCCTGGCCCGCTCGAACAGGCGCTCGTCGGCGCGCCGGCGGGCGAGGGCAGCCTCGCCATCCAGCACATCATCCGCTCCTTCGATCCGTGCATGGTGTGCACCTCGCATTAGACCGAGTTGATTACGCTGAACAGCGTGTCGGTGGATTTGGCAACGTTGTTGACAAACCATCAACTGCAACTGATGGTCTGATCCGGGGCCGTTACAGCCTCAAGCCCGAAGCCGGGACGCGCCGCGCGCGTCCCGGTTTTTGCATGGCGGCGATCCTTCCGTTGCGACAGATTTACCCACGCGGCGCTTGCTGCGGAAGGGCGGGAAGGCATATAATGCCGCGCTTGCCCGGGCTGTTCCGGGCAAAATCCGCACGCTCGGCGCCGAATGGGTGATTGCCGTATATTTTTTTACGCGCACTACGCCGGGCGGAGGCTTAACCCATATCGGAGATAGCTGATGTCCACGACCATGCGTCAAATGCTGGAGGCGGGTGTCCATTTCGGTCACCAGACCCGCTTCTGGAATCCCAAGATGGCCCCTTTTATCTTCGGCCATCGCAACAAGATTCATATCATCAATCTGGAAAAAACCCTGGTCAAATACCAGGAGGCAATGAATTTCCTGCGCAAGATGTCGGCCAACAAGGGCACCATGCTCTTCGTCGGCACCAAGCGTCAGGCGCGCGAGATCGTGCGCGAGGAAGCCCTGCGCGCCGGCGCGCCGTTCGTTGACGAGCGCTGGCTGGGCGGCATGCTGACCAACTTCAAGACGGTCAAGCAGTCGATCAAGCGCATGAAGGAGCTTGAGGCGATGTCGCAGGACGGCACGTTCGAGCGCCTCGGCAAGAAGGAGGCCCTGATGCTCCAGCGCGAACTGGTGAAGCTGGAGAAGAGCATCGGCGGCATCAAGGACATGAACGGTCTGCCGGACGCGATTTTCGTCATTGACGTCGGCTACCACAAGATCGCCGTCACCGAGGCGAACAAGCTGGGCATTCCGGTCGTCGGCGTGGTCGATACCAACCACAATCCCGAGGGCGTGGCTTACGTCATTCCCGGCAATGACGATTCGAGCCGGGCGATCCGTCTGTATGCCCGTGGCGCCGCCGACGCCATTCTCGAAGGCCGCAGCATGGCCGTGCAGGATGTGGTGGCCGCAGTGGCCGATGACTTCGTCGAGGTGGACGAGGCCGGCGCAGGCGAGGCCGAGTAAGGCCCGGCGGGCCGAATTCCGGCGGGGCGGCATGGCCGCCCCGTTGCGTATCAACAGCATGAATCAGGAGCAAGCATGGCGGAAATTACCGCTTCGATGGTGAAAGAACTGCGCGAGAAGACCGACGCGCCGATGATGGAATGCAAGAAGGCGCTGACCGAAGCCGGCGGCGACATGGCGAAGGCGGAGGAAATCCTGCGCGTCAAGCTGGGCAGCAAGGCCAGCAAGGCGGCGTCCCGCGTCGCTGCCGAGGGCGTGGTCGGCGTTTTCATCGCCCCGGACGCCAAACTCGGCGCGATTGTCGAGGTCAACTGCGAAACCGATTTCGTCGCCAAGAACGACGACTTTCTGGCCTTCGCCAAGGCGCTGGCCGAACTGGTGGCGAAACAGAATCCGGCCGATGTCGCCGCCCTGTCGGGGCTGGCGCTGAACGGCGCCACGGTGGAAGCCGCGCGCGCCGCGCTGGTCGGCAAGATCGGCGAGAACATGACGATCCGCCGCTTCGCCCGCCGCGAGGCACAGGGCAAGCTGGTGAGCTACATTCACGGCGGCGCCAAGATCGGCGTGCTGGCCGATGTGACGGGCGGAGACGACGCGCTCGCCAAGGACATCGCCATGCACATCGCGGCGTCGAAGCCGAAGGCGCTGGACGCCTCCGGCGTGTCGGCTGATTTGCTGGACACTGAGCGCCGCATCGCCGTCGAAAAGGCGCGTGAGGCGGGCAAGCCGGAAGCCATGCTGGAGAAAATCGCCGAAGGCACGGTGCAGAAATATTTGAAAGAAGTCACCCTGCTCGGCCAGGTTTTCGTCAAGGCCGAGGACGGCAAGCAGACCATCGAGCAGTTGCTGAAAGCGAAGGGCGCCGCCGTCGCCGCCTTCCAGTTGTACGTGGTGGGCGAGGGGCTGGAGAAGCGTTCCAGCGATTTCGCCGCCGAAGTCGCCTCGCAAGCGGCAGCGGCGCGTGGGCATTAGACGGCGCATCAAGACCGCATGAGCGCGCCCGCCTACAAGCGCATTCTGCTCAAGCTCTCGGGCGAAGCCCTCATGGGCCGCGATGCCTACGGCATCAACCGGGAAACGCTGGCGGGCATCGTCGACGAGATCAAGGCGGTCGCCGCGATGGGCGTCGAGATCGGCGTCGTGATCGGTGGCGGCAACATTTTCCGCGGCCTGGCCGGCAGCGCTTCCGGCATGGATCGCGCCACCGCCGATTACGTCGGCATGCTGGCGACGGTGATGAACGCCGTGACGCTGGCCGACGCCATGCGTCAGGCGGATGTCGCCGTGCGCGTTCAGTCGGCGCTGAACATCGAGCAGGTGGTCGAGCCGTACATTCGCGGCAAGGCTATCCGCTATCTCGAAGAAGGCAAGATCGTCATTTTCGGCGCCGGCACCGGCAATCCTTTTTTCACCACCGATACCGCCGCCGCCCTGCGCGGCGCGGAGATCGGCGCCCAGATCGTGCTCAAGGCGACCAAGGTGGACGGGGTGTATACCGCCGATCCGAAAAAAGATCCGTCGGCGCGGCGTTATGACCGTCTCAGCTTCGACGAGGCGATCGGCCGCAACCTGCAAGTGATGGACGCCACGGCGCTGGCCCTGTGCCGCGACCAGCGGCTGCCGATCAATGTCTTTAGCATCTTCAAGCCGGGCGCGCTGAAAGCGGTCGTCCTCGGCGAGGACGAGGGCACCTTGGTGCATTGTTGAGGAGCGATCAGGATGATTCCGGAACTCAAGAAAACCACTGAACAGAAGATGCAGAAATCGCTCGATGCCCTGAAGGGCGATCTCGGCAAGGTTCGCACCGGCCGCGCCCACGCCGGCATACTCGACCACGTTCAGGTGGACTATTACGGCTCGCCGACGCCGATCAGCCAGGTTGCCAACGTCAATCTGCTCGACGCGCGCACCATCGGCGTCACGCCCTGGGAAAAGAAAATGGCGGCGGCGATCGAAAAGGCGATCCGCGATTCCGACCTCGGGCTGAATCCGGCCACGGTCGGCGACACCGTGCGCGTGCCGATGCCGGCCCTGACCGAGGAGCGGCGCAAGGATCTCATCAAGGTCGTGCGCGGCGAAGCCGAGAACGCCCGCGTCGCCGTGCGCAATCTGCGCCGCGATGCCAACCACGCCCTCAAGGAGGCGGTGAAGGCGAAAACCATTTCCGAGGACGATGAGCGGCGCACTCAGGATGAAGTGCAGAAGCTGACAGACCGTTACATCGCCGAAGTAGACAAGGCGCTAGCCCAGAAAGAAAGCGATCTGATGGCCGTCTGAAGACGGCCCTCGCGCAGCGCCCGGAAACGCGGCGGTGAATTTCTTTCCCAGCTCCACGCAGGAGATTCCGCCGGTCGGCAGCGTGCCGCGGCATATCGCCATCATCATGGACGGCAACGGACGCTGGGCCAAAAAGCGCTTCATGCCGAGGATCGCCGGCCACAAGCGCGGCGTCGAAATCGTGCGCGAAATCATCACGGCCTGCACCGAGCGGGGCGTCGCCTACCTGACCCTGTTCGCCTTCAGTTCCGAGAACTGGCGCCGCCCGCCGGAAGAAGTCTCCTTCCTCATGCAGTTGTTCCTGCGCGCGCTGGAGGAGGAGGTGAGCAAGCTGCACGAAAACCGCATCCGCTTCCGCGTCATCGGCGATCTTTCCCGCTTTGATCCGAAAATCGTCGCCCTGATCCGGCGCGGAGAGGCGCTGACGGCGGACAATACAACGCTGACCCTGACCATCGCCGCCAATTACGGCGGGCGCTGGGATATGCTTCAGGCAATGGAAAAAATGCTTGCCGCCCAGCCGGAAAAGCGCGGCGGTTTCACCGAAGCCGATCTGGCGGCGCATCTGGCGCTCAATTACGGCCACGAGCCGGATCTGTTCATCCGCACCGGCGGTGAACAGCGGATCAGCAATTTCCTGCTCTGGCAGCTTGCCTACAGCGAGTTCTATTTCACCGACACCCTCTGGCCGGAATTCGACGCCGCCGTGCTCGACTTGGCGATTGCGTCGTACCGGACGAGAGAGCGCCGTTTTGGACGCACTTCGGAGCAGCTTGCCGGGGCATCCCGCGCCGCCGCCGCGAGCAAGAATGCTTAGGACGCGGATCATCACGGCGCTGGCGTTGCTGGCGGTTTTTCTCGTCACGCTGTTCGTGTTGCCGAAGCCGTATCCGGCCATCGTGTTCGCCGCGCTCGCCGTCCTGATGGGCTGGGAATGGACGGGGTTGATGAGCGCGGATCGAAACGGACGTTTCATCTTCGCCGCCGTCATTCTGTTGTCCTGCCTTGTCATTTACCGCGATTTTTATCCTGACTTCAACAAGCTCTGGCTGCTGTCGGCGGCGTTCTGGCTGCTCCTCGCGCCGTTCTGGCTGCGGCGGGGCTGGCGGATATCCGGCAGCTTCTGGAAGGAAATCGCCGGCTATTTGACCGGCTTGATCGTCATCATGCCGATCTGGGCTGCGGTGACCGCCTTGCAGGAGCAAACTCCGTGGTGGCTGTTGGCCGTCATGGGCGTGGTCTGGGTCGCCGATATCAGCGCCTATTTCGCCGGGCGCGCCTGGGGCCGGCGCAAGCTCGCGCCGGCCATCAGTCCGGGCAAGACCTGGGAGGGCGTGGCCGGGGCGGTGCTTGGAGTCGGCCTGTATTGCCTGATCGTCGGCTGGGCTGTCGGGGCGCCCTGGACAGCGCGCAGCCTGATCTGGGCGCCGGCAATACTGCTGGCGGTTGCGCTCAGCGTGGTCGGCGATCTGTTTGAATCCATGATCAAACGGCAGGCGGGCGTCAAGGACAGTGGCCGTTTGCTGCCGGGACATGGCGGCTTTCTCGACCGGCTGGACAGCCAGACTTCGCTGCTGCCGCTGGCGGCGCTGATTTTCTTCTGGGAGCCGGCATGAGCCGCCAGCGGCTGACGATTCTCGGCGCGACCGGCTCCATCGGCGTGAATACGCTGGATGTGGTGGCGCGGCATCCTGGCCGCTTCGAGGTGCTGGCCCTGTCGGCGCAGAACCGGGTCGAGCGTCTGGCGGAGCAGTGCGCGCGCTTTCAGCCCCGCTTCGCGGTGGTCGGCTCGGACGAAGCCGCCGCCGAACTGGAAAACTTGCTGCGCCGCTCCGGCACGGATACCGCCGTTCTGGCCGGGGCCGATGCGCTGGAGCGGATTGCCAGTCTGCCCGAAGCGGATACCGTGATGGCCGCCATCGTCGGCGCCGCCGGTTTACGGCCCACGCTCGCGGCAGCGCGGGCGGGCAAGAAAATCCTCCTTGCCAACAAGGAGGCGCTGGTCATGGCCGGATCGGTCTTCATGCAGGAAATCCAGCGAAACAGCGCCGTTCTGCTGCCAATAGACAGCGAACATAACGCCATCTGCCAATCGCTCCCGGTAAATTTTTCGAACGATCTGGGCCGCAGCGGCGTGCGGCGGATTCTGCTGACGGCCTCCGGCGGGCCGTTCCGTCAGGCCTCGCCGCAAGACCTTGAACGGGTGACGCCGGATCAGGCTTGCGCGCATCCGAACTGGGTTATGGGCCGCAAGATCTCGGTCGATTCAGCCACCATGATGAACAAGGGGCTGGAAGTAATCGAGGCGCATTGGCTGTTCAACGCGCCGCCGGAACGCATCGAGGTCGTCATCCATCCGCAGAGCGTCGTTCATTCGATGGTCGAGTACGCCGATGGCTCGGTGATCGCCCAACTCGGCAATCCCGACATGCGCACGCCGATTGCCTACGCGCTGGCGTATCCCGAGCGCATCGACGCCGGCGTCGCCCCGCTCGACCTGTGCCGGATCGGCGGCTTGAGTTTCGAGCCGCCGGACTTCGGGCGCTTTCCCTGTCTCCGTCTGGCGTATGAAGCCCTCGGGCAGGGCGGCAATGCCCCGGCTGTGCTGAACGCCGCCAACGAAATCGCGGTCGAGGCTTTCCTGAATGGCCAGCTCGGCTTTACGCGGATTCCCGAAGTGATCGAGCGGACGCTGGCCTGCGTCGGCTGGAGCGAAGCCGACACCCTGGAGGCGGTTTTGGCGGCGGATGCCGCCGCGCGCGAAGCCGGACGGCGCTTTGCCGCTGTTCCGGGACAGGCGGCATGAGCACGTTCCTGTTCTATCTGGGCGCGTTCGCCCTTGCACTCGGGCTGCTGATCGTGGTGCACGAAGCGGGGCATTTTCTGGTCGCCCGCTGGTGCAACGTGAAAGTGCTGCGGTTTTCGCTCGGTTTCGGCAAACCCGTCCTGTCGCGCCGCGTCGGGCGGGACGGCACCGAACTGGCCCTGGCCGCCTTTCCTCTGGGCGGCTACGTGAAGATGCTCGACGAGCGGGAAGGGGAGGTGGCGGAGACCGAATTGCCGCGCGCCTTCAACCGGCAGTCGGTCGGAAAGCGTTTTGCCATCGTGCTGGCCGGCCCGGTGGCCAACTTCCTGCTGGCGATCTGCATGTACTGGGTGCTTTTCGTGCACGGCGTCGAGGAGCCGAAGCCGCTTCTGGATGCGCCGGTGGCGGCGTCCCTCGCCGAGCGGGCCGGTTTTCAGGCGGGCGATCTGGTGCGCAGCATTGATGGCAAAGCCGTTGTTTCATGGCAGGAATTGCGCTGGCAACTGCTGCAAGGCGCGGTCGCCAGGGCGACGCTCACGCTGGAGGTCGTCGATCGCGGCGAGGAAACGATTTTCCGCCGGCTCGATCTGTCCTCGCTTGGCGCCGCCGATCTGGAAGGCGATGTCGTGCAGGTGATCGGCTTGCATTTGTTCCGGCCCCATCTGCCGCCCGTGATAGGAGAAGTGACTGCCGGCAGCGCGGCCGAGCAGGCCGGCCTGCGTCCGGGCGATCGCATCCTGAGCATCGACGGCGCGCCGATCGAAAGCTGGTCGCAATTGGTGAGCATCGTCAGCAACGCGGCGGGACGCCCCTTGCCTGTGCGCGCCGAGCGCGAGGGAGCGCAGATCGCGCTGACGGTGACGCCCGCCGAAGCCGACGACCAGGGCAAACGGGTTGGCCGCATCGGCGTCAGCATCCGGGAGGAGGGAATCGACCGCGCCGCGCTGATGACGACGGTGAAATACGGCCTGTTTCCGTCGCTCGGCAAGGCCGTCAGTCAAACTTGGGAGACATCGGCGTTCAGCCTGCGGATGCTGGGCCGCATGGTGGTCGGCGAGATTTCCTGGAAAAACCTGAGCGGTCCCGTCACGATCGCCGATTATGCGGGTCAATCGGCGCGGCTCGGATTGGCGTATTACATCAAGTTTCTGGCCCTGATCAGCATCAGCCTCGGCATTCTGAATTTGCTGCCGATCCCTTTATTGGATGGCGGGCACTTGATGTATTATATCGTCGAGATCATCAAGGGCCGCCCCGTTTCCGAACGCACGATGGAAATCGGTCAGCAGATCGGTTTGGCGCTGCTGGCAATGCTGATGGCTTTCGCCTTTTATAACGACATCAACCGTCTTGTTTCCGGCTGAATCAATGACAAAAAAGAAAATACTTTCCGGTTTGCTCGCGGCGCTGTTTTCCGCGTCCGTCTTCGCTTTCGATCCGTTCGTCGTGAAGGACATCCGTGTCGAGGGCATTCAGCGCACCGAGGCCGGCACGGTATTCACCTATCTTCCGGTCAAGGTCGGCGACACAATGACGGACGAGAAGGCGGCGCAGTCGATCAAGGCGCTTTTCGCCACCGGCTTCTTCAAGGATGTCCGCATCGACGTTGAGAACAATGTCGTTGTCGTCGTCGTCGAGGAGCGCCCGGCCATCGCCTCGGTGGATTTCGTCGGCATCAAGGAATTCGACAAGGACGCGCTGAAGAAAGGCTTGAAGGACATCGGCCTGGCCGAGTCGCGCATCTTCGACCGCTCCATGCTCGAACGGGCCGAGCAGGAACTGAAGCGCCAGTATCTGAGCCGTGGCCGGTATTCGGTCAACATCACCACCACCGTCACGCCGCTGGAGCGGAACCGGGTCGGCATCAACTTCACGGTCGACGAGGGCGAGGTCGCCAAAATACGGCAGATCAATATCGTCGGCGCGGAGGCTTTCCAGGAAAAAGACCTGCTGGCCCTGTTTTCCCTGCGCACGCCGAACTGGATCAGTTGGTACACCAAGAACGACCAGTATTCCAAGCAGAAACTGTCCGCCGATCTGGAAACGTTGAAGTCGTATTACCACGACCGCGGCTATGTCGAATTCGATGTCGAATCGACCCAGGTTTCGATCACCCCCGACAAGAACGACATCTACATCACCATCAACATCAAGGAAGGCGAGCAGTACACGGTTTCCGCGATCAAGCTGGCGGGCGAACTGACCTTGCCCGAAGATGAATTGCGCGGGCTGGTGAAAATCAGGCCGGGCGAGGTTTTTTCGAGGGAAAAACTCACCGAAACGACGAAGCTCATCAACGAAAGGCTGGGTAACGAAGGTTTTGCCTACTCGAACGTCAACGCGGCGCCGGAGATCAACAAGGAAAAGAAACAGGTCGCCTTCACGATTTTCGTCGATCCCGGTAGACGGGTGTACGTGCGGCGGATCAACGTGTCCGGCAACACGCGGACGCGCGACGAAGTCATCCGGCGCGAAGCCCGGCAGATGGAAGGCTCCTGGTATGACGGTGACAAAATCAACAAGACCCGCACCCGCGTCGACAAGCTCGGTTATTTCGACGAAGTGAATATCGAAACGCCGGCCGTTCCCGGCACCACCGATCAGGTCGACGTCAACCTGAGCGTCAAGGAAAAGCCGACCGGCAACGTCATGATCGGCGCCGGCTTGTCCAGCGCCGAGAAATTCGTCGTCTCCGGTTCCGTGTCGCAGAACAACATCTTCGGCAGCGGCAAGCATCTCTCCGTCAACGTCAATTCGAGCAAGATCAACAAAACCTATTCGGTGTCGTACACCGATCCCTACCACACCGTGGACGGCATCAGCCGCGGGTTCGATTTCTACCGGCAGGATGTCGATCCGACCGCCAGTGACTCGACCTCGATCGGCGGATACAAAACATCCTCCTTCGGTTTTGGGGTGCGCTACGGATTGCCGATCGGCGAGGACAATTCGATCGGCGTCGGGCTGTCAATTGACTTGACCAAGGTCGAATTGACCGAAGACATCATGGGTAACGTCCCGCAACAATACAAGGATTTCATACAAGGCAAGAACTGCAAGACCGGCGACCCTTGCGCCAGCAAAAGGCGCGTTAGCAATACCACCCTGCTGCTGAACACTTCCTGGACCAGCGATGAGCGCGACAGCGTGATCTACACGACGCAAGGCACGATGCAGCGCGCTTACGGCGAAGTCGGTCTTCCCGGCGCCGACCTGAAGTTCTACAAGCTCAACTACCAGTATCAGCGCTTCTTCCCCGTCACGCGGAACATCACCCTGATGCTGAACGGCGAGGTCGGCATCGGCAAGGGCTACGGCGGGGCAGACCTGCCCTTCTTCCGCAACTTCTACGCCGGCGGCATTGGTTCGGTGCGGGGCTTCAAGTCCGGCACACTCGGTCGGCACGATAACAATGACGACGCGATGGGCGGCGACCGGCGGGTGGTGCTGAATGCTGAATTTCTGATGCCGATTCCCGGCATCGGGCTGGACAAGTCCTTCCGCTTCGGCGGCTTCGTCGACGCCGGCAACGTCTGGGGCGTCGACGAAAAGGGTAACGCTGAAAAAACGCGGCTATCTGATTTGCGGTACAGTGTTGGCGTGTCCGTCGCATGGTCTTCTCCGTTCGGGCCGCTCAAGTTCAGCATCGGCCATCCGCTCAAGAAGAAACCGGGCGACGAGATTGAGCGTTTCCAGTTCCAGATGGGCACGTCGTTCTGAGATTGTTTTTCGCGGGAGAATCATGTTGAGAAGATTCGTTATTTTCGCCGTTACTTCCATTACCTTGCTGTTGGCCGGGCATCAGGCCATTGCCGAGGAGGCCCGGATCGGTTTCGTCAATACGGAAAAGATCTTCCGGGAAGCGGCGCCCGCCGTGCGCGCGCAGAAGAAGATCGAAAAGGAATTCGAGAAGCGCGATCAGGAAATGCAGCGTCTGGCCAAGCAGTTGCAAACCATGCAGGAGGCGCTGGAAAAGAACTCGGTCACCATGTCCGAGGCGGACAAGCGCAACAAGGAACGCGAGTTCAACGACCTGAACCGCGAATTCCAGCGCAGGCAGCGCGAATTCCGCGAGGATCTCAACCAGCGCCGCAACGAGGAACTGGCCGCCGTTCTCGACCGCGCCAACAAGGCGATCAAGGCCATCGCCGAAGCCGAGAATTTCGACGTCATTTTGCAGGAAGCGGTGTATGCCTCGCCGCGCGTCGATATCACAGACAAGGTCATCAAGGCGTTGGCCGACGGCAAATGAAGCGCAGGCATGTCCGGGCGCGCTGACGGTTACGCTCTCGACGAAATCGTCGCGCGTTTCGGCGGTCAACTGATTGGCGACGGCGACCGGCGCGTCCGCCATGTCGCCACGCTCGACCACGCCGGGCCGGACGACATCGCGTTTCTGGCAAATCCCAAATACCGCAGCCGGCTCAAGGCGAGCCGGGCCGGCGCCGTTGTGCTGGCGCCCGCCGATGCGTCCGCCTGCGCCTTGCCTTGCATCGTCAGCGACAATCCGTATGGCTATTACGCCCGGGTCGCCGGGCTGCTCAATCCGCCCGCGCCGGCGCCGGCCGGCATTCATCCCTCGGCGGTCGTCGAAACCCGGCTCGACGGGAGCGTCAGCGTCGCGGCGGGCGTTTGCATCGGCAAGGATGTCCGCATCGGCGAGGGCTGCGTCATCGGCCCCGGCTGCATCATCGGCGATGGCGTCGCCATCGGCGCGCACAGCCGGCTGCATGGCGGCGTTACGGTCTATGCGGGCTGCGTGATTGGCCGGCGCGCGATCATTCATTCCGGCGCCGTGATCGGCGCCGACGGCTTCGGCTTCGCGCCGGAGGCCGACGGAAGCTGGACCAAGATTCCGCAGATTGGCCGCGTCGTCATTGGCGACGATGTTGAGATCGGCGCCAATACCACCATCGACCGCGGCGCGCTCGACGACACGGTGATCGGGGACGGCGTCAAGCTGGACAACCAGATCCAGATCGCGCACAACGTGCATATCGGCGCGCATACGGCGATGGCCGGCTGCGTCGGCGTCGCCGGCAGCGCCCGCATCGGAAAACGCTGTACCATCGCCGGCAGCGCCATGATTCTGGGGCATCTGACGATTGTCGATGACGTGAACATTTCCGTTGCCACGCTGATCACGAAATCAATCGAGCAGCCGGGCACGTACAGCGGCGCGATGCCTTTCGCGCCGCATCGCGCCTGGCTGAAGAACGCGGCTCATCTGCGCCATCTGGACGCGATGGCCGATACGATCCGCGCCCTCGAAGCGCGCATCGCACAACTGGAGAAAAAATCTTGAGTTCGATGGACATCCACGAAATCCTGGACTATCTGCCGCACCGCTATCCCATTCTGATGATAGACCGCGTGCTGGAATTGATTCCGGGCGAGCGCATCCGGGCGGTGAAGAACGTCACCATCAACGAGCCGGTATTTCCCGGCCATTATCCGCATCATCCGGTCATGCCCGGCGTGCTGGTGGTCGAAACCATGGCCCAGGCAGCGGCCATTCTCTCGTTCAAGACCATGAACGCCAAGCCCAGCGACGACACGGTGTATTACTTCGCCGGCATCGACGGGGCGCGTTTCCGCAGGCCGGTGATGCCCGGCGATCAACTGATACTCGATGTGTCCATCAAGACCGCCAAGCGCGGCATCTGGAAATATGCCGGCGTCGCCAGGGTCGACGGGCAGGTTGCCGCCGAAGCCGAATTGCTGTGCACCTTGCGCGCCGCAGAATGACCACCGTTCATCCCACCGCCATCGTGCACCCCGCCGCCAGGCTGGGGGAGGGCGTCGAGATCGGGCCGTATACCCTCATCGGCGAGCATGTCGAGATCGGCGCCGGCACTTGGATCGGCCCGCATGTCGTCATCGGCGGCCATACCCGCATCGGGCGCGAGAACCGCATTTTCCAGTTCTCCTCCATCGGCGAAGCGCCGCAGGACAAGAAATACGCCGGCGAACCGACCCGGCTCGAAATCGGCGACCGCAACACGATCCGCGAATTCTGCACCTTCAATTGCGGCACGGCGCAAGACGCCGGCACAACCCGGATCGGCTCCGACAACTGGATCATGGCCTACGTGCACATCGCCCACGATTGCCAGATCGGCGACAACACCATTTTCGCCAACAACGCGCAGTTGGCCGGGCATGTGCATGTCGGCGATTTCGTCGTCCTCGGCGGCTTCACCGGCGTGCACCAGTTCGTCCGCATCGGCGCGCACAGCATGACGGCGGTCGGCACCGTCCTCTTGCAGGATCTGCCGCCCTACGTCACCGCCGCCGGCAATACCGCCAAGCCCTTCGGCATCAATTCCGAGGGATTGCGCCGTCGCGGTTACGACGCCGACACCATCGCCGCCCTGAAGCGGGCTTACAAGCTGATCTACCGCTCCGGCGCGACGCTCGACGAGGCCCGCGCGCAAATCGCCGCGACGGTTGAAGCGCAGCCGGCGCTCGCGCTCCTCGCCGACTTCCTCGCCAAGCCGGGCCGGGGCATCATTAGATAGGCCATGCGGATCGCAATGGTTGCCGGAGAAGCCTCCGGCGATTTGCTCGCCAGCCATCTCATTCAGGCCCTCCGCCGCCGTCTTCCGGCGGCCGAGTTTTACGGCATCGGCGGGCCGAAAATGCAGGCGGCCGGCTTCCGCGCCCTGTTCCCGTCCGAAAAGCTGGCTGTGCATGGCTATGCCGAGGCGCTGCGCCACTACCGCGAGATTGCCGGCATCCGGCGCAAGCTGCTCAACGATCTGCTTGCCGATCCGCCGCAGGCTTTCATCGGCGTCGATGCGCCCGACTTCAATCTGTTTCTCGAAAGACGGCTGAAAGGGCGCGGCATTCCGGCCATCCACTACATCAGCCCGTCCATCTGGGCCTGGCGCGGCGGGCGTATTCGCGGCATCGCCCGCTCCGTGTCGCACATGCTGGCCCTGTTTCCGTTCGAGGAAGATCTCTACCGCGCCAGGCAGATTCCGGTCAGCTATGTCGGCCATCCTCTGGCGGATGTGATTCCGCTCGAAGTCGATCGCGCGGCCTTGCGCGAAAAACTCGACCTGCCGCAAGAACAACTCATGTTCGCGCTGCTGCCGGGCAGCCGACGCGCTGAACTGCGCCACATGGCCGATACGTTCATCGAAACGGCGCGGCAGCTCAACCAGCGTTTTCCGCAGGCGCGTTTCCTTGTGCCGCTGGCGACGCGGGAGACGCGCGATTTGTTCGAGGAGGCGCTGTATCGCCTGTCGGCGCAGGAACTGCCGATCACGCGCCTGTTCGGCCACGCGCAGGACGCGATGGGCGCGGCGGACGCCGTGCTGGTCGCCAGCGGTACGGCCACTCTCGAAGCGGCGCTGCTGAAAAAGCCGATGGTCATCGCCTATCGTTTATCGCCCCTGTCCTGGCGGCTCATGCGGCGCATGGGCTACCAGCCCTGGGTCGGTTTGCCGAACATTCTCGCGGGGCGTTTCGTGGTGCCGGAATTCCTGCAAGACGACGCCACGCCGGAGAATCTGGCGCAAGCCCTGGGCAATCTCGTCGTCGATCGGGAAACCTGTGGCCGCATCGCCGATACTTTCGAGGGGCTGCATCGGCGCTTGCGCCTGAATTCCGCCGAGCGGGCCGCCGAGGCGATCCTGCCTTACTTGAGCCCGACGCAGACGTGGACGCCGGCGCCGCAAGCCGTTTGATCTGCGGCGTCGACGAAGCGGGCAGGGGGCCGCTTGCCGGGCCGGTCTACGCCGCCGCCGTGATCCTCGATCCGCGCCGCCCCATCGCGGGGCTGGCCGACTCGAAGCAACTCTCCGCGCCGGCCCGCGACAGGCTGGCGCCGCTGATCCGCGCGCACGCCTTGTCCTGGGCTGTCGCCAGTGCCTCGGTGGAAGAAATCGACGCCCTCAACATCCTGCAAGCAACCTTGCTGGCGATGCGCCGCGCCGTCGAGGCGCTGACGCCGCAGCCAGCGGAGGTTCTGGTCGACGGCACGCACTGTCCGGAAATCGCATTGCCGGCGCGGGCCATCGTCAAAGGCGACCGCACCGTGGCCGCCATTTCGGCGGCCTCGATTCTGGCGAAGACGGCGCGGGATGCCGAAATGCTGCGCCTGCACGCGCTGTATCCTCACTACGGCCTCGACCAGCACAAAGGCTATCCCACCGCTGCCCACCTTGCCGCCCTGCGGCGGCACGGCGTCGCCGACATCCACCGCCGCAGCTTCCGGCCCGTCCGCGAACTCCTCGACCGGGCTTGAGCGCGGCCAGCGGGTTGAATCCCGCTGCATGCGCTTCCATCCTCCGGCAACCGACGCTGGGCAAACGCGAACAGCAGGCGCGTATTGTGCCTGCCCGGTGCCCGGCGCGGCAGCGCAATCCTGTTGTTTTATTCCCTTGCCGCCGTTGACACCGCTCACGCCGACGATATAATGAGAATTATTCTCATTCATGTTTAGAGGTCGTCATGAAGTTTCCCGGAAGGCTGGTCTGGATTTGCGCGCTCATGTTTTCTGTTCCGGCGTTCGCCATCGAATACCCGATTGGTGCGCCGCAGAACCTTGCCGGCATGGAGATCGCGGCGGTGTATTTGCAGCCGATCGAGATGGAGCCGGAGGGCCATATGCGCAAGGCTGCCGAGGCGGATATCCATCTGGAGGCCGATATTCATGCGCTGGACTCGAACACCAACGGCTATGCCGAAGGTTCGTGGATTCCGTTTCTGCTCGTCAAATACGAAATCACCAAAATCGGCTCAAATGAGGTGGTCAAGGGCGACATGATGCCGATGGTCGCCAGCGACGGGCCGCACTACGGCGACAACGTCAAGCTGAAGGGGCCGGGCAAGTATCACGTCAAGTTCATTGTGCTGCCGCCGAACGCCAAGGAGAACGAGGCCGGCCAGCATTTTGGCCGTCATACCGACCGCGCCACCGGCGTGCGTCCCTGGTTCAAGCCGGTCGAAGCCGAGTGGGAGTTCACCTTCGCCGGCGTCGGTAAAAAAGGAGGGTACTGATGACGCCACTGGCATGGAAAAGTCGGGCGCCGGCAGCGCACCTGCTGCTTGCCGTGTTTGCTGGCCTGACGGCGCTGGCCGCGCTGCCCGCGCATGCCGAGATGCCGGTTTTTCATCTGACCATGAAAAACGGGCGCTTCGAGCCGGAGGAAATCCGGGTGCCGGCAAATACCCGCTTCAAGCTGACGCTGAAGAATGAAGGGCCGGAGGCCGAGGAGTTCGAGAGCATCGAACTGAAAAAGGAAAAAGTACTGGCGGCGGGCGCGAGCAGCTTTCTCGTGTTCGCGCCGCTCAAGCCGGGGACTTACCGCTTCTTCGGCGAATTCCATCCCGATACCGCGCAGGGCCGCATCGTCGCCCGCTGAAAGGAAAGAATGCCATGCTGATGAATGCCCTGGTGATTGTCTGGCGCGAATGCCTGGAAGCGATGCTGGTCATCGGCATCCTGTCCGCCTGGGTGGTGCGCAGCCGCCCCGAAGCGCGGCGCGCGTTGTGGTTGGGCGTGGCGGGCGGCATTGGTTTGGCGCTGGCGCTGGCCGCGCTGATGCAGGGCGCGTTGAGCGAAATGGATGATCGCGTGCAGGAAGGCGTGCAGATCGGCCTGATTCTCCTCGCCGCCGCGCTGATGACGCACATGGTGTTGTGGATGCAGCGGCATGCGCGCGGCCTGCGCGCCGAAATGGAAGCCTCGCTCGACCGCGCCGTCGTGCGCCGTGGCTTGTGGGGTATCGCCGCGGTTGCCGCCATCGCCGTGGCCCGCGAAGGCGCGGAAACGGTGATCTTCCTGCAAGGCGTCGGCTCCTCGGGCAACGCCTGGGATCTGGCGCTGGCGGCGATTGCCGGTTTCCTGCTGGCGGCGCTGACGGCCTGGGCCGCCGCGCGCGGGCTGCGCTTCCTGCCCATGCGCACCGTGTTCGGCGTCAGCAGTATTTTGCTGCTGGCCTTCGCCGCCGGTTTCATCGTTCTGGGCGTTGATCGCATGATCGGCATGGAATGGCTGCCGCCGGGCATCGACCCGCTGTGGGATACCAGCGCCTGGCTGGACGATGGCGCGGGTTTGGGCAAGTGGCTGGCGGATTTGTTCGGGTATCGGGCGCGCCCCGCCGCGACGGCCGTCGCCGCCTATGCCGCTTACTGGTTGATGTTGCTCGCGCTGCGCTTCCGCCGGCGTTTGAGCGGCAATATGCGCATCGCTTCCGCATGAGCGTGTCGGTTCCCCTTGTCTTCATGCCGCGCCGGCGCGGCAATCTGGCGCGTCTCGGCGACGCGCTGGCGCGGCATCGCCGCCTGATTGCGGGCGTGCAGTGGGGCGTCGTGCTTGTCTATCTGGCGCTGGTGACGGCGCCCGCTTTCCTGCCTTTGCCGGATGAGCAGGGACGCATACTGGATAACTTCACGCGCTTCGCCCAGTTTCTGTTCTGGGGCATCTGGTGGCCGTTCGTCATTCTGTCTGTCATGCTTTTCGGGCGCGTCTGGTGCGGCATTTTCTGTCCTGAAGGCACGCTCACCGAAGCGGCGAGCCGTCGCGGGTTGGGCCGCGCCATTCCGCGCTGGCTGCGCTGGCCGGGCTGGCCGCTGGTTGGCTTTTTCTGCATCACACTGTACGGCCAGCTCACCAGCATTTACGAATATCCGAAGCCGGTATTGCTCATCCTCGGCGGCTCCACGGTGGCGGCGATCGCCATCGGTTTGCTCTACGGGCGCGGCAAGCGCGTCTGGTGCCGCTATCTGTGCCCGGTGAGCGGCGTCTTCGCCTTGCTGGGCCGTCTCGCGCCCACCCACTTTCTCACCGACCGCGAAGCCTGGCGGCGTTTTCCGCGACGGAGCGCGGCGGTGGATTGTCCGCCCTTGCTCGATGTCAGCACGCTGTCGAGCGGCGCGGAATGCCACCAGTGCGGCCGTTGCAGCGGCCACCGCGACGCCGTGGCGCTGCGCTGGCGCTGGCCCGGCAGCGAGATTCTGACGGCGAAGCCGCAGGAGATCGGCCGCTTTGAAATCAGCCTGCTGCTGTACGGCATGATCGGCTTCGCCATCGGCGCATTTCAATGGACGCTGGCGCCGAGTTTCGTCACGGTGAAGCAAGGCATCGCTGAATGGCTGATCGAGCGGGACATTTTCTGGCCGTTCGGCGACGGCGCTTCTTGGTGGCTGCTGACGCACTATCCGGACGCATCGGATGTGTTCACCTGGCTCGACGGCGCTTGCATCGCCGTCTGGATCATCGCGCACGCGCTCGTGATCGGCGGCATCGCCCAGCTTTGCCTCGTTGGCGCGGGCCGGCTGCTGCGCGCGGACTGGCGCAAACTCGCGCTCGGGTTGATTCCGCTTGCCGGCGTCGGTCTGTTCCTCGGCCTGTCCATGATGACGCTCACCCAGTTGCGCGCCGAAGGCGTCAATCTGGCTTGGGCGCCGACTGCCCGCGCCGCCTTGCTTGCGCTGGCGACGACCGGCGCGCTGATTCTCGGCGTCAGGCTGATCCGGCAGACCCGCGCCGCAATTTCCCGCCGCGCGCTCGCCGGCGGACTGTATGCCGTTGTCGTCGCGCTGCCGGTCTGGATGTGGATGCGCGCTTTCCAGTTCTGATCGTCATTGCAAGTTACCCCCTCATCATCCAACGCTCACCCAACCCTCATCAAGGAGAAACGCATATGAGTTTCGACAAGGAAAAAGCCATCGCCCTGCTCAACCGGATCATGGAACTGGAACTCGCCGGCGTGGTGCGCTACACCCACTACGCGCTGATGGTGTTCGGCTACAACCGCATCCCCATCGTTTCCTGGCTGCAAACGCAGGCGGACGAAAGTTTGCTGCACGCGCGCCGCGCCGGCGAGTTGATTACCCACTTCGGCGGCCATCCCTCGCTCTCCATCGGCCCGCTGCTGGAAAGCCACAAGCACGACATCGGCGACATCCTGCACGAATCGCTCGTGCATGAAACCACCGCCAAACGGGCGTATTACGACCTGCTGGAAATCTCTGCCGGCCGCTCCGTGGTGCTTGAGGAATACACGCGGGCAATGATCCAGGAAGAAGAACTGCACTACGGCGAAGTGGACAAAATGCTGCGCAGACCCGGCTCCATCGAGACGTTTTCGGAGTAAGCGATGTTGCCAATTTGGACTGATAACTGGAAGCGTCGCTAATTTCATCATATTAACAGGTTGTTTTGTCGGTGTAATATGAGAAGCCCACACCCTCATTACTTATTTTTATAAATCATGCTCAATATAAACGTAGCCAAGCTAGAAAAAGCCGTTGAGGATCTGCATGCCCTGCTTAAGGACGGGCTGCTTGCGACCGATATCTGGGATCGTGCTACCGGTTTGTCGCTGGCAGGCTATAACCCGCAGCCGGCGGGGGTAGCGCTGTTCAACCAGTTGACCACCGAACTTATCGGCACCTTGAGCGGCGCTGGTTTTCCCGGGTTGAACCGGTACTACCTCATGGATCTGGAAGGGGACCTGATCATCGTCATCATCCAGCACGGAGAAGACCTGTTGCATGGCGTCCTGCTGTCATCGAGCAAGGTTAACATGGGCATCTTGTTTAGTATCGCCATTCCCAAGATGCTTGATGCCGTAGAGAAAGCAAGAGACTGATCCGGGGTGAGCCGGCGGCGTTTGCCGCTGGCCTGTCGGTTGATGGCCGGATGAAGCCCGGTTGTCATCTTCCCAAGGTAGTCCCATGGACGACAAAGTCTGGACTCCGACCAGACAAAGCAACGCTACGCGCGCCTTCATGTCCGTGCTGCGACTGCGTTCGTTGGCATGGGGTTGGGTGGACGCCCCGGCGCTGGCGCGATGGTGGGTGATCGACAGCACTTGCGATATTGATGTCCAGATGTTGGCATTGCATTACGACCAAATGCTGAACAAGCCGGAGGTGGCTTTTCTGGTTGCGCAACCGGGGCTGTTGCCGCGCCCGGCTTGGACCCTTTTCAAGATTCCTGTAAAGAGCAGCCTGATTTTCGACTGGATAGGACGGCGCCAGTTTGACAAGCGGTCGTCGCCCGATTATCCGGCGGCATCGGTGACTTCCGGCACACCATGGCGTCAGGGCTTGCTGCGGCTGAAAAGATGGCCCAATCCGGCTCGTTATGGCAACACCCTGGATCTCATAGTGGCTTGCTCCCGGCTGCTTGGCGCACCGGCGACTTACGCCCAGGTTTTGACATGGGGGGTTGCGGCCCCGTTACTGGACCGAATGCTGCAAGACGCATTCCGTGAGGGCTTACTGGATATTTCCAATCTATCGAGGATGCCATTCTCCCGGAACCAATCCGGCGCGTCTGCGCCCGTCACTACCTGGCCGGGGTTCAACCCTGCCCAGACGCCCGCCGACACTTCGCGCTGGAACCTGATCAAGCAGCTGCTTGGAAAGTTCTCCTTCAAATGAACATCGTTCTGGGCCACCGCGCCACTCAGCAAGTGGCTTTTGCCGGGCCTTTCGGGGTTGGCAAGACGACGGCGTTGCGCGCGGTGTCCGATATTCCTGTCTCGAACACGGAAGAACTCAGCAGTGAATTGTTCAAGCTCAAAAATAACGTTGACAAGACTACGACAACGGTCGGTTTCGATTACGGTGAATGGAGCTTTCCTGACGGCATGCGTGTCGGGTTGATCGGCTTGCCGAGCCAGGAACGCTTCAGCGCCATGTGGGATGTATTGCTGCCGCAAAGCGCTGCGGTCGTGCTATGGCTGTACGGTAACACTGCCGATGCTTTGACTGACTGCCGTTTTTGGCTGGATGTGCTGATTCGGCGTGGAGCCGTGGCGCGGCTGGCAGTGGCGCTGACGCGCCTGCCGTTCGATGCGTCCGAGCAGGAACTCGCGCCATTCCGCCATCTGACCAGCCGCTACCATCCGCTGGCTCCGGTGCTGACGGCTGATCCGCGTGAGCCGGCCAGCGTGATGCAGGCCGTCATGATGGCGCTCAGCACGCCTTCCGCCGCGTCACAAGTCTGAATCCCTCGTGACACACTGCCGTCAAATTTTTTCCTGTAATCCAACAACAAGGTGAATGCAATGACCTCTGAAGCTCTGGGCCACTTTGTGCTGCCAGCCATGAAGCAGCTGTATCAGCGCATTCCCCAACTGACCGCAGCAGTGCTGTGCACGCCGGACGGTTTTAATATTTGCTCGTTTGGGCTTGACGAAAAACAGGTGGACAAGTTGGCAGCGCTGTCCGGCTCGCTGCTTTCGGTCGGCAACGCCACCATGGCGGAACTGCGACTGGGGCTGGACGAACCCATGGACTTGCTCACGCTCAAGGCGGGTGCGTTCCAGATTCTGGGTTTGAAAGTGAACAAGCCGAATGGGCATCTGGTTCTGATGGTTGCAGCAAAAGGCGCGATGCTGGGCCTCATGATCGTGGGCGCCCAGTATGTGGCGGACGAAATCACGAAACTCTTCCGCAATGCTTGAACTTCGCTTCGATATCCATCAATAAAAATGACGTCGGGCCTGCGAAGACCGGAGTGAGCATGGCGGGTTTCGGCATTACTGCTTCCTGATAACGAAAAGGCCAGCATGCGCTGGCCTTTTTCGTTTTGTGCGTCTGCCCGCCTTGTTACTTGTGGGTTTCGACCTGGGTCATGGGCGCGTCGTCGATCACCAGCGCCGGTTTCGGTTTGCGGCCGAGGCGGATCTCCGGCGCGGCGGAAACGGGCGTGGGTTTGTCGTGACGGGTTTCGACCATCACCAAGCCGTTCTCGCGCAGGGCGACGGAAATGTCGACCACCGGCGCGACGGGAGCAGGGATGGCCGCCGCCACCGGGATGGGCGCTGGCTCAGGTAGCGGGTTGGGCAGGGGGTCGGGCAGAGGGGCGGGCGCAAGGGAGGATCGGGGCGCCGGGACGGTTTCTTCAAGCGGCGGCGCGGCTTCTTCCTTCACCGTCACCGGCACCGGGGCCAGCGCCGGTTCTTGCGGCGAAGCGGTTTCCGGCTCGGCGGCTTTTTCCTCGACCGGCAGCGGAACAGGAGCCAACACCGGAGCAGAGTCAGGAGCCGGTTCAGTCTCGATGACAGGCTCAATGACAGACGGCTCGGCGTGGGGCGCGGCGAAGGTTGGCGGCGTTTCTTCGGCAGCGGCTTCGGCGACTTCGGCGGTTACTGCGGCGACTACCATCTCGTCCCCGGATTGCGGCATCTGGCTTTCGATGGCGTCGCCTTCGCCCTCGGAACGGCGCGCGCCGCGTCCGCGCCCACGGCGTCCCCGACGGCGACGCGGGTCTTCCTGTTGATCGTGTTGTTCGACAGGGGCATCGGGCGGCATCGGCATCGAGTCGGGCGCCGATGCGTCGACGGGCGTTGCGATGAGTTTTTCCTCGACTGGCTGCGGCTGACGCGGTTCCTGCTGCTGGCGCGGCTGCCGTTGCGGGCGCGGCTCTTGTCCTTGATGCTGTTCGCGTTCCTGCCGTTCGGCGCGCTCGGGACGCTCCTGCCGTTCTTGCCGCTCGGGGCGCGGGCGGCGCTGTTCGCCGCGCGCTTCTTGCTGCGGTTGTTCCAGACGCGGCTGTTGCCGCTCGCGCCGCCGTTGCGGATCTTGCCGCTCGCGTGAATCCTGCCGGTTGCGTTCGCCGCGCCCGCGTCCGCGCTCGCTACCACGGCCTTCGCGCGTCTGCTCGCGGCGGGCGGGCGCCGCGTGCTTGGCCTCGGGCGCCGGTTCGGCTTTGCGGTTGCCACGGAACCAGTTAAAGATTTTCTCGATGATGCCCACTTCGGCGCTGGCGGCAGGCTGCGCGGCGCGTTGCGCCGGCGCCGGCTTCGGTTCGACCACCGGGGCCGGCTGCGCGGGCGTGACGCCTTTCACGGCGGCTTCGGGGCGGTGCGATTTGGTTTCGGTCTGCGCCGAGGGCGGCTGGTAGGCTTCCGTCGGCGGCGCTTCGGCCATCTTGTAGCTCGGCGGGGCTTGTTCTTCCTGATTCAGTTGATCGTGACGCAGGCGGGTGATTTCGTGCGCGGGCGTTTCAAGATGGGTGTTCGGGATCAGGACGAGATTCACCTTGTGGCGCAGTTCGATGGCGCGGATGTCGTCGCGTTTTTCGTTGAGCAGGAAGGTGGCGACATCGACCGGGGTCTGCACGTGGACTGCGCCGGTGTTTTCCTTCATCGCTTCTTCTTCAAGGATGCGCAGGATGTGCAGGGCCGCCGATTCGGTGTTGCGGATGTGGCCGGTGCCGGTGCAGCGCGGGCAGGGGATGTAGGTCATCTCGGCCAGCGCCGGACGCAGGCGCTGGCGGGAGAGTTCGAGCAGGCCGAAGCGGGAAATCTTGCCGGTCTGGACGCGGGCGCGGTCGTAGTGCAGGGCGTCGCGCAGACGGTTTTCCACCTCGCGCTGGGCGCGCGGGTTTTCCATGTCGATGAAGTCGATGACGATCAGGCCGCCCAGGTCGCGCAGGCGCAACTGGCGGGCGATTTCGTCGGCGGCTTCGAGGTTGGTGCGCAGGGCGGTTTCCTCGATGTCGGCGCCGCGCGTGGCGCGGCCGGAGTTGACGTCGACGGCGACCAGCGCCTCGGTGTGGTCGACCACGATGGCGCCGCCGGACGGCAGATTGACCTGGCGGCCAAAGGCGGTTTCGATCTGGTGTTCGATCTGGAAGCGGGAAAAGAGCGGCACGTCGTCGCGGTAGCGCTTCACCCGCGCCACGTTGTTCGGCATCACGGTATCCATGAAGGTCCGCACCTGCTCGTACACATCGTCCGTGTCGATGAGGATTTCGCCGATGTCCGGCTGGAAATAGTCGCGGATGGCGCGGATGACGAGGCTGCTTTCCAGATAGATCAGGAAAGCGCCGTTGTGGCCATTGGCGGCGCTTTCGATGGCGCGCCACAGTTGCAGCAGGTAATTCAGATCCCACTGCAATTCCTCCGCGTTGCGGCCGATGCCGGCGGTGCGCGCGATCAGGCTCATGCCGGGCGGCACTTCAAGCTGATCCATCGTTTCGCGCAGTTCGTTGCGCTCCTCGCCCTCGATGCGGCGCGAGACGCCGCCGCCGCGCGGGTTGTTCGGCATCAGCACCAGATAGCGTCCGGCCAGCGAAATGAAGGTGGTGAGGGCCGCGCCCTTGTTGCCGCGCTCGTCCTTGTCGACCTGGACGATGAGTTCCTGGCCTTCGCGCAGCGCCTCCTTGATGGTGGCGCGGTTCGGCTCGACGCCGCCCTTGAAGTGGGCGCGGGAGATTTCCTTGAAGGGCAGAAAACCGTGCCGCTCGGCGCCGTAATCGACAAAAGCGGCTTCGAGGCTCGGCTCGATGCGGGTGATGACAGCCTTGTAGATGTTGCTCTTGCGTTGTTCCTTGGCGGCCGATTCGATGTCGAGGTCAATCAGTTTTTGACCATCGACGATCGCGACGCGGAGTTCCTCGGCCTGCGTCGCATTGAACAGCATGCGTTTCATTTTGTTGTTCTCCCGCGCGCAAACACGGGAAGACAAACCGCATCCGGTTCAGGCGGATTGTGATTAGTTTGGCTGGTTTGAAGTCATCGAGAATGTCGAGGGCAAACTAATATCGGGTTTGTCTTTTTGCTCCTGACAAATGCCGTCAGGAGCCGATGTTTCACGTGTGCTATGTGCGCGCAATTCAAGTAGTATCGCTGCTTGCGGTGAGCGAATTAACCTTTGTGCGGTTCGCGTGGGCCGTTTGACCGGCCGCATGCCGGCGCGCTGACCATGCCGCTTCGGGTCATGGGGCGAGCATCCGGAACCGGCCGGAACAGTTCTGGAACCGTTCTTTCTTCATGGCCGGTTCCCCCGGAATGGGCAAACCAAGCGGCAGTATATTCAAAATGAAGGAGTTACGCAAAGTTTCCGTTACTCGCCAACGGATTGGCGACGAGGCGGAAGGCCAGCGCATCGACAATTATCTCCTGCGCGTCTGCAAGGGCGTGCCGAAAAGCCACATCTACCGGATTCTCAGAAGCGGCGAGGTGCGCGTCGACGGGCGGCGGGCGGCGCCCGAATACCGGCTGCGGGCGGGGGACGAAGTGCGCATTCCGCCGATCCGGCTCGACACGTCAGAAAAACCCGCCGTGCCGCATGGCCGCGAATACCGCATCGTGCATGAGGACGAGGCGCTGCTGGCGGTCGACAAACCGGCTGGCATGGCGGTGCATGGCGGCAGCGGGGTAAGTTTCGGCGTCATCGAGCAATTGCGCCGGCAAAGGCCGCAAGCCCGTTTTCTCGAACTGGCGCACCGGCTCGACCGGGAGACCTCCGGCCTGTTGCTGATCGCCAAAAAGCGCTCGGCGCTGACGGCGCTGCACGATCTGTTCCGCGCCGGCGGCATCGAAAAACGCTATCTGGCGCTCGTCAAGGGCCGTTGGCTGCAACCTGAACAGCATATCCGGCTCGCCTTGCACAAGTATTTGACCGGGGAGGGCGAGCGCCGCGTCAGCGTCTCGCCGGACGGCAAGGCGGCGCACAGCATCGTGCGCCTGGCCGCCCGCTGGGAAAATTTCAGCCTGGTCGAGGTCGAACTGGAAACCGGGCGCACCCACCAGATTCGCGTTCATCTCGCCCATCATGGCTTCCCGCTCTGCGGCGACGACAAGTACGGCGATTTCAGCCTCAACAGGATTTTGCAAAAGCAGGGTCTGGGCCGCATGTTCCTGCACGCCGCGCGTTTGTCGTTCACGCACCCCGTCACGGGACAACGGCTGGAACTCACGGCGGCGCTGCCGGCGGAACTGCGAGCCTTCCTGCAACGTCTGCAACAAAACGAAAAACGGGATTATGGAAGCAGCGAAGAACAAAGCGCGGAATTACCATCTGATCGTCTTTGACTGGGACGGCACCCTGCTTGATTCCGCCGGCGCCATCGTCGCCTGCATGCAAGCGGCGGCGGTCGATCTCGGCCTGCCGCCGCCGGAGGAGGGCGCTGTGCGCCATGTCATCGGCCTCGGTCTGCACGACGCCTTGTCGCAAGCCCTGCCGCAAGCGCCGGTGAGCGACTACCCGCGCATCGCCGAGCGTTACCGGCATCATTACCTGTCGCAGGATCATGCCTTGCCGCTGTTTGCCGGCGCGCGGGAACTGGTGGAAGAACTCGCCGCCGCCGGCTGCCTGCTCGGTGTTGCCACCGGCAAGAGCCGTCATGGGCTGAACCGCGCTCTGGCGGCGTCCGGCCTCGGGCCGCTTTTCCATGCCACGCGCTGCGCCGATGAATGCCACTCCAAACCGGCGCCGGACATGCTGCTTGAACTCATTGCGGAACTGGATGCCGAACCCGATCGCACCCTGATGATCGGTGACACCACACACGACCTGCAAATGGCCAGGAACGCGGGCGTTGGCGCGCTGGCCGTCGGCTACGGCGCGCATCCCCGCGCCGCCCTGCAAGCCGAACAGCCCCTCGGCCTGTTCGACCAACTGCCGCAACTGCGAGACTGGCTGCGGCGGAACGGCTGACTCCCTCCTCAAGAAAGAAAGAAGAAAGGCGCTCCGCCAAGGCCGGGCTACGGCAAGCCCGGCAACTTACTACTTGCTTTTTCCGCCCTTGCCGCTTGCCGCAGGCGCGGCGAAGGCGGTGGTGGAGACTTTGGAGATTTGCTCGAACGTGTCCCTGGCGGCGGAAAACGCTTTCTGCATGGCGACGAAAGGGTCTTCGCTGCCGAAGGGCAGGCCGCTCGTCGCCATCATCTTCTTCAGGGCGTCCGTTATTTCCTGGCTGGCGTCGGCCATCTGCTGGCTGAGCAGGCTGTTGAATTCGGTATGGGCTTCGGTGGTGAGATCAGTCATGCGGCGCATGGCGTCGACCATCTTTTGCGAGGCATCCTGGGCAAAGCGGGCGCGCAGCGCCAATGCCGCCTCCGGGTCTTTCGTCTCGGTCAGCGCGCGGGCGTTATTCACGCTGTCCTCAAACAGGTTGCGCGCCGTCTCCGCCTGAAGCGCCATCAGGCGCTTGGTGTTATCCAGCGACACCTGCGTCAGTTTCATGACGATGTCGATATTCCTGCTGTGCATTTTCGCGAACGGTTCGTTGCTCATTTTTGCCTCCTCGTGACGTGCCAAGGTTCGAACTGCATATGATGCGCCGATTACGCCCGCTTGAAAAGCCGGAGTTTTGCCGGTTGCGGAGGCATGATGAGCGTCAGCGCCAGCTTTTTCTCTCCCGTCAGCTGCTCGCAAAGCCCGTCTTGGGCGGGCCAGGATGCGGCTGACAGTTTTTTTGAAGGGAGGGTTTGGAGAAAGTCGAATATATTCAGATTTCTAATGATTTAATTTAATTTAATTTGACCGTCAATTACACTTATATCAAGTATGTTTGTTGTTATAATAAATAAATATCCGGTATAGAGGTAAGCCCATGAATCGCTGCTACAAAATTATTTTTAATCGCGCTCTTGGCGTTTGGCAGGTAGTGGCTGAGTTTGCCGCGGCGCAAGGCAAATCGGGTCGTAGCGGGCGCGCTGCCGTGGTTTCTTCCGGCAGGGGTCGGCGGCGGATGGCGGCGGTGGGGCTATCCGCGGTTCTCGCTTCTGTTACGCCCATGGCGCTGCACGCACAGACTTTCATTGATGGCGACGACCTCGGCGGTATGACTCCGGCTAGTGGCGACACCATCGTACTCGACGGCAACGGCAACCCCACGCCTGTTTTCTCTTTTTCCGCCCCGCTGACGCTTCCCGTCGGCACGCTTAATTTCACATCCCTCGCACCCGATGACACCATCTTTGACACCGGCGTCTATTTTGATGGCTCCGCCGCCCCCGGCAATTACACGCTGAACTTCACCGGCTTCAATACGCTCACGTTTATCAGCACTAACACTTTCGGCACCCTCGGGGGCATATTCAGTGCCGACGGCGATCTGACGCTCAATGCTGGCGGCAGCACGCTGATCTTCGAGAGCGTCATACCCGGACAGACAATGTTCGCTGGCGCCGGTGGAGCGGGCGGTGCGATTTATGCCACCGGCGCGGTGGAGATCAACGGCAACCTCAGCGCATCGTGGCTCACCGCCGG
>JAITMP010000034.1 GCA_031277315.1 Zoogloeaceae bacterium | reverse complement strand
CCCCCCCCCCCCCCCCCCCCCCCCCCCCCCCCCCCCCCCCCCCCCCCCCCCCGCGGCGCGGCGCCGAAGGGCAGAAACCGGGCATCGAGACGCCGCGTGTCGCGGAGAAAACGGGTGATGACCAGCGAGCAGGAGAAAATGCGGTCGTAGACCGGCAGTTCATGCTCGATGAAGAAAATGAATTCGCGCCGGCGGGTGTAAAGATTGCAGGTGTCGGTGTCGTAAAGAAGGAGGGTTGCGCCCGCTTCATCGGCGAGTCGGCGCAACAGCGCGGGGTCGAAAAACTTGTAGATGAAACCGATGACCAGAATATGGCTGGGGCGTTCGCGGGCAAGCGTTTGTTGCAGGTCTTTTTCCGGCAGCTTGGGCAGGAAGTAGAAAGTATCGCCGCCGGCTTTCCGGTTGCGCAGTTTGGCGTAAGCCGAGCGAATGTCATACAAGGGCTTGCGCGCCTGCCGCAGGCAGTCGAAGTGCGCTGTTTCGATGCCGGTTTCCTGGAACGCCGCCGTCAGTTCGCGGCCCAGCGGACAGTCGGCGATGCCGTCGAGAATCAACAGCTTTCGCATGGCATTCATGCGCCGAGCGCCTTCCTTGCCATCGGCAGGGCGAAGAAGCGTTGCCGCGCCGCTTCGTCGGAGAAATATTCCTTGAGACGATCAAGCGCGGCAGCGCCGGTCGGCGGCGCGGAGAAGAACACGACCAGTTTCTCCGCCAGCGTCCGGCTGTCGCCGAGGGGAAAGAGCGCGTTTTTGTCGGCGACGATTTCCGGCGCGCCGCCGCAGTCCGTCGCCATGACGGGCACGCCAGCCGCCATCGCCTCCAGCAGCACCATGCCGAACGGTTCATGGTCGGAACTCAGCGCGAACAGGTCGAAGGCGCTGAAGAATCGCCGCATTTCCGGCACTTGCCCAAGAAAAATCACCCGTTCCGCGACGCCCAATGTGTTTGCCCGCGCTTTTAGATCGGCTTCCAGCGGGCCGCTGCCGGCAATCGCCAGCAGCGTGCCGGGCGGCAGATGCGGCAGAGCGTGCGCGAAGCCGGCCAGCAGGGTTTTCTGATCCTTGTCTGGATGCAGGCGGCCAACGTTGCCGATGATTTTGGCATCCTGCGGCAAACCCAGCGCCGACCGGGTGGCGTCCTTGGCGAGAATATTCCGGCGGCAGGCGTCGACGTCGATGCGGTTGTGCAGCGTTTCGATCTTATCCGACGGCCAGCCGGGCAGATGCCGGCGGATGTCGTCGCGCACGGCATCCGAGACGCCGAGCAGCGACAGGCGCCGGCGGAACAGGTTGGCGAACCCGCGCCGCGCCGCCCGCCGGTAATCGCCAAAGGCATGATGCACGCCGATCACCGGCAAGTCAGTCGCAAGGCAGGCAACATAAATCGGCTTGGCGCGATGGGCGATGACCAGTGAAAAATCGCGGCTGCGGGCGATTTCCCTGAAAGCGCGGATCGCGGCCAGTTTCAGGCCGCGAACAGCCTTGCTGCTGAAGCCGAGGAAAATCACTTCGTCGGAAGCGGAACCCGCCCGCGCCGCTTCCGTCGGCTCGCCGGTCAAATACACCGTGAGCACCTTGTACGGTGAATCCTTGAACAGCGCGGCGTATTGCCGGGCAACGTCGAGGAATGGCCCGTAATAGCCGTGACAGAATTGGAGAATCCAGCGTTCGCGCATGATCGGGGCCGGGTTGTATGAATGTGGCGTATGACGCCACGTTCAGGGGCGGGAGTATACCGGCTTGGCGGGCGGCGGGGCTTAATCCGGCAGCGTGCGCGCCACGACCCAGTTTTCGACCCGGGCCGCGCCGTGTTGTTTGAGCAGGCGGGCGAATTCGTTGAGCGTCGCGCCGGTGGTCATGACATCGTCGACCACCGCGACGCGCCGTCCGGCGAGGTCGGCGCGGCATTCAAAAGCATGGCGGATGTTCGCCTGACGCGCTTTCCAGGGCAGGCTGGCTTGCGGCGCGCCGTCGTGGACGCGGCGGCAGGCATCGGCGAGGAGCGGCAGGCCGAGGGCGCGGGCGAGCGGGCGGGCGATTTCCTGCGCCTGATTGAAGCCGCGTTCGCCGATGCGCCGGGGCGAGAGCGGCAGCGGCATCACGCAATCGACGCCGGGCGTTCCGCCGCGCGCGGTGAGCGCATCAGCGAGCGAATCGGCGAACCATTCCGCCAGCGGCAGGCGATGCCGGTATTTGAGGGCTTGCACGAGATGCTCGATCGGGAAGGCGTAGCGGAAGACGGCGACCGTGGCGTCGAAATGCGGCGGCGCGCTTTGGCAGGCGCCGCAAAGCGTGTCCCGCGCCGCCGGCAGGGCGCAGACCGGGCAGAGCGGGCCGGTCAGCCGCGGCAGATCGGCGGCGCAGGCGGCGCACAGCTTTTCTTCGCTTTCCTGACCGCAGACGGCGCAGTCCTGCGGCAGCAGGCGGATCAGCGCCCGCGCCGCCGTTTGTGTCACCGTTCGGTAAATTGACAAGCTTTCCCCCTTCAACGATGATCCGCCCTCTGCATTCCGAACCGATTTTATCCGAAGCATTCCCCGACATGAAAACCGCCGCCCAGCGCGTGAGCGAAGACTCGCGCAAACAAAAAAAATGGACTGCCGCCGAGATTCTGGTGCTGCTTGAACTGCCCTTCAACGATCTGCTGTTTCAGGCGCAGCAGGCGCACCGCGCCCATTTCGACGCCAACGGCGTGCAGCGTTCGACCCTGCTGTCGGTGAAAACCGGCGGCTGTTCCGAGGATTGCGGCTACTGCTCGCAATCGGCGCGTCATGACGCCGGGGTGGAAAAGGAATCCCTGCTGGCTGTTGAGGATGTCGCCGCCGCCGCGCGCGCCGCGAAGGAAAAAGGCGCCACCCGCTTCTGCATGGGCGCCGCCTGGCGCGGGCCGAAAGAGAAGGATCTGGAACAGGTGATCGAGATGATCCGCGCCGTCAAGGCGCTCGGCTTGGAAACCTGCGTCACGCTGGGCCTGCTCAAGGAAGGGCAGGCGGAAAAGCTGAAAGCCGCCGGCCTCGATTATTACAACCACAATCTCGATACGGCGCCGGAGTTCTACGGCAACATCGTCACCACCCACAGCCAGGCCGACCGCGTCGACACCCTGCGCCGGGCGCGCGAGGCCGGCATCAGCTTGTGCTGCGGCGGCATCGTCGGCATGGGCGAGACGCGCGCCGGCCGCGCCAGCCTGTTGGCGGAACTGGCGAACATGACGCCGCCGCCCGAATCGGTGCCGGTCAACAATCTGGTGCCGATGCCCGGCACGCCGCTGGCGGACGCCGAGCCGCTCGATCCCTTCGAGTTCGTGCGCACCATCGCCGCCGCCCGCATCGTCATGCCGGCGAGTCTGGTGCGCCTCTCCGCCGGCCGGCAGGAAATGTCAGATGAATTGCAGGCGCTGTGCTTTCTGGCCGGCGCGAATTCGGTTTTTTACGGCGAAAAGCTGCTCACCACCGGCAACCCCGACACCCGCCGCGACGAGCGGCTGTTCGAGCGGCTCGGCTTGCATGCCATCTGACTTCAGCCGGGCGGCGGCGTCCTACGACGAAGTGGCCGTGCTGGCGCGGGAAGTCGGCCAGCGCATGCTGGCGCGGCTCGATTTCGTCAAGCTCGCGCCCGCCCGCTTCGCCGACATCGGCTGCGCCACCGGCGACGGCGCGCGCATGCTGCAAGCGCGTTATCCGTACGCCCTGCCGCTGGCGCTCGACCTGGCTCCGGCGATGCTGGCCGAAGTCGCCCGCCGCGCTTCCTGGATGACGCGGCTGCGCCGCCGCGCCCTGCGCTGCGTCGCAGCCGATGCGCGGCGGCTGCCGCTGGCGGACGGCGCGCTCGGCCTCGTCTGGTCGAACCTGATGCTGCACTGGCTCGACGATCCCCTGCCCGCTTTCCGCGAACTGGAGCGCGTGCTGGAAATCGGCGGCCTGCTCACCTTCAGCGCCCTCGGGCCGGACACCCTGCGCGAGTTACGCGCCGCCGGCGCAGCGACGCTGCGGCGCTTTCACGACATGCACGACCTCGGCGACATGTTGATGACGGCGGGTTTCGCCGATCCGGTGATGGATGCCGAACGCATCGAACTCACCTACGCCAGTCCGCGCGGTTTGCTGCGCGACCAGCGCCTGCTCGGCGCGCGCGACGGCCTGCTCGGCGCGCTCGGGTTTCGCGCCGGACGGCGCGTGTTCCGCGCCTGGGCGCGGCGCGATGGCCGTCTGCCGGCGACGTTTGAAATCATCTACGGCCACGCTTGGAAAGCAGCGCCAAAAACTGCGGCGGATGGCCGCGCCATCGTGCGGTTCAAAAAATGAAAAGAGCCAGACAGCGCCGCATCCGCCCGCGCAATCCGGTCGCCGTCCAGCCGCTGCTGAAAAAAGGCGGCGCGCATCAAGCGCGTGGCAAAAAAGCCAGCCGGGCGCGGCAGAAAGCGCGTTTCCTGCGCGACCGGAACGATGCCGACTAGGCCATCCGGCCCGCGCCGAACGGCGGAGGCGACGCCGGAAAACTGCTATTCTTCACCGGCTTGCCGGTACACTTGTCGATGTCGGCGCGCAAGGAGAAACCCATGCCCTACGTAAATATCAAAATCACGGATGAAGGCGTCACCAAGGCGCAAAAAGCGGCCCTCATCGCGGGCGTGACCCGCCTGCTGCAAGACGTGCTGAACAAAAACCCGGCCACGACCGTGGTGGTGATCGACGAAGTGAATACCGATAACTGGGGCATCAAGGGCGAACAAGTCACGGAGCTGCGGAAGCAGGTGGTTAAATCTTAGGTATCGCAACAGGCGTTACATGGGCACGATAGAAATCATTCTTGCTTTGCTGGGATTTGTTGGGGTCGGCGGCATCATTACCAACGTCCAGACAAAGCGCAAAGAACTTGCATTCAAGGCGCTGGAGAGTAAAGAGCGCCGCTACAAGTCGTGCCTGCTGTACATGGATGTTTACTTCAATCCCAAGAATATCAAGTACCTGTCCAGCCGGCAATCGGATATTCACTCCGCAACAGATATCATTGAGTACCTGCAAGCTGAGTATCACGAGATGATCCTGTACGCCTCAAAACCTGTCGTTCTTAGCGTCAAGGCCTTTATTGAGCACCCAAGCAAGGATAATTTTTTGGCATCTGTTCTTGCTATGCGGCAAGACCTTTGGACAGGGCAGCACGACCTGACGGCCAAAGAGATTGCCTTGGTAAGAAGCGATGCCTAACAAAGCATTCAACCCGAACGCGCTAAAGCGTGCCGGTTAATTTAGGCGTTGCCGCTGGCGAGCCATGCAAAACTGATACGGTTCCATCAACCCCATGTCCCTGTTCACCAATATGGCGTTTGCTTTCTCGGCGGAAAGGCCGAGCGATTTGCCGCTGCCGGAGGGGGCGGAGATCGTGTTCGCGGGGCGCTCCAATGCCGGCAAGTCGAGCGCCATCAACACGCTGGCCGGGAAAACACGGCTGGCTTTCGTCAGCAAGACGCCGGGGCGCACCCAGCTCATCAATTTCTTCCGCCTGCGCAACGGCGCTTTTCTGGTCGATCTGCCCGGCTACGGCTATGCCGACGTGCCGGAGAAAATCCGCCGTCACTGGCAGCACGCGCTAGCCGAATATTTGACGCGGCGGCGCAGCATCCGCGGTCTGGTGCTTATCATGGATGCCCGCCGTCCGCTGACCGATCTCGATCGGCAGATGCTGGAATGGTTCGGGCCGACCGGCAACCCGATCCACGTTCTGCTGACGAAGGCGGACAAGCTCACCCGCGCCGAAGCGACGCAGGCGCTGCGGGCCGTGCGGGATGAGTTAGCGCCCTGGTCGGATCAAGTCAGCGCCCAGTTGTTTTCGAGCCTGAAAAAAACCGGCGCTGAAGAAGCGGAAAGCGTCATCGGCGGCTGGCTCGGAGTGGCGGGCGAGGATGGAAAGCAGAAAAGAAATGCCCCCGGTTAAAGGGGAGGAAACCGGGGGCCGAAAACGCCTTAACTTGATTAAGGCACCCACTCAGGGAGGTGAAGTGGGTGACGGTGTCGAACACCATCTGTCGCTTTTGAGGGACAATCTTTCGAGTAGTTCCGTTAAGTTTAAATTATTTTTTATTACCGTAAATCATGACCTTAATTGCAAAATTCCCTTCCACCCGCATGCGCCGCATGCGGCGTGACGATTTTTCGCGCCGGCTGATGCGGGAGCACCGCCTCAGCCCGGACGACTTTATTTACCCGGTCTTTGTCCTTGAAGGCAAAGGGATTTCCGAGCCTGTGGCGTCGATGCCCGGCGTCTTCCGGCATTCCCTCGACCGGCTGCTCAAGATCGCGGAGGAAGCGGCCCGGCTCGGCGTGCCGGCGCTGGCGCTGTTCCCGGTGATCGACCCGGCCCTGAAAACCCTGGGGGCGGAGGAAGCGTTCAACCCGGACGGCCTCGTGCCGCGCGTGGTGCGGGCGCTCAAACAGGCGCTGCCGGAACTGGGCGTGATGACCGACGTCGCGCTCGACCCCTACACCAGCCACGGGCAGGACGGCCTGATCGACGCCGACGGCTACGTGCTGAACGACGAAACGCTGGAAGTGCTGGCGAAGCAGGCGCTCACCCACGCCCGCGCCGGGGCCGACGTGGTGGCGCCGTCCGACATGATGGATGGGCGCATCGGGCGCATCCGCGCCGAACTCGACGGCGACCGGCAGATTTACACCCGCATTCTGGCGTACTCGGCCAAGTACGCGTCCAGCTTCTACGGCCCCTTCCGCGATGCCGTCGGCTCGGCGGGCAATCTGGGCAAGGGGAACAAGTACACCTACCAGATGGACCCCGCCAACACGGACGAGGCGCTGCGGGAAATCGGCCTCGATCTGGCCGAGGGCGCCGACATGGTGATGGTGAAGCCGGGCCTGCCGTATCTGGACATCGTGCGCCGCGTGAAAGACAAGTTCAAGGTGCCGACCTGCGTGTATCAAGTCAGCGGCGAGTACGCGATGCTGAAAGCCGCCGGCCAGAACGGCTGGATCGACGAAAAAGCCTGCGTGCTCGAAACCCTGCTGTCAATGAAGCGCGCCGGCGCCGACGCGGTTCTCACCTACTTCGCCCTCGACGCGGCGAAGTGGTTGAAGGAGGGGTAAGGGCATACGGCGGCGGCCTCGCGTAACGGCCTTCGCGTCATTCTTGCGACAACAACCGCTCGATGTTGGGCTTCGCTCCGCTCAGCGCCAACCTGCGCTTGCTGCCTGAATCCTCTTACCCCGGCTGTGACAAACAGCCGGCCAGCAGCATCGGCCATTGTTGCGGCCATTGCGCCATCGGGTCGCGGGCGAAGCCGCTTTTGACGAAAAGCTGCCAGCGGCCGATGGCGTAGCACAGGCACAGGTTGGCAGCAGCGGGGGCGGCTTCTGCCCGTGGTACGTCGTTACCGGGTAGTTCGTTGCCGGTGGCGGCCACCCGCCAGGCTTGCTTGAGCGTGGTTTCAATGCGGTCGAGCAACTGGTTGATACGGGCCTGCAAGCGGTCGTCTTCATTCACCAGCGCATCGCCGATGAGCACCCGGGTCAGGCCACGGTTCTTTTGCGCGAATCCGAGCAGCAGGGTGACGATCATTTCCACCTGCCGGAGGCCGGATTGCTCCTCGGCGCTGATTTTGTTGATGACGGAAAAGAGGCCGGTTTCGATGAATTCGATCAGCCCTTCGTACATCTGCGCCTTGCTGGCGAAGTGGCGGTAGAGCGCCGCTTCGGAGACATCGAGCTTCTTCGCCAGCAGCGCGGTGGTGATTTTTTCCCCTTTCGGGTCGTGCAGCATTCCGGCGATGGTTTGCAGGATTTGCAGCTTGCGTTCTCCGGCTTTGGTCATTGCCGCTTCTTTCAGTTGCCCGTAATCATGGTGCCGACGCCGTGGTCGGTGAGGATTTCCAGCAGCAGGGCGTGTTCGACGCGGCCATCAATGATGTGCACGTTGTTCACGCCGCTGCGGGCGGCGTCGAGCGCCGAGCCGATTTTCGGCAGCATGCCGCCGGAGAGGGTGCCGTCGGCGACAAGGCCGTCGATCTCGCGCGGCGTGAGTCCGGTCAGCAGCTTGCCGTTTTTGTCCAGTACGCCCGGCGTGTTGGTGAGCAGCACCAGCTTTTCCGCCTTGAGGATTTCCGCCAGCTTGCCCGCCACCACGTCGGCATTGATGTTGTAGGACTCGCCGTTCTCGCCGACGCCGATCGGCGCGATGACGGGAATGAAGTCGCCCGCATCGAGAAAGGCGATCAGGCCGGGGTCGATGGCGGTGATGTCGCCGACCTGGCCGAGATCGAGCGGCTCGGCGGGATTGTCCTTGTTCGGCATCAGCAGCTTCTTGGCGCGGATGAAGTTGCCGTCTTTTCCGGTCAGGCCGACAGCCTTGCCGCCGTGCTGGTTGATGAGGGCGGCGATTTCCTTGTTGACCTGTCCGCCCAGCACCATCTCGACCAGCGCCATGGTTTCGGGATCGGTGACGCGCATGCCCTGAATGAAATGGCCCTGTTTGCCGACGCGCTTGAGCATGTCGTCGATCTGCGGCCCGCCGCCGTGCACCACCACCGGGTTCATGCCGACCAGCTTGAGCAGCACGATGTCCTCGGCGAAATCCTGCTGCAAGGCGGGGTCGGTCATGGCGTTGCCGCCGTACTTGATGACCAGCGTCTTGCCGTGGAAGCGCCGGATGTAAGGCAGCGCCTGCGCCAGGATTTCGGCCTGGTCGCGCGGGGTGATGTGTTCCAGCGGATGGGACTCGGGCGCGTTCATGGGCGGATTGCGGCTCGCATGCGGCTGAAGAGATGCGCATTGTGCATGCGCCGCTGCGGCGGCGGCCGGCGCGACGGCGCGCGCGAGGCGCTCAACCAGACCCCCGAAATGCCGATATTGAGGAATCGATCCTCCCTCCGCCAAGCACCCTGCCGTGTCTCATCAAGCCCTGCCCCGCGCCCTCTGGCCCTGGTGGCGCGCGGGGCACGCGCGCTCCCCCGGTGGTCCGCATGGCGGCGCTCGCTTCACCACCGACAAACGCAAGCTGACCGCATGGCTGGCCGTGCTGCTGGGCGCGGGCTTCATCGTCATCGCGCTCGTCAGTTACGTGGTGGCCCGGGATTCCATCCGCGGCACCATCATCACCAATGAGCTGCCGCTCACGTCCAACAACGTCTATCTGGAGTTGCAGAAAGACTTGCTGCGGCCTTTCGTGATCTCCTCGATGAT
>JAITMP010000009.1 GCA_031277315.1 Zoogloeaceae bacterium | reverse complement strand
CACGGGCACAATCGGCAGCCCCGCCTCAATCGCCAGCAGGAAGCTCCCGGCCTTGAAGCGCCCGACATGCCCGTCGGCACTGCGCGTGCCCTCCGCGAAAATAATCAGGGACAGGCCGTCCTTCACGAGCGAGCGCCAGCGCTCGAGAATCCCCTGCGGATCCGGATTCTTGCGGTCGACGAACAGATGTCCGCCGCGCTTCAGATGCCAGCCAAGCACGGGAAACCGCGCGAGCGAGGCCTTCGCGATAATCCGCAGTTGATACGGCAGCGACCAGAACAGCACGGGAATGTCGTAGATGCTCTGATGATTCGCCACGAAGACATAGGTCGTCTTCGGCGTCAGACGCTCGAGCCCCTCGACCGTCACGCGGACACCGGTAGTCTTCAGAATCAACAGCGACCACACCCGCGCACACGTGTGCGCGAAGTACCCGCGCCGGCTGAACAGGCTCGACACGATCGACGCCGTCCCGCAGACGATGGTGTAGAGGCTGATGGCGGGAATCAGGAAGAAGACCGTTCGCCACCAGTGATAAGGAGGAATGCGCACAGAATCGTAAAACTCGTTGGTCCCCAATTCTAGTAGAACGGCGCCGTGCGTGGACGGCAGGTGACAGCGTCGGTGGAACAGACACACGGGCACGGCATGCCGTGCCCCTACAACGTAGGGCGTCCACGTCGGCCAGGGCTTCGCGCGTCAGGCGATCGCGTTCTTCTTCCTGGGCGATCCAGGCCGCCAGCGCCTGCTTCATGATCCAGCCGCGCGAACGTTCAAGCCGTGAAGCCATCTGATCCACCTTGTCGGCCAGCGGAAGCGGCACATGCGCGGTTAGTACTTTGGTTGCTGCTGACATTGCGCCTCCTATAGGAACTTGCTCTTGCCGGAGCCGGCAACACTGCAGTCATGGTGCGGCGGATTGCCGATCCAGAACACCAGAGTCTTTGCGCTACCGCTCATGGCTTGCACTCTTTTTTGAGGTTACGATATTTTTAAATCGTAATGATTAACCTTGAATCAGTCAAGATTGTGAATAGCCTTATTCTCAAGGCGATCGGGGTGGCATGGATTTTATGGATACGGGCAAAAGCGTCGGTGTCCTGGGTTCTTGTGCCGCCGCCGGGATGGTTGGCGGTAATCATGAACGCTGCTCTCTTTTTCCGCCTTACATGTTGGGCTTCGCCTCCGGCTCAGCCCAACCCATCTTGCTGCCATCCCACGTCCGATGGATCGCTTTGACGATGAGCGCGAACCCCGGCATGGGCTTGTCATTCTGCGCGGAGTGAAGCGTGTCACCCTGCGCGCAGTCGCAGGGCGCAGAATCCACCGCCGCGTGGATTCCGCGACTGCGCGCGGAATGACAAACCTGATACTCCTCTTGCCCTGGTTCTCCCGCCCGCAGATTGGCTCCCCTCGCCCGCTTGCGGGAGAGGGGTTGGGGGAGAGGGGTGAGGCAGCGGAACGGAGGCAGGGCTGTCTTGAGACAACAACCGCTCAATGTTGGGCTTCGTTGCGCTCAGCGCCAACCTGCAGAATCTCTCGCTTGCGGGAGTACCGCAGGCTACTTCGCCACGGCGGATTGCTTTTGGGTTTTGGCGTTGCCTTTTTTCGCGCTGGCTTTCTTGCCCCGCCGTCCGGATTTTTTCTTTGACGGCGCGGGTTTGACGGTCGGGGTGACGACGGGGAGGTTGACGGAGAGAAGGTTGTCGGCGGCGGTATCGGTGGCGCCGGACTTGGCCGGCACCAGCAGCGTATGGCCGGGCCGGATGCGCATTTTCCGGTTGATGCCGTTGACTTGCTTGAGGCGGGCGACGCTCAGGCCATGTTTTTTGGCGACCGCCTCCAGCGTTTCGCCTTTCTTGATGGTGTAAGCCTGCCAGTTCGTCAGCGGCTTGTCGTGCGCTTCGAGATTGGCGAGAAAGATGTCGATTTTTTCGGCCGGCAGCACGATGTTGACGCCGTGTTTGTCCGCCGGAATGACGGGCCGGTTGAAGGCGGGATTGAGCGCGAGAAATTCTTCCATGGTCATTTCCGCCAGACGGGCGGCAATGGCGACATCCATGTGAGCGGGCACTTCGACAGTCTCGAAATACGGCTTGTTGGGAATCGGATCGAGCCGGATGTTAAAGAGTTCCGGCTGGGCGATGATGTTCTTCAGGGCTTGCAGCTTGGGCACGTATCCCTGGGTTTCCTTCGGCATGGACAGGCTCGGGTAATCGGTCGGCAGGCCCTTGGCCTTGTTCTTCTCGATGGCGCGGGCGACGGCGTGCTCGCCCCAGTTGTAGGAAGCCAGCGCCAGATGCCAGTCGCCGTGCATGTCGTAGATGGATTGCAGGTATTCGAGGGCGGCGCCGGTGGAGGCGATGATGTCACGCCGCTCGTCCATCCACCAGTTTTGATCGAGGCGGTAGGTCTTGCCGGTGGCGGGGATGAACTGCCACATGCCAGAAGCATGAGCGCGCGAGTAGGCCATCGGATTGTAGGCGCTCTCAACGATCGGCAGCAGCGCCAGTTCGGTCGGCATGCCGCGCTTTTCCAGTTCCTCGACGATGTAGTGCATGTAGCGGCGGCTGCGTTCGACAACGCGCTGCAAGTAGGCGGGGCGGGCCAGATACCAGGCTTGCTGCTGCTGCACGAGCGGGCTGTCGAGATCGGGCATGCCGAAGCCGTTGCGGATGCGCGCCCACAGATCGTCTTCCGGCAGCGTCAGGTCGATCGTCGCCACCGGCGGCGGATCCGTCTCCAGTTCGACGGTCGGCACGCGGTCCGGCGCCTGGTTTGCCGTGTTGTCAGGCACGCTGTCAGGGACGCGATCCGGGGCGCGATCCGGGGCGTGATCGGGCCAGCTAAGCTGCAGGGATGGCTGCAAGGCCGCGTCCGGCGCGTCCGGTGTATCCGGCGCGTCCGCTCCGGCGGCAGCGGCGGCAAACAGATAAAGGGCGGCGCAGGCGAGCGCTTCCGCCAGCGTAAATTTGAACTTGAGCATGTGTCGTGCAGCGCGAAAATCGAATGCTACCACTGCCGCTTGTTGTGACGCCGATTCTGCGCCGCCGCCTTGTCAGCGGGCTTTGCGCACGGCAGCGCGGAATCCGCCGCCGGCCCGGTTCTCCAGCGTCAGTTCCAGCCCGTGCAGTTCGGCCACGCGCCGCGCGATGGAGAGTCCCAGTCCGCTGCCGGACTGGCTCTGTCCGGGCGGGCGGAAGAAGCGTTCATGGATGCGCGCCAGATATTCCGGCGCCACGCCGGGGCCGTCGTCTTCCACCGCCAAACCGCGAGCGTCGCGGCGCAGCGTGACGCGGCCGCCGGCGGGGGTGTAGCGCACGGCGTTGTCGAGCAGATTGCGCAGCAGCAGCGCCAGCAAGGTGGCGTTGCCGGTCGCGGGCAGGGCGCCGCTCGCTCCCGCCGCCACTTCCGCCTCCGCCTCCTCCAGCGCGAGCGTGATGCCGTTTGCCTGCGCGGCGGGCTGCGCGTCGCGTAGCGCGCTTTGCAAAAGCTGCGGCCAGTCGAGCTTTTGGGCGTCGGGCAGGGCGTTCATCGGATCCAGCCGTGACAGGGCGAGGAGTTGTTCCACCAGCCGCGTGGCGCGGTCGATGCCGCCGATGAGTTGCGTTAGCGCGTGCTGCCGCGCAGCGGCGTCGTGCGCGGCAAGCTGCGCCACTTCGGCCTGCACGCGCAGCGCGGCGAGCGGGCTGCGCAGTTCGTGCGCGGCGTCGGCGGTGAAGCGGCGCGTGTGCGCGATCAGCGCCCGCGTGCGTGCGCGCAGCGCGTTGAGCGCCTCGATCACGGGCCGCACTTCGAGCGTGACACGCTCGGGCGCGATGGGCGTGTCGTCGTCCGCTGCGCGCTGCATGAGTTCCCGTGCCACGCCGCGCAGCGACCGCGTTTGCGCGCCGATGACGCCCCAGGTCAACGCCAGCAGCGCGAACAGCGCCGCCAGCCAGGGCCAAAGCTGGGCGAGCACGACGGCGCGCACGGCGTCGCGCCGGTGTTCGATTTCCTGTCCGACGGCGACAATCGTGGCGCCGTCTTCCGAGGCCATGTAGAGCACGCGCCAGGCGTGGTGGCCGTGCTGCTCGTTCTGATTCACGAAACCCCGCGCGCCCGGCGCGAACGTCAGATGATGGCCTTCCGCGCCGTCGTTCCAGAGCATGCGACCGTCGCGGTCGAACACGGCGAAGGCCAGCGCGTCGCTGTCGATGCCGCCGCGCGCGTCCTTCGCCAGCAGGCGTTTGGCGGAGGGCAGCGGCGCGGGCGGTTCCTCCAGCCGCGCATCGACGCCTTTCACCTGTCCGCTCAGCAACTGCCGCGCAAGCAGGCTTTGCTGGCTGTCGAAAAGGGTGCCGACGGCGTTTTTGACCGCGCCGTAAGCGAGCAGCGAGGCCAGCGTCCACACCACGGCCAGCGCCAGCGCCAGCCACAGCATCAGGCGGGCGCGCAGGCTCTGGATGCGCGCCATCATGACGCCGCTCCCGCGTCCGCCGCGTTTTCGCCGCAGTCATCGGCGTCGCCCAGCGCGTAGCCGACGCCGCGCAAGGTGCGGATGACGCCGCTGCCGAGCTTGCGCCGCAGGTGGTGGATATAAACCTCGATGGTGTTGCTGTCGACTTCGTCGCCCCAGCCGTAGAGTTTTTCCTCAAGGAGCGCGCGCGGCAGCACACGGCCCGGCGCGTTCATGAACAGTTCCAGCAGCGCGATCTCGCGCCCGGTCAGATCGACGATCTGGCCGGCGCGGGTGACGGCGCGAGCGGCCGGATCGAGCGCGATGGCGCCGTGCCGCAGCACCGGCGTCACGCGGCCGTGGCGGCGGCGGATCAGCGCCTGCAAGCGCGCCGCCACCTCGGCCAGCGCGAACGGCTTGCACAGATAATCGTCGGCGCCGCCATGCAGCCCTTGCAGCCGGTCGTCGAGCGTGTCGCGCGCGGTGAGAATCAGCACCGGCTCGTCGCGCCCCTGCGCGCGCCATTGCGCCAGCACGTCGAGGCCGTCCCGCGCCGGCAGGCCCAGATCCAGCACCACGGCGTCATACGGCGCGCTGGCGAGCGCGGCGAAGCCGGTGGCGCCGTCGCGGAACCAGTCCACCGTGAATCCCAACTGCGTCAGCCCGGCGCGCAGGCCGTCGCCGATCATCGGGTCGTCTTCGATCAACAAGATACGCATGTCGATTTTTCCGGTTTCAATTTGTTTCGGATTTTTTCAGGCCGGGATTAATGGAGGGTTAATTTGCGCCGCCGATACTGCGCACCGACATTGTGGTCAAGGAGCATGAAAATGAACAGAGTCTGGATTGCCTTGTTTGCCTTATTTACCCTGCTGCCGCCGCTGGCCTGGTTCGCCAGCACGCCCGCAGACATGAGCAGCGCGAACTTCTGGTCCTGGCGGCATGAAAGCATCTACGCCAGCGGCCTGATGGCATACGCCGCCTTCGCCGCCTGCATGCTGCTGGCGGCGCGCACGCGCTGGCTGGAGCAGCGGCTGGACGGGCTGGATAAAAGCTATCGGCTGCACAAGTGGCTGGGCATCAGCGGCGCGACGCTGGTGTTCGCGCACTGGATGCTGGAAATCCTGCCCAAATCGCTCGTCCAGTCGGGCTGGCTGACGCGCCCCGCGCGCGGCGGCGGCCCCAAGCCGGAGCAATGGCTCGATTTTCTCAGCGGCCCGGCGAAGGAAGTCGGCGAGTGGATGGCGTATCTGATGATCGCCCTGGCGCTGATCGCGCTGGTGCGGCTGATTCCCTATCACTGGTTCCGCCGGCTGCATAAAGTGTTCCCGCTCGCCTTTCTGGCCGTCACTTTCCACGGCGCCGTGCTGATGCCGGATGCGGTGTGGATGAGCAGCGCCGGTCTGCTGTTCGCGCTGTGCGCCGGTGTTGGCAGCGCCGCCTCCGTGCATGCGCTGCGCGGCCATGTCGGGCGCGCGCGCCAGCACGCCGCCAAGGTCGCGCAGGTGCGGGCGCTGGCCGATGATGTGGTCGAAATCGAATGCGAGCTTGCCGGCGCCGGCATGCCGTACCGCGCCGGCCAGTTCGCCTTTGTCAGTTGGGGCGTGAACGGCGAACCCCACCCCTTCACCATCGCCAGCGCCAGCAATGATCCGCGCCGGCTGCGTTTTTGCATCAAGGCGCTGGGCGACGACACGCGCGCGCTGCCGAGCACGCTACGCCCCGGCATGGCCGTCATGCTCGAAGGGCCGTATGGCGGCTTCGATTTCAACGCCGACGGCAAGGAACAGGTCTGGGTCGGCGCCGGCATCGGCATCACGCCCTTTCTGGCGCGGCTGGAAACGCTGGCCGGGCAGCCCGCCCCCGCCGGCGGCCCGATTGATTTCTACTACTGCGCGCCCGCCGACAGCCCGTTCGCCGACCGCCTGCGTGGCCTGTGCGAGCGCGCCGGCGTGCGGCTGCACTGGGTTGATGCGCAGCGCGACGGCCAGTTGAATCTGGAGCGCATCCTCGCCGATCGCCGCGCCGCGCGTGACCGCCACCTGTGGTTCTGCGGCCCGCAAGCCTTCGGCGACGCCCTGCAACGCGCCTGGCGGCAAGCCGGGCTGAAAACGGCGGATTTCCACCGCGAGTATTTCGCGTTTCGTTAAGCGATTTTGCCGGAGGGCGCTCAGTCGCGGGAAGACGGCATATCGTCGGCGTCGCCTTGCAGATGCGCGCCACCGGCGAGGCCCAATCCTGCTCCCATCCCCATGCCCGCGCCGGCGCCCATGCCGCCGCCGCGTCCGCCGCCCGCGCCGCCGGATTCGCGGTTGCCGCGCCCGCCGGAGGCGCCCTGCACGCGGGTCGGCCCTTGTCTGGGAATCTGCAATCCGGCGGGGACGGGGTCCAGTCCGAGCGCGGCGCGAATGAAATCGCGCAGCGAGATGACCAGTTCGTCGGTGTGGATGGGTTGGCCCGCGACCATGTCGTTGGCGGCCCTGACCGCCAGTCGCACTTGCTCCTCGGTGCCGAGCAGGATGATGTCGGACAGCGCGGCTTCGACGGCGTCGCGCGTGCGCCGCGCCCGCTCGTCGGCGGATTCGGGCGCGTCCATGTCCCGCTTGTGCGCGGGGCTGATGGCCAGATCGCCGGTGAAGGAGCCGCCCAGCGCCTTGTACGCCGCCATCAGCGCGCGCAGGCGTTCGTTGATCTGGCGGTTTTCGCGCTGCTGGCGTTGCTGGATGATCTGCATGATCAGCAGCCGCACGCCGACGCCGATCAGCGTGATGAGCAGCAGCCCGAGAATGGTCGTGAGCAGCCCTTGCCAGGAATTCAGGTCGAGAAAGCGCATGGATTCAGTTTCAGCGGAAATCGTTTTTCCATTCCCGCAGGACGACGAACACCGCTGCCGGATTCGTCAGGCTTTTCCCGTGACGGCGTTCGGCGGCGGCGATGACGGCCGGCTGGTCGCAGCGGAGAAAGGGATTGGTGGCTTTTTCCTCGGCGAGCGTGAGGGGCACGGTGGGCCGGTTTTCGGCGCGCAAGCGGGCGGCGCGTTCGGCGCGTTCGCGCAGCGCCGCGTTGTCCGGCTCGACGGCGAGGGCGAAGCGGATGTTCGATTGCGTGTATTCGTGGGCGCAGAACACGTCGGTCGCGCCGGGCAGGGCGGCCAGCTTGTTGAGGGAGGCCCACATCTGTTCCGCCGTGCCCTCGAACAGCCGTCCGCAGCCGCAGCCGAACAGGGTGTCGCCGCAGAACAGCGCGCCGTCTCCGTAATAGGCGAGGTGGCCGTGCGTGTGGCCGGGCGTTTCAAGCACCTGAAGTTCCGCGAAACCGGGCAGGCGAATGATGTCGCCCTCGCGTGAAGGGCGCGTGACGACGTCGATGGCTTCATTGGCCGGCCCGAACACCGGCGCCGCATGCCGCGCCAGCAGATCGCCGATGCCGCCGGTGTGGTCGCCGTGATGGTGGGTGACGAGAATGGCCGCCAGTTCGGCGCGCGCCTCGGCAAGGTAGCGCAGCACGGGATCGGCCTCGCCGGGGTCGACCGCGATGACGCGGGAACCGCCGCCGGAACCAGCGCGGGAATCATCGCGCAACAGCCAGATATAATTGTCCTCGAAGGCGCGCAGGGCTTGGATGTCCATGACGCGATTTTCAGACTTCGGGGGAAAATGTCAAATCCTGTCATCAGCGCATGGCTGCAAACCCTGCAAGGACGCTACATCCTCGACTGGGAGCAGAGCCGGTTCGACCTGATGGTGGCCGATATTTTCGGCTTCAACGCGGTGCAGATCGGCCTGCCCGAATGCGATTGCCTGCGGGCGAACCGGATGCCGCTGCGCTTCATCTACGATAGCGACATGGCGCCGCCTGCCGGCGCGGTCGGCGATCCGCACCATCTGCCGCTGGCCGGGAACAGCGTCGATCTCGTGGTGCTGCCGCACGTGCTCGAATTCGCCGCCGATCCGCATCAGATCCTGCGCGAAGTGGAGCGCGTGCTGGTGCCGGAAGGGCAGGTGCTGATCTCCGGCTTCAATCCGCGCAGCCTGTGGGGCGTCAAGCGGCGTCTGGCCGGGCGGGACGGCGCGTTTCCCTGGCAGGGGCAATATTTCAGCGTGCGGCGCTTGAAAGATTTGCTGACCCTGCTCAGTTTCGAGACGCAAGCCGGCTGCTTTGGCCGCTACCTGCCCGCCGTGATGCAGGAAAAATGGCTGCGCCGGTGGCGCTTTCTGGAACTGGCGGGCGAACGCTGGTGGCCGATCGCCGGCGCCGTCTATCTGCTGCAAGGCGTCAAGCGCCAGCATGGCCTGCGCTTGCTCACGCCCGCCTGGCAAGACCGCAAGGCGCGCGCCAAGGCGCTTTCGCTGGCGGTGCGGCGCATTCAAAAGGACGATCAATGAACGGCGCGACCGAAATCGTCGAGATTTACACCGATGGCGCGTGCAGCGGCAATCCGGGGCCGGGCGGCTGGGGCGCGCTGCTGCGGATGGACGGGCACGAAAAAGAACTCTGCGGGGGCGAGCCGCTCACCACCAACAACCGCATGGAATTGACGGCGGTGATTCGCGCCCTTGAAGCCCTCAAGCGCCCGGTGCATGCCCGCGTGCACACCGATTCGCAATATGTGCAAAAAGGCATCAGTGAATGGATTCACGACTGGAAACGGCGCGGCTGGCGCACCGCCGCCAAGCAGCCGGTGAAAAACGCCGAACTCTGGCGCGAACTCGATGCGCTGGCGGCGCGGCACCGCGTCGAATGGCGCTGGGTCAAAGGCCACGCCGGCCACGTCGACAACGAGCGCGCCGATGCGCTGGCGCGGCGCGGCATCGAAACCTTGAAAGGAAACAGCGCGTGAGACAAGTCGTCCTCGACACCGAAACCACCGGCCTCGACTTCCGCCTCGGCGACCGCATCATCGAAATCGGTTGCGTCGAACTGCTGAACCGCAAACTCACCGGCCACCGCTTTCACCGCTACATCAACCCCGAGCGCGAAGTGGAAGCCGGCGCGCTGGCGGTGCACGGGCTGACGAATGAATTTCTGCACGACAAGCCCAGATTCAGCGAGATCGCCAAGGAGTTTCTCGATTTCATCCAGGGCGCCGAACTCGTGATCCACAACGCCGCCTTCGATGTCGGTTTTCTCGACAACGAACTGGCCCTGCTGCCCGCGCCGCCGCTCGGCCAGACCTGCCAAAACGTGATCGACACCCTCAAGCTGGCGCGTGAACTGCATCCGGGCCGCCGCAACTCCCTCGACGCCCTCTGCGAACGCTACGCCATCGACAATTCCGAACGCACGCTGCACGGCGCCCTGCTGGACGCCGAACTGCTCGCCGAAGTCTATCTAGCGATGACGCGCGGCCAGGAAAGCCTGATCATGGAAATCGAAACCGCCCCGGCTGGCGGCGCGCAAACCGGACTCCCCGCCGAACATCCCCCCCTGCGCGTGCTGCGCGCCACCGCCGACGAACTCGCCGAACACGAGCGCGTGCTCGCCGAAATCAACCGCGAAAGCAAGGGCGGCTGCGTGTGGACGGCAGGCTCCTGAGATTCATCCGCTCCGTGGCGACGGCGAGCCGGATGTCATTCGGTTAGCTGAGAGGAATGGCTTGCTCGGCGTATTTGTAATAAAGATAATCGCATAAACAAAGCCATGCGCCGGGCGCTCAAAGAATTTATCTGGTTCTACAACGAAATACGCGTTCACCAAAACCTCGGAGAGCTGACCCCGATGGAAGCATGGCAAGGCAAAACCATTGCCGATGTGCGGCGGCTGCAGGACGAACAACCGGGACAATGGAGCAGCGCCCTGAATGGCTTGCTGGTGGGTTATCGCGTCCGATGTTGAGAATCAGGTTTATCAAAGGAAAGCCGGAATTTCACGCACTGTCCGCGACAAGCGGGGATGCGCTTGACCGGAAACACCCAGATGCCTGAAGAATCCACGCGCAAACGCCTTCAAGCTTACTTAAAGTTGATTTGAGTTGGTGAAACGGCGATCAGGACGAAACGAAATACTCAAAAATGAGCAGCTTTGAGTATGAGTGAAATGCGAATTGGACGCGGACAGGACAGGCGCAAGACGTGGGAAGGAAGCCGTGCAAGCGTGGGCGTCATGGGGGTTATTTAGTTGGCGGGGAGGGAATGTGATAAGTAGTTTGGCTTTTCTCTTTAGCTTGTAGATAACGAATAGATTTTTCCACTCGTTGCTTCAGCCGTTGCGTTATTTTTGGTTGACTTAATAGAAATTGTAAACTCTCATGGCTTTTCGAATCAATGCTAACTTCATTATCAAACCAATCGAGTGCTTTAAGGGGCCAATAATCGGAGGCTGATGATTCAAATGCAAATATAAGTAAAAGAATACTGGGAAACGAGAGAGAAACCTCCTTCAACTCAGGGACGGCTTGTGCAACACGATACAAGTGTGCATAGAACTGCTCCCTTCCTATTTCAAGTAATGGAAGTAGTGGCATCATGTCTTCTGATTTTGATAATAGTCGCGTTTGTCCTCGCATGTTGAGACACCATCCATCCTGTAAATGAACACCAAGCCGAACGCTACCAATACTTGCCAACCACACGATAGGTCGATTGAAAAGTGGAGGAAATAACAACTTCACGTTCATTTACTTCACCCATGATTGGTGATTTACTGGGACGCCAACTCGAGTAGAGAGCCATCGCAGATTAACAAGATTCTCGGCGGAGAGGGAAACGATCTGCCGCCCGGCCACCGTGCCGCTGGTAATCAGATCGCCCGTGGTGTCCAGATGCAGATCGGCCCCGGCTATGAGCGCGCCGCTGGGGGAAAGATCAGTAGCGGCAAGCGCCGCTTGCCCGGTCAGCAGGATTTGGAGGAGGAGGGTAAGGACGCGGGGGAGGCGCAAGACGTGGGAGGGAAACCGCGCAAGCGTGGGCGTCATGGATTCAAGTTGGCAACAAGAAGATGCGAGGTTGCTTCTTTAGTTGCTAAAAGTCGCTAAGAATATTTTTTCTCTGTTCATCGAAATTCCAGTCAGCAGGTTTTTTAGATGCATCAAACCATTTCTTCCCATTTGAAATCCAATTTTCCCGTTTTCTGCGTACGCTTATCGGCGTAGCGTCTTGGTAACCAAACTCGGTGCCGCAACATGGACAAAAGTCCCATGTCGGAGAATGTCCATCTTTACCCCACGGTGGATCAAGTAGCTCGTAGCCGCATACACGGCAACAATTAATATTTTTGCGCATTGAAATAATCCATATCATCATCCTGCCGGGCGCGCGCCAGTTGCCGCTCCAGGTCCGCCGTCTGCTGCAAAGTCAGCGTATTCGTCAGCGCCTCGTTCGCCGTGGCCGCATCGCGCCCGGTCAGTTCATCGGCGGCGGCCCGACTCGCGGCGTTACGTTCTGTATTACCCGTGCCCGTAAGCTGGTGATGGCCGCGCCGATGAGTTCAGTGTGGTTCGCAACCGTGATGTCAAAACCGCCCGGGCCGGCGGCAAGCGCCGCTTGCCCGGTCAGCAGGATTTGGGGGAGGAGGAAGCTAAGGATGCGGGAGGTCATGAACGCTGGCGGCGTTGTGAAGATGGAAGCCGTGCAAGCGTGGGCGTCATGGGGATAGTTAGTAACGAGGGAATACAAAATACAAATGTTGGGCCTTACTGCGCCTAGCCCAACTTAGACTATTTAGAAGATAGGGAGGACATGTGATGCTGGCTTTTTTCGTGCGCAAATGACATAGTTACATTCTCTTCTATATACTCGTCACTATCAACATACCAAATACAAGGCAGGCTGTTTTTTGATCCAAATAAAATAGATGGAACACTACAACCGCGAAACCCGAATACAATATCGTGAATTCTTCTGAATTCGAATAATTCATCAACTCGCACATCAAATTCATCATCAGGCGTATCGGACGCATTTTCATAAAATTGATGAATTGATTTCAATAGATTGATTGTTGGGTCAAGAAATACAGGAGGGGGGTCGAATATATGCAGTAATGCGCAAGATAACCACTCTTGAAGCTCACCGACATTACAGATTTGCCGAAATATTTCTTTAGGGGTGGTTCCGTCTCTGATGTCTATAATAATTAGGTGCTCTTTCTTAATAAGAGGGGTGAGAGTCAACGGCTCGAATCCATGCTCAATCCATATAGGTTGAGGTGAGTGTAGATAATCCCAGCCTACGGAGCTCACCATAATTTTCAGTTCTTTCATTTTTATTTGCCCTTTATGAGGCTGTTATATTGAGCATTCGATATTTGCCCACTATTCCTCAAGTCACGCAAAAATGATGTCGGGACCTGCGTTCCTGGAATTGGGTAGCCATGCCAACCTCCTGCATTATCCGGCTGGAATTCATATACTTTCCCATCCTGCAATCCATAACGTTGTTTCCCGACCAATGTCGAGCGGTCCAGCACTTCCTGCGCTACCGAATCAGGCAAATCCATTGGAGTTCCCCATCCGCTCACAGGATCGTGCTTGGGTGATGATACATATTTCTCACTGGATACTAGCTTGCTTGGAATTTTTTCAGCCATCTTTGCGGTGTTAACCAGATCGATTGCCTTATCGATTTTCTTGATTGTGCCGAGTCCGCCGCCGATGGGCAGGTTAGCGATCTGTTCCCCGAGCATTTTTCCGACTGTTGCGCCATCGCCGCGCTCATAAGCTTGCGCCAACTGTTTGCGCTGGTCTGGCGTCAATGCGCCGATCAGATAAGGCAGGTTATCCGGGTTGGTGATGTACACGAAAGCAGAGCCAGCGCCCTCCTTGATCTTGCTCTGCGCTTCCGGATCGCCTATCAGGGCTTGAATCCCGGTTAAAGCCGCATTGCCCAAGCCGACAAGACTGTCCAGTCCGCTTTGAACGTAACCTGCCGCTTGGGCGGCAAATACGCCATTCATGGTTTCCTCAGCCAGCCTCCGGGTTTTTTGTTCTGGCGTTATAGGTTCACCGAACAACTTCAACGGCGAGTTCAGACGGATATATTCCGCCGCTGCATTGCGTACATCCTGTCTGACCCTGTCACAGTCGGCGCTTTGAATGCCCGCGCAATTGCCCAATTCCTGATCGCGCGCCTGATCAAGCGCAACAAGCTCCGCGATTTCCTGTTTGCAGGCTGCATCGCATTGTCCGGAATATTTCTTATCCAAAAGTGTGGCAAGTCGTGTAGCTTCGGCATGACGGAGATAGTTATTCACCGTCTGATTCAACCCTGCCGTTGCGCCCTGATCGCCGCCGACGGCTGCCCCGATTGCCGTTCCGCTCAAGGCGATCAAGACTTGTTTGACCTCGGTTGGCAGATCAAGCTGTTTGATCACTTCCGCAATTTCGGGCACTGCCAAGGCGCTCAACCCTGCCCCCAGCGCCCCGTCCAGATTTCCGGTGAGCGCCCCGGCCAGCGTGTGCAGCGCCACGCGATAGAGGCCGCCTTCGCCCCACTTGTCCTTCGTCTCGGCCAGTTGCACATTGAGCGCCGCAACCCGTTCAGTGTCCCCGTCTTTTGTCGCCTTTTCGATCTGCGCGAGGATGGCATTGATCTTGTTCTGCGCGATCGTGCCGATCTCGCCCGCCAGTTGCTGGCCGGTTTGCGCCATCAGCCGCGCCGCCTCATCATCCTGCCGCGCGCGCGCCAGTTGCCGCTCCAGGTCCGCCGTCTGCTGCAAAGTCAGCGTATTCGTCAGCGCCTCGTTCGCCGTGGCCGCGTCACGCTGTGTCAGTTCATCGGCGGCGGCCTGACTCGCAGCGTCACGTTCTGTATTACCCGTGCCCGTAATCGTGATGACGGACGGGCTGATTACCGCCAGCGTCCGGCTTTGCTCATCGCCGTTGTCCGGCATCGCCTCATCCAGCGCCCGGTTGCCGGCCCAGTTCGGACTCACATTGTTCAGCCCCTGAATCACGGCATCGGCGGCCGCGACCTGCTGGCCCTCCACCTGATTGGCTTTGCCGCCCAGCGCAAAGCTGCCCGTCAAACTCCAACTATCCGCATCCGCTTCTGTTGTCTGGGTATTGGTCAGATCGGTGTAGCCCAAGCTGCCGGTGGTAAGTCGGTTCTTCTGCGCTTCGGCTTCACTCGTGATGGCCGCGCCGATGAGTTCAGTGTGGTTCGCAACCGTGATGTCAAAACCGCCCGAGCCGGCGGCGATCCCGCTTTGCCCCTGTGCGCTTTGATAATCGTGCTTCACCTCCTGACTGGCGCTATTCACGGTGAGCGAACTCAAGCCGTAACACAACGGCGGCACACACACATTCACCCCGAAGCCGCCGCTTTTCTGTTCCGACTCGTAATGACTGCGATCCTGCAAGGTCTCGATGGTCAAATCACGGCCCACATCGAGCGTGACCTGATTCGCCGCCAGTTGCGCCCCCCGCAAGGTCGTGTCGTTGCCGCTGGTAACGGTCAGATTGTCCGTGGCGGTGATCAACGTGTTGTCCCAGATCGTCTCGCTGCCGTTGGCGCGGCCCTCGGCGCGCTGCGCGCCAAGCTGGAAACTCACCCCGGTTTGCTGTCCGAACGTCACCGTGACGCCAGCGCTCATGCCGGAAGATTCATTGCTGGATTTGACGCTCGCGGTGTTGGCGGCGGCTTCGAGCAGAATGTCGCGCTTTGCGGAAAGAGAGATGTTCTCCGCCTGCAGCTTCGCCCCTTGCAGATGAAGATCGGTTTCGCGGGCGGTCAGATCAATCTCGCGGGCCTGAATATTGGTGCCCAGCGCCTGCGCTCCGGCGCTTTGATAATCGCTCTCGGATTTGGAGGTGCCGATGCTGATGGAAATGCCGAATGCGCCCTCGGAAGGGTTCTTGACGGCATCCGGATTGGTTTCATCGGCCGCGCCCTGCGCGGGATTGAATACCTTGTAAGCGTCGTAACTGGCTTTGAGCGCAAGCGCATCGTCAAGGCGGTCGTTGCCGGTGCCCTCATGGGCGTCGAGGGCGCGCTCGGCGGCCTGATTGATCAGCCCGCCGATGACGCCAGCCGGGCGCGTACCGATGGAGAAGCTCTTGCTCTCGCTGTGCGCCCGGCTCTCGCTGCTGTTGGTGGCTGGCAAAAGCGCGATGCGGTCGGCTTCGAGGCTGACGCGCCCGCCGGCAAGCAGATCGGCGCCTTGGCTGACAATGGCGGCATCCGTGCTGTTCGCGCTGCCGGCGATCAGCGTCAGATCGCCGGTATTGGCCGAGAGCAGGCTGGTCACCGCGCGTTGGCCTTGATCGAGGCCGTCCTGTTCGGCGCTGAAGCGCCCGTAGACGGTGAAGTTGCCGCTTAGCCCCGGCAGCACGCCAAAGCCGCTCGAACTGCTGCTGCTCGCCTGGGTGATGTCCTGCCGCTCGTAGGCGGCGTCGAGCGTGATGTTGCGCCCGGCTTGCAAGGTGAGGTCTTGATCGGCCAGCGCCATGCTGCCGGTCACCGCGATGTCGCGTCCGGCATCAATGACGACGTTCTCGCCGAAGACGCCGGAACTCACGGCGGTAGTTTCCGTCACTCCCAGATTCGCCCGGCTCTGCGCCGAGCCGATCATGACGCCGCTCCTCACATCGCCCATCAACCCGGATTTTTTCTCTTTCCTGATATGGGTTTCACTGCTGCGGTTCTGCGCCGCCTCGATGGTGATGTCGTTGGCGGCGGAAAGGGTGACGTTCTGATCGCCGACGACATTGCTGCCGCTGAGCGTGATGTTGTTGCCTGCGACGATATCGACGCTATTGCCGGAGAAAGTGCTGCCGGTCCGGGTGGTGCGATCCACGCTGTCCCAAGCCTCCTTCTTGCTGCTGGACAGACCGTTGCTCTTCTTGCTCTTGCGGTACGCCTCGCTCTGGTAAGTGCTGGTTGCCGTCGAAAGGGTCACATCATTGCCCGCCGCCGCCGTGATCGCCCCCGCCGCGCTGGTGACGCTGGCCGCCTGCGCGGTGAGATCATGATTGGCCAGAAACGTAATGTCGCCCTGGGTGACGATGGCGCTGCCCACAGCGCTGGCGGCGTTCTCCTTGCG
>JAITMP010000025.1 GCA_031277315.1 Zoogloeaceae bacterium | reverse complement strand
ACATTAATCAAGGCGGTGGTGTGGCCGCCATTGGCACTTATGACCTTGGCTTGAGCACTGGCCAGAATACAGATGGCCTGTATGTGGGCTACCAGTTGACGCAACTCGATCTGCAAACGACGCTGACGTTGGAGAACGACGCTGCAACGCCCGCTGGCGCAAACGACATGAAGGCGAAGATTACCGGCAGCGGCAATCTGGAAATTGATGCGACCGGCACGATCATTCTGAAGAGCAGCAACAACACCTACAGCGGCAAGACCACGGTGACGAGCGGCACCTTGCAACTGGGCGACAACAACGTGCTGGGGCAGACCACGGCGGGTCAGCACACGTCGGAATTGAACATCTCGGCGGGTGCCAAGGTGGATGTCAACGGCAAGACGCAGACCATCGGCAGCTTCATCGGCGCCGATGCCGGTGGCGGCCAGGGTAAATCGGTGCTTGATCTGAACAACGGCACGCTGAACATCGAAACCGGCGGCACGTCGAACGGCATGTTGACGGGTCTTGGCACCTTGAACCTCAACGGCGGCGCGCTGACGGTGAATGGCGCGAATACTGGCCTTCAGGCCAACGTCAATATTGATGCGGACGCGGCAGCGACGATCAACGACATCGCCGGTTTGGGCAACACCGGCACGGTGACGATTGCCAGTGTCGCCGGAACGGATGGCGCGCTGAACATCAATCTCGCCAGCGCGACGCCTGCCAACCTGTCCAAACAGATCGCCGGCGCGGGCGACGTGAATCTGCAAGGTCTTGCCAATGTGAATCTCACCGGCGACAACAGCGGATTCTCCGGCGAATGGAACATCGCCTTGAACACGGCGCTCACCGCCGATATCGCTGCCGATCTTGGCACAGCCGTTATCAACAACGCAGGCACCTTCACCGTTGATACCGGCACCAACTGGACCTTGGCCAATGCCATGACCGGCGCTGGCAACTTCATCAAGGACGGCACGGGCAATCTCACCATCGCCCAAGCCAACGTCATGACCGGCCCCACCACGATCAGCGGCGGCATCCTGACCCTGACCAACGAAGCGGGCGTGGGCAGCGGCAGCATCGCGGTCAATACCACCGCAAATCAGACCACGACCGGACTGAACCTTGCGTTTACCACGGCCTCCGTTTTTGACAACCAGCTCTCGGGCGCGGGTACCACCACAGTCGCAGCCGGTTCGCAAAAAGCGACGATCACCGGCAATAACGCGGGCTACACCGGCCGTTGGGAAATTGCCGGCAGCGCGGCGATTGACTCGGCCAATGCGGCCATCGTGAATTCCAGCGCCAACCTCGGCACCGGCCTGGTCAACATCACTGGCACGCTGGATGTGAGCAACACCGGCGGCGACTTCACCTTCAACAACGCTTTGGGCGCTGGCGCCACCACCGGCAGACTGATCGCCGACAACAATGGCAATGCCTTCAACTTCGGCCCGACCGCTACCGTCGACACCATCTTCAAGGGCGTGGTCGCCTTGTCCAATAACACCTTTGACCTCTCCGCCCAGAACACATCGGCGCTGACCAGCGCCACGCTCGAAGTGGGCGCGGGCAACGTCACCACGGTGGGTCTCGGCGCGCAAAACATCGGCGGGCTGACCTTTGACGGCGGCACGGTCATCTTCGACGCCAAGGTTCCGGCCGATCAAGTCTCGCCGAGCAACATCGTCCTGAGCAACACGAACGGCACCGGCGTGCTCAATATCGGCGCAGGCGGCGGCGTGGTCAGGGTCGATACCTCCGGTTTTGACACCAACCAAACCGTGCCTTCCATCACTCCGCTGTTGCTGCAAGACGAAGGCGCTGCCCTCACGCAACTGGTGGATGCCAACGGCGTGACAGGCAATGTCACCGACCTGACGCTGGAAGACATCAACAACCCCGGCACGTCTCTGGGCGCGGGCGTGACCGTGGGCATCGACCAGAACGGCACGGCGGACGTGGCTGAAGCCACCTACAACTACACGCTGGCTGATAACGGCGCGGCGGGCGCGGGTCTGTACGTGAGCTATGCGCTCACGCAAGTCGAGCTGCTCAAAGGCGGTACGGATGCGCTGATCCTCTCGCCGGTGGCGGGTACGGGCGGCAGCGACTTCAAGGCCATCATTACCGGCACAGGCGATCTCGCCATTCAAGCGGGTACGGGCGGCACGGTAACGCTGATGAATGACGACAACGATTACGAAGGCGTGACCTTCGTGCGCAGCGGCACGCTGGCGCTGGGCGACGACAACACGCTGGGCCAGACCAAGCTGTTGCAGATCGAAGCGAATGCGATAGCGGACATCAACGGCAAGACGCAAACCATCGGCGCGTTTGACGGCAAGGGAAATTCGACGCTGAATCTGAACGGCGGTGATTTGACCGTCGCCATCGTCAACGGCTCGGCGGGCATCTTCACAGGCGAGGCGGGTTCCTTCCAGAACATCGGCACCGGCACCCTGACGCTGGAAGAAGGCGGCACCTCCGCAGGCACCTTGACTGGCGCGGCAACGGGTACGTTTAACCTCAACGACGACTTCGTCGTGACCAATGGCGGCAACAATGGCGGCCTCGCTTCCACGGTGAACGTGGCGAACGGCGTGACGGCCACGCTGGATCATGCGGCCGGTCTGGGCAACAGCGGCACCGTGAACCTCAACGGCGCGGGCGCCCAGCTTGAACTTGACTTCACGGGCGCGAACGCCGTGGGCACGCTGGCCAAGACCATTGCGGGCACCGGCACCGTCAGTCTGCTCAGCGACGCCGATGTCACCATTGCTGCGGCCACGAATAACAGCGGCTTCACCGGCACCTGGGATATCGACACCGGCACCAAGCTGAGCGCTTCGACTGCAAACAATCTCGGCGCGGCAGCGGTGACCAATGACGGCGAACTGCACATCAACACCAGCACCAACTGGCAGATCGACAACGTGGTGACGGGCGCGGGCGATTTCTACAAGGAAGGCAACGGCACGCTCACCGCCGGCGCCAACCTCAACTACAACGGCACCACCTTCGTCAATCAGGGCACCTTTGCCGCCAGCGCCGCCGGCACCTTCAGCACCAGCTCCGCCCACATCGTCGCCGCCGGTGCTACTTTGGACGCTGCCGGTTTCAACCAGACTGTCGCAAGCCTCACCAACGCGGGCACGGTCAATGTCGCGGGCGCAGGAGCTGCGCCTGCCGGTGCGACCTTTACCGTCAACGGCAACTATGTGGGCAACGGCGGCACCGTGATTCTGGGCGCCAAGCTGAACGACGATACCTCCGCCCACGATACGCTCGTCATCACCGGCCACGCTTCCGGCACGACTTCCCTGAAAGTGCAGCCTCAAGGCGGCGCGGGGGCGGCCACCATCAACGGCATCAAGCTCGTCGATGTCGGCACCAGCGACGCGAACGCTTTCACCTTGTTCGGCAACCAGCTAACCGCCGGCGCTTACTACTACACCCTGAAACAAGGCGGCGAGGGTAACAGCGGGGCTGATCTTCAGGACTGGTATTTGGTCAGCCTGCTCGGCTCCGGCCCCGGCGGCGGTGACGGTTACCGTCCCGAAGTCGGTTCTTATCTGGACAACCGCTACACGGCGATGCGCACCCAATGGCACACCCTGCACGACCGCCAGACGCAAGCGCCCGGCCTGATCGGACAAAGCGGCAAGCCGGACGCCAATAGCTGGATTCGCATTCAAGGCAGCGAAAGCGACCGCGACACCCGGAACTTCAAGACCAGCGATCGCCAGTATCTGGTTCATCTGGGCAGCGACATCGTGCAATGGGACAAAGAGCAGGGCAGCTTGCGCTTGGGCCTGATGGGCATGGTGAGCCACAACAAGGGCGACAGCCAGGTTCAGGGACTCAAGTCCCGCCACAGCGTCGACGGCTACAGCGGCGGCATTTACGCCACCTGGTACGGCAACGATGACCCCGCCACCGGCCCCTATGTCGACGCCTGGCTGATGGGCGGGCGCTTCGACAACGCCGTCAAGGGCGACGGTCCCAGGGAGAAGTACCACGCCACGGCCTGGGCCGCTTCGCTCGAAGCCGGCTACGGCTTTACTGTCCATGAAGACCCGAGCGGCGGCGCGAAGATCGTTGTGCAGCCGCAGGCCCAGGTCATCGCCTCGACTTACAAGGCCGGCAAACACACCGAGGAGAACGGCACGGTCGTCTCGAAACTGAACGACAATGACCTGACCACCCGTCTCGGCGTTCGGGTCTATGCCGACATTCTGAGGTCAGATAGCCGCCTGCGCCCCTTCGCCGAAGCCAACTGGTGGCGCGGTCAAGGCAGCCACAGCATGGCTTTCGGCGCCGATCAGGTGAAAGACAAACTGCCGGGCAATGTGTGGGAAGTCAAACTCGGTCTGGAAGGCAACGCCACGAAGAACCTCTCCCTGTGGGGCGCTTTGGGTGTGCAGGGCGGGCAGGGCTACCGCAACAACACGCTCTACGTGGGGATGAAGTACGCCTGGTAACGAGGGGCTAGAGATTAGGGGCTAGGGACTAGGGACTAGGGGCTAGAGGCTAGAGGCTAGAGGCTGGAGGCCAGGGTTGGGCGTTGGAAAAACAAACAGGCGATGTCGAGGCATCGCCTTTTGTTTTCATGCGGCCCGATCTGTCATGGATTGAGCCGGGCCATGCCAGCTTGAAAATTCTCGCATTGGCCTTATCTGGACGAGAGCGGGATTTTTTCTGGAGACAACATGCGCTTCGATCAATGCACGACCAAATTTCAGCAGGCGCTGGCGGATGCGCAGAGCATCGCCGTGGGCGGCGATCAGCAGTTCATCGAGCCGGGCCATTTGCTGCTGGCCTTGCTGCGGCAGGAGGATGGCGGCACGGCGTCGCTCTTGCAGCGCGCCGGCGTGAATGTGCCGCCGTTGAAGGCGGCGCTGGAGAAAACCCTGGCGCGCTTGCCGAAGGTGGAGGGCGGCGGCGGCGAGGTGCAGATCGGTCGCGATCTGACGAATCTGCTCAATCTCACCGACAAGGCGGCGCAAAAGCGCGGCGACCAGTTCATTGCTTCGGAGATGTTCTTGCTTGCCTTGTGCGAGGACAAGGGCGAGAGCGGCCGTCTGCTGAAGGAACACGGTTTGCAGAAGAAGGCGCTGGAGGCGGCCATCGAGGCGGTGCGCGGCGGCCAGACGGTGGGCAGTCAGGAAGCCGAAGGCCAGCGCGAGGCGCTGAAAAAATACACGCTCGATCTGACCGAGCGCGCCCGCATTGGCAAGCTGGACCCGGTGATCGGGCGCGACGACGAGATTCGCCGCGCGATCCAGATTTTGCAGCGGCGCACGAAGAACAATCCGGTGCTGATCGGCGAGCCGGGGGTGGGCAAGACGGCCATCGTCGAGGGGCTGGCCCAGCGCATCGTGAACGGCGAGGTGCCGGAGACGCTGAAAGGCAAGCGCGTTTTGTCGCTCGACATGGCGGCGCTCTTGGCCGGCGCGAAATACCGTGGCGAATTCGAGGAACGCCTGAAGGCGGTGCTGAAGGAGATCGCGCAGGATGAGGGCCGCATCATCGTTTTCATAGACGAATTGCATACCATGGTCGGCGCCGGCAAGGCCGAAGGGGCGATGGACGCCGGCAACATGCTGAAGCCGGCGCTGGCGCGCGGCGAACTGCATTGCATCGGCGCGACGACGCTGGATGAATACCGCAAATACGTCGAAAAGGATGCCGCGCTGGAGCGGCGCTTTCAGAAAGTGCTGGTGGGCGAGCCGAGCGTCGAATCGACCATCGCCATTCTGCGCGGCTTGCAGGAGAAATATGAACTGCATCACGGCGTCGAGATCACCGATCCGGCCATCGTCGCGGCGGCGGAATTGTCGCACCGCTACATCACCGACCGCTTCCTGCCGGACAAGGCGATCGACCTCATCGACGAAGCCGCCGCGCGCATCAAGATGGAGATTGATTCCAAGCCGGAGTCGATGGACAAGCTCGACCGCCGCCTGATCCAGTTGAAGATCGAGCGTGAGGCGGTGAAGAAGGAGAAGGACGAGGCGTCCATCAAGCGCCTCGGGCTGATCGAGGATGAAATCGGGAAGCTCGAAAAGGAATACTCCGACCTTGAAGAAATCTGGAAGGCCGAGAAAGCGCAGGTGCAGGGCGCGGCCCACATCAAGGAGGAGATCGAGCGCGTCCGCGCCGAGATTGCCCGCTTGCAGCGCGAGGGCAAGCTGGAGAAAGTGGCCGAGTTGCAATACGGCAAGCTGCCGCAACTCGAAGCGCAGTTGAAGGCGGCGGAAAAAACCGGCCCGCAGGAGACGGCAAAGAAACTGCTGCGCACGCAGGTCGGCGCCGAGGAAATCGCCGAAGTGGTGTCGCGCGCCACCGGCATTCCGGTTTCAAAAATGATGCAGGGCGAGCGCGAGAAACTGCTGCTGATGGAATCGCGCCTGCATCAGCGCGTGGTCGGGCAGGACGAAGCCGTGCGTCTGGTTTCCGACGCCATCCGCCGTTCGCGCGCCGGGCTTGCCGACGAAAACCGGCCTTACGGATCGTTCCTGTTTCTCGGCCCGACCGGTGTCGGCAAGACGGAATTGTGCAAGGCGCTGGCGGAATTCCTGTTTGATTCCGAGGAGCATCTGATCCGCATCGATATGAGCGAATTCATGGAGAAACATTCCGTCGCGCGCTTGATCGGCGCGCCGCCCGGCTATGTCGGCTACGAGGAGGGCGGCTACCTGACGGAAGCCGTGCGGCGCAAGCCCTACAGCGTGATCCTGCTCGATGAAGTCGAGAAAGCCCACCCGGACGTTTTCAACGTGCTGCTGCAAGTGCTCGATGATGGCCGCATGACCGACGGTCAGGGCCGCACCGTGGATTTCAAGAACACCGTGATCGTGATGACCTCCAACCTCGGCTCGCAGATGATCCAGCAGATGGCGGGCGACGATTACGGCGTCATCAAGCTGGCGGTGATGGCCGAGGTGAAAACCTATTTCCGCCCCGAGTTCATCAACCGCATCGACGAAGTGGTGGTGTTCCACGCGCTCGACGAGAAGCACATCGCCGCCATCGCAAAAATACAGATCGGTTATCTGGAGAAACGTCTGGCGCGCATGGACATCCGCCTCGAAGTGACGGATGCCGCGCTGACGGAACTGGCGAAAGCCGGGTTCGATCCGGTGTTCGGCGCGCGGCCACTGAAGCGCGCCATCCAGCAGTACATCGAAAACCCGCTGGCGAAACAGATACTCGAAGGCCGCTTCGCGGCGAAAGATGTGGTGCGCGTCAAGACGGCGAAGGGCGGCATCGTGTTTGAGAAAGCGTGATTTCCATTCTTGCAACCGCCCCCATCCCCACCCAACCCTCCCCTTGAAGGGGAGGGCTTATAACTCCGGGGCGAAGGCGGGGTTTCGCAAAGCACTGCTTTGCGCCGCCTGAGCGGGCCGGCTGTGCAAAGCCGGCACCGGGAAGGCCGGGATGAGGTCGGCCGCCTACTTCAGCTTCGCATCCCGCATCATGGCGAGCCAGGCTTCGCGCTTCGGTTCCGACAGGCGGTTGGTTTTGGCGGCGTAGGCAATGATGTGCACGCCGTCCTTGGCGGCGACGATGCGGCGGTATTCAAACTGGGAGCCGGTGATGCGGCAGTCGCCTTCCCATTGCAGAAGCACGTCGCTCGCCTCCTGCTTGATCGGCGTGACCTTGTAGGGCCGGCAGTTTTCGCTGAGAAAATCCAGAAAAGCGGGCAAATAGTCGTCGGGCGAGAAGGCGAGGCGCTGATGTCCGATGGTGAGTTTCTCGTTCCAGAAATATTCGCTTTCGCCCGGCGCGGCGTAGACCCGCTCGGTGAGACGGCCTTCCTGCCGCTCGGCGACGAGCTTCCAGTCGCGCGGATCGAGCGGAATATCCCAGCGTTCCGGCGTCTGGGCGGTGGCGGAAAAAGTCAGCAGCAGAAGGGCGGCGGTGAGACAAGGCTTGATGCGGCAGGGCTTGGCGGGTTTCATGATCTCGATCCGATTCGGCAGCGCGAATAACGATCAAGTATATAGCGCAATCGCTTTCCCGCGCTGCCTTGCTTTGCCGCCGGAATCCGGTGTTAAACTTGTCGTGAGAGATCGTTTGCAACACGTTTGCAGGAGACGACATGCTACAGGCTGGACAAACCGCCCCCGACTTTTCGCTGCCCGACGCCGACATGGAGGATTTCCACTTGGCCGGACTGCGCGGCAAGCAACACGCCGTGCTGTATTTTTATCCAAAAGACGACACGCCCGGCTGCACGCTGGAGGCGATCGACTTTTCCGATCACGACGGAGAATTCGCCCGTCAGGATTGCGTCATTCTCGGCGTCTCGCGTGACGACTGCATCAGCCATGCCGAATTCCGCGACAAGCACGGTCTTTCCGTGCGCCTGCTGGCGGATACCGAAGGCGAAGTGTGCCGGCGCTACGGCGTCTGGCAGATGAAGGAAAAAGACGGCGTGAAGAAGCCGGGCATCGTGCGCTCGACCTTCATCATCGACAAGAAAGGCGTGCTGCGCCACGCCTTGTATGGCGTCACCCCGAAAGGCCACGCGCTGGAAATGCTGGCGCTGGTGAAACAGATCAACCAAAAGGAACCGGCATGCAAATCGCCAAAAACACCGTCGTCACGCTGAACTACCGCGTCACCGATCCGGACGGCAATCTCATCGACGAGGGCCGGCAGCCGCTGGTCTACCTGCACGGCGGCTATGACGGCATCTTCGCCCGCATCGAGGAAGCGTTGCAGGGCAAGGCGGTCGGCGCGCAACTGGAGGTCAAGTTGCAGCCCGAAGATGCTTTCGGAATATATGATGCCGAGCTGGTGCGCGTCGAATCCCTCTCGATGTTCCCGGAAGACATCGCGGTCGGCATGCAGTTCGAGCGCGCTGCCGAGGACGGCGAGGACGACATGATTTACACCATCACCGACATCGAGGGCGACAAGGTGGTGGTCGACGGCAATCATCCCCTCGCCGGCACGGCGCTGATTTTCGACTGCACTGTCGCCGATGTCCGCATGGCGACCGCCGAAGAACTCGCCCACGGCCACGTGCACGACGCCCATGCGCACAATTCACACGCGCACGGCGACGGCGGACATCATCACAACCATTAGCCCATCCCCATCCAAACCCTCTTCTTGAAGGGGAGGGCTTGGAACTTCTTTCCCTCTCCCCCGGCCCTCCCCGATCAAGCGACGTAGGCTGGGATGGAGTGAAACGGAATCCCAGCGTTTGTTGCTCAAAGCTGGGTTTCGCTGCGCTCAACCCAGCCTACTTGCTGTATGGGTTCCGCGATTTCGCGCGGAATGACGAGGGTTTGATGCTCACTCTGAAAGCCGCTTCAATTCATAGAGCCGGGTGAGCGCCTCGCGCGGGCTGAGCGCATCCGGGTCGAGGGCGCGCAGGGCGTCGAGGGCCGGATGCGGTTCCGGTTCGGGCGGCGCGGCGGCGAAGGAAGTGAAGAGATCGCCCTGCGGGCCGGCGGCGCTGGCGCGGTTTTCCAGTTCGCGCAGGCGGTGGCGGGCGTCGCGGATGACGCTGCCGGGGATGCCGGCCAGCGCCGCGACTTGAATGCCGTAGCTCTGGCTGGCCGGGCCGTCTTCCACCGCGTGCAGGAAGATGATGCGGTGACCGTGCTCGACGGCGCCCAGATGCACATTGGCGCAGCCGGCGTGTTCTTCGGCCATCTGCGTCAATTCGAAATAGTGGGTTGAGAAGAGGGCGTAGCCGCGATTTTTTTCCAGCAGATGCCGGGCGATGGCGAAGGCCAGCGCCATGCCGTCGAAGGTGGAGGTGCCGCGCCCGATTTCATCCATCAGCACCAGGCTGTGTTCGGTGGCGCCGTGCAGGATCGCCGCCGCTTCGGTCATTTCGACCATGAAGGTGGAGCGGCCCGAGGCGAGATCGTCGGAGGCGCCGATGCGCGTGTAGATGGCGTCGACCGGGCCGATGCGCGCCGCCTTCGCCGGCACGAAAGCGCCGCAGTGGGCGAGCAGTACGATCAGCGCCACTTGCCGCATGGAGGTGGATTTACCGCCCATGTTCGGGCCGGTGACGAGCAGCATGCGCCGCGCCGGGTCGAAGCGGCAGTCGTTGGCGATGAAGTTGTCGACCTGGCCTTCCACCACGGGATGGCGGCCGGCTTCGATTTCGAGCGAGAACGTGTCCGTGAATTGCGGCCGGCGCCAGTCGGCGCGCACCGAGATGGCGGCGAAGGCGGCGAGGCCGTCGAGCAGCGCCGCAGCGCGGGCGATGCGCTGCAAGACCGGGATGTCGTCAGCGAGCCGCGTTAGCAGTTCGTCATACAGCAGTTTTTCACGCGCCAGCGCCCGCTCCTGCGCCGAGAGCGCCTTGTCCTCAAACGCTTTCAATTCCGGCGTGATGTAACGCTCGGCGTTTTTCAGCGTCTGGCGGCGGCGGTAGTTCTCCGGCACCTTGTCGACGTTGGCATGCGTGACTTCGATGTAGAAGCCGTGCACCCGGTTGAATTCGACGCGCAGATTGGCGATGCCGGTGCGTTTGCGCTCGCGCGTTTCCATGTCGAGCAGGAACGCGCCGCAGTTTTGCTGGATGGCGCGCAGCGCGTCGAGTTCGGCGTCATACCCTGCATGAATGACGCCGCCGTCGCGCACCACGGCGGCCGGTTCCGGCGCGACGGCGCGCCGCAGGAGGTCGAGGCAGGCGGACGGCGTGGCGAGATCGGCGCGCGCGGCACGCAGCGTCTCCGCTTGCGCCGCCGCCAGCGGGGCGCGCAGCGCCTTCAGCCCGGCCAGGCTTTCGCGCAGGGCGGCCAGGTCGCGTGGCCGCGCGCTTTTGAGGGCGATGCGGGCGGTGATGCGCTCAATGTCGGCGAAGCCGCGCAGCGCTGTCTGGATGGCGGGGTAGGGGCCGTTGCCGGCTTCGCCGGCGAGTTCCGCCACCGCTTCGTGACGCGCCGCCGCTTGAGCGCGGTCGGCGAGCGGGTGATGCAGGCAGTGGCGCAGCCAGCGCGAACCCATCGCGCAGCGGCAGTCGTCAAGCAGCGAGAGCAGGGTCGGCGACGGTTCGCCGCGCAGGGTTTCGGTCAGTTCCAGATTGCGCCGCGTGGCGGCGTCCAGACGCAGCCATTCGCTTTCGCGTTCGAGCGTGATGGCGGTGATGTGGGCCAGCGCCTGATTTTGCGTCGTTCTGGCGTACTGGTAGAGCGCGCCGGCAGCGTCCAGCGCGGCGCCGGGCGCTTCCGGCCCGGCATCCGGCAGAAAAGCGGCGAGGTCGCGTGTGCCGAAATGCGCGGCCAGTTCACGCGCGGCGGCTTCGCGGTCGAAATGCCAGTCGGGCAGACGCCGCGCTGGCGCGGCGGCATTGGCCGGAAAGCCTTCCGGCGCGCCGTCCGGCAGCAGGATTTCCGCCGGACGCAGGCGTTCAAGCTGGGCCGGCAGCGCGTCCGGCCCGGTTTCGAGCAGGCGGAAATCGCCGTTGGCGAGGTTCAGCCAGGCCAGGCCGATCCGGTTTCCCCGTGGCGCGAGGGCCAGCAGCAGGCTGTCGGATTTGTCGTCGAGCAAGCCCTGATCGGTCAGGGTGCCGGGCGTCACGATGCGCGTCACGGCGCGCTCGACCGGGCCTTTGGAGGTGGCCGGATCGCCGATCTGTTCGCAGATCACCACCGACTCGCCCAGTTTCACCAGCCGCGCCAGATACTGCTCGACGGCATGGAACGGCACCCCGGCCATGCGGATCGGCCTGCCGGCGGACTGGCCGCGCGTGGTGAGGGTGATGTCGAGCAGGCGCGCCGCTTTTTCGGCGTCTTCGTAGAACAGTTCGTAGAAATCCCCCATGCGGTAGAACAGCAGCAAGTCCGGGTGCTGCGCCTTCAGGCGCAGGTACTGCTGCATCATGGGCGTGTGGTGGGAAAGGTCGGTCTGGGGGAGCATGGCGGCTGAAGGAAAAGTGTCTGAACCGGAATCGGGTCAGGCAACGCAGGCAGCGGCGCCGACCTCTGGAAAGCTTGACGGTTATTAAGAAAACAGGGATAGGGTATGGATACAATATTGTGCCGGGAAAGTAAAGCGGGCATCATCGCAACGGCTATACAAGGTTACACAAGCAAGGATTGGCCGTTTCGCACGGGAGCGCCGGGGGTAAAATTCAAAATATCCCGCAAATCCAGAAGAGGGAGGACCTCTTGAACAGTCATCACAAAGGCCAGACAACGGACGCCGGCGGAGAATTCGCCGTCGAGTTGCCGCGCCGCGTCTTCCGCCGCATCAAGCGGCATACGCCGCTGCCGTCCACGCTGTCGAGCAAGGAAGAACTGCTGGAACGCATGCGGCGTTTTCCCGTTTTCGCCAAGCTGCCGGTGCGTGTGCTTGCCGAACTGGTGGCGGCGGCCAGCGTGCAGGCGTTCCGGGCCGGCGAATACGTCTGGCGCTACAACGAGGTCGACCACCGCGCGATGTTCATCGAGCAAGGTTTCGTCAAGGCCGCCCGCACCAACAAGGAAGGCGTCAATTACACCTACGGGCTGTACGGGCCGGGCGACTCGATGGGCGTGTTCGCCATCTGGGCCGGCATGCGCTATCCGACCGACGCCGTGGCCATGAACGACGGCATGGTGGCGATTTTCGTCGAAGCCGAGGCGATGCTGAAATTCGCCGAGAAATATCCCCGTCTGGCCGGGCCGCTGCGGGCCGAGATCGGCCAATTTACCAAGGCATTCCTCAACAAGATCGAAATTGTCAGCGCCGGCACCGTCTCGCAACGGCTGGCGGCGCTGATGACCATGCTGGTCGACCGCTACGGCGTCGACGCAAAAGACAATCAGGCGCGCCTGCCGATCACCCTGACCCTCGAACAAATCAGCCAGATCGTCGGCGTCCGCCTCGAAACCGTGGCGCGCACCATGAGCGGCTGGAAACGGCAAGGCTGGCTCACCACCGACGCCGACGGCTACCACTTCGCCCACCTCGACAAGATCCGCGAACTGCTGCTGGGCTGAATGCCCGGCGCACAAAAATTTTCGACAGATGCCGGCTTCTGCGCGAAGCGGTGTTGCAGAATCTCCGCTGCTGCATGGATTCCGCAACTTCGCGCGGAATGACATTCGTAAATTCAGTATTGCTATCAACCAAAAATACGGATTGATGCTGTAAGGAATTTTCCTTACAATACGAATGTTGCTATCAGGAGAACCGGCATGTCCGTCACTCACGCCATCCATGAAGTCGCCACCCTGACCTCCAAAGGCCAAGTCACGCTACCCAAATCCATCCGGCAGGCGCTGAGGCTGGACATGGGCGGAAAAATTGCCTTCGACATGCGCGATGGCGAAATCGTCGTTACCCGCGTGGAAGCCGATCACGAAGACCCGGCCATTGGCGCATTCCTGAATTTGCTTGCCCGCGATATCGAAGCTGGCCGGAATATTCGCGGCTTGCCGGAGAATCTGGCCCGCGCCATGCTGGAACATGCGGGCGATGCCGCGAATCCGCGAGAAGATATTGATGGCGATGTGACGCTCTGATGGAGCGGCATGGCTGGACATTGCTGTTTCATGAATGCGTGATCGGCCAGTTGCGCAGATTGCACAAGGCAGCGACGCGGGCGGAACGCAATGACCCGCAGGGGTTCGAGAGCAATGCCAACGTCAAGCTGTTCCGCGCATTGAGCCAATTGATTCTGGAAGTGGTGCCGAGCGATCCGGCGCGGGACGAATTCCGTCAGGGCAACACCTTTGGAACGGCTCACCGGCATTGGCGACGGGCGAAGATCGGACGGCGCTTCCGGCTGTTCTTCCGCTACGATTCAAGAGTCAAAGTGATTGTGTTCGCCTGGGTCAACGATGCGCAGAGCTTGCGCTCGGCTGGCGGTAAATCCGATCCGTATGCGGTATTCGAAAAGATGCTGAGCCGAGGCAATCCGCCCGACGACTGGAACGCCTTGCTGCTGGCAAGCAGGCAGGACTGGAGCGCAGCGGAATAGATCGCCCGCGCGGGGAGGGCGCCGCCGCCGTGTTGCCGGGCCGGCGGCAACGGGCGCGGTTTTTCAAGTACCATGCCGGGCAATTCATGCCACAGGGCGCAAGGCGGGCGTTTCATGCAAATCGTCGAATTCACCGGCGGCACGCTGCATTTTCTGGAGACGGCGCCGGATGCCGCGCCTGCCGACGGGTTTGTGTGGATCTATCTTGACCGGCCCGATCTGGACGCCCAGTTGCCGCGCATCCAGGCCGCCGCCGAGCATTTGGGCGGCTCCATGCTGCTCGACGTTCATGTGCAGGACTTGGCGAGCGACGTTCACCCCACGGCCTACGACGCCACCTCGATTTACGATCTGCTGATCTTCCGGCGGCTCGCCACGCAGGGTGAAGCCGGTCAGGCGTCCGGCAGCGCGGCAAATCAGGCAAGTCTGCCCGCCGCGCCGAATGAGGCGGCGAATTTCGCGGCGGAACTTGGGCGCGTGTTTTGCCGCATTGATTCGCGCGCGGTCGGCTTCGCGGTCTTCGACAAACTGCTCATCAGCGTGCATTCGTCCGGTTGCAGCACGGCTGTCGGCTACGTGCAGCGGTTTCTCGCTGATGTGAGACTCAGCGTCAACGGCAACCCGGCGGCGGATACGGGCGCGTCCGTCGGCGCCGCCGGTGCGCGCACCCGCATGCCGCAAGGCCCGGCTGATCTGGCGCTGCGGCTCATCAACGGCATGGTCGACAGCTATCTCGGCCTGCGCAAGGATTTGTCGCAGGCGATGGAAAGCGTGCAGACCGAATTATTCAAGCGCGATCCCGCCCCCTCCACCTGGAACGTCCTGATGCAAGGGCGCCGCCGCCTGCAAGTGCTGCAAGATCTGTGCGAGGAGCAGCAGGATGCGATGCAGGAATGGCTCGACACGCTGCGCGATCTGCCGCTGCCCGCTTACGGCGCCACGCCGAAAGTGGCGCAAGCGCGGCGCGATCAACTCATCGCCCGCGCCCGCGACGTGATGGAACATATCGACCGCGTGCTGTACCACGCGCGGCGGCTCGAACAAGCCGCCGAAACGGGCGTTCAAATCCACTTTTCCGCCCAAAGCCAGCGCACCAACGTCGTCATGCAAACCCTCACTGCCGTGACGGCGATCTTCCTGCCGCTGAATTTCTTCACCGGCTTTTTTGGCATGAACTTTGAACACCTGCCGCTCATCCACAGCGAGGCGGGCATGTGGGCCGCGCTGGCCGCGCTGTTCGGCGTCGGCTGGGGGCTGCTGGCTTATTTCTCGCGCCGGCGGTTTCTGAACAAATAATCGGCAGTGACAGCTTTTAGCGCGTATTCGATTGCGCCGGAAAAGCGTCGAGGTCGATTTTCGGTTGCGGCTCCCAGCTTTTTTTGCGGTGTTCCGCCACGACCGTGGTGAAGATGCCGCCGCGCACGTAGAAGCGGGCGGTCAGACGCATGAAGCGGGGCCGGACGGCTTTGGCCAGATCGTCGAGGATGCGGTTGGTGACGGCTTCGTGGAATGCGCCTTCATTGCGGAAAGACCAGACGTAAAGTTTCAGGCTTTTCAATTCGACGCAGGTTTGATCCGGGATGTAGTCGAGCAGCAGCGTGGCGAAATCCGGCTGCCCGGTCTTGGGGCAAAGACAGGTGAATTCGGGAATTTCCATGTGAATCAGGTAATCCCGCGACGGCGCCGGGTTGGGGAAGGTGTCGAGGGTTTTCGAGGGGCGGGAAGGCATGCCGGCAGGCTCGGGGCGGGTGGCGAAGATGGTATTATAAGCGCCTTGCGTTATCCCTCATCGGCATCCTCCATTTGTGCCGTTTTTCATTCAAAACAGAGTCTTCTGAAACGTGCGTTTAACCAAGCTGAAACTTGCCGGGTTCAAGACCTTCGTCGATCCCACTTCCGTCCTGACGCCGGGCCAGCTCGTCGGCGTGGTCGGCCCCAACGGCTGCGGCAAATCGAACGTCATTGACGCCGTGCGCTGGGTGCTGGGCGAATCCAAAGCTGCCGCCTTGCGCGGCGAATCCATGCAGGACGTGATTTTCAACGGTTCCGGCCAGCGCAAGCCGGTGGGCCGCGCCAGCGTCGAACTGCATTTCGACAACAGCCAGGGGCGCGCCAGCGGTCAGTGGTCGCAGTACACCGAGATCGCGGTCAAGCGCGTGCTCGACCGCGATGGCGAATCGTCGTATTACATCAACAACATTCACGTCCGCCGCCGCGACGTGATCGACCTTTTCATGGGCACCGGCCTGGGGCCGCGCGCTTACGCCATCATCGAGCAAGGCATGATCTCGCGCATCATCGAGGCGAAGCCGGAGGAACTGCGCTTCTTCCTTGAGGAGGCGGCGGGGATCACCAAATACAAGGAGCGCCGCCGCGAGACGGAAAACCGTCTCTCCGACGCACGCGAGAATCTGGCCCGCGTCGAGGATATCCGCAACGAACTCGGCCACCAGATCGAAAAGCTGACGGATCAGGCCGAGGTCGCCCGGCAGTACCGCGAACTGCACGCCCAGCTTGAGCGCCGGCAAAACCTGCTCTGGCTCTACAAGCGCAACGAAGCGCGGGAGCAGCGCGAGAAGCTGGCGCGTAACGTCGAACAGGCCGCGCTCCGGCTGGAAGCCGAAACCGCCAGCCTGCGCGAACTGGAAGCCCGCGTCGAGACGGCGCGCAGCGCCCACTACGCCGCCAGCGACGCCCTGCATGCCGCGCAGAGCGAGATGTTCGCCGCCAACACCGAAGTGCAGCGGCTGGAAACCGAACTCGGCCATCTGCGCGATCTGCGCCAGAAAGTGGAATCGCGCCTGACGCAACTCGAAGCGGAAGACGGTCAATGGCGCGCTCAGGCGCAAACGCTCGACCGCGACGAGGCGCGCTGGAAGGAATTGCAGGAGAACGCCGCGCAGCGCGCCCAGGCCGCCGCCGCCCGCCACGAGGAAGCCGCCGCCCGCCTGCCCGAGGCGGAGCGCGCCCTGAAAGCGGCGGAGGAAGCTGCCGCCGCCCTGCGCCGCGAACTGGCGCAAGCCGAGCAGGGCTTGCGCGTCGAGGAAGCGCACAAGAGCCACGCCGACAAAACGCTCGAAGCCCTGACGCAGCGCCGCGACCGGCTGGAGGTGGAACGCGGCGAGATCGCGCCGCCCGACGCCGCCGCGCTGGCGGTCTTGCAATCGCGCGTCGCCGAACTCCACGCCGGAACCGAAGCCCGCCGCGGTCGCGTCGCCGAACTGCAACAGCGCCTGCCCGAATACGAGGCGCAGCGCCGCGAAGCCGCCGAGGCTCAGGCCAGCGCCTCGGGGCGCTTGACCGAAGCGCGCGCCCGCCGTGACGCGCTCAAGCAACTGCAAAGCCGCGTCCAGCAGGAAGGCAAGCTGGGCGACTGGCTGAAGCGCCAGGGCCTCGATGCCGCCGAGCCGATCTGGTCCAGCCTGAAAGTCGAGCCGGGTTGGGAAACCGCGCTTGAAGCCGTGCTGCGCGAGCGTCTCGGCGCGCTGGCCGGCGTCGACCCATCGGCCGCCGGACGGGCGCTGGCCGATCCGCCGCCGGCGACGCTGGCGCTGGTGTTCGCCGGCGACGCCGCGCATGCCGCGCCGGCGGGCGAAATCGCCGGCCTCGATGCCGATACGCCCCTGCGCGACAAAGTGCGCTGCGGCGATCCGCGCTGGGACAGCGCCCTCACCGAATGGCTGACCGGCGTCTATGTCACGAACGACATCGGCGGCTTGGCCGCCGGCTGCGCCGGTCTGCCGGCTGGCCGCCTGTGGGTGAATCAGGCCGGTCATCTGGTGTCGCGCCACGGCTTGATGCTCTACGCGCCCGAGGCGCGCACCCACGGCGTCATCGAGCGCCAGCGCGAGATCGGGCAGTTGGAAACGGAATGCCAGACGCTGGAGAACGAGGCCGGCGTCGCCGCCGCGACGCTGACCGCCGCCGAAACCGGCCTTGCCGATCACCGCCGCCATTTAGCCGACGCGCAGCGCGAAGCGCAGGAGTTGCAGCAAGCGGCGCATGCCGCGCAGGTCGAAGCCGTCAAGCTGGGCGAGGCGGTGCAGCGCCATGAAGCGCGTCTGGCCCGGATCGACGCCGATCTGGCGGAAATCGCCGCTGGCGAGGAAGCCGAGCGCGGCCGCCGGCAGCTTGCCGAGGGCGAAGTGGCGCGGTTGACCGGCGTGGTGCGGGAACTGCGCGCCCGGCTGGAGGCCGCCGGCGAGGAGAATCGCCGCCACGACGCCGCCTTGCGCGAGCAGCGCGCCGTCGAGCAGGCGCTGGCGCGGGAGGTGCAGGAAGCGGGCTTCGCCGAGCGCGAGTGCTCGGGCAAGCTGGAGGAAATCGGCCGCTCGCGTGAAGTGGCGCGAACGCAGATCGAGCGCATCGCCGCCGAGACAACGGCGCGGCGCGAGGAGCGCGAGTCGATCAACGAAAACGCCGCCGAAGCGCAGTTGCAGCAGGCGCTGGCCGCCCGCCAGCATTGCGAGAACGCGCTCGCCGGCCAGCGCGACGCGCTCGAAGGCGCCGCCGCCGGCTTGCGCCAGATCGAGGAAGCGCGGCTGAAAACCGAGCAGAGCCTGAATCCGCTGCGCGATCGCATCGGCGACTTGCGCCTGAAAGAACAAGCCGCCCAGTTGAACGAGGAGCAATATGCCGCCCGCCTGGCCGAGGCGCATGCCGACGAGGCGGCGCTGACGCCGGAACTGACGCGCGAAGTGCGCGAGCCGCTGCTGGCCGGCGACATCGCCCGGCTCGGCGCCGAGATCGAGGCGCTCGGCCCGGTGAACCTTGCCGCCCTCGACGAACTGAACGCTTCGCAGGAACGCAAGGGCTTCCTCGACAGCCAGTCGGAAGATCTGACCCAGGCCATCGACACGCTGGAGAGCGCCATCCGCCGCATCGACCGCGAGACGCGCGAGCAATTGCAGGACACGTACAACAACGTCAATCGCCAGTTCGGCACGCTCTTCCCGCAGTTGTTCGGCGGCGGCGAGGCGCGGCTGATCCTCACCGGCGAGGAGATTCTCGACGCCGGCATTCAAGTCATGGCGCAGCCGCCCGGCAAGAAGAACAGCACCATCCATCTGCTCTCCGGCGGAGAGAAGGCGCTTACCGCCATCGCGCTGGTGTTCTCGCTGTTCCAGCTTAATCCGGCGCCGTTCTGCATGCTCGACGAGGTGGATGCGCCGCTCGACGACACCAATACCGAGCGCTTCTGCGAAATGGTGAAACGGATGTCGGCGCAGACCCAGTTTCTGTTCATCACGCACAACAAGATCACGATGGAGATGGCGCGCCAGTTGATCGGCGTCACCATGCAGGAGCAGGGCGTCTCCCGCGTCGTCGAAGTGGATATCGAGGAGGCGCTGCGCATGAGCGACGAGGCGGTGGCGGCATGAGCGATCTTCAACTTTCCCTCATCGCGCTTGGCGTCGCGCTGGTGGTCGCGGTGCTCGTCTACAACAAGTGGCAGGAGCGCAAGCACCGCAAACTGGCCGAGCGCATTTTCTCCAGCGATCATCCCGACGTGCTGCTTGGCCGTCAGCCAACGGCAGACGCCTCCGCTGCGGCGGCCTCCGCTGAACGAATTGAACCGAGCGTCTTTGCGGCTGATGATGCGACGCAGGGCGTGGCGCAGGGTGTGGCACAGGACGCAACCCCGGCCAGCGGCGAACGCGCCCCCCTCGGCGAACCGCCGCATGAACTCGCCGATCCGGCCATCGACTGCATCGTGCGCTTTGAATCCGCCGATCCGGTCGGCGGCGCTTACCTGCTGCAGACCCAGCGGTTGGTCATGGACAAGCTCGACCGGCAGCTTGTCTGGTGCGGGTTCGATGAGCGCGCCGGTGTCTGGGAACGGCTGACGGCCAACGGCGCCGGTGACTACTGCCGCCTGCGGGCGGCGCTGCAACTGGCCGACCGCCGCGGCCCCCTGACCGATTCCGAACTGACTCTCTTCTTCAACGGCGTGCAGCACATGGCCGACCTGTTTCTCGCCGTCGCCGACCTGCCGGCGCGTAACGACATTCTGGCGCGCGCCGCCGAGGTCGACCGCTTCTGCGCCGGCGTCGATATCCAGATCGGCCTCAACGTCGCCGCCACCGCAGCGCCGTTCTCCGGCGCCCGCTTGCGTGGCCTTGCCGAAGCCGGCGGGCTGAGCCTGGGCGAAGACGGCATGTTCCACGCCCTCGACGATGCCGGCGCGACGCTGTTCACCCTCTCGAATCTCGAAGCCGCGCCGTTCGTCGCCGACGCGATGAACACGCTCGCCACGCACGGCGTCACCTTCACGCTCGATGTGCCGCGCGTTACCGGCGGCGCCAACGTTTTCGACCGCATGGTCGTCATCGCCAAGCAGCTTGCCATCGGCCTGGGCGGCAGCCTGGTCGACGACAACCGTGCCCCGCTTCCCGACAGCGCGCTAACCCTGATCCACGACAAGATTGTCGAAATAGAGCAACAGATGGCGGCGCGAAACCTGCCCGCCGGCAGCGCGCAGGCGCTACGCCTGTTTTCCTGATTTCTCCCTCTCCTTCGGGGGGGCACGATGGCAGAGGAAGCTGAATGATGCTGATCCCTTTGACGTGTCCGGAATATGAGCCGATTTATGTGGCTAGTTGTAGTTAGGTTTAAGATTCCAAACGCTTCATAATGGAAGTATATGACGTCATGGATTCTTTATGGCAAAGGCAACAGTAATTGTTGATGTTAGTGATTTGTCAGAAGTCGCAGCGATTGAGTTGTGGTTCTCGCGCTGGAAGGACAAGCTCGATTCTGTCTCAGAAAATGACGGATGTGGGTGTTGTGTTGATATTTGGAAAGTCGAAGGCCCTCAAGCAGCATTTGAAGAGCTTCCTCCACAATGCTATGGGCGTGACGAATGAGCCAATTTTGCCTAACCCTTCGTTCAAGCGGACCCGCTGACGCAAGCCGCCGCTCAACTCATACCCGTTAGGCTTTCAAAACCATAAGCATGACTGGCTCTGAATTTGACACCTACCTTGCCCAATCGGTTGAGGAATTGGAAACAAAACAAGCCACGCTGTCAGCTACGTATGGCATTGGAAATTACGAAAAATTCTTCGTTGACTTCATGGCGGGGACGCTCACGTTTCTTGACGGCGATACGCCAAAAATCAAGGCTCTTGTTATTCCGGTGGCTACTCACGTGCCTTCGCGGCAAAACCTGTTATGGGCATGGGCAAATGAGCAGCTGCCGCCAGCTGTGCGCGAACAGTCGTCACGAATCAAGGAGCTTCAATCCATTACCGGCTTTGAGCTATTTGCAAACGAACGTGTGGAGTGCGATGAATCAATGGCTTGGGAGCTAACCGCTCTTGCATGTAAGTATCTGTCTGCCGCAGGTGCCTATCGCATTCCTAACGGAGAAATATATGCTTATGTGCTCATTACCTCAGCTCACCAGTTGGCCTAACCCTTCGTTCAAGCGGACGCGCTGACGCGGGTCGCTTAACTCATACCCGTTAGGCTTTTATCTACTTACAGGAGTGCTTATGTTTCGCAAAATAGTCACTATCCTCGCAGCTTTTATGGCATCGCTGGCCCTTGTTGGCTGCGCCACGGTTGTCAACGATTCCAATCAAACTATAAAGCTCGAAACAAAAACCGCCGAAGGCAGCTTCGTTACCGGCGCAGAATGCAAAATGACTAATGATTATGGCGCTGTAACCGCGAAATCTGGTGATACCGTACAAGTTCATCGATCTGGCAAAGATTTGGACGTTGTTTGCAAACACCCCGAAAATCCTGATGCAGTCGCTCGCGCAATTTCTCGCGCTAATGGAGGTATGTTCGGCAACATCATTCTAGGCGGCGGCATTGGCGCAATCATTGATCACAATAAAGGCACTGCCTACACCTACCCAACCTGGATTCGACTTATTTTTGGCAAAACGCTGGTATTTGATCGTGGATCAGAGAACGAAGGCCAGCCGGTATTGGGCACTGAACCGGTTGATGCTCAAAAATAATAACTCGCTGATCGGTGTCTAACGTTGCGCTTACCCCGGATGACTTCGCTGCCGGTTAATTTGGGCTTTGAACGGCAAATGCCGGGATCCCGTTTCACTCCGTCCCTGCCTGCATTACTGTCTCCGGCAGTTTTAGCGATCCCCATTTCAATGGCGGCTCATGAAGTTTGATTGAAGAGTTGCAAGCGAGTGAATCAGAAACCTGCCGAACGCGTTGAGTTCCTTCGTGGCGAAATCGAGCGCCACGATCATGCTTATTACGTGCTCGATGCGCCGGACATTCCCGATGCCGAGTACGACGCGCTGTTCCGCGAATTGCGGGAACTGGAGGCCGCGCATCCCGAGCTGGCGGCGCTGGATTCGCCCACGCAGCGCGTCGGCGGCCAGCCGTTGCCCGAATTTGCACCGGTGCGCCACGCCGTGCCGATGTTGTCGATTCAGACCGAGACGGATACGGCGTCGAGCGGCGCGTTGAATTTCGATGCGCGCATCCGGCGCGAACTGGAACTGACCGATGACGCGCCGCCGGTCGCTTATGCCGCCGAACTGAAGTTCGACGGTTTGGCGATCAGCCTGCGCTATGAGCATGGCGTGCTGATTTGCGGCGCGACGCGCGGCGACGGCATGACGGGCGAGGATGTGACGCAGAACTTGCGCACGGTGCGCGAGATTCCGCTGCGTCTCGCGGGCGCTGATTTGTCGCCGGCGCCGCCGTTGCTGGAAGTGCGCGGCGAGGTCTACATTTGCCGCGACGATCTCGACCGCTACAACGCGGCGGCGGCGGCGCGTGGAGAGAAGACGCTGGTCAATCCGCGCAATGCGGCGGCAGGCAGCGTGCGCCAGCTGGATCCGGCGGTGGCGGCGAGCCGTCCGCTGCGCTTTTTCGCCTACGGTTTCGGCGCGGTGGAGACGGTGGACGGGGGCTGGGCGATGCCGGCGACGCACAGCGGCGCGCTCGACGCGCTGGCCGCTTTCGGTCTGCCGGTTTGTGAACACCGCGCCGCGCTGAGCGGCGGCGCGGCGCTGGCCGCTTTCCACCAGCAGGCGGCGGCGTTGCGCGGCAGCCTGCCGTTCGACATCGACGGCGTGGTGTACAAAGTCGATAGTCTGGAACTGCAACGCCGTTTGGGTTTTCGTTCGCGCGAGCCGCGCTGGGCGGTGGCGCACAAATATCCGCCGCAAGAGGCGCTGACCGTGGTCGAGGCGATCGACATTCAGGTGGGCCGCACCGGCGCGCTGACGCCGGTGGCGCGATTGAAGCCGGTGTTTGTCGGCGGCGCCACGGTAACGAACGCGACGCTGCACAATGCAGACGAAATCGGGCGCAAGGGCGGGCTGTGCGTCGGCGATACGGTGATCGTGCGCCGCGCCGGCGACGTGATTCCCGAAGTGCTGGGCATCGTCGCCGAACGGCGGCCGGTCGGGGCGCAGCCCTTTGTCATGCCCGCCGTCTGCCCGGTGTGCGGCGCGCGCGCCGTGCGTGAAGCGGGCGAAGCGGCGATCCGCTGCTCCGGTGGTTTTTCCTGCCGCGCCCAGCGCATCCAGGCCATCCTTCATTTCGCCGGCCGCCGCATGATGGATATCGAAGGGCTGGGCGAGCGTTATGTCGAACGGCTGGTCGAATTCGACTACGTGCGGGGCGTCGCCGATCTGTATCGCCTCAAGCTCGACGATCTGCTCGACATGAAACGGCGGGCCGATGAGCGCGACGGCACGACGCCGGAGACGGTAAAGGCCGGTCAGGTGGCGACGCGCTGGGCGGAAAACCTGCTGGCCGGCATCGCCGCCAGCCGTTCGCCGGGTCTGGCCCGGCTGCTGTTTGCGCTCGGCATCCGGCATGTCGGCGAGTCGACGGCGCGAACCTTGTCCGACTGGCTCGGTAGTCTGGCGCGGGTGCGCGGCGCGCCGGCGCCGCTGCTGGCCGTGCTGCCGGATGTCGGCGCGACGGTGGCGGCGGCAATCGCCGCTTTCTTCGCCGAGCGGCGCAATGCCGAGGCGGTTGACGCCTTGCTGGCGGAAGGCGTCGCACCGGCTGACGAGCATGCGCCGCATGCGGGTCTGGCTGAACGTTTGATCTGGAGCGAACTCTACGGCGCGCTCGGCGTGCCGAGACTGACGCCGGCGCGCGCCCGGCAACTGGCGGCGGTCGTCGACGGCGCTGCGCTGGCGGAGGCGGGCGCTGACACGGTTGCACTGGTGGCTGCACTGGCGGCGGCTGATCTGCCCGGCGAAGTCGTCGATGCCTTGATGGGCTGGCTGCGGCAGCCGGGCAATCGGGAACTACTTGCCGATTTGGTAACGCGCCGGACGGAACTGCTGACCGCGCTGCCCTCCGGCGCCACGCCGGCAGCGTCGCCGCTGACCGGCAAAACCTTCGTGCTGACCGGCACGCTGCCCACGCTGGGCCGCGAGGAAGCCAAGGCGCTGATCGAAGCCAAAGGTGGCAAAGTGTCCGCTGCGGTGAGCAAGAAAACCGATTACGTCGTCGCCGGTGAAGATGCGGGCGGCAAACTCGCCAAAGCGCGGGAACTCGGCGTCGCGGTCATCGACGAAGCGCGGATGCGGGCGTTGTTGGGGTAGGCGTTCCGTTCAATTCACAGCCGGGGTTGAAGGTAGAATGCTTCTTCCAATTCAATTAATAAAAAACATGGATTCCCGCTTGCGCGGGAATGACGATGCAAAATTCATGTGTCTTCAATTTTGAGACAGGTTTTAGTATTTGATCATCAAGGAAATTACTGACCACATGAACAAAGTAACCAAAGCGGTTTTTCCCGTGGCCGGTCTGGGCAGCCGTTTTCTGCCGGCCACCAAGGCGAGTCCGAAGGAGATGCTGCCGATCGTCGACAAGCCGTTGATCCAGTATGCGGTGGAGGAGGCGGTGGCGGCGGGGATCACCGACATGGTGTTCGTCACCGGGCGCTCGAAACGGGCCATCGAGGATCATTTCGACAAGGCGTATGAACTCGAATCGGAACTGGCGGCGCGCGGCAAAAACGAGTTGCTCAATTTCGTGCGCGGCATGATTCCGAAGAACATCAATTGCATCTACATCCGCCAGTCCGAGGCGCTTGGTCTGGGGCATGCCGTGCTGTGCGCGCAGCCGGCGGTCGGCGACGCGCCGTTTGCCGTGCTACTCGCCGACGATCTGCTCGACGGCGAGCCGCCGGTGATGCGGCAGATGGTCGATGCCTACAACGACTATCAGTGCTCGATACTCGGCGTGCAGGATGTGCCGCGCGAGGAGACGCGCAGTTACGGCATCGTCGCCGCGCATCCGCTGGCCCGGCGCGTCGAGCAGGTTTCCGCCATCGTCGAGAAGCCGAAGCCCGAAGAAGCGCCGTCGACGCTGGCGGTTGTCGGGCGCTATGTGCTGACGCCGCGCATCTTTCATCATCTGGAAAAAATCCGGCCCGGCTCGGGCGGCGAAATTCAATTGACCGACGGCATCGCTTCGCTGATGAATGAACAGCAGGTGCTGGCCTATCGCTACGAGGGCGTGCGCTACGACTGCGGCTCGAAGCTCGGCTATCTTCAGGCGACGATCGAATTCGGCTTGCGCCACGCCGAGATCGGCGCGGCGTTCGGCGCCTATCTCAAGCAGCGCCGCCCGGCATGACGCCCGCCGAAGCCGGGCGGATTCGCGCCGAGGCTGATTTGCTCGTCACCGAACAGCAGGTCGCGGCGGCGGTGCGCCGTGTTGCCGAAGAAATTTCCGCCGCTCTGCGCGAGACGCATCCGCTGGTGTTCGCGGTGATGAGCGGCGCGGCGGTATTCGCCGGGCATTTGCTGCCGCTGCTGGATTTTCCGCTCGACTTCGATTGCCTGCATGTCAGCCGTTACGGCGATGCCACCGCCGGCGGCGCGTTGTCCTGGATCGCGCCGCCGCGCGCTGCCGTTGCCGGGCGAACGGTGCTGGTGCTGGACGACATTCTCGACGAGGGCGTCACGCTGGCCGCCATCAAACGGCGCTTGCTGGAGCAGGGCGCGCAGGATTGCCGCATCGCCGTCTTCGCCGACAAGGACATCGGGCGCGACAAGCCGGCGCAGGCGGATTTTGTCGGCGTGCGTCTGCCCAACCGCTACGTCTTCGGCTTCGGCATGGACGTCGGCGGCGCCTGGCGCAATCTGCCGGCGGTGTATGCGGTGAAGGGGTTGTAACGGCGAACGAGCGTTCCGCTCAGGCCGCTTCGCGTCCGGCGCGGCGGCGCTCGTGTTCTTTCAGGTGGCGCTTGCGCAGGCGGATGGATTTCGGCGTGATTTCCACCAGTTCGTCGTCGGCGATGAACTCGACCGCCGATTCGAGCGTGAGCGGCACCGGCGGCGTCAGCATGATGGCTTCATCCTTACCCGAAGCGCGGACGTTGGTAAGCTGCTTGGTCTTGATCGGGTTGACGACGAGATCGTTGTCGCGGCTGTGGATGCCGATAATCATGCCCTCGTAGACCGGCTCGCCGGGCGTGACGAACATGCGGCCGCGCTCTTGCAGCTTCCACAGGGCATAAGCGACGGCTTCGCCCTGCTCGGCGGACACCAGCACGCCATTGCGGCGCTCGGCGATGTCGCCCTTCATCGGCGCGTAGTCGTCGAAGACGTGGCTCATGATGCCGGTGCCGCGCGTCATGGTAAGAAATTCGGATTGAAAACCGATCAGGCCGCGCGCCGGAATGCGGTATTCGAGGCGCACACGGCCCTTGCCGTCCGGCAGCATGTCCTGCAAGTCGCCGCGCCGCTCGCCGAGCGCCTGCATCACCACGCCCTGATGGGCTTCCTCGCAATCGACGCTGAGCATTTCGTAAGGCTCGCGCTTCTCGCCGTCGATCTCCTTCAGCACCACGCGCGGACGCGAGACGGCGAGTTCGTATCCTTCGCGGCGCATGTTTTCGAGCAGGATCGTCAGATGCAGTTCACCGCGTCCTGAAACCAGAAAAATGTCGGCGTCGGGCGTGTCCTCGACGCGCAGGGCGACGTTGCTCATCAACTCGCGGGAAAGCCGCTCGCGCAACTGGCGGCTGGTGACGAACTTGCCTTCCCGCCCGGCGAAGGGCGATGTGTTGACCTGAAAATTCATCGTCAGCGTCGGCTCGTCCACCGTCAGCAGCGGCAGGGCTTCGGGCTGCTCCGGATCGCAAATGGTGACGCCGATGCCGACTTCCTCGATGCCGTTGATGAGCACGATGTCGCCCGCGCTGGCCGAATCGGCCAGCACGCGCTCAAGCCCCTGGAACACCTGCACCTGATTCACGCGCGCCTTGATCGGGGCGCTGTCTTGCGGCCCGCGCGCGACCAGCACGTTGGCGAGCGGGCCGATGCGGCCGCGCGCGATGCGGCCAATGCCGATGCGGCCGACATAGCTGGAATAATCGAGCGAGCAGATTTGCAGTTGCAGTGGCCCTTCCGCGTCCACCTTCGGCTGCGGCACGTGCCGCAGAATGGCCTCGAACAGCGGGCGCATGTCGCTGCCGGGCTGGTCGAGTTTCAGCATCGCGTAGCCGTTCAGTCCAGAGGCATACACCACCGGAAAATCAAGCTGCTCCTCGCTCGCGCCGAGCTTGTCGAACAGATCGAAAGTATGGTTGATGACCCAGTCGGGGCGGGCGCCGGGGCGGTCGACCTTGTTGATGACGACGATCGGCTTCAAGCCCTGCGCCAGCGCCTTGCGCGTGACGAAGCGCGTCTGCGGCATCGGGCCTTCGACGGCATCCACCAGCAGCAGTACGCCGTCGACCATCGACAGCACGCGCTCCACCTCGCCGCCGAAATCGGCGTGGCCCGGCGTGTCGACGATGTTGATGTGGGTGCCTTCGTAGTCGATGGCGCAATTCTTCGCCAGGATCGTGATGCCGCGCTCCCGCTCCAGATCGCCCGAATCCATGATCCGCTCTTCCACCTGCTGATGGGCGGCGAAGGTGCCCGACTGTCTCAACAACTGATCGACCAGCGTCGTCTTGCCGTGATCAACGTGGGCGATGATGGCGATATTCCGAATGGCGCGGCTCATGGTGCGGTGCGGCAGAAAAAAAGTGCAGCAGTATAGCACCGCGGAGGACATGAAGCGGAACGGGCATGAGGGGATCGGCTCGATAATGTTTTCTAGCGGAACACAGCCTCATGCTAGAATTCCCAACATTCAGCAACAAGATATTAGTTAAATAAATCATATGCTTGCAATCATCGGTGGAAGCGGTTTGACACGGTTGGCGAATCTGGCGGAGGAGCGGCGGGAGATTGTGCGCACGCCGTATGGACAGCCCTCGGGGCCGCTCACTTTCGGCCACCTGCGTCGTTGTCCGGCGATTTTCATCGCCCGTCACGGCGACGGCCACACCATTCCGCCGCATGAGGTGAACTACCGCGCCAACGTGTGGGCGCTGAAGCAGGCCGGCGCAAGCTGCATCGTCGCCATTGCCTCGGTGGGCGGCATCCGCGCCGATCTCGGCCCCGGCAGCCTCGTCGTTCCCCACCAACTCATCGACTACACCTGGGGCCGCAAGTCCACCTTTCACGAAGGCGGCGGCGGCGCCGTGGTGCATACCGACTTCACCCAGCCTTACGACCCGGAACTGCGCCGCGTGCTGCTGGCGGCGGCGCGTGAAGCGGGGCAGACCGTCGTCGACGGCGGCGTGTATGCGGCGACGCAAGGGCCGCGTCTCGAAACGGCGGCGGAAATCGACCGCCTCGAACGCGACGGCGCCGATATCGTCGGCATGACCGGCATGCCGGAGGCGGTTTTGGCGCGTGAACTGGAACTGCCCTATGCCGCCATCACCGTCGTATCGAACCACGCCGCCGGACGCGGCGAAAGCAAGCTGGGCATCCGCTTTGCCAGCCTCGACGAAATTCTGTGCCAGACGATGGAGCGGGTGCGGCGCATCGTCGAGATGATCTGCGTCAGCCGGGAATGACCGGCAACGGAGCGGGTAAAGCAAAAGAACCGGTCGGTTGACAACGCCGCCGGATCAGCGCGTTTTTGATTCGGACAAGCAGCATCGTCATTCCGCGACTGCCGCGGAATGACAACCGTCTTGCGGCGACAACCGCCCTGCGTTCAGCGCCAACCTATGGATAGATGTCATTCCACGCGAAGTCGCGGAATCCATGTGCGGTGGATTCTGCGACTCCGCTTCGCTCCGCGCAGAATGACAAGCCTGACGCTCCCCTCTCCCTCAATCCCTCTCCCGCAAAGCGGGAGAGGGAGAGATTCACTCCTTCCCCTTCAAGGGGAAGGCCGGGATGGGGATGGGTTGCGGGATTCATTGAACCCCATCCCCACCCAAACCCTCCCCTTGAAGGGGAGGGCTTCACAAACCCCGCCCCTCGCCCGCTTGCGGGAGAGGGGCGGGGGGAGAGGGCTAGAATTCGGCAGGTTGGCGCTGAGCGTAGCGAAGCCCAATCCATTCCACTTCGCTCGGCCCAAGCTGTTCCTCCATTTCTATGCTGTTTGATTTGAGCCGGGAACCGGCGCGGCGGGCAGGGTGATGCGGGCGATGAGGCCGCCGCCTTCTCGCGGGAGGAGTTCGAGGCGGCCGCCGTGGCTGCGGGCGATGCGATCCACGATGGCGAGGCCGAGTCCGGCGGCGGCGGCGCCGGAGCGGGCGGTGTCGAGGCGGGTGAATGGTTGCTTGAGGCGCTCGGCTTCGTGCGGCGGAATGCCGGGGCCGCGATCCATGATGTCCAGCACGACATTGCCGCCTTCGCGCCGCGTCGTTATTTCCACCGTGGATGATTCGCCGCCGTAGCGCAGGGCGTTGTTGACCAGATTGCCGACGAGGCGGAGCAGGGCCAGCGGGCGCAGCATCAGCGGCGGCAGCGGGGCCGGGTGCACTTCGATGCGCGCGCCGTGCTGTTGCAGGGGCGCGACGGCGTGGGCGATGACGGCGTTGAGGTCGGTCGGCTCCGGCGGTTCGCCTTCGGCGTCGCGGGCGAAGTCGAGAAACTGGCGGATGATCTGATCCATTTCCGCGATGTCGGCGCTGATGCTCTCGCGCAGGGCGGCGTCGGCGCTCATTTCCGCCGCCAGCCGCAGCCGCGTGAGCGGCGTGCGCAGGTCGTGCGAGATGCCGGCGAGGATGAGGGCGCGGTCGTCGTCGAGCCGGGCCAGCGCGCTCGACATCTGGTTGAAGGCGCGTGTGACGCCGCGAATTTCGCCGGGGCCGGTTTCCGTCAGCGGCGGTGGCCGCCGGCCGCGGCCAATGTCCCGCGCGGCGCCGGCGAGTCCTTTCAGTGGCCGCGTGACATGGAACACGATGAAATAGGCGCCGGCCAGCGCCAGCGCCAGCGCGGCGATGCCCCAGCCCAGCCATTGCAGATGGTCGGGGCGCTCGATGCGTCTGGCCGGCAGCATCAGCCAGTATTCGTCGGCGTCGTCGATGCGGAAGCTGACCCAGAAACCGGCTTCGCCGTCGAGACGGGACGCGAAGCGCGTTGCGTCGCCGAGCTGACGGCGCACTTCGTCGGCAACCAGCGGCAGGAATGCGGATTCCTCCGGCAGCGGCGTCACGATGTCATTTTCCTCGGCGGGATAGACGCGGATGCCTTCCTGATCCGACAGTTCCCGCATCAGGGCGAGCCGCTTGTTCCGCTCGGCGGTGATGAGGGCGCTGCGCGTGAGATTGACGACGCTGACCACCGTGCCGGCAAGCTGGCGCGCGCGCAGCGGGCGTTCCAGATTGTTGATGATCGCCGCCCAGACGGCGACGGCGAGAATCATCAGTGCGGCGAGCAGCAGAAAGGTGCGCCAGAGCAGCGTCTGGGGCAGAAACCTCATTGCGGCTGGCCGTCGGGAACGAATACGTAGCCGAAGCCCCAGACGGTCTGGATGTAGCGCGGTCTGGCCGGATCGTCCTCGACCAGCTTGCGCAGGCGCGAGATCTGCACGTCGATGGCGCGGTCGAAAACCTCGTACTCGCGGCCGCGCGCCATTTCCATCAGCTTGTCGCGCGAGAGCGGCTGGCGTGGATGCTGGAGCAACGTCCTCAGCACGGCGAACTCGCCGGTGGTGAGGGCGTGTTCTTTTTCCTTGCCTTTTTCCTTGCGCGTCAACAAGCGGGTGGCGAGGTTGACGCGCACCGAGCCGAAGCTGATTTCCCCTTCTTCCAGCGCCGGCGCGCCGGCTGGTGGCGGCGCGACGCGGCGGCGCAGCACAGCGTGGATGCGCGCAACCAGTTCACGCGGATTGAAGGGCTTCGGCAGATAGTCGTCGGCACCCATTTCAAGGCCGACGATGCGGTCGACGTCGTCGCCCTTGGCGGTGAGCATGACGATGGGCGTCTCGTCCTTGCCGCCGCGCAGACGGCGGCAGATGGACAAGCCGTCTTCTCCCGGCATCATCAGGTCGAGCACGATCAGGTCGTAGCCTTCCCGCGCCAGCGCCTTGTCCATGGTGGCGCCGCCGTCCACGGTTTTTACGGCGAAGCCTTGTTCGTCGAGATAGCGGCGGAGCAATTCGCGCAGCCGCTGATCGTCGTCCACGATGAGAATCTTTGATTTGTTTTCCGGCATGGGCGCATCCTACCTTCAGCGCCGCCCGCTTGCCAACCGGATACGTAGAGTTGGTAAGCGCGTGTTGCCGTCCGCCGGCGGCGAAACAAAATTTTACAAATCAATCCTAAGATTGCGCCTGCATGGTCCAAGATACGCGATGTCCGCCGGAGGCGGCCGGAGCGAAGCCTGAACCCTCTACAATGCGCGTTCGTTCCGGCGCGGATTAAATAAAATAACAGACGGAATGGCGGACGAGATCGCAGGCACGAAAGCAGACAGGAAAGCAGACAGGAAGACAGGGCAGCGAACGCATGAACGATCGGAGTTTTCATCCGGGTTTTCTCTTGGGCGCCGTGGCGCTGGCGTTGGCCATGATAGTGGCCGCGCCGTCACGCGCCCAGCCGGTCGACCGTGACGAGGCTTGGAGCAGCGAGCAGTCGCCGCTCCGGCAGGAAGCGGATGGCATGGCGAACGAAGCCGGCCGCCCTGATCGTACTCACCCTGACCGCCCTGGCCGCCTCACGCCCGAAGAGCGCCAGCAACTGCGCCGCGACATCCGTGAATATGGCCGGGACGTTTATCGTGATCCTGCCCGCGACGCTTTTCACGACCCTGCCGGTAATCCCGCCCGCGCTCATTCTCGTGATTTTTCCCGTGACCCTTCCCGCGATCGCCCGCATCGCGGTTCTTCTTCCCGTAACCGTTCCGCCTCCGACCGCTTGCGGCGGTAATCCGGCTTTCAGGAGTTGCCCATGAAATTCACGCTACCTTCAATGCTTGCCGCGCTGTTCGCGGCGACGCTGGCCTTGCCGCCCGCCGCCCTGTCCGCCGAGCCGCCCGCGCCGGGCAAGAGCGCGCCGCGCGACGATTCGGCGATGAAAGAGCGCCTGATCGCGCACATCGACGCCCGCATCCGGATTCTCGAAACCGCTAAATCCTGCGTCCGCGCCGCGCGTGACATGAATGCCACGCTTGCCTGTTACGCGGAAGAACGCCGGCAGACAAAGGCGCTGCGCGAACGCGATCGCGGCAACTGGTGAGCGGAAAACATCATGGACATGAAGCCGGTCAACGCCGGCAAGCTGCGCGCCATCGGCTACGACGCCGGGGCGCGGCTGCTGCGCGTCGAGTTCGACGACCGCCGGGTGGTCGACTACGCCGGCGTGCCGTCGGAAATCTGGCGGCGCTTGAGCGCGTCCGCCGCCATGTGGAGCTACTTCCGCGATAACGTCGAAGACGAATACGCCGCCCGGCGCGTGAAGTAAAGCCGTGCTGTTGCAGGGCGTCGGGTAAAATTCCGCCCGTGAAGCTCCTGGCCCTCGAATCCTCCACCGATCTGTACACCGCCGCGCTTTTCCTCGATGGCCGCATCGTGGAACGCGAGGGCGAGCTTGGCGTTTCCCACTCAGAGATCGCCCTGCCGCTGACGCGGGCGCTGCTCGACGAAGCGAATCTCGATTTCGGCGATCTGGACGGCATCGCATTTGGCGCCGGCCCCGGCGCGTTCACCGGCTTGCGGCTGGCCTGCGGCGTCGCGCAGGGCTTGGCGGTCGGCGCCGGGCTGCCCGTTCTCGGCATCGGCAGCCTCGAAGCATTGGCGCTCGGCGCGGGAGAGGGCGCGGTGTACGCCTGCGCCGATGCGCGCATGAACGAAGTCTATTGCGCGGCGTATCGGGTGCGCGGCGAAACGCTTGAGACGATTCTCGCGCCGGCGGTTGCCGCTCCGACGCAGGTGCCGTTGCCGCCCGGCGCTGGATGGCGCGGCTGCGGCAGCGGCTTCGCCGCTTACGGCGCGGCGCTGGCGGCCCGGCTGGGGGAGGCGGTCAGCGTGACGGATGCCGCCGCCAGACCACGCGCCGCCGCCGTGTTGCGTCTGGCCGCCCCGCGTTTCGCGCGCGGCGAGGGCATCGACCCGGCGCAGGCGGCGCCGCTTTACGTCCGCGATAAAGTGGCGTTGACCAGCCGCGAGCGCATCGCGCTCGGCGGAAAAGCATGAGCAAGCGATGAACGCGATACTGAAACGCAGCGAACCGGATTTCGCGCCGATGCGGTTGGAAGATGTGGATGCCGTGCTGGCGCTGGAGCAGCGCGCTTACCGTTTTCCCTGGACGCGGGCCAACTTCACCGATTCGCTTGCCGCTGGTTACAGCGCCTGGTGCTGCCGGCGCGATGGCGAGCTGATCGGCTATGCGCTTGTAATGATGGCGCTCGACGAAGCGCACCTGCTCAACATCACGGTCGCGCCGGACTGGCAGCGGCGCGGCTATGGCCTGCTCATCATGCGCCATCTGTTCGACGTGGCGCGTTCGCACGGCGGCAAGCACATGTTTCTCGAAGTGCGGCCTTCCAACGCGGCAGGGCAGGGCTTGTACGCCCGGCTCGGTTTCAAAACGATTGGCCGGCGCAAGGGCTATTACCCGGCGGGCGGGGCGCGTGAAGATGCCGTGGTGATGACGCTGACTTTATGAGCATGCCGATGACAAGACGTGAACGCATTTTGCGCGAGATGGGCCTCGCGCCGCTGTGGCGGCTGCGGGACAAACCGGCGGAGAAGTTGACGGATGAGCCGGCGGTTGACGTTTCACTCGATTCACCCGCGCCGCCGCCCGCTCTTCCATCCGCGCTTGCCGAAGGCGCAAGCCTTGCGCCCGATTCGCGCATGCAACGCATTGCCGCGCTGGGCTGGGATGAACTCACTGCGGCGGTGTCCGGCTGCCGCGATTGCCGCCTGTGCGAACGGCGCAAGAAAACCGTATTCGGCGTCGGCGACATCGCGGCTGACTGGCTGTTTATCGGCGAAGGTCCGGGCGCGGAAGAAGACGAGAGCGGCGAGCCGTTCGTCGGTCAGGCGGGACGGCTGCTCGACGCGATGCTGGCGGCGATCAACCTGAAACGCGGCGACAACGTGTATATCGGCAACGTGGTGAAATGCCGTCCGCCCGGCAACCGCACGCCGGAGCCGGAGGAAACCGCCGCTTGCTTTCCTTACCTGCGGCGGCAGATCGGGTTGATCCGGCCCCGGCTGATCGTCGCGCTCGGCAAACCGGCGGCGGAAACGCTGCTCGACGCGGAAGTCAGGGTCGGTGCCGCCAGAGGACGGCTGTTCGAGCACGGCGGCATCCCGCTCATCGTTACCTACCATCCGGCTTATCTGCTGCGCAACCTGACCGATAAAACAAAAGCCTGGGAAGACCTCTGCTTCGCGCGGCGCGTCATGAAAGAACGGCAAGACGCCGGCGGCTGAGCGCCTGTTTTCAGTGTCCGGCGTTGACGTTCTTGGCGGCGGCGAGAAGCTGTTCCAGTTCCTCGCCGTGGGCGCGCATGTTGCGGTCATGCCAGAGCCGCACCAGCAGCATCGTCAGGCTGACGAACAAGCCGAAGAGAAGAATCACGATGCGGATCGGCAGATCGAGATAAATCAGCACGGCATACAGCCCGAGCATGACCAGAATGCTGGCGTTCTCGTTGAAGTTCTGCACGGCGATGGAATGGCCGGCGCCGATCAGGATGTGGCCGCGATGTTGCAGCAGGGCGTTCATCGGCACCACGAACAAGCCCGCCATGATGCCGATCACCACCATCATCACCAGCGCCAGCGGCAAGCCGGTGACGAACATCATGCCCACCACAGCGAAACCCATGCCGATGCCGACCGGCAGCACCTTCACCGATTTGTCGAGAGAGACGGTGCGGGCGGCGATGATGGCCCCGGCGGCGATGCCGAGCGCCACCACGCCTTGCAAAACGGTGGCCTTGTCGAGCGGCAGGCCGAGCGCCTCGTCAGCCCATTTCAGAACGATGAATTGCAAGGTCGCGCCGGCGCCCCAGAACAGGGTGGTAACGGCAAGCGAAATCTGCCCCAGCTTGTCGCGCCAGAGTAGGCGCACGCAATGCCAGAATTCGCGCATCAGATAAGCCGGATTCTTGTGCAGCGGCTTGCGCTCAACGCCGGTGTTCGGAATGTAGCAGTTGAAAATGGCGGCGATCAGATACAGCAGCAGAATCGCCAGCACGGCGATTTGCGCCGACGTGTCGATGCCGGGGATATTGATGCGCAGCAGAAAACTGCTCACCGACGGATTGATGAGCACCCCGCCCAGCGTCGTGCCGAGAATGATGGCGATCACCGTCAGGCCCTCGATCCAGCCGTTGGCGACGACCAGCTTGTCGTGCTGCAAATACTCGGTGAGGATGCCGTACTTCGCCGGCGAGTAGGCGGCGGCGCCGAGGCCGACGACGGCATACGCGAACAGCACATAAAAATCGAGCGGGATGCCGGTCAGTCCGAGCATGGGCGCGGTGGCCGCCAGCAGCAGAACGCAGCCGGCGATCTTGACGGTGTTGCTGATGAGCATCACGCGGCCCTTGGCCATTGAATCGGCGAAGGCGCCGACGAAAGCCGCCAGCGCGACATAGGAACCGGTGAAAAACAGTTTCAGCAGCGGCTCGTACTCTGCCGGGGCGTGGATGTCCCGCAGCATGGCGATGGCGGCGATCAACAGCGCGTTATCCGCCAGCGCGGAAAAAAACTGCGCCGCCATGATGATGTAGAAACCGAGATTCATGTCACGGAAGCACTGCCGGGGGAAGGCGGCGTCAGCGTTATTGTGCGTGTGGAGTGGCGGCTTTATACCACGAAAGCGCGCATACCCGCCGGGCGCGCGTTGCCCGGAATCAGCCGAAGCCCCCCGGTTTTCTTGCAACTTCCCTTTCAGATTTTGCTACTCTTTCGCTCGTAATCCATGAAAACGCCAGAATTCATGACGTATGGATCAAGCGCCCGACAGAGCCGGGGCTTGCCGCGATAAATAAGTTGGGAGGAGATGATGAATCGCCCCGAACCTGACAATCCTGAACGATTCTCCCTGAGCGATAAATTGCGCCGCTTTTTGGGCCGCATGGCCGAATGGTGGGCAGTCGTGGTTGACGTTTTTGGCCGCATGCCCGAATGGTGGTCAGTCGCGGTCGGCGCATGGGTCGGCACCTTGAGCTTGCTTGCGCTCATTGCGCTGATGGCACTGCAAGGCCAAACGCGCGACATTCTGTCGGGTATTGCCGATACCTTGATGCTTGGGGGACGGGGCATGCTGCCCGGCTTTCGTTGGTATGGCGCCACAACTTACGCCTCCTTCTGGCTTGCGGGATTTTTCCTCGCTCTGGTTCTGGCGCTTGTTGTCCGGGTTACGGGGGCATTGTCCGGGCATGATGAGAAACGCCGGCAGGTTGTCTCCAGGTATGCGGGCTTTGTCTTCATCGGCACGTTTTTTATAATTCATTCAGCATATTTGTCATACGTGTCTGGAGCTGCCAGCGTGGCGTCGGATATGGTTGTTACAGGCGTGATTCTGCTGCTCTTTTCCGTTTTTGTTCTGGCGCCATGGTTTCTGTGGAACAAACCGCCCATACTGAAATTTTGCGCCTGTTTGGGCTTCATGGGCGTGCTTGTGTGCTTGTTCTTTTATGCGGCTTTTAAGCAGGCTGACGAGACAATTCTGGCCAATGCGGTGAGCACCATAACACCCGCCCTCGCATGGCTCGTCATCCGTTTTTACGGGCTGTCTTTTCCTGCCCGGGACGGTCAGTCGATCGGACTGCTTGCCGTCGTGGCCTTTCTGCTTACCCTGATGGTTGGGGCTGCCATGTTTTTGTATCCCTGGCCATTGGATATGGCGGCCATATTGTTCGCGGTCGGCAGCATACCGATCGCTTTCGCGTGGCTGGCATGGCTCGCTTCAGTACTGGCCTGTGGCGTGCTCGTCGTGCGGCGTTTGCGGGAGCGTTTGCCCTGGCTTGGCCCCCTTTTGACAGGAGCGCTCATCGTATTACTCGTATTTCACCGTGAAAAGCCAGGACAGGAATGGCTTGCCCCGGGACCTCTTGGCACAACAACGGTTGCTGATACGGTGATCGTTGATACGGCGGATGCTGTGCCGAGCCAGATTCGGGCAACGCCAAAAAATAATGTTGCTGTTTCGGGCGGACTGCAACTTGCAATTCATGCCGATGGCGGCGGATTGCGCGCCGCGCTCTTCACGGCTGAAGTCCTTGCCCTGTCGGACGACCTGTCATGCGGAGATTTCGGGTCGCATGTCTTCGCGGCAAGCGGCGTCTCCGGGGGAAGCCTCGGGATTGCGACATGGGCCGCGATGCGCGCCGAACTTATCCGGCTGGCAAAGAAGCGTAACCCCGCATCGGGCGATCCTTGGGCCCACTGCAAGCAACAACGTATCGCAATGCAGCTTCCGGGAGAGTTTCCATTGAGAAACCTTGTTTACGGCGTTTTGCTGACGGATCATTTGACGCTGCCCCTGATATTCATGCTGACGACCGATTTCGTGCGGTGGGAGGCGCAGCGCGGCCAGGCTTTGCTGGACAGTTGGCAGCTAGGGGCGCGTGAAGCCATGCGTGCTCAAGATCCTTCGGACGATTTCGTTGCACCGAAGCAGCGGTTTGCGTTTGCGGCTACGCTCGGAGAGTCAAAAGCTGGCTTTGATAGCGGCGGTCCGGTGCTGCTGTTTACCGCCACGGACGTCGATACAGGAGATCGTTTCGTCTTTTCCAATGTCGACTGGTATCCGCAGGGCAATGCGTTCATGCATGTTCCGATTGGCGTAGCCACCCTGCACAGTGCGCGCTTTCCCCTGATTTCTCCTGTCGGTTCCATTCTTGTCGACGAAAAAACAAAATGGCTTGCCGATGGCGGATATTTCGACAATTCAGGCGCGGCAACACTTCGGGACATGCTGAGTGAAGCCTACGTTCATAACAAACTGACCGGAAAGATTGTCATCGCGCGTATCAACGGTAACGCGCTGGAAAACAAGACGGATAAAAGATGTGACGATTTTTTCGATACGGCGACCCGGAAAGGGTGGTTTGGAGGGCCGTCCCTGGATACGCCGGAGATAAAAAACGTGCAGCGCAAGCTTGGCGCATGGGAACAGTCTTTGTATCAAGGATGGTCGGGAGTCGATACCTATATGGCGACGCGCGAAGCTCACGCCGAGGAGGAAGTCCGCAGCTTGAGCGTCCGTCAGATGCCGCATATCATCGACCGCGTCGTCTCGCCGCAGCTTCGCCTTGACTATTTCGATGGATTTGACAAAACCTGCGCGGCAAATCTCCCGAAAAATGATTCTTCTGTTCAGGACAGGCCAGAGTGCCTGAACCGGAACGCATTTATCTGCTTTTCGGGGAACAACCAGAGAAGAGCGCCTCTTGGCTGGTACTTGTCCCGGAGCAGCGGAGAAGCCATTCACTGGGCTGCCGAAAAAACTGTCGAGCGTCTTTTGGTGGACATCGGATTTTTGAGAATCGTCGACCAGCAGTAGGCGCTTGGCTTTGGGCAAGACTCATTTCGGCACAGATATAACTTACTAATTTTAAAAATTGTTTTGTGCAAGGCGCGGCTATTCTGGCCCCGCCAGCGCTTTCCTGTTTTGATATTTCAGCAAACCGGATGGGCAGTCTGGCGAGGCTATCTTGCTTACCTGATTTGTGCTTGAATAGCGGTTCATAAAAGGAGGCGAGAGGGGCTACTTATGGCTGATCGGAGATTGCAGGTTTTTCATGCTGTCGCCAAGCAGTTGTCGTTTACCAAGGCGGCGGAAGTGCTGTTCATGACGCAGCCGGCGGTGACGTTTCAGGTCAAGCAGCTTGAGGAGCATTTCAATACCCGTTTGTTTGATCGCGGCCACGGCAGGATTTCCCTGACGCCGGCCGGGGAGACGGTGCTGGAGTATGCGGAGCGCATTCTTGGCCTGTCGTCGGAACTGGATGTGCGGCTGGCGGAGATGACCGGCCAGGTCGGCGGGCCGCTGCTGCTCGGCGCCAGCACCAGCATCGCCGAGTTCATGCTGCCGCGCATTCTGGGCGAATTCAAGTCGAAGCATCCGAATGTGAGGCCGCGCCTGATCGTCGCCAATTCGGAATCAATCGAGACGCGCGTCGTCGAGCACACGCTGGACATCGGCCTCATCGAAGCGCCCTCGCATCAGGCCAATCTGCAATGCGAGGTCTGTTGCGACGATGAATTGATGGTGATCTGCGCACCCGGTTCGCCGCTGGCCCGGAACCGGGAATTGACGCCGCAGTTGCTGGCGACGCATCCGTTCGTCAGTCGCGAGCCGGGTTCGGGCACGCGCGAAGTGACCGATACTTACTTCCGCGAGGCCGGCGTGCCGCCGGAACGGCTCAACACCGTCATCGAACTGGGCAGCCCGGAGGCGATCAAGGGCGTGGTGGAAACGGGCATCGGCTTCGCCATTTTGTCACGCGCGTCGGTGGCGAAGGAAAAGCGCCTCGGCGACCTGCTCGCCATTCCGCTCAAGCCGCGCCTGACGCGCACGCTGTCGATGGTCTATCCGAAGGAGAAATTCCGCTCGCGGCTGGTGAATACATTTGTCGATTTCGCCGGCGCCAAGCTGAAACAGTTTGCCGCCGAGCAGGGCTGATTTCCCTTACTGGCTTCGCCTTGACCCGCCCGATCCGCGCCGCCATTGATCTTGCCGCCTTGCGCGGCAACTTCGCCGTCGCCCGCGCGCGCGCCGGCGGCGCCGGCGTGTGGGCGGTCATCAAGGCGAATGCCTACGGCCACGGCCTGATGCGGACGGCGGCGGCGCTCGCCGGGCAAGCCGACGGCTTCGCGCTGCTTGATCTCGCTGACGCCATCGCGTTGCGCGAAGCCGGTTACCGCCAGCCCATTTTGCTGCTCGAAGGTTTTTTCGCCGCCCATGAATTGCCGCTGTTCGTCGAGTACAGCCTGACGCCGGTGGTGCACACGCTGGAACAAGTGGCGCTGCTGACCGAGGCCGTGTTGCCGATCCGGTTGCCGGTGTATCTGAAATTGAATACGGGCATGAACCGGCTCGGCCTGTCGGCGGAAGAATGCCCGGCCGCGCTGACGGCGCTGGAAACTTCGCTCAATGTGCGCGATGTAACCTTGATGACGCATTTTGCCGACGCCGACATGGCGCGCGGCATCGCCTGGCAGATGGCGTGTTTCGAGGAAGCCGCCGCCGGCTGCGGACAGCCCGTCAGCCTCGCCAATTCGGCGGCGCTGCTGCGCTTTCCCGAAACGCATCGCGGCTGGGTTCGGCCCGGCATCATGCTGTATGGCGCTTCGCCTTTTCCGCAGGAGGAAAGCGCCGAGGCGCTCGGCCTGCGTCCGGTGATGACGCTCTCCAGCGAACTCATCGCCGCGCGCGAAATCGCCGCCGGCGAGCGCGTCGGCTACGGCGGTATCTTCACCGCCGAGCGGCCCATGCGCGTCGGCGTCGTCGCCTGCGGTTATGCCGACGGCTACCCGCGCCATGCGCCGAGCGGCACGCCGGTGCTGATCGACGGCCGCCGCGCGCGCACCCTTGGCCGCGTCTCGATGGACATGCTCGCGGTCGATCTGGACGGCATGCCCGAGGCCGGCATCGGCTCGCCGGTGGTGCTGTGGGGCGAGGGGCTGCCGGTCGACGAAGTCGCCGCCGCCGCCGGCACCATCAGCTACGAACTGCTGTGCGCGCTGGCGCCGCGCGTGCCGGTGGTCGAGAAAACATGACAGGCTCGCCGGGTGAGCCTGGCGGCGGGTAGGCTTGCAGGCTGGATGAGTGAAGCGGATTTTTCTTCAATGAAGTTTTTAACCCCATCCCCATCCCGGCCTTCCCCTTGAAGGGGAAGGAGTCATAAGCCCTCCCCTTCAAGGGGAGGCACAGCTTACGAACCCTCCCCTTCAAGGGGAAGGCCGGGATGGGGATGGGGTAACGTCGCGCAATCATGAGCAAACAAAAAATCATCTACGCCTGCAACGAATGCGGCGGCCAGACGCCGAAGTGGCAGGGCCAGTGCCCGCATTGCGCGGCCTGGAACACGCTGATCGAAACCTTCGCCGAGACGACAACGCGGCAACGGTTCGCCGCTCTTGCCGGCAGCGGCGGCTTGCAGTTGCTGGCGGAAATCCATCCGCATGAGGAGGCGCGGGTTGCCAGCGGCATCGAGGAGTTCGACCGCGTGCTGGGCGGCGGGCTGGTGGCCGGCGGCGTGGTGTTGATCGGCGGCGATCCGGGCATCGGCAAGTCGACGCTGTTGTTGCAGGCGCTGGCCCGGTTGGCGGGGCGTCAGACGGCGCTTTACGTTTCCGGCGAGGAATCCGGCGAGCAGGTGGCGTTGCGCGCGCAGCGTTTGCGGCTGGATGTCGGCGGCTTGCGGCTGCTGACGGAAATCCATCTCGAAAAAATTCTCGCCGTGCTGGGCGAGCACAAGCCGCGCATCGCCGTCATTGATTCGATCCAGACCTTGTATTCGGACGCCCTGCAATCGGCGCCCGGCTCGGTGGCGCAGGTGCGCGAGTGCGCGGCGCAACTGACGCGCTGGGCGAAGCAGTCCGGCACCTGCATTATTTTCGTCGGCCATGTGACGAAGGAGGGCGCGCTGGCCGGGCCGCGCGTGCTCGAACACATCGTCGATACCGTGCTGTATTTCGAGGGCGATCCGAATTCCAGCTTCCGCCTCATCCGCGCCGTTAAGAACCGCTTCGGCGCGGTGAACGAACTGGGTGTTTTCGCCATGACCGATAAAGGGCTGCGCGGCGTCGCCAATCCGTCGGCGCTGTTTCTCTCGCAGCATGGCCAGCAGGTGGCCGGTTCCTGCGTGCTGGTGACGCAGGAGGGCACGCGCCCGCTGCTGGTGGAAATTCAGGCGCTGGTCGACGAAGCGCACTCGCCCAGCCCGCGCCGGCTCTGCGTCGGCCTCGAACAGAACCGTCTGGCGATGCTGCTGGCCGTGCTGCACCGCCACGCCGGCGTCGCCTGTTTCGATCAGGACGTGTTCGTGAATGCCGTCGGCGGCGTCAGGATCGCCGAGCCGGCGGCAGATCTTGCCGTTCTGCTGGCGATCGTTTCCAGCCTGCGCAACCGTCCGCTGCCGCAAAAATTGATCGCCTTCGGCGAGATTGGTCTGGCGGGAGAGATACGCCCCGCGCCACGTGGTCAGGAACGCCTCAAGGAAGCCGCCAAACTCGGCTTCACGCAAGCCTTGATCCCGCAAGCCAACGCGCCGAAACAAGCGATTCGCGGTATCGAGGTAATCGCGCTGGAACGGGTGGAGCAGGCGGTGGATAAACTGCGGGAGTTGAGTTGAACGACTGGCTGCTTTCCTGGCGGATGTTGAAGCGGGATTGGCGCGCGGGGGAATTGCGCCTGCTCGGGCTGGCGCTTGTTGTCGCCGTCGCCAGTTTATCCAGCGTGAGTTTCTTTTCCGACCGGCTGTCGCGGGCGCTGGCGCGGGAGGCGCATCAACTCCTCGGCGGCGATCTGCTGCTGCTGGCCGATCATCCCTGGGATGCGGTTTATCGGGCGGAGGCGGAACGGCGCGGGCTGCGCGTGGTCGGCAGCGCCAGTTTTCCGAGCATGACAACGGCAAACGGCGTCAGTCATCTGGCCGACATCAAGGCTGTCGAACCCGGCTATCCGTTGCGCGGCGCGCTGCGCAGCGCGCCGGCGCTGAACGCGCCCGACGCCGAGGCAGCGGCGGCGCCCGCGCGCGGCGCGGTCTGGCTCGATGAGCGGCTCACGGCGGCGCTCAGCGCGAAGACGGGCGACACCGTGCGGCTCGGCAATGCCGAGTTTTCCGTCGCGGCGGTGCTGACGCTGGAGCCGGATCGCGGCATCAATTTTTTCAACATCGCGCCGAGGCTGATGATGCACGCCGCCGATCTGCCGGCGACCGGGCTGATCCAGACCGGCAGCCGCGTCACATGGCGTTTGCATCTGGCCGGCGAGGCACAGGCCGTCGCCGCCTATCAGCAGTGGGCGGAACAACATCTTGGCCGCGGTGAACGCATCGAAACGCTCGACAATGCCCGGCCCGAGGTGCGCAATGCGCTCGACCGCGCTGAAAAATTCCTGCGCCTGGCCGCGCTGCTGGCGGCGGCGCTGGCGGCGGTTGCCGTCGGTTTGGCGGCGCGCCGCTTCATGCAGCGGCATCTTGACGGCTGCGCCGTCATGCGCTGTTTTGGCGCGCGCGAAAAACAGTTGATGCGCATTCATCTTGGCGAATTTCTGCTCTTCGGCGCTTTCGTTTCGGCGCTCGGCTGCGTGATCGGTTTCGGCGCCCAGTTTGCGCTCGAACGCCTGCTGGCGAGTCTGCTGACAGTGGCGCTGCCGCCGCCGTCCCTGCTGCCGCTCGCTTACGGCTTCGCCGTCGGCTTGGCGCTGCTGGCCGGTTTCGCCCTGCCGCCGCTGGCGCGTTTGCGCAATGTGCCGACGGTGCGCGTGCTGCGCCGCGAGTGGGCCGGGGCCGAGCCGCTGGCTTGGAGCGGCTACGCGCTCGGCGCGGTGGTGTTGGCGGGCTTGATGTTGTGGATGGCGGCGGATCTCGGACTGGGCTTGTGGGTGCTCGGCCTGTTCTCGCTGGCGGTGCTGGTGTATGCCGGCGTGGCGCGTTTGGCGCTGGCGGCGGCGGGGCGTTTGCGCGGCGCCGCCGGCGCGGGCTGGCGCTACGGCATCGCCGCGCTCTACCGGCGACCCGGCGCCAGCGTGATTCAGGCGGTGGCGCTCGGCCTCGGCTTGACGACCTTGCTGCTGCTGACGCTGGCGCGCGACGATCTGCTCGCGTCCTGGAAGCGCAGCATGCCGCCGGACGCGCCCAATCGCTTTGTCATCAACATTCAGCCGGAGCAGCGCGATCCGGTGCATGCCTTTTTCGCCGCGCATGGATTGACGCCGCCGGCGCTGCTGCCGATGGTGCGCGGCCGTCTGATGGCGGTGAATGGCCGTCCGGTAGCGGCGGCGGATTATGCCGAGGAGCGCGCCCGGCGTCTGATCGAACGCGAATTCAATTTATCCTGGATGGCTGATCTGCCGGAAGGCAATTCGCTCACCGCCGGACGCTGGTTCGCGCCGCCGGATGCCGGCCAGCCGCAGTTTTCCGTCGAGCAGGGATTGGCCGACACCCTGCGCTTGAAGAAGGGCGACACGCTGCGTTACGAGATCGCCGGCCAGCGGCTCGAAGGCGCCATCACCTCGCTGCGCAAGCTCGACTGGGATTCCATGCGCGTCAATTTCTTTGTCATCACGCCGCCGGGCGTGCTCGATCCGTATCCCGCCAGCTACATCACCAGCTTTCATCTGCCGCCGGACAAAGCCGGCTTCGTCGGCGAACTCGCGGCGGCGTATCCAAACCTGACCGTGATCGACGTTGCCGCCATCCTGCGGCAGTTCCAGTCGGTGATGGATCAACTGGCGCAAGCCGTGCAGTTCGTCTTCGCTTTTTCCCTCGCTGCCGGTCTTATCGTGCTGTACGCCGCGCTGGAATCGACCCACGGCGAGCGCGAATACGAAATCGCCGTCATGCGCGCCCTCGGCGCCCGCAACCGGCAACTGCGGGCGGCGTTGACCGCCGAATTCGTCGCGCTCGGCGTGATCGCCGGCGTCACCGCCGGCGTCGGCGCGATCATCATCAGCGCGCTGCTGGGCCGCTTCGTCTTCCAGTTCCCCTATCAACCGGCCTGGCTCGCGCTGCCGGTCGGCATCGCCTGCGGCGCGCTCGGCATCACCCTCGCCGGCCTCGCCGGCACCCGCCGCGCTCTGCGCGCCCCAACCCTGCAAAGCCTGCGGGCGCTGGCATGAGCGGGGCGCGACGGTGATACAGTGCAAAAAACATTGATGAAAGAGTAAGAGAAAACCATGCCCGACTTCTGGATTGTTTTGCTGTTGCTGGCGGTGGCCGGGGCGTTGATTTTTGTGCTTTGGCGCGTTGCCGTGTTGCGGGCGGCGGTAAGGGATTTGGCGGCTGGCGTTGAAGCGACGCTGGCGGAGGGGCAGCGCGCCATGCTGGCCGATGTGCATGACGGCCTCAATCGTCAGGGCGACCGTTTTCTCTCGCAGAGCGCCGAGTCGGGCGAGCGGCTGCAGAAGACGCTGGCGGAATTGAATGCCTCTTTTCAGGCGCGGCAGGATCAGTTGCGCGCCCAGGTCATCGAGCGAATCATGACGACGCAGGCCGAGCAGGCGCGCGCCGATCGCGCGCTGCTGCAAACGGGGCTGGCGCAGGCCACGGCGCAGCTTTCCGCCAGCATGGAAAGCCTGACTCGCGGCATCAACGAGCGGCTGGAACAGATCAGCGGTCGCGTCAGCGAGCGCCTTGACGAAGGCTTCAAGAAGACCAATGAGACGTTTGCCAATGTCATGGCGCGGCTGGCGACCATCGACGAGGCGCAGAAGAAGATCGACGGCTTGACCAGCAACGTCGTCGGCTTGCAGGAATTGCTCGGCGACAAGAAGGCGCGCGGCGCGTTCGGCGAAGTGCAGTTGGAGGCGCTGGTGCGCAACATCCTGCCGCCGGGCAGCTTCGCGTTCCAGCACACCCTCTCCAACGGCATGCGCGCCGATTGCGTGCTGAGGCTGCCCGAGCCGACTGGCCTGGTGGCGGTGGACGCCAAGTTTCCGCTCGAAAATTACCATCGCATGTTTGCGCCGGACGCCGCCGAGTTCGAGCGCCGCGCCGCGCAGACGGGTTTCCGCGCCGACCTGAAGCGACACATCGACGCCATCGCCTCGAAGTACATCATCGCCAACGAAACCTCCGACGGCGCCGTGATGTTCGTGCCGGCGGAGGCCGTCTTCGCCGAGATTCACGCTTACCACGCCGAAGTGGTGAACCATGCCTTGCAGAAGCGCGTCTGGATCGTCTCGCCGACGACCTTGATGGCTGTTCTCAACACCGCCCGCGCGGTGCTGAAGGATGTTGAAACGCGGCGTCAGATTCACATCATCAAGGATGCGCTGGGCAAGCTGGCGAAGGATTTCGCCCGCTTCGACGAGCGCATGCAGAAGCTGGCCGCGCATATCGACCTGGCGCAGAAGGACGTGCAGGACGTGCAGATCAGCAGCCGGAAAATCACCGGCCACTTCGCCCGCATCGAAGGCGTCGATCTGGACGGCATCGAGCCGTCGCCGCTCGCCGCCGCGCCGAAGGAGCCATCCCTGCCTCCCGAACCGCAGTAGACGTTTACGGCTCCAACTGACCCAATTCTTCGAGTGTATTGATGTTGGCGAAAGCGTGTTCGTCGGCGAACGGCGCTTCGGCTGTGCGCAGCGTGGCGTGCCAGGCTTCGACCTTGCGGCCGCCGGCGGCGAGAAAAGCCGTCAGGCTGGCGAGCGTTTCGCGGCGGAGCAGGGCGAATACCGAATGCCGCCGCTGGCCGGTTCTCGCCACGGCGATTTCGGCATCCGCCGCCTCCAGCGCCGCGCGCAGCCGCGCCGCCAGATCGTCCGGCAGGAAGGGCGAATCGCAGGGCGCACTGAGGAGCAGCGGCGTTTCGCAGATGGACAAGCCGGCGTGCACGCCGGCTAGCGGGCCGGCGAAGCCGCCGATGCGGTCGGTGACAACGGGATGGCCGAAAGCGGTGTAAGCATCCGGATTCTGGTTGGCGTTGACGAGCAGGGTGTCAACCTGCGGCGCGAGGCGTTCAATGGCCCACGCCGCCAGCGGTTTGCCGCGAAAAGATTGCAGCCCCTTGTCGCGCCCGCCCATGCGCCGGCCCAAACCGCCAGCGAGGATGAGGCCGGTTATTTTCATGCGGCTCATGCTCCGTGCGCTAGAAGCCGCCAGACACTTGGATTTTGTAGCTGTCATGTTCTGCGGGTGGAGTATCTTTACACCCGCACGAAATCTTGAAATATCGAGACTCGCCTGGACTAACTGTGCTGGATATGTAAGTGGAGTACTGATCGACGAATTTATCCTGCTTGAACAGGTTGACCTCGATGCTGATTGCAGATGCAGGCATGTCGCCGTTATTTGTAACTGTTCCAGTGAAGTACGTGCGGTCGCCGGCAATATGCTCTTCAACGTTAGAAATGGTCAGCTTCTTCGCGGCGTTCCATTCGGTCCGAAAATTCTGACTTGACATGGATTCGGCGCCGGTGTCCGCACTTGCCCATTGCTTCTCCAACGATGTTCCTTGAAACAGGAAATATACGCCCCAGGTCACAATAAAAAACCCGGCACCGAAGGCGATCCCTTGGACGAAAGTGCTTATCAGTTTTTTCAGTTGCTCCACTGGAAATCTCCTGTCAAAGGATTTAAACGAAACCGTTTTAGTTCGCGTAGATTGGGCTGAGCACAGCGAAGCCCAACATGTGAAGCAAAACAAGACTGCGGCGCTCACTGCCACCGTCCATGTTGAGCTTTGCTTCGCGCAGCCCAACCTATGAACTCTGAGTGGGCTATTGATGTTGTTATAACGTTTGCATATATGCAAGATCTCGGTACACTATATACATTCCAAATAATATTGTAATAACCTCAAGTAAATAACCAAGGCCAATCATGATTTTTTCGCGTCTCTCATAGATGTCGGAGGGAAGGGTTAAAGACCTGTTTGGCAAATATTCAAACGGCCATGCAATCATGCAAAGAACAAGGTATGCCCATAGCACTGAACCGGCTATCGAGGCAATAGTAAGTAAAAGATTTTTTTGAGCAAAGGGGGTATAAGGACTGTCCGGGGGAAGAACAAATGTTTCGATATAAATTGCCGCAAGACCTATAAAGACTATTGCCACAGCAAGGATTACCGCAGGATGCCTCCAAGGCAAGCCACATGTCAAATTGGTTATGGGCATGTTTGCGGAGAAGCAGGTGAAGCGGCTTTTGTAGGAAGAAAATCGCTAATCAGAGCAGTTCACGTAGGTTGGGCTGAGCACAGCGAAGCCCAACATGTGAAGCAAAACAAGACTGCGGCGCTCATTGTTACCGCCAATGTTGGGCTTTGCTTCGCGCAGCCCAACCTATGAGATTCGGTCCAAGCCGCGAAACGAGGCGTGACAAAGCCTAACATCATTATCGCTCTCCAGCAGCAAAGCGCTCATTTGTCTCCGCAGCCCAGTTTTCCGTCATCCAGCCTTGGCGGATATAACGGTGTATGGAACTGTACGGCCACTCCGAAGCCCGCGCAACATGGCCGTGCTTGACCGGATTGATGTGGACGTAATCCATATGCCGTTGCAGGTCATTTTCGTCGGTAATCAAATGTTCCCAGAAGCGCCGTTGCCATATTCCCCGCTCGCGTTTGCGCTGCCGCGTGGCGCGTATCGTTTCTTCTTTTGGAATGCCGCGGGAAAAACCGGCCTTGATGAGCATCCAGCGCATGGCGCAATCATTGTCGCTTTCAGGCAGGGACCAGATGGTGTGCAGGTGATCCGGCAACACCACCCAGGCCAGGATGTCGAATGGGTGATTCTGTTTTACGTCACGCACTGTGTCGCGCAAGCGGTCGATGTGATCCAGCAGCAATGTGCGGGATCGCTCAGCCAGATTGACCGTGAAGAAATACGCGCCGCCAGCTTGCCATGCGCGTTTGTATTTCATGCTGTTGTTTCCGGCATTGGGCGTTTTGGGTGTTGAACGTCGGATGCTGGGCTTTGCTGCGCTCAGCCCGTTTTAGCCGCCAGTCATGGACATGAAGCGGATCAGTTGCGGGCCGGGGGCTTGGGGGTCGAATTCGTGTCCTTTGGGTTTCAGGCCCATGGCGTCGGTGATGGCCTGGCGCAGCGGGGCGTCGTCGCCAGGGTGGGCGCGCAGCGCCGGCATGAGGGAGACGGCGTCGTTTTGTCCGAGGCAGGGATACAGCTCGCCTTTGCAGGTGATGCGGACGCGGTTGCAGGTGTCGCAGAAGTTGTGCGAGTGGGGCGAAATGAAACCGATTTTGGTGCGCGTGCCGGGGATGCGCCAGTAGCGCGCCGGTCCGCCGGTGGTTTCTTCCGAGCTGACGAGTTCAAAGTGTGGCCGCAGCAGGGCGAGGGCTTCGTCGGAACCGAAGTAGGCGCGGGCGCGGTCGACCTCGCCGAGCGGCATTTCTTCGATGAAGGAGAGGTCGATGCCTTTGTCGACGGCGAAATGCGCGAGGTCGATGAATTCGTCGTCGTTTACGCCGCGCATCATGACTGTGTTGAGCTTGATGCCGTTGAAGCCGGCGGCGACGGCGGCGTCGATGCCGCGCAGGACTTTGGACAGGTCGCCGACGCGGGTGATGGTCTTGAAGCGGTCCGCCCGCAGCGTGTCGAGGCTGATGTTGACGCGCCGCACGCCCGCTGCGCGCATGTCGGCGGCGTGGCGTTCGAGTTGTGAGCCGTTGGTGGTGACGACCAGTTCGCGCAAGCCTTCGAGCCGGGCCGCGTCGCGCATCAGCCAGAGGGCGTTGCGGCGCACCAGCGGCTCGCCGCCGGTGATGCGCACCTTGCTCACGCCCATGTCGACGAAGGCGCGGATGACGCGCAGGCATTCTTCCAGACTCAGCAGGTGATCGCGCGGGAGAAATTCCATTTCTTCCGCCATGCAGTAGAAGCAGCGGAAGTCGCAGCGGTCGGTGATCGACAGGCGCAGGTAGGTGATCCGCCGGCCATATTGATCCACCAGCGCGCCGGGCGCCGGTGAGGAGGGAGCGGCGGGATTCAGAGGTTCGTCGCGCATGGCTGTGTCACGCTCTCACTTTCCGGCAATTCGCGGGCTGATGCAAGCGCGTCCGTCAACTCACGCTTGCAGCCCGGCATGCAGGTGCGGCGCGATGATTTGCAGAAGCTGGACGAAAATTTTCGGGTTGCCGCCGACGATGTTGCCGGTTTCGAGGTAGCGGGCTTCGCCGGCCAGATCGCCGACGAGGCCGCCGGCTTCGGCGATGAGCAGCGCCCCGCCGGCGATGTCCCAGGGCGCGAGGCCGAATTCCCAGAAGCCGTCGATGCGGCCGGCGGCGACCCAGGCGAGATCGAGCGCCACTGCGCCGGGGCGGCGCACGCCGGCGGCTTTGCGCATCATCTCGCGCAGAATGCCGAGATAGGCGTCGACGTGCTCGAAGTAGCGGAAGGGGAAGCCGGTGCCGATCAGCGATTCGTTGAGCTTGAACCGCTTCGAGACGCGGATGCGCCGATCGTTGAGGAAAGCGCCGGCGCCCTTGCTGGCGGTGAACAGTTCGTTGCGCGCCGGGTCGTAGACCACCGCGTGCTGGAGCGTGCCCCGATGCTGCTGGGCGATTGAGACGCAGTATTGCGGAAAGCCGTGGATGAAGTTGGTGGTGCCGTCGAGCGGGTCGATGATCCAGACGTATTCAGAGTCGCCGGAAGCGCCGGACTCCTCTGCTAGAATCGCGTGATCCGGATACGCCTCTTTCAGCGTTTCGATGATGGCCGCTTCGGCGGCCTTGTCGATTTCGGTGACGAAATCCTTGTCGCGCTTGGTGTCTACCTTGATGAGTTCGATGTCGCGGGCGGCGCGGTTGATGATGCCGCCGGCGCGGCGCGCGGCCTTGACGGCGATATTGAGTGTCGGGTGCATGGCGGATCCGGTGTTTGGCGGTGTCTGACGATGTTTAAATGAGCGTGCTGCAATCCGGCGCGGCAGCGAAGAAAGCGCATTGTATCCGAACGCTTCACATGAACGATCCCGAAATTCTCGACCGCATCCGCATCGTCCTCTCCCATCCGAGCCATCCCGGCAACGTCGGCGCCGCCGCCCGCGCCATGAAAACGATGGGGCTGTCGCGGCTGTATCTGGTGAATCCGCCGCCGGACGCCGACGATGTCGCCGGCGCTCGCGCCGCGAACGCGCGCGACGTGCTCGACCATGCCGTCGTCTGCGGCACGCTGGAGGCGGCGCTGGGCGGCACGGTGTTCGCCGCCGCCATGACGGCGCGCCGCCGCGAGATGGCGCCGCCGCCGCAATGGGCGCGCGAAGCCGCGCCGCAAATCGCCGCCGCCGCCGTCCACGGCCCGGTGGCGCTGGTGTTCGGCAACGAGACGGCGGGGCTGTCGAACGAGGAGGTGGCGCTGTGCCGCTTGCCGGTGGTGATTCCGGCCGATCCGGCGTATTCCTCGCTCAACCTCGCCTCGGCGGTGCAGGTGATGTGCTACGAGCTGCGTCTGGCCGCGCTCGACCCCGGCGCGCCGCGCGCGCCGGCGCATCCGCCGGCAACGGCGGAGGAGATCCGCCGTTTCTACGCCCACCTCGAAGCCGCCGTCACGCACAGCGGCTTTCTCGATCCGGCCCATCCCAAACGCCTGATGCCGCGCTTGCGCCGCCTGTTCGACCGCATCGGCCTTGAGCGCGACGAGATCAGCCTGCTGCGCGGCATGCTGAAAACCTTCATGCCGCCGGGAAGCAAAGTTGATTAAAGTTGATTAAAACCGTAGGTTTTTTGTACCATGCCGGTATGCGTCATCCATCAGAAAGAAAGCCAAAAGGAAGCCGAGATGTTCGACCGTTTGCGTGAAGACATCGCCTGCGTATTCGACCGCGATCCCGCCGCCCGCAACCGCTGGGAGGTGTTGACTTGCTATCCGGGCCTGCACGCGCTGATTTTTCATCGCGTCTCGCACTGGCTGTGGGGCCACGGCCTGAAGTGGCTGGCGCGCCTGAATTCACACGTCGCGCGCTGGCTCACCGGCATCGAGATTCACCCCGGCGCGGGCATCGGCCGCCGCTTTTTCATCGACCACGGCATGGGCGTCGTGATCGGCGAGACGGCGACCATCGGCGACGATTGCACGCTGTATCACGGCGTCACGCTCGGCGGCACGTCATGGAACAGCGGCAAGCGCCATCCGACGCTGGCCAACGGCGTGGTGATCGGCGCCGGCGCCAAAGTGCTCGGCCCGATCACGCTGGGCGAGGGCGCCAAGGTCGGCTCCAATGCCGTCGTCGTGCGCGACGTGCCGGCGCGGGCGACCGCCGTCGGCATCCCGGCCCGCATCATCGAAGACCGCAGCGAAATTGCCCGCGAGATCAAGGCCGGTCAGATGGGTTTTTCGGCTTATGCCGTGAGCGGGAGCCAGGACGATCCGCTGTCGCAAGCCATTCACGGCCTCCTCGATCATGCCGTCGATACCGACAAGCGGCTTGATAAGTTATTGAAATTTCTTGAACAAACCGGCGTTTGCAAGGCTGATGAACTGGCCACGGCCGACAAGTTCGATCCGCAGTACCTGAGTAAAATAGTTGAGTAAATAGTTGACCGAGCCGACAGGCTTTTGTATAGTCGACCTAATAGTTCAGGTATTAATAGTTCAGATATCGGACGCGCAAGCGTTCTTTTTTGGAGAGGATCGAAACATGAGACTGACAACCAAAGGCCGTTTCGCGGTGACGGCAATGATTGATCTGGCGCAGCGCCAAAGCAAAGGGCCGGTGACGCTGGCCGGCATCAGCGAGCGGCAGAAAATTTCCCTGTCCTATCTGGAGCAGTTGTTCGGCAAGCTGCGCCGCCACGGCATCGTCGCCAGCGTGCGCGGCCCCGGCGGCGGCTACCGTCTGGCGCGCGTGATGAGCGAAGTGAGCGTCGCCGACATCATCGCGGCGGTCGACGAGCCGCTCGACGCCACCAATTGCGGCGGGCGCGAAAACTGCCGGGACGAGGAACGCTGCATGACCCACGATCTGTGGACCAACCTCAACAAGCGCATGCACGAATACCTCGCCTCGGTTTCGCTCCTCAATCTGGTGGAGCAGCCGAAGGCGAAAGCCATCGCGGCGACAATCACCCTCGACAACCGTCTGCGCGGAACGCGGCACAGCGGCGTGGCGGTGCCGGTCTGAGATTCACCGGGAGCTTCGCGTGTTCGCGCCGATCTGCCTCGACCACAACGCCACGACGCCGCTCGACGGGCGCGTGCTGGGCGCGATGCTGCCGTTCCTGACGGAACGCTACGGCAACCCGTCCAGCCGCCATGAATATGGCCGCGCCGCCCGTCTCGCCGTCGACACGGCGCGGCAGCAAGTGGCGGCGGCGGTGGGGGCGCACCCGACCGAAGTGGTGTTCACCAGCGGCGGTTCGGAAGCCAACAATCTGTTCATCAAGGGCGCGGCGGCGCGCCTCAAGCCCGGCGTTGTCGCCGTGTCGGCGATCGAGCATCCCTGCGTGCGCGAACCGGCGCGCGACCTCGAACGCCTCGGCTGGAAAATACGCGAGATTGCCGTGGATGCCGAAGGCCGTGTTGCGCCAGCCGCTTTCGCCGCCGCGCTGGCGGAAAATCCGGCGCTGATATCGGTGATGCTGGCCAACAACGAAACCGGCGTGCTGCAAGACATTCCCGCGCTGGCGGCGCAAGCGCAAACGCAGTTGCGCGGCCAAGCCTGCTTCCACACCGACGCGGTGCAGGCGCTGGGAAAAGTGGCGATTGATTTTCGCGCCCTCGCCGCTGCCGGCGTCAACGCGCTGACCGTGTCGGCGCACAAGATTTACGGCCCGAAGGGCGCCGCCGCGCTGGTGCTGGACAAGCGCGTCGAACTCGCGCCGCTGATTTCCGGCGGCGGTCAGGAGCGCGCCCTGCGCTCGGGCACCGAGAACGTTGCCGCCATCGCCGGTTTCGGCGTCGCCTGCGAACTGGCGGCGGCGCGGCTGGCGGAAGACGCGGCGCGTCTTCTGGCGCTGCGCGAGACGCTCGAAGACGGCATCGCCGCTCTCGGCGCGACGATTTTCAGCCGCAACGCGCCGCGCCTGCCGAACACGACATTTTTCACGCTCGCCGGCATCGACGGCGAGACGCTGGTGGCGCAACTCGACCGCGCCGGCTTCGCCGTGGCGAGCGGCTCGGCCTGCTCCAGCGTTTCGCCCGAGCCGTCGCGCACGCTATTGGCGATGGGCGTCGAGGCGGACATCGCGCGGGGCGCGCTGCGCGTCTCGCCGGGCCGCGCCAACACGCGGGAAGACATTACCCGCTTCCTGCAAGGGCTGGCGGATACGGTTCGCAAACTCAAGGGGCTGGCCGCGGTGGCCGCCTGACCATAATGGAGAACATCATGCGGAGAACATCATGCTGAAGCTTCCTGTCTATCTCGACTACTCGGCGACAACGCCGGTTGATCCGCGCGTGGCCGAGAAGATGATTCCTTATCTGGTCGAAAAATTCGGCAATCCGGCTTCGCGCTCCCACGCCTACGGCTGGGAGGCGGACGCGGCCGTTGAAGCGGCGCGGATGCAGGTGGCCGCGCTGGTGAACGCCGATCCGAAAGAGATCGTGTGGACTTCCGGCGCCACCGAATCGAACAACCTCGCCATCAAGGGCGCCGCTTTTTTCTATCAGGGCAAGGGCAAGCATCTGATAACGGTGAAGACCGAGCACAAGGCGGTGCTCGACACGATGCGTGAACTGGAGCGCCAGGGCTTCGAGGTGACGTACCTCGATCCGCAGGAGAACGGCCTGGTCGACCTCGCCCGCTTCGAGGCGGCGCTGCGCCCGGACACCATTCTCGCTTCGGTGATGATGGTCAACAACGAGATCGGCGTCATCCAGCCGATCGAGCGCATGGGCGAAATCTGCCGCTCGAAGGGCGTCATTTTCCATGTCGACGCAGCGCAGGCGACCGGCAAGGTGGTGATTGATCTGGGCCGGCTGAAAGTCGACCTGATGTCTTTCTCGGCGCACAAAACCTACGGCCCGAAGGGCATCGGCGCCCTCTACGTGCGGCGCAAGCCGCGCATCCGTCTGGAGGCGCAGATACACGGCGGCGGCCATGAGCGCGGGCTGCGCTCCGGCACGCTGGCGACGCATCAGATCGTCGGCATGGGCGAAGCCTTCCGTCTCGCGCGGGAAGAAATGGCAACCGAGAACGAGCGCATCCGCATGCTGCGCGACCGCTTGTGGAACGGCCTTTCCAGCATCGACCAGGTGTTCCTCAACGGCGATCTGGAACAGCGCGTGCCGCACAACCTCAACGTCAGCTTCGCCTTCGTCGAAGGCGAGTCGCTGATGATGGCGATCAAGGACGTGGCGGTGTCTTCCGGCTCGGCCTGCACCTCGGCCAGTCTGGAGCCGTCTTACGTGCTGCGCGCCCTGGGCCGTCAGGACGAACTGGCGCATAGCTCGATCCGCTTCAGCATCGGCCGCTTCACGACGGTCGAGGAGATCGACTACACGGTGCAACTTCTGCGTCAGCAGATCGGCAAGCTGCGCGAAATGTCGCCGCTGTGGGAGATGTATCAGGACGGCGTCGATCTCGATACCGTGCAATGGGCCGCGCACTGAACGGCGCACCAAGCGACGCACCAAGCGGCATACTGATTTTTTGGAGGAACGGCAAAAATGTCATACAGCGAAAAAGTGCTTGACCACTACGAAAGCCCGCGCAACGTCGGCGCTTTCGACAAGGAAGAAGACGGCATCGGCACCGGCATGGTCGGCGCGCCGGCCTGCGGCGACGTGATGAAGCTGCAAATCAAGGTGAACAAGGAAGGCGTCATTGAAGACGCCAAGTTCAAGACCTACGGCTGCGGCTCGGCCATCGCTTCCAGCTCGCTCGTCACCGAATGGGTGAAGGGCAAGACGGTGGATCAGGCGCTGGAAATCAAAAACACGCAGATCGCCGAGGAACTGGCGCTGCCGCCGGTTAAAATCCACTGTTCGATTCTGGCCGAGGACGCCATCAAGGCGGCCGTGGCCGATTACAAGAAAAAACACGAAGCGTAAACTTACACACACGATCAACACAGGAAGAGAGGAAATCCATGTCGGTCACATTGAGCGAAAAGGCGGCCAGCCACGTCGCCAACTTCATCACCAAGCGCGGCAAGGGCGTCGGCGTGCGCATCGGCGTCAAGACTTCGGGCTGCTCGGGCATGTCCTACAAGCTGGAGTTCGCCGACGAGACGGCGCCCGAGGACATCATTTTCGAGAGCCACGGCGTCAAGGTGCTGGTGGACCCGAAGAGCCTGCCCTACATCGACGGCACGGAGCTTGACTATGCCCGCGACGGCCTCAACGAGGGATTCAAGTTCAACAATCCCAACGTCAAGGATCAGTGCGGCTGCGGGGAAAGTTTCAACGTCTGATCCGCGACCCGATGGCGCCTGATTTCAGCCAGGATTACTTCGCGCTGTTCGGTCTGCCGCGCGCCTATCGCGTCGACGCCGCCCGGCTCGACGCGGCTTATCACGCGATGCAGAACCAGGTGCACCCCGACCGCCACGCCCATCTGCCGGAAACCGAGCGGCGCTTGTCGATGCAGTGGGCGGCGCAGGTGAACGAAGCCTATCGCGCGCTGAAGCAGCCGCTGGCGCGGGCGCGCTATCTGCTGGGTCTGGCTGGCGTCGACGCCAGCGGCGAGAACAACACGGCGATGCCGCCGGCATTCCTGATGGAGCAGATGGAATGGCGCGAGGCGGTGGCCGAAGCGCGCGCCGCCGGCAACCACGGCGAACTGGAAACACTGATGCAACGGCTCGCCGGGCATGCCAAAGGCATCCACGGCGAAATTGAGCGCGGCTTTGACGCGCATGACTACACTACGGCAGCCGACGCGGTGCGCCGGCTGATGTTCATGGAAAAACTCGAACACGAAATAGAAGACGCGCTTGATGCGCTCGAATCTCCGGCGGACGAATCCTGATGGCGCTGCTGCAAATCTCCGAACCCGGCATGTCCGCCGCGCCGCACCAGCATCGGCTGGCAGTCGGCATTGATCTTGGCACCACGAATTCCATCGTCGCCACCGTGCGCAACGGCCTCGCCGTCGTGCTGCAAGACGAAGTGGGGCGCAGCCTGCTGCCTTCCATCGTCCGCTACAAGGCCGGCGGCGGCGTCGATGTCGGCTACGCGGCGCAGGGCGCGCAGGCTGCCGATCCGCGCAACGCCATCGTCTCGGCGAAGCGTTTCATGGGGCGCGGCCTGAAGGACGTTTCCCACATCGAGTCGATGCCCTACGACTTTCTCGACGCCGAAGGCATGGTGCGGCTGCGCACCGTGGCCGGCGTGAAAAGCCCGGTCGAAGTCTCGGCGGAAATCCTCAAGCTGCTGCGCCATCGCGCCGAAGCCAGCCTCGGCGGCGAACTGGTCGGCGCCGTCATCACCGTGCCGGCTTACTTCGACGATGCCCAGCGCCAGGCGACCAAGGACGCCGCCAGACTGGCCGGACTGAACGTGCTGCGCCTGCTCAACGAGCCGACGGCGGCGGCCATCGCCTACGGCCTCGACAACGCTTCGGAAGGCGTGTACGCCGTCTTCGATCTCGGCGGCGGCACGTTCGACATCTCCATCCTGAAACTCGCGCGCGGCGTCTTCGAGGTGCTGTCCACCAACGGCGACCCGACGCTCGGCGGCGACGATTTCGATCAGCGCGTGTATTGCTGGATGCTCGACGAAGCGAAGATTCGTTTTCCCACCATCGAGGACACGCGCTACCTGCTGCTGAAGGCGCGCGAAGCGAAAGAGATGCTGACCAGCCACGACGAAGCGCCGATCCACGCCGAGTTGTCCACCGGCGAGACGGTGAATCTCACGCTCGCCATCGACGCCTTCGCCGACATCACCCGCACCCTGATCTCGAAAACGCTCGGGCCGATGCGCAAGGCGTTGCGCGACGCCGGCCTGACGGTGGATGATGTCAAGGGCGTGGTGATGGTCGGCGGCGCGACGCGCATGCCGCAGGTGCAGCGCGCCGTGGCCGAATACTTCAAGAAAGAGCCGCTCACCAATCTCGACCCGGAGAAAGTGGTGGCGCTTGGCGCCGCCATGCAGGCCAACGTGCTGGCCGGCAATCGCGCCGGCGCCGACGACTGGCTGCTGCTGGATGTGATTCCGCTCTCGCTCGGCATGGAAACGATGGGCGGCCTGGTCGAGAAAGTCATCCAGAGAAACGCCACCATCCCGATTGCCAAGGCGCAGGACTTCACCACCTTCAAGGATGGCCAGACGGCGATGAGTTTTCACATCGTTCAGGGCGAACGCGAACTGGTGAGCGACTGCCGCTCGCTGGCGAAGTTCGAATTGCGCGGCATTCCGCCGATGGTGGCGGGGGCGGCACGCATCCGCGTCACTTTTCAGGTCGACGCCGACGGCCTGCTCTCGGTTTCGGCGCGCGAAATGACTTCGGGCGTGGAAGCCTCGATCACCGTCAAGCCTTCCTACGGCCTCACCGACGACGAGATCGCCGGCATGCTGAAGGATTCGATGGCGCGCGTCGACGACGACGTGCGGGCGCGCAATCTGCGCGAGCAGCAGGTCGAGGCCGAACGCCTGATCGAAGCCGTCGAAGCGGCGCTGGCCGCCGACGGCCCCCTGCTGCGACGGGAAGAGCGCGACGACATCGAGGAAGAAATCGCCGCGCTCAAAAAACGCATCGCCGGCACGGATCACCGCGCCATCAAGGCCGGCATCGACTCACTCAACGCCGCCACGCAGGATTTCGCCGCCCGCCGCATGGATCAGGGCGTCCGGCGCGCGCTCACCGGCCATAAAGTCATCGAACTCAAGCTATGACCCAGATCATCATCCTGCCCCACGTCGAGCTTTGCCCGGACGGCGCCGTGATCGACGTCGCGCCCGGCGTCACCCTTTGCGACGGCCTGCTGGAGAACGGCATCGAGATCGAACACGCCTGTGAAAAATCCTGCGCCTGCACCACCTGCCACGTCATCGTGCGCGAGGGCTTCGATTCCCTCGAAGAAGCGGTGGAGCAGGAAGAAGACCTGCTCGACAAGGCTTGGGGGCTGGAGCCGAATTCGCGCCTCTCGTGCCAGGCCAGAGTGGGCGATGCGCCGCTGGTGATCGAGATTCCGAAATACACCCTCAACATGGTTTCCGAAGGCCACAAGAAATGAAGTGGACCGACATTCATGACATCGCCATCGCGCTCGCCGACGCCCATCCTGACGTCGACCCGGCGCAGATCAATTTCGTCGACCTGATGAACTGGACGCGGGCGCTGCCCGGCTTCGACGACGATCCGCAACGCTGCGGCGAAAAAATTCTCGAAGCCATCCAGTCCGCCTGGATGGAAGAAGCCGAGTAGAGCGATGCCGCGCATGAAACGCATTGCGACAAAGCCCTCCCCTTGAAGGGGAAGGTGTATGCAGTTATCTTCTTCCCGCTTTCAACCCAAAGGAGTCATCGTGAAAAAATCCTGCATCGCCGCCGCGCTGCTGCTGGCGGCCACGGGCGTCTGGGCCGCCGGGCCTGCCGCTTCCCGCGATCTGCCGGCCGGCCATCCCAGCGTCAATCCCGCCGCCGAGATCGGCGACGTGCGCGTCTCCAAGGCCAGCGGCCCGAATGCGAAAACGGTGGAAGAAATCATCGCCCAGCGTGCGCAACTGAAAGACAAGCCGGTCGTCGTGCGCGGCAAGGTGGTCAAGTTCCTCAGCGGCATCATGAACAAGAACTGGCTGCACCTGCGCGACGGCACCGGCGACGAGGCCAAAGGCACCAACGACATCCTGATCACCACTTCGGGCGAAGCGAAACCCGGCGAGGTGGTCATCGTGAACGGCACCGTGCGCACCGACAAGGATTTCGGCTCCGGCTACGCCTACGACGTGATGGTGGAAGACGGCGCCATCACGCGCTGATAGATGGCGCTGATGCTGAACTCACCGGCTTGACCGGGGGGCGCGCATTTTATTGAATCGCGCTCCAATCGTCATCGGTCAGACCGGCATGCTAGCCAAGGCTCGGCCAAGGCCGTACCCATGCGTAAGCGCTTGGAAAATATGGCAAGCGGACAGCGGACAGGGGATACAGCATCCGCAAGGAACGTTATAGCTTCTGCCCATCAGGGCGTATGTTCGGTATCTCGCAGCTTGAGCGCACAGCCTTGATTTGCGCGTTAGGTAGCGCGGCGTAGAACTGCGTCATGGATGTTACGCCGCTCGGCCAATCCACATCCATGACAAGTTTTGCCTCGTGGCAATACCGGATGCGCGTCCACCGCCGTGTGCAAACCATTCGGGCTGGCTCGGCGGGCGTGGCGCCATCTTCAGCTGTCGCAGCTAAAAATCCGCAGTAGTAATCCTGCATGAGAAGCTTTTTGTATGCAGATTGGGCGTTACCGATCAATTCCAGGGCGTTGACTTGCTGGGAGAGTTCTTGTTCGGCAGCGGCACGTGCGCCGACGAACTCCACAGACACCTCATCCGGATAAGGGCAAAACGCCAATGGAAAATCCACTAGCACGGTATCCAACCGCTCAAACAATTCTTCTCGCGATTTAATTTCGGGCTGGCGTTCAAAGTGAACCATAATCTCCAAATCATCACATAGCGGGCCAAAACCGGATGACAACTTACGGCATTGGGTAAAGGGTGGCAGATCTAATCCGATGACAGGGCTAACAAGATGAAGGTCACAACGAAAACCTTCACCCAAGAGTGTCGTAAACGCATACGAGGCAGATCTGCCTTTCAATCCCAATGAAGCGGTGTACTCGCGATCGATCTGACGAGCAAAAACCAGTTTGCTTGTACTCTCCGGCAGATTGGCGGCTTGAACGTCAGGCAGCCATGCAATCACAGCCCCGAGCGCAACTGTTACCCAGACCCATTGCATGCGTCCACGCAGATATAGAAATGCCATGAAATATCGGCTGGCTTTCATGTTTCAATAGTACGACGAGTTGGGTTGCGGCAAAAACATTGGCTTTGTGAAATCTCGATGCGCGGCTGGCATTTCTTCCCCGCGCCTCAAAAATCCCGCGTCGCTTCGACGGCTTCCTTGACCAGCGCCGGGCCTCGGTAGATGAGGCCGGTGTAGAGCTGCACGAGTTGCGCGCCGGCTTCGAGTTTGGCGCGGGCATCCTTGCCGTTCATGACGCCGCCGACGCCGATGAGGGGGATCTCGCCGCCGAGCCGCCGCGCCAGCGCGCCGAGCACGCCGGTGGCTTTGTCGAACAGCGGCGCGCCGGAGAGGCCGCCGCTCTCGTCGGCGCGGGGAAGGCGTTCGACGCCTTCGCGTGAAAGCGTGGTGTTGGTGACGATGGCGGCGTCGACACGGTGGCGGCGCAGGGCATCGGCGATGGATTGAATCTGCGCTTCGTCGAGATCGGGCGCGATTTTCAGCGCCAGCGGAACACGGCGGCCATGTTGTTGCGCGAGGGCGTCCCGTTCGCGCGTGATGTCTCCGAGCAGCCGGTCGAGTTCGGATTCATCCTGCAACTGGCGCAGGTTGCGGGTGTTGGGCGAGGAGATGTTCACCGTCACGTAGCTGGCATGAGCGTACACCTTGCGCAGGCAGGCGAGGTAATCGTCGGCGGCGCGCTCGATGGGGGTGTCGGCGTTCTTGCCGATGTTGATGCCGAGAATGCCTTTGTATCCGGCCCGTTCCACGTTGGCGGCGAGGGCGTCGGCGCCGTCGTTGTTGAAACCCATGCGGTTGATGATGGCCCGGCGCGCCGGCAGGCGGAACAGGCGCGGGCGCGGATTGCCGGGCTGCGGCCTCGGCGTCACGGTGCCGATTTCGATGTGGCCGAAGCCGAGCGCGGCCAGCCCTTCGATGCACGCGCCGTTTTTATCGAGGCCGGCGGCCAGCCCGACGCGGTTGGGAAACGTCAGCCCCATCACCTGCGCCGGTTTTGCCGCCGGCGGCCGGCAGGCGGCGGGCAGACGCAGCGTCCGCGCCGCGCGCAGACCGGCGAGGGTCAGATCGTGGGCGGTTTCAGGATCGAGCGCGAAGAGCAGGGGGCGGGCGAGTTCATAGAGCATGCGCGATTCTACCGCGCCAGCTCCGCCGCTGTGAGTTCGCGCCAGACGCCCTGAATGCGTCCTTCGACGGGGCGGAAGCTGGCTTTGTAGGCCATCTTGCGGGTGGCGCCGATCCAGTAGCCGAGGTAGAGATGGGGCAGGCCGAGCGCGCGGCATTGCGCGGCCTGCCACAGAATGCACCAGGTGCCGAAGCTGGCGCCGGCAACGTCCGGATCGAAAAAGGTGTAGACGGCGGAGAGGCCGTCAGCGAGCACGTCCACCACGCTGACCATGCGCAGCGCGTCGCCTTCGCGGAATTCGATCAGGCGGCTGTCGACGTGGCTTTGCAGCAGGAAGCGGGCGTATTGCTCGCGGCTGTCCTCGTCCATGCCGCCGCCGGCGTGACGCCGGATCTGATAGCGCCGGTAAAGCGCGTAATGTTCCTCGAAGAAGGCGAGCGGCAGTTCACGCGCTTCGAGGCCGGCGTGAAGCGCGACGGCGCGGCGCTGGGCGCGGTTCGGCGCGAAGCGCTCGACCGGCAGGCGCACCGGCACGCACGCCTGGCAAGCGCCGCAACTCGGGCGGTAGGTGAGCAAACCGCTGCGGCGAAAGCCGGCGCGCACCAGTTCGCCATACACGCCGGCGTCGATCAGGTGACCGGGCACGGCCACCTGCGAGCGGGCGGCGCGCTCCGGCAGATAAGCGCAAGGGTAGGGCGAAGTGGTGTAGAACCGCAGCCGGGCAAAAGGCGAGGAGGAGGGCGAATCTTTCAGCAGGCTCATGCGCCGCCCTCCGCAGCGAACAGCGTCGCGGCGTCTTCCGGCGGCCAGCGGCGCGCTTCTGCTTCTCCCTCGCACGTCCAGATGGCCAGCCCTTGCGCCAATTCGTCGCGGCGGATTTCCCGCGCGCCGAACGACGCCAGATGCGCCGTCTTCATCTGGCAGTCGATGACCGCGAATCCGCGCCGTTCGAGATAACGTGCCAGATGCGCCAGCGCGATCTTTGAAGCGTCGGCGAGGCGGGTGAACATGGATTCGCCATAAAAAGCCCGTCCGATGGCAACGCCGTACAGTCCGCCGGCGAGCGCGCCGTCGATCCAGGTTTCGACGCAATGCGCATGGCCAAGCTGATGCAGGCGCAGATATGCCTTCTGCATCGACGGCGTGATCCAGGTGCCGTCCTGTCCCGGCCGGGGCAGACTGCAAGCGTGGATCACCTCGGCGAAAGCGGTGTCCAGACGCACCGTGTAGCCCCCGCGTCGCAGCGTCCGCGCCAGCGAGCGCGAGATTTTCAGTTCCTCCGGGAACAGTACCATGCGCGGATCGGGACTCCACCACAGAATCGGTTCCCCCGCCGAGAACCACGGGAAAATGCCGTTGCGGTAAGCCGCCAGCAGACGGCCCGGCGACAAATCGCCGCCCGCGCAGAGCAGGCCGTTGGGATACCGCAACGCCTCCGCGGCGGGCGGGAAAGGCGCCGCGCCTTCGAGCCAGGGAATCATGGCGGCGCGTTCCGCGTTTGCGCCGGGTCTTGCCGGTAGAACTGGCAAAGCTGCGCGTACACCGCCGGATAGTCATCCCGCAAGCGCGCCGGCGCCTCAAAGAACACCTCGCTTGCCACGGCGAAAAATTCCGCCGGATCTTCGGCGGCATAAGGATCAATCCAGGTTTCTTCCCCGTGCTCGACGCGGGCGCAGAAATCCGCGTAAGCCGGCGCGAAGGCGTTCAGCCAGGCCTGGCGGTGCATGCCCTCGTGCAGCGGCGGCAGGCCGTCGGGCGGGCCGTTCAGCATGTCGAGCTTGTGCGCGAACTCGTGAATGACGACGTTCATGCCGTCCGCCGCCTCCGGGCCATCGAACCAGGAAAGCAGCACCGGCCCGTCCTGCCAGGCCTCGCCCGCCACCTCATCATCGAATTCATGCACCACGCCGTCTTCCGAAGTCAGGCTGCGCGGAATCACGAAATCGCCCGGATAGACGATCACCCCGACCCAGCCGCGATACGAATCGAGGCCGAGATTCAGCACCGGCAGACAGGCTTGCAAGGCGATGGCGAGCTGAATTTCCGGCGTCAGACGCAAACCTTGCGCCCCATGCCACTCCTTCCGCCCGATGAACTCCAGCGCCATCCCGCGCAAGCGCTCCCGCTCGTCAGCGGCAAGATGGCCGAGAAAAGGCAAACCCCGCTCCACCCGCGCCCACTGACGCCGGTCGATCGCGGACGCCGACGGCGCGGCGCGGCCAAACCATTTTTTCAGCACGGCAAACATCGCCGCAGCATAGCCGCGATCCGCGTCAACAGTCCAGCGGCGCGGATGCGTTTGCCCCGGCTTGCGGTTTCAGCGCATAGCTTGGCGCTGAATACCGGCGTTCATGTCATTCCGCGCGCAGTCGCGGAATCCATGCGGCGGTGGATTCTGCGCCCTGCGACTGCGCGCAGGGTGACACGCTTCGCTCCGCGCAGAATGACAACCCTGATACCCTCTCCCTCAATCCCTCTCCCGCAAGCGGGAGAGGGAAGCGGTTTGTGAAGCCCTCCCCTTCAAGGGGAGGGTTGGGCGGGGATGGGGTTCAATGAATCCCGCAACCCATCCCCATCCCGGCCTTCCTCTTCAAGGGGAAGGCGTTTTCAAACGCGTGCGGGGCGGCGCTTTTCGGCGATAATCGTTGTTACTGTTTGCGCGCGTGTTTATTGCATCATGGTTGCCGTTACCCATTCCATCGCTCAGGCCGGCGCCGGGGAGGCGCGGCTGGATTTGCTGGCCGAGGGCTTGCCGGCAGCGGCGCGCGACGCGCTGGCCGAGGCGGCCGAGTATGCCGGCGCGCTCTATGGCGAAAAGCGGCTCGGCACCGGCGAGCTGGTCTGGCAGCACGCCGTCGGCATGGCTTTGCTGACGGCTTCGCTGCGGCTTGATCTGGACACGCGCCGGGCGGCGCTGTTGTTCGCCGCCTTTGATTACCTTGAAGACGCCGCCGACAAGCTGGCGGGGCGCTTCGGGCCGCCGGTCGCCGGCCTTGTCGACGATCTGCGCCGTTTGAAAAGTTTGCGGCTGGCCGCCGGGGCGGGCGAGCGCACGCAGAGCGTGAAGGCGCAGGCGGAGGTGCTGCGCAAGATGCTGCTGGCGATGTCGGAGGATATCCGCGTCGTGCTGTTGCGTCTGGCCAGCCGCACGCAGACCTTGCGCTACTTCGCCGAGCATGAGCGGCCCGAGCGCGCCGATCTGGCGCGGGAGAGTCTCGACATCTACGCGCCGCTCGCCAACCGCATCGGCGTCTGGCATTTGAAGTGGGAGCTGGAGGATCTTGCTTTCCGCTTCCTCGAACCGGAGATGTACCGGCGCATTGCCAAGATGCTCGATGAGCGCCGCGTCGAGCGCGAATCCTACATCGAGGAAATCACCGCCTGCTTGCGGGCGGAACTGACAGCGGCGGGCGTGAAGGCCGAGGTGTATGGGCGGCCGAAGCATCTGTACAGCATCTACAGCAAGATGCGCGCAAAGAATCTGGATTTCACCGAGGTCTACGACGTGCGGGCGCTGCGCGTGCTGGTGGACGAGGTGAAGGATTGCTATGCCGCGCTCGGCGTCGTGCATCACATCTGGCAGCCGATTCCGAACCAGTTCGACGACTACATCCTGCATCCGAAGGGCAACAATTATCAGTCGCTCCACACGGCGGTGATCGGCCCCGGCGGACGGGCGCTGGAGGTGCAGATACGCACGCACGAGATGCACCAGCACGCCGAGTTGGGCGTCGCCGCCCACTGGCGCTACAAGGAGAAAACCGGCTCGGATGCGCGCTATGACGACAAGATCGCCTGGCTGCGGCAACTGCTTTCCTGGCGCGACGAGATCAGCGATTCGTCGGAATGGGTGCGCCGCTTCAAGCACGCCGCGCTCGACGACACCATCTACGTGCTGACGCCGCAGGGCCGCGTGCTCGATCTGGCGCGGGGCGCGACGCCGGTCGATTTCGCCTATCGCCTGCATACCGATCTCGGCCATCGCTGCCGCGGCGCTCGCGTCGATGGCGCGCTGGTGCCGCTGAACACGCCGCTGGAGAGCGGCCAGACGGTGGAGATTGTCGCCGTCAAGCAGGGCGGCCCCTCGCGCGACTGGCTGCAAGCGGAGCAGGGCTATCTCGCCACCCAGCGGGCGCGGGCGAAAGTGCGGCAGTGGTTCGCCGCGCAGGAAGAAGCCGAGATGCTGGCGCAGGGCCGCGCCGCCGTGACGCGCGAAATGCAGCGCGAAGGGCAGACCGGGGCCAATCTCGAAGAACTGGCGCGCAAGCTCGGCTTCGTCAACGCCGATGCGCTGTATCTCGCGGCGGCGCGGAACGAGGTCAGTCAGCGCCAGTTGCAAAGCGCCTTGCGCGGCGCGCCGGAGGCGGCGCCGGAAGCGCCGGAGATTCAAACCCGGCGCAGCAAGGCGTCATCCAGCGGCGTGCTGATTGCCGGCGTCGACAAACTGCTGACCCAGCTTGGCGGCTGCTGCAAGCCGGCGCCGCCGGACGCCATCGCCGGTTTCGTCACGCGCGGCAAGGGTGTTTCCGTCCATCGTCTGGAGTGCGTCAACTTCCGCAACATGAGCGAACGCAATCCGGAGCGCGTCGTCAGCGCCGAGTGGGGCGGCGGCGCGGAGGTGTTCTATCCCGTCGACATCTCCGTCGAGGCGCAGGATCGCCAAGGCTTGCTGCGCGACATCTCGGAAGTGCTCTCGCGCGAGAAGATCAACGTCACGGCGGTGAACACGCAGTCGAGGCAGGGCGACGCCCGCATGGGCTTCACCATCGAAGTGAGCGGCGTCGCGCAGTTGCAGCGGGCGTTGAAGCTGATCGGCGGCATCGGCGGCGTGCGGCGCGCCAGCCGGAGTTGATGAAGAATGAATGAGGAAAACACGATGACGATGCAATCCGCCCATGAACCCCTGCTGTTGCGCGACGACCATGAGGGCGTCACCACGCTGACGCTGAACCGCCCGGATCAGTTCAACGCGCTGTCCGGGGCGTTGATCGACGCGCTTCTGGCGGCGCTCGACGCCATCGCCGCCGATGCGTCGGTGCGCGCCGTCGTGCTGGCGGGCGCCGGCAAGGCGTTCTGCGCCGGGCACGATCTGAAGGAAATGCGCGCACAGCCGGAGAAAACCCATCAGCAGGCGTTGTTCAGAAAGTGCGGCCAGATGATGCTGCGGCTGGTCGCGCTGCCGCAGCCGGTGATTGCGCGGGTGCATGGCGCGGCGGTCGCCGCCGGCTGCCAACTGGTGGCGATGGCCGATCTGGCGGTGGCGGCGGAGACGGCGAAATTTGCCGTCTCCGGCATCAATCTGGGGCTGTTTTGCAGCACGCCGGCAGTGCCGTTGTCGCGCAACCTGCCGCGCAAGCAAGCCTTCGAGATGCTGGTGACGGGGGAATTCATGGATGCCGCCACGGCGCGCTCCCACGGCTTGGTGAACCGCGTCGTGCCGGCGGAGCGGCTCGATGCCGAGGTGAAGAAGCTGACGGATTCGATCCGCGCCAAATCGCCGGCGGCGCTGGCGCTGGGCAAACAGGCGTTCTATCGCCAGATCGAGATGGGGCTGGCTGGTGCGTATCAACTGGCGGCGGAAACGATGGCCTGCGGCATGATGACCGAAGACGCGCAAGCGGGCATCGACGCCTTCATCGCCAGACAGCCGATGCCGCCCTGGCGGGGGAAGTAACCGCGCCGTCCGGGGAGGGGTTGCCAAGGGAGGTGTTGGAGGGCGGCTGATATAATCCGGCGCAGGAGAGAAAGAGACGAGCCGCGCCGGATGCGGCGTATCAATTTAGCTCAATTGCAAAGGGAGAACAGGATTGAAGATCCTTGTGCCGGTCAAGCGCGTGGTTGACTACAACGTCAAGGTGCGCGTGAAAAGCGACGGTTCCGGTGTGGACCTCGCCAACGTCAAGATGTCGATGAATCCCTTCGACGAGATTGCCGTCGAAGAAGCGGTGCGCTTGAAGGAAGCCGGCGTCGCCACCGAAATCGTCGCCGTGTCCTGCGGCGTCGCCGCTTGTCAGGAGACGCTGCGCACGGCGCTGGCGATCGGCGCCGACCGCGCCATTCTGGTCGAAACCGACGCCGAGTTGCAGCCGCTGGCGGTGGCCAAGCTGATGAAGGCGCTGGCGGAAAAAGAAAGCCCGCAAGCCGTCATCTTCGGCAAGCAGGCCATCGACGACGACGCCAACCAGACCGGCCAGATGTTCGCCGCCCTGATGGGCTGGCCGCAAGCCACGTTCGCCTCGAAGGTGGCGATTGCCGGCGGTCAGGCCACGGTGACGCGCGAAATCGACGGCGGACTGGAAACCGTCGCGCTGACGCTGCCGGCGGTCATCACCACCGATCTGCGCCTGAACGAGCCGCGTTACGCCACGCTGCCGAACATCATGAAGGCGAAGAAAAAACCGCTCGACACGCTCAAGCCGGCCGATCTCGGCGTCGATGTCGCGCCGCGCCTGACGACGCTGAAAGTGTCCGAGCCGCCGAAGCGCGGCGGCGGCGCCAAGGTTGCCGATGTCAAGCAACTGGTCGATAAACTCAAGAACGAAGCGAAGGTGATCTGATGGCTATTCTCGTTATCGCCGAACACGACAACGCGGCGCTGAAAGCGGCGACGCGCAACACCCTGAGCGCCGCCAAACAGCTTGGCGGTGAAATCCATGTGCTGGTCGCCGGCAGCGGCTGCGCTGCCGCCGCGCAGGAAGCGGCGCGGCTGAATGGCGTCGCCAAGGTGCGCGTCGCCGACGCCGCGCCGTATGCCGATCAACTGGCGGAAAATCTGGCCGCGCTGATTCACGCCAACGCCGCCGGTTACAGCCACATTCTGGCGCCGGCCTCCACCTTCGGCAAGAACCTGCTGCCGCGCGTGGCGGCGCTGCTCGATGTGGCGCAGATTTCCGACATCGTTGCCATTGAATCCGCCGATACCTTCGTGCGGCCGATCTACGCCGGCAACGCGCTGGCGACGGTGAAAAGCGCCGATGGCGTGAAGGTCATCACCGTGCGCGGCACCGCTTTCGAGGCGGCGGGCGAGGGCGGCTCGGCGGCGGTTGAAGCCGTCGCCGCCGGCGCCGATGGCGGCGCCGCGAAGCTCGTTGGCCGCGAGTTGACGAAAAGCGCGCGGCCCGAACTGGGCGCGGCGAAGATCATCGTCTCCGGCGGCCGCGGCCTCGCCAATGGCGAGAATTACCGCAACCTGCTGGAACCGCTGGCGGACAAGCTCGGCGCGGCGCTGGGCGCCTCGCGCGCGGCGGTCGACGCCGGTTTCGTGCCGAACGATTATCAGGTCGGCCAGACCGGCAAGATCGTCGCGCCGGAGTTGTACATCGCCGTCGGTATCTCGGGCGCGATCCAGCATCTGGCCGGCATGAAAGACAGCAAGGTGATCGTCGCCATCAACAAGGATCCGGAAGCGCCGATCTTCCAGGTCGCCGACTACGGCCTGGTGGCCGATCTGTTTCAGGCCGTGCCGGAACTGGTGGCCGAACTGGGCTGAGCGCCACCCTCTCCGTCCCAACCCTCTCCCGCTCGCGGGGGAGGGCATCGTTGTGTCGTTGAACTGCACGGCTTCGCCCGCGTCTTGAAGTGAAGGAGAACCCGAATGAGCACCTATTCCGCCCCCCTGCGCGACATGCGCTTTGTTCTGCGCGAACTGGCCGGCATCGAACAGATCGGCAAGCTGCCCGGCTACGAGGAAGCGACGCCGGATACCGTCGATGCCGTGCTGGAAGAAGCCGCCCGTTTCGCCGCCGGCGTGCTGGCGCCGCTGAATGCGTCCGGCGACCGTGAGGGCGCGCTCTGGCGCGACGGCAACGTCACCGTGCCGCAAGGTTTCAAGGAAGCCTATCAACAGTTCGTCGACAACGGCTGGAACGGCATCAGCATCGGAACGGAGCACGGCGGTCAGGGCATGCCGCATGCCCTGGTGGCGTTCGTGAATGAGATGTGGAATGCGGCCAACCTGTCTTTCTCGCTCTGTCCGCTGCTGACCGTCGGCGCCATCGAGGCGATCAGCCTGAACGGCTCGCCGGAATTGAAAGCCGCGTATCTGCCGAAAATGGTCGAGGGCCGCTGGACCGGCACCATGAACCTGACCGAGCCGCAGGCCGGCTCCGATCTCTCGCTGGTGCGCGCGCGCGCCGTGCCGCAGGGCGACGGCACGTACAAGATTTTCGGCCAGAAGATTTTCATCACCTTCGGCGAGCACGACATGACCGGGAACATCATCCATCTGGTGCTGGCGCGTCTGCCGGACGCGCCGGAAGGCGTGCGCGGCATCTCGCTCTTCGTCGTGCCGAAATTCCTGCTCGACGCCGAGGGTGAGCCGGGCGCGCGCAACGACGTGCGCTGCGTCTCCATCGAACACAAGCTCGGCATCCACGCCAGCCCGACCTGCGTCATGAGCTACGGCGACAACGGCGGCGCCGTCGGCTATCTCGTCGGCAAGGAGAACGAGGGCCTCAAATACATGTTCGTCATGATGAACGCGGCGCGTTTCGCCGTCGGGCTGGAAGGTATTGCGATGGCCGAGCGCGCCTGGCAGCGGGCGCTTCAGTACGCCCGCGAGCGCGTGCAGGGGCGCGATCTGGCGGACGGCTCGGGGCCGGCGCCGATCATCCGCCACCCGGATGTCCGCCGCATGCTGATGTTGATGAAGTCGCAGGTCGAGGCGATGCGCGCGCTGGCCTGCGTGGTGGCGGCGGCGCACGACGTCGCCCTGCGCCATCCGGACGCCGGAGAGCGTCAGCGCAATCAGGCATTCTTCGATCTGATGATTCCGGTGGTGAAGGGCTGGAGCACCGAAACCGGCATCGAGATCGCCACGCTCGGCATTCAGGTTCACGGCGGCATGGGCTTCATCGAGGAAACCGGCGCCGCGCAGGATTTGCGCGATGCGCGCATCACCACCATCTACGAAGGCACCACCGGCATTCAGGCCAACGACCTGATCGGGCGCAAGATCATCCGCGAAGGCGGCGTCACGCTGAAAGCCGTCGTCGGCCTCATGCAGCAGGTCGAGGCGGAACTGGCCAAGCAGCCCGGTGAAGCGTTTGCCGCCATCCACGCCGGCTTCTCGCGCGGCATCCGGGCGCTGGTTGAAGCGGCGACCTATATCGGAGCGAATTTCGCGCAGGACATGAAAGGCGTGCATGTCGGCGCCGTGCCGTTCCTGCGTCTGATGGGCATTGTCAGCGGCGGCTGGCAGATGGCGCGCGCGGCGCTGGCGGCGCAAAAACATCTCGCCGCCGGTTCGGGCGAAGCGGCCTTCTACGAAGCCAAGATCGGCACCGCCCGTTTCTTCGCCGACCATCTGCTATCGCAAGCCCCCGGCCTCGCCGCCACCGTCATCAAAGGCGGCGCCAGCGCCCTGGCGCTGCCGGAGGAGGCGTTGTAACGGAAAAGCAGCACGCCGGATGATCTCGAATCTGAAAGCCGTCCGCCCGAAAATGCCATGGACATCATGATAAAAATTTCCGGCCTGACTTTCGATTATCCGGGCCGCCGCGCGCTGGACGACGTGAGCCTCGAAGTGGCGGCGGGCAGCGTCACCGCGCTAGTGGGGCCGAACGGCGCGGGCAAAACGACGCTGATGCGCTGCATTGCCGGGCTGGAAACGCCGCTCGCGGGCAGCATCGAAGTGGCCGGCATGGATGTGATCGAACAGCCGCGCGCCGTGCATCGCAGCATGGGTTATCTGTCCGATTTTTTCGGGCTGTATCAGGAACTCAGCGTTGCGCGCTGTCTCGAATACGCCGCCGCTTCGCAGGGTTTGCCGGATGCCGCGATACCGCAGGCCATCCGCGACACCGCGCACCAGTTGCAACTCACGGATCGCTTGTCGCAAGCCAGCGGCAGCCTGTCACGCGGCTTGCGCCAGCGCGTGGCGATCGGGCAGGCCATCATCCATCGGCCCAAGGTGTTGCTGCTCGACGAGCCGGCTTCCGGCCTCGATCCTGAAGCGCGCAGCCAGCTTGCCGCCCTGTTCCGCCAGTTGCAGGCGGGCGGCATGACCTTGCTGGTGTCCTCGCACATTCTGGCCGAGCTTGACGAATATTCCACGCACTTGCTCGCGCTGCGCGATGGCCGTGTGCTGGAAAGCCGGGCATTGCAAGGCGTCGCGCAAACTGATGGCGCGCGCATCCTGCGCCTGCAACTCGCCGCGCCCGATGCGCGTCTGGCTGATTGGCTGCATGCGCGGCCCGGCGTGGTTTGCAGGAACGTCGACAGCGGTTTTGCGGAAATCAATTTTCAGGGCGACGCCAACGCGCAAGCCGCGTTGCTGGCCGCGCTGGTGCAAGCCGGATTCGCCGTGACCGGCTTCGCCGAGCACAAGGAGAACTTGCAACAATCCTATCTGCGCTCGGTTGCCGCCCATCTGGAGAGCGTGGAGAGCGCGCCATGATGAATCCCGAATTCAGGCGCAACCTGTGGCTGTCGTTTTCAACGCACCGGCTGATTGCCATGCCGGCGCTGCTCGGCCTGGTGTTTGCAACGGCGGCCTATTCCCTCTCCAATCCGGGCAAGGCCTTGTATATAACGGCAAGCGCGCTGTTCATTCTCATCGTGTGGCTGTGGGGCGCGATCAATGCGAACGCCGCGATTATCGAGGAGTTCCGCGACAAGACCTGGGATCAGCAGCGCATGAGCGCCCTCGGCCCCTGGACGATGGCATGGGGCAAGCTGTTCGGCGCGACCTCGTTCAACTGGTACGGCGGCTTGCTCTGTTTGCTGGCGCTGGTTTTTTCCGGCATTGCCGTCGATCAGCCGGACTGGCCGCTCGACCTGTTCAGCCTGATCGCCGGCGGCATTCTGCTCCATGCCGCGCTGATCGCGCTGAATCTGCATGCCGCGCGTTTCGAGATGCGTCTCATCCGGCGCGGCGGTCTGGGCTGGCTTGTCATCGCCTTTGCCGTTCTGTTCATGCAGGGCTTCATCTGGAGCGCGCGCTCGCCCTTGTCCGGCGTCTGGTGGGGCATAACGATCGACAACCAGAAATTTTTTCTGCTCGCAAGCGCCTTGCTGTTCATGGTCTGCGCCGTTTTCGCCGCCTGGCGCTTGATGAGCAATGCGCTGCAAGTGCGCACCCTGCCGTGGGCCTGGCCGCTGTTTGTGATCATCCTCACCGTGTACTTCGGCGGATTTTCAAGGAAAGAATCGGCTGACAATGTGTTCCTGCTCGGCTTTTTCATTGCGGCGGGATTGAGCTACCTTATGCTGTTTACCGAGCCGAACACCCTGCTTGTGTGGAACAAGCTGCGCGCGCGCCGGCAAGCCGGGGACTGGCGCGGCTGGCTTGCCGATCTGCCGCTATGGCCGACGACCGTGTTGCTGGCCTTCATCTTCGCCATGATAGCCATGCCGACGCTGACGGCGGGGCTGTCCGTTTTCCCTCTCGTGACCGCCTTGCTGCTGCTGCGCGACGCCTGCATCGTGCTGTTCTTCTCCTTCGCGCCCAATGCGCGGCGGCCTGTGTCCACCGCGATACTGTATATCGCGGTCATCAACCTGCTGTTGCCGTTCTTTTTCGGCAAATTCGGATGGAGCGAAGTTGCGCATTTCTTCAACCCCTATTTCAGCCTCGGTTCCAGAGCCTTTTTTGGAGGAGTCGGCGGATCGGGCATCGACCTGTTGATCGCGGGCATCCACGCCGCCATCGCGCTGGGCTTCGTCGCATGGCGTCTCAACAGAGCGGCGCGGCAATGATTGCGATGGGGCGAACCGGAATCGAATAGAATTACGGCAGCGTTGGGTTTTGCTGTCACTTCGCGGCTGCCTGGCCCGGCCTGTGATACCGTTTGATTCAACGACAATGGATCTGAATCTGGAGATCAATCATGCGAATTTCTCTTGCCGCATTACCTGCTGCATTATCCGTTTTGACCGTGTTGGCCGGATGCGCCACCACCATGCCCAGCGGCCCGAGCATGATCGTGGTTCCGTCGCCGAACAAGCCGCTTGAGATCTTTACCGCCGAAGACAGGGAATGCCGGCAATTCGCCGAGCGGGCGGTCGGCGATCAGGTCGGCAAATTTTCACTGCCGCCGATGACGATAGGCACTTCGATCGGCGGCATAAGCGGCGGCAGGGGCAGCGCCACCGGCGGCGGCGTCGGTGTGGAAACCGGCGTGGGCGGCGGCTCGGAAGAAGCCAACATCCAGCGCAACTACGACGCCGCTTACCTGCAATGCATGTACGCCAAGGGCAATCAGCCGCCGCAATAAGCAGAAAACGCGGCTCAATTCGCCGCTATTCCCCGTCATTCCCGCGCGTTTTTAAAGGAGGGAAGCCCCCTCGTCATTCCCCGTCATTCCCGCGAAGGCGGGAAGCAAGCAGCGTTCGTCATTCCCGCGCAAGCGGGAATCCACCCCCGCATGGATTCCGCGACTGCGCGCGGAATGACGACGATTTGCACGCAGCGCATAGGTTGGCGCTGAGCGCAGCGAAGCCCAACATTGAGCGGCTGTTGTCGCAAGACGGCAAGGGACGTAGGCTGGGATGGAACGAAGGGACGTAGGCTGGGATGAAGTGAAACGGAATCCCAGCATGCCAAAGCTGGGTTTCGCTATGCTCAACCCAGCCTACGCTCTGATTCTCTCCCCCAAGCGGACGAGAGGAGGGCTTTGAATCACATATTCGGATAAACCGGGCCTTCGCCGCCTTGGGGCGTTACCCAGATGATGTTCTGCGTCGGGTCCTTGATGTCGCAGGTTTTGCAGTGGAGGCAGTTCTGCGCGTTGATTTGCAGGCGCGGATTGGCGCCTGTTTCGTCGCGCACGATTTCGTATACGCCGGCGGGACAGTAACGCTGCTCGGGCGCGTCGTAGAGCGCGAGGTTGACGCGGATCGGCACGCTTTCATCTTTCAGATGCAAGTGGCAGGGCTGGTTTTCCTCGTGGTTGGTGTTGGAGAGAAACACCGAGGAGAGGCGGTCGAAAGTGATGACGCCGTCGGGCTTCGGATAGGCGATCGGCTGGCAATTCGCCGCTTTCTTCAGCTTGAGGTGGTCGGCGGCGCCCAGGCGCAGCGTCCAGGGCGCCTTGCCGCGGAATAGCTGCTGGTCGATGCCGAACATGAGGGAGCCGAGCCACAGTCCTTTGCTCATCCAGGGCTTGAAGTTGCGCGCGCGGTGCAGTTCCTCGAAAAGCCAGGATTCGCGGAATTTTTGCGGATAGGCGGTCAGTTCGTCGCCGCTGCGGCCGGCGGCGAGCGCCTCGGCAACCGATTCGGCGGCGAGCATGCCGCTTTTCAGCGCGCTGTGCGAGCCTTTGATGCGGGCGGCATTGAGGAAACCGGCGTTGTCACCGATCAGAGCGCCGCCGGGGAAGATCAGCTTCGGCAGCGCCTGCAAGCCGCCGGCGGTCATTGCCCGCGCGCCGTAGGCGATGCGCTTGCCGCCTTCGAGGAAGGGCTTCACCTGCGGATGCAGCTTGTAGCGTTGAAATTCCTCGAACGGCGAGAGATGCGGATTGTCGTAGGCCAGGCCGACGACATAGCCGATCGAAACCAGATTGCCGCTCTGGTGATAGATGAAGCCGCCGCCGTAGGTATCCGGTCGCATCGGCCAGCCGCCGGTGTGCATGACCAGTCCGTTGACGTGCTTTTCGGGCGCGATTTCCCATAGTTCCTTGATGCCGATGCCATAGATTTGCGCGTCGGCGCCGTTGCGCAGCTTGAATTTTTCTTCAAGCTGCTTGCCGAGATGGCCACGGCAGCCTTCGGCGAACAGCGTGTATTTCGCCAGCAGTTCCATGCCCGGCTGGTATGCCCCGGTCGGCTGACCGTCGCGGCCGATGCCCATGTCGCCGGTGGCCACGCCGCGCACCGAGCCGTCTTCGGCATACAGCACTTCGGCGCCGGCGAAGCCGGGATAAATTTCCACGCCGAGCGCCTCGGCCTGCTGCGCCAGCCAGCGGCACAGATTGCCGAGGCTGATGATGTAATTGCCGTGATTGTGGAAGCAGCCGGGGAGGAGGGCGTTCGGCAGCCTGATACCGCCGGTTTCGGTGAGGATCACGAAGCGGTCCTCGGACACCGGCGTGTCGAGCGGTGCGCCCTGATTTTTCCAGTCCGGGAACAGTTCGCTCATCGCGCCCGGATCCATCACCGCGCCGGACAGGATATGCGCGCCGATTTCTGCGCCTTTTTCGATCAGGCAGACGTTGATGCCGGCGTTGATCTGCTTGAGCCGGATCGCCGCCGCGAGGCCGGCCGGCCCGCCGCCGACGATGACGACATCGAATTCCATGGATTCGCGCTGCATGCTGTTTTCCTTTTCGGTGCGGCCTCTGACGGGGCTGGCGCGCTCGCAAGGGGCAGCGCGGGTCGGCCCGTTTCGGCCATGAAGACTGGGCGTCATTATAATTCGATTTGATCCGGCCCAATCTGACGCCATGAGCGACGAGCAACCCCTCTGGAAACCATCGCGGCGGCGCATCGACGCCGCCCGGCTGACCGTCTTCACGCGTCTGGCGGCGCGGCGCTGGAACGCCGCGTTCGCCGATTACGCGGCGCTGCACCGCTGGTCGGTGACGCAGCCGGAACAGTTCTGGACCACGCTGTGGGATTTCGCCGGTGTTCGGGCGGCAAAGCGCGGCGCGCGCGCGTTGCTTGATGCGGATCGCATGCCTGGCGCGGCATGGTTTCCCGATGCCCGGCTGAATTTCGCCGAGAACCTGCTGCGCGGCGGCGGTGACTGTGACGATGGTGACGCGCTCGTTTTCTGGGGCGAGGACAAGGTGCGCGCCCGCGTCAGCCACGCCGAGTTATACCGCGCCGTGGCGCAGACCGCCGCCGCGCTGCGCGCAATGGGCGTGCGCAAGGGCGATCGCGTCGCCGCGTACTTGCCCAATCTGCCGGCGGCGGTGGTGGCGATGCTGGCGTCGGCGTCGATCGGTGCCATTTTTTCCTCCGCCTCGCCCGACTTCGGCGTGCAGGGCGTGCTCGACCGCTTCGGCCAGATCGCGCCGAAAGTGCTGTTCGCCTGCGACGGTTACTGGCACAACGGCAGGGCGCTCGATTGTCTCGGCAAAGTCGCCGAGATCGCCGCCCGGCTGCCGGCGCTGGAGCGCGTCGTCATCGTGCCTTACGCCGGCGGCGGCGACAGTGGTGGCGACAGCGGCGGCATTGCGGCGATCCGGCGCGGCGTCACGCTGGCGGCCTTCCTCGCGCCCCACGCCAATGAAAAAACCATCCGCTTCGAGCCGCTGCCTTTCGCGCACCCGCTCTACATTCTTTATTCCTCCGGCACCACCGGCGCGCCGAAATGCATCGTGCATGGCGCCGGCGGCACCCTGTTGCAGCATCTGAAGGAACACCAATTGCACGGCGACGTGAAGCCGGGCGACCGCCTGTTTTATTTCACCACCTGCGGCTGGATGATGTGGAACTGGCTCGTCTCCGGCCTCGCTTCGGGCGCCACGCTGCTGCTCTACGACGGCTCGCCCTTCGCCGGGCGCGGCAATATCCTGTTCGACTACGCTGAAGCAGAGGGCATGACCCACTTCGGCACGTCGGCGAAATTCATCGACGCCATCGCCAAGATCAATCTGGCGCCGGCGAAAACGCACAATCTGGAAAAGCTGCGCGTGATTTTCTCCACCGGCAGCCCGCTGGCGGCGGAAGCCTTCGGTTATGTGTATGCGAACATCAAGCGCGACGCGCAACTCGCCTCGATCTCCGGCGGCACCGACATCGTGTCCTGCTTCGTTCTCGGCAACCCGGCCGGCCCGGTCTGGCGCGGCGAGATCCAGTGCCGCGGCCTCGGCATGGCGGTCGAGGTGTTCGACAACGCGGGCCGTCCCGTGCCCCCCGCGCGCGGCATCAAGGGCGAACTGGTCTGCACGCGGCCTTTTCCGTCGATGCCGGTCGGTTTCTGGAATGACGCCGATGGCGAAAAATATCGCGCCGCTTATTTCGGCACCTATCCGGGCGTCTGGCGTCATGGCGATTTCATCGAGGAAACCGGCCACGGCGGCTTCATCATTCATGGCCGTTCCGACGCCACGCTCAACCCCGGCGGCGTGCGCATCGGCACCGCCGAAATCTATCGTCAGGTGGAAAAGCTCGACGAAGTGCTCGAATCGCTCGTCATCGGGCAGGAGTGGAAGCAGGACACCCGCATCGTCCTCTTCGTCAAACTGCGCGAGAGCTTGACGCTCGACGACGCGCTCGCCAAACGCATCAAGGAGATCATCCGCCGGAACGCCACGCCGCGCCACGTGCCGGAGAAAATTCTCCAGGTCGGCGACATTCCGCGCACCAAGAGCAATAAGATCGTTGAACTCGCCGTGCGCGATGTCGTGCGCGGCGAGCCGGTGAAAAACATCGAGGCGCTGGCCAACCCGGAGGCGCTTGAATGGTTCCGCAACCGCGAGGAGTTGACATGCTGACCGACACGCTCATTGAACGCGACCGTTCCGCCCTGCTGGTGATCGATATTCAGGAGCGTCTGCTGCCGCACATTCACGACGGGCAGACGGCGCTCGACAACGCCCTCTGGCTGGTTCAAATCGCGCAGCGCCTCGGCGTGCCGGTGATGGCCTCCGAGCAGTATCCCAAAGGCATTGGCCGCACAGTGGCCGTTCTGCGCGAGCTGATTCCCGCCACGGCCATCGGCGAAAAGCTGCATTTTTCCTGTGTCAAGGCGCGCTGTCTCGAACGACTGCCCGGCGCGGATCGGCCTCAAATCGTGGTGGTCGGCACCGAGTCCCATGTCTGCGTGCTGCAAACCGTGCTCGACCTGCGTCGGCAGGGAAAAGAAGTCTTCGTCGTCGCCGACGCCGTCGGCTCGCGCCGCCCCGCCGACAAGGAACTGGCCCTCGCCCGCATGCGCGACGGCGGCGCGCATATCGTCTCCCGCGAAATGACGGCCTTCGAATGGCTGCAACAAGCCGGCGACGATACATTCCGCCAGATCAGCCGGGAGTTCCTCAAGTAATGCAGCCGGGAAAAATGACCGACGAGGATTTCATGACCGAGGCGCTGCGCTTGGCGCGGGAAGGCGGCGCGGCGGGAGAAGTGCCGGTCGGCGCGGTGGTGGTGAAGGACGGCGAAATCATCGGGCGCGGCTTCAATGCGCCGATTTTGCGCCACGACCCGACCGCTCACGCCGAAATCGCCGCCCTGCGGGAAGCGGCGAGCCGGATCGGGAACTATCGTCTTCCCGGCTGCGCGCTCTACGTCACGCTGGAACCGTGCGCCATGTGCGCCGGCGCCATCCTGCATGCGCGCATCGCGCGCGTCGTGTTCGGAGCGCGTGACCCGAAGACGGGCGCCGCCGGCAGCGTCGTTGATCTGTTTGATGAAAAACGGCTGAATTTCCATGCCGTCGTGAAAGAGGGCGTGCTGGCCGAAGAATGCGGCGCGCTCCTCAGCGCGTTTTTCGCCGCCCGGCGCGGCAGGATTGAAACAGCATGAAAATCCGCGTCTCGCTTTCGCGCCAACGGCTGGAATTGCTGGATGAAGCCGGCGAATGCCAGCGCGCTTACGCCGTGTCGACTGCCAAAGCCGGGCCGGGCGAACAGCGCGGCAGCTATCGCACGCCACGCGGTCAGCATATCGTGCGGGCAAAGATCGGCGCCGGACAGCCGGAAAACGCGGTGTTCGTGCGGCGGCGGCCAACGGGTGAAATCTACTCCCCGGCGCTGGCGTGCGCGCACCCGGACCGCGACTGGATCCTGACGCGCATCCTTTGGCTCTCCGGCTGCGAGCCGGGCAGGAACCGGCTCGGAGAAGTCGACACCATGCGCCGCTTCATCTACATCCACGGCACGCCGGATGACGTTGAACTCGGCCAGCCCGGCTCCATCGGCTGCGTCCGCATGAACAACCGCGACATCATCGAACTGTTCGACCTCGTCGCGCCGGGAACGGCGGTGGAGATTGTTGAGTAGAATACTAATCTTCAAGAGGTAGGAATGATGGCCTTACATTTGAATAAAAGCGGAAATGTTGGACATCACCGTACTCACATCAGTCTACTGTGCCACATTAAGATTTCATATATGTCAAATATTTTAAAACATGCTAATGTTGTTGCAATTATATTTTTCTGCTTGCATTTATCTGCATGCGGAAATATCTGGACGGTGATTTCATTTTCAACAAAATACGAACAGCCTATATCTGGCGATCGCGCGAAGATTCGTGTTGTTTCATTTAATGGAATGGTTCGTGCTGTTCCAAACAGCAGTTGTATTGACTGGAGGCTGCCTGGTGCAGGGGTAATGGCGACTCCAACTAAAGGATTTGCGAATGTAAACGATCAAAATCTTGGTATGCCAATAGGGCAATTCTCGGGGTTGGCAACCTCTATGGGAGTAGTTGCAGTTTCTGAGCTATACATTCCAGCAGGAAAACCTATTGTGCTTCATTATTTAAGCCAAGGGGATATTCAAAATGGAGCAAATTATCAGTGTTTCGTCTCTAGGTCATTTATACCTGTTGTTAACGAAGACTACGAGGCTGTTTATAAGCAAGATGGTAGTTTGTGTCATTTCAGTATTGTTCGCTTGAGCAAAAATGGCGGGATAGATCAATTATCACCAGTTACTTTATACGGTGCGCCGCTCTGTCGTGCATCGGACAATTTTTAGAGAGCTTGGTAAGCCGGAATGAAACGAAACGGAATTTTGAGCGCTGGGGTTTTGTTTCACTTTATACGAGCTTGCGGCGCTGCAAACCGCAGTTCAATCCTTGACCCACAGCCGCTTGAATTTTCTGCCCTGCGGTGTGCGGTAGCGGTCGAAGTCGCGCCGGTCTACGGTGAGGATGTTCCAGCAGCCGATGCGGTCGGCGGCGAACACCAGCGCCACGTCGGCCAAATCCGCGCCGCCATCAGCATAGCGCTCGCTGAAATCGGCCATCGCGGACAATTGCGCCGCGTCGCTGTGCAACACGGATAATCTTCCCGCCGCCGCCCAGCGCAACAAATTGAGCTTGCCGGTATCGTCCAGCAGATGTCCGGCTTCGGTCAGCACTTCCCAGACCGTGCAAAGCCGCGTGCCGGTCAACGACGCCAACATGGCGCGGGCGCCGGCATGGCGCGCATCGCCATCGTTGAACAGGGCGACGAGGAAACCGGTATCAACCAGCGTAGCCGTGTTTTTCACGCAGACGCTCCACGATGGCCCGTTTGCGCGGATCGGCAACGCTTTCCGGCTGGCGCAAACCGCCGCCCTTGCCGATGTAGCGGGCGTCGATTTCAGCCAGTGTCTGTTCGCCCGGCAGCATCTTTTCCGCGTAGGCAGCGATGCTGCGGCGGATGAACTCGGATTTGCTCATGCCCAGCGTGCCGGCGGCGCGTCCGAGCAGGGCTTCGTCTTCGGATGGCAGGCGGATGGAAATAGCCACGGGCAGGCTCCTGTGTAATACGTTGCGTAATACTAACACAGACGGAACCGGCGGATGCGCCGCGCGGCTTGCCCGCTCTTGTTTATTGCGGCGTGAGGCAGCGGCTACCGGCGCGAAACCGCAAACTCAAACTCGCGCCGCTCTCCCGGCACGGCATCGGGCAGGAAGGTTTGTTCGGTGAAGCGCGCTTTGCCGGTTTTGTTGATCAGCAGGACGGTGGCGGAGCGGGTGCCGTAGCCGGGGGCGCGGATGAAGGCGGCGGAGAGGCGCCGTTCCCATTCCGGGCTGAGGCCGGTGCGCGGCAGCGCGTCGTCGGGGGCGGCGCGCTCGTCGCGCAGGAGGGCGAACAGCGGCGCTTCGTCGGGCAGGGCGGGGAGGGCGGCGGAAAGGGCGGCTTTGCCGCGCGCGACTTTCGGCCAGGGGGTGTCGAGCAGGTGGTTGGAGAGGCCGTACACGCCGGGGGCGAGCATGCGCCCGCCCGCGCCGCGATTGGAAAACCACCCGAGTTCGGCCAGGTCGCCGCAGAGCAGATTGAAGCCGTTGTAGCTTTCCGCTCCGTTTTCGAGATCGGCGAGATAGCGCCGGGGCGTCTGCCCGCCGCTGAGAAAGCGGCTCACCAGTTCGCCGCGTGAGGGCGCGTCCGTCTTGTTGTGCGACGGGTCGCGGTAGTTGGTCAGGGCGGCGAAGCGGCCATCGCGGGCGACGCCGAGCCAAGTGCCGCCGGCCTGGAGATCGCGCCCGGCCAGCACATCCGGCGCGTCGGCGCGGAAATCCGCCGCCGCCGTCGGACGGGCGAAGAACTCGTCACGGTTGGCGGCGACCACCAGCGGGTAGTCCGGATGGGCTTGCCATGCGAAGAGGATCAGGCACATGGCCCGGCGGGCGGCTTGGGCGGTTGAGGTTAATCGAGTGCGTAGGGCAGGGGAAGAAACGAGAGCCGCGGGCCGTCGGGGCCGCTGAGGCGCACGTCGCCGGTGTCGGCGCTGGACATCAGCATCGAGGCCAGCGCCTCGCAGCCGTTCGGACAGGGCGCCGCTTCGATGATCTTGCCGCAGGACTGGCCGGGCAGATCGGCGCTGAACAGGTCGGCGCCGGGCGGAGGGCAATCGCCTTCAATGCCGACGCGGTAAGTGCGGCGCTTGACCTTGCCGAGGTATTTGGTGCGCGCCACCACTTCCTGTCCGGGATAGCAGCCCTTGGTGAAACTGATGCCGCCGATCAGGTCGAGGTTCGCCATCTGCGGCACGAATTCCTCCTGCGTCGGGGCGGTGATGTGCGGAATGCCGGCGGCGATGTCCAGCCAGCGCCAGACGGCGGCGCCGGCGGGCGTCGCATGCGCCGACAAGGGCTGCCAGAGGCGCATCGCCGCCTCCGGGCGCAACGCGGCCTGAAAACGCCGTTCGCCGAGGCGGATCAACGCGCCATCGGCGCAATGCGCGACTTCCATCACGGCGGCCGGCGCGGCCAGACCCGCCGCCGTCAAAGCCGCTTCCGCTGCCGCTCCGGCGAGGCCGAGCAGAACCGTATCGCCGCCGCCGTCGGTCAGCTTCACTTTCGAACGCAACACGTACATGCCGAGTTTTTTCAGCAGCGCCGGCTGGATGTCGGCGGAAAGTTGCAGCAGGTAATCGTTACCCTCGCGCCAGACGAGAAAGTCCGCCAGCAGACGGCCTTTCGGCGTGCAGAAACCGCAGCGCCCGGCGCGGTCGGGGTTCAGGCCGCGCACGTCGTTGGAGAGCAGGTTGTGCAGGAAAACGGCGGCATCCTCGCCCGTGGCCCGGATGAGGCCGAACTGGGTCAAGGGAACCAGCGCCGCGCCTGAATCAGCCGCGGCGAATGCGGCCTGGGCGTCGCCGCCGAAGCCGTCGATCTGGTCTTCATGAAAGTGCCCGCCACGGCTTGCGAGGAAGTCCCGCCAATCTGGATTCATATCATCTCCGATGTCGTTAAAACTTTTGCCCTCTCCCCCGGCCCCTCCGATCAAGTCGGGGGCGGGCTCTCTCCCGCAAGCGGGCGAGGGGAGCAATCTCTCTCACGCTGGCGCGGCGGAACGGCCCGTGTTGGGCTTCGCTGCGCTCAGCGCCAACCTATGCGTTGTTCGCCGGCATCCATGTCATTCGCGTGCCGTCGCGGAATGACAAGTTTTCTCCTCTCCCCCGGTCCCTCTCCCGCAAGCGGGCGAGGGGAGTGATTTTCTCCTTCCCCTTCAAGGGGAAGGCCGGGATGGGGATGGGTTGCGGATGTTGGATTTTATTCCCGCTTACCTTCAACCCCATCCCCACCCAACCCTCCCCTTGAAGGGGAGGGTTCGTAAGCTGTGCCTCCCCTTGAAGGGGAGGGTTCGTAAGCTGCGCCTCCCCTTGAAAGGGAGAGTTCTAAAATATGTCTCCCCTTGAAGGAGAGAGCTTGCGCCCTTCTTCTGCAAGCGGAAGAGCGCGTTTTTGCGCGCCTGTCTCTGTCTGCCGCAATAGGGTGAGTTATTATAGCCGCCCTTCATCCCGTCTTTTTCCGGCTTCTCTCGACAATGCGCTGGATGTTCCGCCTGATCGGCCTGTTGTTTGTCGCCGCGCTCGTGTTCCTCGGCTGGATGGGGTATTTCGCTTTCACGCCGATTCCGTTCCAGAACCAGCGGGCGGATTTCACCATTCCGGCGGGCAGTTCGCTGCGCGCCGTCGCCCGCCAGATCGAGGATGCGGGCGTCGGCATTCCGGCCTGGCGCTTTGCCTTGCTTGGACGGGCGCTCGGCAAGGCGGCGCGGATCAAGGCCGGCAGTTATGAAATCGAGCGCGGCATCACGCCGCTGCAATTGCTGGAAAAGCTGACGCGGGGCGATGTCAGCCAATCCGAGATCGTGCTGCTGGAAGGCTGGACTTTCCGCCAGATGCGGGCGGCGCTGGACGCCCATCCCGACCTGCGCCACGACACGGCGGGCTGGAGCGAGCGCCAGATCATGGACAAGCTCGGCGCCGACGGCGCGGCGGAAGGCCGCTTTTTCCCGGACACTTATCTTTTCGTCAAGGCGTCGCCGGATGTCGCGCTTTTCCAGCGCGCTTTCCGGCAGATGGAAAAAACCTTGCAGACGGAATGGGCGGGCCGCGACGCCGGCTTGCCGTATGTCTCGGCGCATGAGGCGCTCATCATGGCTTCCATCGTGGAAAAGGAAACCGGGCAGCCGTCCGACCGCGCCCTGATCGCCTCGGTTTTCGTCAATCGCCTGAAAAAAGGCATGCCGCTGCAAACCGACCCGACGGTGATCTACGGCCTCGGCGCGCAATTCGACGGCAACCTGCGCAAGCGCGATCTGCTGGCGGACGGCCCCTACAATACCTATTTGCGGCCCGGCCTGCCGCCGACGCCCATCGCCATGCCCGGTCTGGCCTCGATCGAGGCCGCGTTGCATCCGGAGCGTACCGAACTGCTGTATTTCGTCGCCCGCGGCGACGGCTCCAGCCACTTCTCCCGCACGCTGGACGAGCACAACCGGGCCGTGGCGAAGTACCAATTACGAAGGGGAAATTGAATGCGGGGCAAATTTATCACGCTGGAAGGCATTGATGGCGCAGGGAAAAGTACCCATCACGCCTGGCTGGTCGATTATCTCCGGCAGCGCGGCAAAGCGGTTCTGGCGACGCGGGAACCGGGCGGCACGCCGCTTGGCGAAAAGCTGCGCGCCCTGCTGCTCGCCGAGCCGATGCACCTCGAAACCGAAGCCTTGCTGATGTTCGCCGCCCGACGGGAGCATCTGGACAAGCTCATCCTGCCGGCCTTGGCGGAAGGGAAATGGGTCGTCTCCGATCGCTTTTCCGACGCCTCCCATGCGTATCAGGGCGGGGGCCGGGGGCTGGCGCCGGAAAAACTCACGGTGCTGGAAAATTGGGTACAAGCGGGATTTCAGCCCGATCTGACCCTCGTTTTCGATCTCCCGGTTGAAACCGCCCGCCAACGGCTGGCAAAAACCGGCGCCGCGCCGGATCGCTTCGAGCAGGAAACACGGGATTTCTTCGAGCGGGTCAGGCAGACTTATCTGGCAAGAGCAAAAGCGGAACCGGACAGAATCAAGATTATTGACGCTACGGAAAGCCTGGAATCAATTAAAGAAAAACTTGAAGAAGTTGTCTTAATTAATTGTTTTAAATGAATTTATATAGTATTAGTGCTAAAAAGACTCTTGTTCCTGTTTTTTCCCCAGCAAGGGGAGGGAGAGGTCTATAACCAAATTAGACTATCGTAGAAAGGGGTTTCTAAATGACCGTATTTCGTGGTGGCTGCCTATGCGGTGCCGTGCGCTATGAAACAACCGCAGAGCCACTAAATCAGCGAGTGTGTCACTGCAAGTTGTGCCAAAAATCCATCGGTGCTGCTTTCAATGCTCGTGTACTTCTGCGCATCGAACACGTTGTTATCTCCGGCTCGATCGGCACGTCTCATTCTTCAGAAGCACTTGAGCGTGGCTTTTGTTCGCATTGCGGTTCAAGCATTTTCTCGCGCCGTATTTCTGCTGGAGTCATCGGCTTAACAGTCGGCAGCCTTGATGATCCGTCTTTGTTCAAACCTGACATGCACTTTTGGGTATCATCCAAACAGCCTTGGCTCAAAATTACGGACAACCTGCCTCAATATCCAGAAGGGCCTCCGTCTTTGGGTTATATTCCATGAACAGCTACTATGGCAAGCCTAACGGAGCGGAACTGAGCGACACGCGTGACAGCCCGTAGGGCTGGCTCGTCGCACGAGTGGGGCGTAGCCACGCAGCGCAGCAAGCGGTGTCGACTCGAATGCAGGGATGGACGGCGCTTGCGCCGTGCATCAATGCATTCAACCCGGACGTGTCTACGGCGCGCCGGTTAATTTAGGCATTAGGCTACGCATTTTCGGTTTCATTTACTATTAAGTTTCATTCATCCACTCTCACAACCATCACTATCAAAAATGTTTAAAGTTATCGGATATTTAATTGCGGCCCTGACAATTTTTGGCTGCTCCTCATACGCTCCACCAGCATATCAAGAGCCTCCCGAAAATATTCCGACAGCCAATTTAACAAATAGCATTTGGATCACTGGTAGATATGCTAGTGCTACAATTATAATTGGTGGTGGCGATCAGTGTCGTGCACCACAAACAGAACGCAGTAAACAAATCTTATACAAGGTTAATACAGCCCAAAGACCGCCATTACCCCCTGTAAAAATCGCTGCACTACAACCGATTCGTTTATGGTATTCATATTCTAGCAACCAAGGCACATGCGATCTTGCAATTGACACATTTCTCTTGCCTAATCGTAACTATAAATTACAAGGCGGGTCTACATATTTGCCTGGTGATGGTAGTTTTCTATCAGGATCATCCGGATGTACATTAAGCGTGATTGATGAGCAAACCAATACCAGAATCCCCTCAGTTCGAGCCGGATCTGTCCCTGTATGTGATTTGGTAAAACCAACAGAAAATTCTCCTCTATTAAAAATGCCTTGACATTTGTTTAGCCTAATATTGCGCTCAACCCGGACGCCTTCGGCGTCGGTTAGCTTTAACATTAAATTCTCATGATTTATCAATGGAATAAACCACTCTGGCACAAGCTGCTGGGGCAGGCGGGGCGCTTGCCGCATGCGCTTTTGCTGTGCGGGCCGGCGGGGGGCGGGAAAATGGATTTTGCTCGTGCGCTGGCGGCGCGGCTGTTGTGCGAAACCGCGAGCGGGGAGGCGGAGGCTTGCGGAAACTGTCCTTCCTGCAAGTGGTTTGCTGCCGGCAACCATCCCGATTTCAGGCTGATCGAGCCGGGCGGGGATGAGACGGGGCCGGAAGGCGAGGGCGGCGAGGTCGAGCCGGCCAGCCAGAAGAAGAAGTCGGAGCAGATCAGGATTGACCAGGTGCGCGCTCTGGATGACTTTCTCAGCATCGGCACGCACCGCCAAGGGGCGCGGGTGATTATCGTCCATCCAGCCGAGGCGATGAACCGGGCGACTGCCAATGCTCTTCTTAAAATGCTTGAAGAACCATCTGCAAGCACATTGTTTATATTGATAACTAATAATAGAAGAAAGCTGTTGCCGACGATTCTGAGCCGCTGTCAGACGCTGAATTTTCCAAAGTCGCCGCCGGAGCAGGCGCTGGTCTGGCTGCGGGAATCCAGCGTGCCGCATGCGGAGGAATTGCTCTCCCACGCCGGCGGAATGCCGTTGATGGCGGTCGACGAAGCCGCCGGATGGGCGCATCTGGAAGGTTTTTATCGTGATTTGGCGCAGATCGAACAGGCCGGCCCGATCGTCATCGCCGGACGCTGGGAAGCGCAGTTGAAGGAAAGCCGGGACGGCGCGGCGTCGGTGGATAAAGCGGCTTTCGTGCTCTGGATGCAGAAATGGGTGTTCGATCTGATCAGCGTCAAGCTGTGCGGAGCCGTTGTTTTTCACGCCCACAAGCTGAAAGAAGTCCGCGCGGCGGCGGCGCGCGCTTCCATTTCGGCGCTGTTCGACTACTATAGCGATCTGTTGCGGATCAAGGCTGTGGCGCAGCATCCCTTGAATCCGCGCTTGTTCCTCGAAGACATGCTGTCCCGCTATGCGCGGGCGGCCAGCAGCGGGAGATAACCATGCCTGAAACCATCGACGCCGAACGTTCCGCAAGCGCCAATCCGGGCGTTATCTCGTTGAATATCAAATCGAAATCGGCGCTTCACGCGGTATATATGCCGTATCTGAAAAACGGCGGCATCTTCGTGCCGACAAATAAGTGTTATTCCATCGGGGACGAGGTTTTTCTGCTGCTGTCCTTGATGGATGAGCCGGATAAGCTCGCCATCGCCGGAGCGGTGGCTTGGCTCACGCCGGCCGGCGCGCAGAACGGCAAAACGCAGGGAATCGGCGTGCACTTCCGCGACGACGAAGCGGGCCAGCTCGCCAAAAAGAAGATCCTGGATATGCTGGGCACTTATTCCGCCAGCCGGCCGACACATACCATCTAAGACCCGATGCTGGTCGATTCACATTGCCATCTCGATTTCCCGGAACTGGCTGGCAGGATAGATCAAGTCCTTGAATCCATGAGGGATGCCGGCGTCGGCGCGGCGCTGTGCATCGGTGTCAGCATGGAGGGCTTGCCGAAAGTTCTGGCCTTGGCGGAACGGCATGCAAACCTGTTCGCCTCCGTCGGCGTTCATCCCGAACATCAGGATTGCCTTGAGCCGGATGCCGCCACGCTGGCGCGCCATGCCCGGCATCCGCGCGTGGTCGGCATCGGCGAGACGGGCCTCGATTACTACTGGCACAAAGACAAGCCGGAGTGGCAGCGGGAACGCTTCCGAACGCATGTCCGGGCTGCCAGAGAATCCGGCAAGCCGTTGATTATTCACACAAGAGAAGCTGCCGAGGACACTTTGCGCATCCTGCGGGAGGAGGGCGCAGAGGCCGTCGGCGGCGTCATGCACTGCTTCACGGAAAGCCAGGATGTGGCCGACAAGGCGCTGGAACTCGGCTTCTTCATCTCCTTTTCCGGCATCGTCACCTTCAAGAATGCGCGGCAATTGAAGGAAGTCGCCAAGCGGGTGCCGCTGGATCGCCTGCTCGTCGAAACCGACTCGCCTTATCTGGCGCCCGCACCGCATCGCGGCAAGGTGAATGAGCCGGCGTATGTCCGCCACGTCGCCAGTGAGATCGCCACCCTGAAAGGCATCGGCATCGAGGAAGTCGAAAAAGCGACTACCACGAATTTCTGCCGATTGTTCAAAATATCAACTGAATCAACAGGTTTCATGCCATGAAAAGACGGCTTTTCCTTATCCTCACCCTGGCTTTCGCGGCCCAAACCGCCTTTGCCGGCATCTACGACGATCTGCTTCAGGCCATCGACAACGACGACACCGCCACTGTGACTGCGATCCTGCAACGCGGGATGGACGTCAACGCGGTCGACAAAACCGGCAACTCGCTCCTCACGCTGGCCGTGCAGAAGGAAAACGTCGATCTCGTGCGCTTTCTGCTCGAACACCGGGCACGGGTCCAGACGCGCAATCAATATGGCGACACGCCTGTGATGCTCGCCGCGCTGAAAGGCAACATTAAAATCGTGAAACTGCTGGTCACTGCCGGCGCTGAACTCAATTACCCCGGCTGGACGCCGCTGCTCTACGCCGCCTACGCCGGCCACGAGGAAGTGGTCGATTTCCTGATCCACAACGGCGCCGACATCAACGCCAAAGCCCCCAACCAAGCCACCGCCCTAACCCTCGCCGCCCAAAACAAGCACACCAAGGTTGTGAAGCTGTTGAAGCTGGCAGGGGCGAAGGAGGAGTGAGGCGCTGCGTTGTGCTGACGATGCGGGAAGCGGAGCTAATCTGAACAACCGGCTGCATCAGCAATCTTATAGTTCGTATAATTTATATTATGTTAAATTTAAGATAGACGGTTTGGAGATGGATGAGTTTGTGCGCTGGTACCGATCAGCCAGCGAGCAGATCAAGGCCGAGCGGCGCGGCGATGAATAGCGGCAAAGACGACGGCCAGCGTGCCGGTCACGATGCCTACAGCCAGCGAGATGGGGCCGATGATGACGCTTGAAACCACCAAGATGAGCGGGGACAGGAAAAACAGAATGAGCAGCGACGAAAGCCAGTCGGCATCAATGGCAAAGAACAGCCATCCGGCCAGTACAGAGTAAAGGCAGAACAGGCTGATCTTTGTAGAAAGGTCGAAGGCGCGCTCGAACATGGATATTGAGCTATAGCTTTATTAATGCTGTAACGTGTAGAGCCGTTCCCCGCTCCTATAAAAGTTTGATAAGGGCCGCGACGACGGTCATACCGGTAAAAATTGCGCCCATCGTCCAGCGTTGCATATCAGCAATCGCCTTCAATAAATCGGCCCGAAGCTCTGCTATATCGGTTTTGACCGCCGCCACATCCGCTTTTGTGGCAAGTTGCCGTGCATGAATCTCATAGCGACGATCAATCTCTTTAACAACAGATTCAGCCGCTGCTCTTGCCCTGTCATCTCCAACGCCAGCAGACTTGAATGCTTCGTAAATCTCCAATTCCATAATTTTCCCTTTCCGATTGAGCAGATTCTAACGCAGTCGGTCTTTATCTGGAACCGATGTCATGCCCTGGCCAAGGCGGAAGAAAAAGCGCCGTATTGTCTGCAAGAAAAACCGCCTCGCCGGTATCGCTGCGCATTTGTTAGCAGCTATCAGCAGTTTACAATCGCGGACTCTTTTCAATGAAATCCTGACTGGCGAACACATGAACGTTATACGAATGCCCATCAACGACAGCGCCAATACTCGCCGGACATCGTTTTTCCCCGCCATATTGCTCGCGGCTGCCTTGTTGGCCCTGGTTTCGCCGGCGCGGGATGCGGCAGCCATGCCGCCGGCGCTGCCCGACGATCCGGCGGGCTGGCAGCAATGCCAGAATTTAGCGGACGATGCGGCGCGGCTGGCGTGCTACGACCGCTGGGCCGGACGGCAGATGCCGCCGGCAGCTACACCGTCCATTTCTCCTGCGGCAGCCGCCGGGAGCGGAACGCCGTCTATTGACCAGAACGCTGCGCGCATTGCCGTCGACGATGGCAACGATGATGACGCGGGCTGCCACGACCGCCGGTATTCCGTGCTTTCGCGTTTCTGGGAGTTGGAGAAAGGCAGCGATTGCGGCACCTTCGGTTTGCGCAGCTACCGGCCATTGGGCATCGCGTTTTCGATCGCCAACCGCCAGCCCGAAACGGCGGCTTCGCCCTCCCCCGGCCACACCGAGACGCCGCAGGATTATCGGCGCGGCGAGATGCGCATCAATTTGTCGCTGCGCACCAAGCTCGCGCAAAATCTGTTCACGCGCGACACGCCGGGGCGCAAGGATTCGCTCTGGTTCGGCTACACGCAACAATCGACCTGGCAGGTTTTCACCAACGGCCTCTCACGCCCTTTCCGCACCACCGATCACGAACCCGAGTTGATGTACGTCTATCCGGTGGATATGCCGTTGTCCGACGGCTGGCGCTGGCGCTACGCGGGCTTGGGGATCTCGCACCAATCCAACGGACAAGCCCTGCCGCTGTCGCGGAGCTGGAATCGTGTGTATTTGATGGGCGGCATTGAGCTGGATGACCGCTGGCGCCTCACCGCCCGCGCCTGGCAGCGCATTCCCGAGAGCGAGGCGAACGACGACAACCCGGACATCGTTCGCTACATCGGCCGCGCCGAACTCGCGGGCTGGTGGACGCCAAGCGCAAAGAACAGTTACGGCGTCACCTGGCGCGCTTTCGGCCGCGGCTCGGTGCGGCTGGAATGGCTGCGCGCGCTGGGCCATCCCGAGAACAGCAACCTGCGCCTGCACGCGCAACTGTTCCACGGCTACGGCGACACCCTGCTTGACTACAACCGCCGGCGCACGATATTCAGCGTCGGCTTGAGCCTGGTCGATTTTTGAGGCCGTCTTTTGGCGGCAATTTGGTGACGCTTGGGCAGCTTGGGCTATTTACTGCCCGGCGGGCATGTACGGCCCGTATTCCACCGGCACCCAGGCGTAGCCATGTTTTTCCGTCCGGACGTGGCCGAGGCCGGGGAAAGGCAGGTGCGCGCCGGCAATCCAGAGCTTATTCTTCGCCGCGTCGACGAGGATTCTTTTGCGCGTGGCGACAGCCTGTTTTTCGTCGACGTCGAACGAGAACGCGACTTCCGGGTGCGGAAACTGGACGGCATAGTTATGCACGATGTCGCCCCAGATCAGCAGGCTCTGCCCCTGCGAAGCGAACAGATAGCCGCTGTGTCCCGGCGTGTGGCCGGGGCTGGGCGCGATGGTGACGCCGGGGATCGGCGTGTCGCCGGCGACAAAGGTTTTCAGCTTACCGGCGGCGGCATAAGGCGCGACCGAATCGCGCGACATCTTGAACGCGGCTTGCTTGTCCTGCGGCGCTTTGGCGGCGACCTCCTCGCTCAGCCAGAACGCCGTCTCGTCCTTGGCGGCCCAGACGGTCGCGTTCGGAAATACGGCCTTACCGTTGTCTACCAACCTGCATGCGTGGTCGGCGTGCAGGTGCGTCAGCAGCACGGCGTCGACGTCTTCGGCCTTGTAACCGGCGGCGCGCAGATTGTTCAGGATGCCGCCGAGCGTCGGCCCGAAGCATTGCGCCGCGCCGGTATCGATGAGGACGAGATTGGCGCCGGTATTGACGAGATAAGCGTTGACCGCCGTCTGCATGCCTTTCGTCGTCGAGATAAACATTCGCGCCAGCAAAGCCTGGATATCCTTCGCCGCCATGCCCTTCAGGGTTTTCTGATCCAGAGTGACGTAACCGTCATACAGCGCGGTGATTTCAAGATCGCCCAGCGCCATGCGGTAATAGCCGGGCGCCTGGTTTTTTTGCGCCGGCGGCGCGGCCTGAGCGGCGGGCAACAGCGAGCCGCCCAAGCCAAACGCGCAAGCAAGCGCCAAGGCCGCAAGCGCGGCGGGTTTGAAAGCGGAAAACCTGTTCGGACGATACATCATGTCATGCTCTCCTCATCTGGGGCGGGTTGGAATCAGATCACAAAGGTGGTGCGGAGCCGGAGTCGAAAACCTTCCGGAAAGCCGCCACCAGCAACGATCTACGTTTTATTGATTTCGGATATACCCGCAAATCTACCCGTAAAGTGATGTTCCTTGACCTGTTTTAAG
>JAITMP010000048.1 GCA_031277315.1 Zoogloeaceae bacterium | reverse complement strand
ACTGAGCCAGGCGCGGTAGTTGGCAAAGCGCGGGTCGGTTTCGATGAGGTAGCGCGAAGTCGGATCGAGCGCCGGATGATAAAGACTGCTGTTGCGCAAGGGATCAAGACCGGGCGCGGCCGGCGAAGCGCCGCCGCCTTCGGCCAGCGGCGCGGTGTTCTCGCGGATGCTGATATTGTCGATGCGGTCGGTGTAGCTGCCGGTGAGCGTGCCGCCCGCGCCAATGATGGCTGGGGCGCTGCCGATGAGAGTGCTGCTGGTGGCGCTGGAGTAGTCGGGCCTCCGCAGACCGCCCGCCCAGTGCGATTCCAGGCGCACACGGTTCGTCTCCGTAATCAGAAACAGTTCCGCGCCTTCGTTGGTGAGGGTATTGCCCGTGAGTTCGAGATCGCCGCCGGCTTCAATGGTGCTGTAACGGTTGGTCAGATCGTCAATGGCGAGTTTGGCGTTGCCGCCGGCCAGCACGGTGGCCGAAGGCGCATCGCTGGTGATGATGTCCTTGTAGTCGGTGCGTTGCGTTGTGTCGTAGTACACGTAGGAGCATTCCGCGCCCGTGCACATCTGGCTGTAGATCGTCAACGGGAAGGAGAGCTGGCTGGCAAGCGTTGCCGCCATCGCGTCGATGTATTCCGGATGGTCGGCGTTGATCTTGTCGATGAGCGTTGCCCAGATGTTCCTGGAGTAGCGGAAGGTGGTGGTGTCGTCCCATGAGGGAACAGGCGCGCCGATCGGCATGGCGTTGACGGCGGCGGCGAGTTCGGCGCGGTAGGCCGGATCGAGCGTGCCGCCCAGAAGATCGTTGACGCTGTTCAGAAGGCGCTCGCGCATGACGTTGAGCCAGGTACCCGTGCTCGATTCACGATAGGGCCAGAAAAATTGCAGCGCCGGGTTGTAGGCCAGCAGGTCAATCCCTTCGGGCAGATCGGTGCTCAACACGCGCTCCATGCTGAAAGCCGAGCGTTCATTGATGAGGCTTCTGGCGACGATGTCGAGATTGCCCAGGGCTTCGATGGCGGCGCTGCGGTTGAGCAGGTCGCCGGCCTGACCCGTGGCGCGATGGTCGGCGTCGAGCGTGCCGCCGATCGCCATGTCGCCGCCGCTGAAGATGAGCGCGCCGTCGCGGTTTTGCAGTTGATCGGCGGCCAGATCGAGCCGCTGACGGGCGGCAATCGTACCGGCAGCGGTCACGCCAGCGACCGTCTCGGCGGTGTTGGCGATGCTGTCAGCGATGAGCGCGACATGGTTGCCGTAGAGGCGTCCGGCGCCGGTGTTGGCGAGCGTTTGCGCTGAAACGAAGGTGTCGCCTTCGCTGTCGATGAGGCCGCGATTGGTAAGACTCTGCGCAGCGTCGATGCGGGCATGCAGGCCGCTGATCTCGGCAGCGGCGGCGTTGTCGATGTTGCGCGCGGCAAGGGTCAGGCTCTGGCCGGCTTGCAGCTTGCCGCTGTTGGCAAGATCGGCGTTGGTCGCGGCGGTGAGGTTGCCGTTGGCGAGAATGTCGCCGCTGTTGGTCAGATCGCCTTGCAAGGCAAGCGTCAGGTTGCCGTTGGCGGCGATGGCGCCGCCGTTGACAAGTTGCCCGTCAGCGGTGATGGATACATCACCTGCGGTCGCGCCGATCGTGCCCGCGTTTCTGACGCCCACCCCGGCTTCGGTGCCGACCAGCGTAATCTTGCCCGCGTACATGCCGCCCAAAGCCGCGACATCGATGCCGAAGGCGGGAGCGGGGCTGTCGGCGGCAATCGGGGTGATGGCGGTGGTTTGACCGCTGTTGTCGATGCCGATCCGGTTGGTTCCGGTGACGACGTTGATTTGACTGGCCCAGAGTCCGGCATTGATTTCCACCGCGCGGGCGATGAGGTCGGCGTAGCCGCTCGCGGCATCCAGCCCGTTGCCGAACACATTGATGAGACCGCCATTGACCTGATAGCCGGTGAGGTTGCCGTTGTCGAGAATCGGCATGCCGGTGGTGAGGGTGGCGCGGCTGGCGTTGATGAAGCCGCAGCCGTCACAACTGATGCCGGCGGGGTTGGCGATGACCAGTTGCGCTTTGCTTCCGGCAATCTCGACAAAACCATTCAGAAGACTGGGATTGCTGCTGTTGACTTCATTCAGGATGACGCGCGCCGCGCCCGCGGCCAGATTCGGGTTGGCCGTCACCCAGCCGCCGAGTTGGGTCTGGGCGTTGGTGCGGGCGTTGTTGAGGATCGCGCCTTGTTGATTGACGTCGAACTGGCGGTAGGTGTTGCGCGAGACGCCGGCAGCGCTCGGGGTCTGAATATTGACCAAAGGCACACCGTTCGGGGCAGTCAGAACCGTGGGACGTTGATTGCCCGGCGCACCAGGATCAGCAACGATCTGGGCGTAGGCGGGAACAGAACCGGCAGCCAGCGCCAGAATGAGACGGAGGATGAGACGGTTCGTCAGAGTGGGGTGAGCGCGCATTTCCTTCTCCCTAAAATGACCAGCTTGTATTAATGCCAAATACGTGATGTGCGGTTTGAAATCCCGCCGGTTTGGAAACGGGCACGCCCCAGAACAGGTCGTAGGCCGCGCCCTTCCAGCCGCCGCGCAGCCCGATGGCCGCGCCGCTCAGGGATGTGCCGAGCAGGTAACGGCTGCTGGGGCCGCTGACCCGGCCGGCATCAATGCCAAAATAAAGTTCTTGCCCGCTGTCGCCCAGCGCCATTCCGACATCGTTGCGGAACAGCCAGCCGCTTTCGGCCATCAGCGTATTCCTGCCGTCGAAGCCGCGCACGGTATAAAAGCCGCCGATCATGAAGCGATCCTGCGGCACCAGCGCCGTGCGGGCTTTTTGTCCGCGCAGCGTGCCGGCGTAACGCCAGCGTTGCGCGCCGATGGAGAAAGGCAGATCGAGTTGCGCGCCGGCGTAGATGATTTTGGAGCGCGCCGTGCCTTCGCCAAACGATTCTTCCGGCGCGGGCAGGGCGTGAAACGCGCCCGTGCCGCGCCGGTAGCTGGCATTCAGATTCAACATGGCGTTGGCAATGAATTCACGATGCTCGATGCCGGCTTCCCAGCCCGCCATGCGGCGGCGCTGCACTTCGATTTCGGTATCGTCGATGAAATTTTTCCAGGAACGCTGCCAGCCGCTGACAAACAGCGAGGTCTTGCGTCTGGCGTCGCGGTACACGATGCGCGAGAGCCGGGCTTCGCGGCTGGCGCTGTCGCCGCTGTAGATGTAGTTTTGCGCGTTGCCGGCGACTTCCTGATGGTAGTTGTATTCGCTGCCGGTCAGGCTGAGCAGCCAGTATCCGAACGGCAGCGAGTAATGCGCGGTGCGGCCCCGCGTGCCGCGAGCTCCCGGCTCTTTTCCGCCCAGATCACGGTTGAAGCTGATATAGAACAGGTCGTTCAGCATCAGCAGGTGATCGGCGGAGAGCGTGGCGCTGCCCTGGTATTTACCCGTCGTGCGCGTGCCGAAGTTGTCCGCCGCAAGCGTTATCCGGAAAGGAATGCCCTGCTGCCAGGCGATGACCAGATCGCTGTCTCCCGGCTGGGCGTCTTCTCCTTCCGTCGGCGTGATCTGGATATCCGCCTCGACGGTGGGCACCCGTTTGAAGTTTTCCAGCGCCTGCTCGATCTCGCGCAGGTTTAGTAGATCGCCGGAGCGGATCGGAACGGCGTTCCAGCGGGTGGCGCGTGAACTGCTGTCAGCGGTAAACCGGATGTTGCGAATACGTCCGGGAATCAGCGTCAGGTTCAGCGCGCCGCTGCGGATGTCTTGCGGCTTGGCCAGCACGCGCGTGGTGACGAATCCGCGCTCGATGATGGCGTTCTGGATTCTTTTCATGACGAGGTTGATGCCCTGCGCCCCAAGGCATCGCCCGGCGGCCACGTCCGCTTCTCCGTCGTCGGCGCGATCCGCCGCGTCCAGCGCCCATTGGAATTGTTCGGACAGTTCTCCTTCCAGCGTAATGCGCCGGATATCGAAACAAGGGCTTTCTTCCAGGGGCAGGCGACCGAGCTTTTCTGCCGGTCGCGAGCCTTGCAAGCGCACGTCCGGCGTTTGTTCCTGCTGCTGACGCAGCGCGCGCTCCCGTTCCTGCTGACGGAGCAATTCCTGCGCTGCCGCTTCAGAAGACGGCGCCCCTTGAGCAAGCACACTGGAGGTTGGCATGATGAACAACAGTCCTCCCCAAACGACGCATCGCAATAAAAACATGATCCCGATTCTTGTTGTTCAAAAAAACAGATTGGGTAAAGAGAATACCGTTTGTGAGAATACCACTCATCATTCATATTGGCTATGTAGTTTTATGTCATTATGGAAAAAAATGCCGAATGAAGGCGTGTACCTGCAAAAACGCGATCAGGAAGCGGAAAATTCAAACCGGGGTATCGCCAACCGGCAGGGGATTTTGAAAAGCAGGCGGTTTCGGCTACAATGCCGACCTTTCAGGCGCGTAGCTCAGCTGGTTAGAGCACCACCTTGACATGGTGGGGGTCGTAGGTTCGAGTCCTATCGCGCCTACCAATTCGTTAAACGGAAGCCAGAGGTCGGAGCCGCGCGGCTTCGGTTTTCTGGCTTTTGTTGTTCATGACGGTTCGAGAATGCTGACGATTACATTGCCGGATGGTTCGCAGCGAAATTTTCCGCAGGCGGTGACGGTCGCCGAAGCGGCGGCGTCGATCGGCGCCGGTCTGGCGAAGGCGGCGCTGGCCGGCAAGGTGGACGGTCAACTGGTGGATACCAGTTTCCGCATCGAGCGGGATTGCGCGCTGGCGGTCATCACCGACAAGGATGCCGAAGGGGTAGCGGTGCTGCGCCATTCGACAGCGCACCTTCTGGCTTACGCGGTGAAGGAGTTGTTTCCCGAAGCACAAGTGACCATCGGGCCGGTGATCGAGAACGGCTTTTACTACGACTTTGCCTGCCCGCGCCCTTTCACGCCGGAAGATCTGGCGAAGATCGAGACGCGCATGAGCGAGTTGGCGCGCAAGGATTTCCCCGTCACGCGCGAGGTCTGGCCGCGCGACAAGGCGGCCGCCTTCTTCAAGTCCATCGGCGAGCATTACAAGGCGGAACTCATCGCGGCGATTCCGGCGGGCGAAGATGTATCGCTCTACCGCGAAGGCGATTTCGTCGATCTGTGCCGCGGCCCGCATGTGCCGTCGACGGGAAAGCTGAAAGTCTTCAAGCTGATGAAGGTGGCCGGCGCTTATTGGCGCGGGGATTCCCGCAACGAGATGCTGCAACGCATTTACGGCACCGCCTGGGCGAAGAAGGATGAGCTGGATGCTTATCTGCACATGCTGGAGGAGGCCGAGAAGCGCGACCACCGCAAGCTCGGCCGGCAGCTTGATCTGTTCCACTTGCAGGACGAGGCGCCGGGCATGGTGTTCTGGCACCCGAAAGGCTGGGTGATCTGGCAGGAAGTGGAGCAGTACATGCGCCGCCTGCTGAGCGCCAACGGCTATCTGGAAGTGCGCACGCCGCAGGTGATGGACCGCGTGCTGTGGGAAAAATCCGGCCACTGGGAAAACTACGCCGAGTACATGTTCACCACCCAGGCGGAGGAGCGCGACTACGCCGTGAAGCCGATGAACTGCCCCGGCCACGTGCAGATTTTCAATCAGGGCATCAAGAGCTACCGCGATCTGCCCTTGCGTCTGGCCGAGTTCGGCTCCTGTCACCGCAACGAGCCTTCGGGCGCCTTGCACGGCATCATGCGCGTGCGCGGCTTCGTGCAGGATGACGCTCACATTTTTTGCACCGAGGAGCAGATTCTGTCCGAATCGGCGGCCTTCATCGACTTGCTGCGCAAGGTCTACGCCGATTTCGGCTTCAATGACATCCTCGTCAAGTTGTCCACCCGCCCGGAGAAGCGCATCGGCTCCGATGAGGTCTGGAACCGGGCGGAGGCGGCGCTGGCGCGGGCGCTCGACGCCAAGGGCCTGAAATATGAATTGCAGCCCGGCGAAGGGGCGTTCTACGGGCCGAAGATCGAATTCTCGCTCAAGGATTGCCTCAACCGCGTCTGGCAGTGCGGCACGCTGCAACTGGATTTCTCGCTGCCCGGACGGCTCGGCGCCGAGTACGTGGCGGAAGACAACACCCGCCGCCAGCCGGTGATGCTGCATCGGGCGATTCTCGGCTCGCTGGAGCGTTTCATCGGCATTCTGATCGAACACCACGCCGGCGCGTTTCCGCTCTGGCTGTCGCCGCTCCATGCGGTAGTCATGAGCATCTCGGAGCATCAGGCGGACTACGCCGAAGCTGTGGCGGAAAAGCTGCGCCAAGCCGGTCTGCGGGCCGTGCCGGATTTGCGCAACGAGAAAATTAGCTATAAAATACGCGAACATAGCATGCAGAAACTGCCTTACCAGATCGTCGTGGGCGACAAGGAAAAGGCAGCAGGGTTGGTCGCCGTGCGCGCCCGGGGCGGGCAAGACCTCGGGCAAATGTCCCTGGAGACGTTTGTCGAACGCCTGACGCGGGAACGCGATACGCGGGCGGGGGCGGCCTGATTTTTGAATTTTTGGAGACTTGAACCATCGCACAGTTACAACAGCAGAAGGCGCAGCGTCTGAATGAGGAGATCAACGCCCCCGAGATTCGTCTGATCGGGGAAGACGGCGAACAGATCGGGATCGTTTCGGTTCAGTCAGCGCTGAAAATGGCCGAAGAAGCAGGGGTCGATCTGGTGGAAATTGCCCCGCTGGCCAAACCGCCGGTCTGCCGCATCATGGACTACGGCAAGTTCAAGTACGCCGAGGCGAAAAAAGCCCATGAAGCGAAGCTGAAGCAGAAGCAGATACAGGTCAAGGAAGTGAAATTCCGGCCCGGCACGGACGAGGGCGATTACCAGATCAAGCTGCGGAACCTGATCCGTTTTCTGCAAGAAGGCGACAAGACAAAAATCACCCTGCGTTTTCGGGGCAGGGAGATGGCGCACCAGGAATTCGGCGTGCGCCTGCTGGAACGGGTGAAGGCCGATCTGGAGCCGTATGGCGCCGTCGAGCAGTTTCCCAAGATGGAAGGGCGTCAGTTGATCATGGTGCTGGCGCCGGTGAAAAAGCAGCAGAAGCATTGAGTTTCACGCGCCTGCGGGGTTTGCTCCACAGGGCGCAAGGCGGAATGAACCGGCCAATTGAACCGGCCAGTGGGTTTATACACAAGTAGGTTCATGCACAAGTGGTTGCGGGTTGTCGAAGCGCTTCCGAACTGGAAGCCACCTGACGCCATGTTAAAAAGGAGATTCTTCGATGCCGAAGATGAAAACCAAATCCGGCGCTGCCAAGCGCTTCAAGGTGCGGCCGGGGGGCAGCGTCAAGCGTTCCCAGGCGTTCAAGCGCCACATCCTGACCAAGAAAACCACCAAGGCCAAGCGTCACCTGCGCGGCGCGGTGAACGTTCATGACGCGGATGTTGCCTCCATCCGGGCCATGCTGCCCTACGCCTGAGGAGCGCGACCATGCCACGAGTCAAACGCGGAGTAACGGCGCACGCGCGCCACAAGAAAGTGCTGAATCAGGCCAAGGGTTACCGCGGCCGCCGCAGCACCGTTTACCGCATCGCCAAGCAGGCGGTGATGAAAGCCGGGCAGTACGCCTACCGTGACCGCCGTCAGCGCAAGCGTCAGTTCCGCTCGCTGTGGATCATCCGCATCAACGCGGCGGCGCGTGAACTGGGCATGACATACAGCGTGTTGATGAACGGCCTGAAAAAGGCGTCCATCGACGTCGACCGCAAGATACTGGCCGACCTGGCCGTGTTCGACAAGCCGGCATTTACCCAGCTTGCGAACCAGGCCAAGGCGAGCCTCTCTGCCTGAGTGCGAATAGCACGGAAAAAGGAGGCCCCAAGCCTCCTTTTTTTACGTTTCAATCATGAGTGACATCGAACAACTGGTTACGCGGGCAACGGCAGAATTCGCCGGCATCGACGATGCCGCGACGCTGGAGCAGGCCAAGGCGCGTTATCTCGGCAAGAGCGGCTCGGTGACCGAACTGCTGAAGGGCCTCGGCAAGCTCGACCCCGAGGCGCGCAAGCATGCCGGGGCGGCCATCAACAGCGCCAAGGAACGCATCGAGGCGGCGCTCAACACACGGCGCGAGGCGCTGCGCAACGCGGCGCTGGAGACGCAGTTGCAGGCCGAGGCGCTCGACATCACGCTGCCCGGACGCGGCCTGGCGACCGGCGGCCTGCATCCGGCCACGCGCACGCTGGAGCGCATTGAAGCGATTTTCCGCTCCATCGGTTTCGATGTCGCCGACGGCCCGGAGATCGAGGACGATTTCCACAATTTCACCGCGCTCAACACGCCGGAGAATCACCCGGCGCGCTCGATGCACGACACGTTCTATCTGGAAAACGCGCCCGGCCTGCTGCTGCGCACCCACACCAGCCCGATCCAGGTGCGCTACATGGAGACGCACAAGCCGCCCATCCGCATCATTGCGCCGGGACGGGTTTACCGCGTCGATTCCGACGCCACGCACTCGCCCATGTTTCATCAGGTCGAAGGGCTGTGGATCGACGAGGATGTCAGCTTCGCCGACCTGAAGGGCGTGTTTACCGATTTTCTGCGCAATTTCTTCGAGAAGCCGGATCTGCGCACGCGCTTCCGGCCCTCGTTCTTCCCGTTCACCGAGCCGTCCGCCGAGATCGACATGAGTTGCGTGTTCTGCGACGGCAACGGCTGCCGCGTGTGCAGTCATACCGGCTGGCTCGAAATCGCCGGCAGCGGCATGGTGCATCCGAACGTGCTGAAGGCGGTCGGCATCGACAGTGAACGGTACATCGGCTTCGCCTTCGGCATGGGGCCGGACCGGCTCACCATGCTGCGTTACGGCGTGAACGACCTGCGCCTGTTTTTCGACGGCGATCTGCGTTTTCTTTCGCAATTCAGATAATCATGCAGTTTTCGGAACACTGGCTGAGAGAGTTCATCGACCCGCCGCTTGGCAGCGCCGAATTGGCGCAGCGCCTGACCATGGCCGGGCTGGAGGTGGAAGCCCTGCAAGCTGTCGCCCCCGCGTTCAGCGGCGTGGTGGTGGCGCGGGTGCTGTCCGTCGACAAACACCCGAATGCCGACAAGCTGAAGCTCTGCCGCGTCGACGCTGGGCAGGGAGAACCTTTGCAGATCGTTTGCGGCGCGCCGAATGTCGCCGCCGGCATGATCGCGCCCTGCGCGCTGGTCGGCGCCGAATTGCCGGGCATCAAGATCAAGGCCGCCAAGGTGCGCGGCGCTGAATCCGCCGGCATGCTCTGTTCGGCGCGTGAACTGGGTTTGTCGGACGATCACAGCGGCCTCTTGGCGCTGCCGGACGAGGCGCCGATCGGCGAGGACATCCGCGCTTATCTGGCGCTCGATGACAAGCTGTTTACGCTCAAGCTGACGCCGAACCGCGCCGACTGCCTCAACCTGAAAGGCATCGCCCGCGAAGTCCGGGCGCTGACGGGCGCGCGGGTGACGCTGCCGGAGATCCCGCATGCGGCCATCGGCTGCGATCTGCGCCGCGACATTATTCTGGACGCGCCCGCCGTCTGTCCGCGTTATTGCGGGCGCGTCGTCAGCGGCATCAACGCCAAGGCGCCGACACCGGTCTGGATGAAGCGCCGTCTGGAGCGCAGCGGCATCCGCTCGATCAGCGCCGTCGTCGACGTCACCAACTACGTCATGCTCGAACTCGGCCAGCCCATGCACGCCTTCGACAATGCGCGTCTGCATGGCGCGGTGCATGTGCGCTATCCGGCGCCGGGCGAAACATTGCTGCTGCTGAACGGGCAGACCATCACGCCCGCCGCCGACACGGGCCTGATCGCCGACGACAAGCGGGCGCTGGCGATGGCCGGCGTCATGGGCGGTGAGGAAAGCGGCATCAGCGATGCCACCAGCGAGATTTTTCTGGAGAGCGCCTTCTTCGCGCCGGATGCCGTCGCCGGCAAGGCACGCGCGCTGGGTTTTTCCTCCGACGCTTCCTACCGTTTCGAGCGCGGCGTCGATTTCGCCGCCCCGCGTGAAGCGCTGGAACGCGCCACCTGGCTGGTGCAGTCCATCTGCGGCGGGCAGGCCGGGCCGGTGACGGAAACGGTCGCGCCGGAGGCGCTGCCGCAGCGCGAGGCGGTGCGGCTGCGCGTGCCGCGTGTGAAAAAAATCCTCGGCATCGAACTCGACGCGGAAACCGTGGCGCGGCTTTTCCAGGGGCTGGATTTCGAATTCAAGCGCGACGGCGAAGTCTTCACGGTGACGCCGCCTTCGCACCGCTTCGACATCGCCATCGAGGAAGATTTGATCGAGGAACTGGCGCGGCTGCACGGCTACGACAATATTCCGGTGCGTCTGCCGCAAGGGTCGCTGGCGATCCTGCCGCAGAACGAACGGCAGCGCACGGTCTGGCGTCTGCGCCGTCTGCTGGCGGCGCGTGATTATCAGGAAGTCGTGAATTACAGTTTCGTCGATGCCGTTTGGGAGCAGGATTTCTGCGCCAACGCGGATCCGGTCGTCCTCGCCAATCCGATCGCCAGCCAGATGGGCGTCATGCGTTCGAGCCTGATCGGCGGACTGGTGGCGAATCTCGTCAGCAACCTCAACCGCCGTCTCGACCGGGTGCGGGTGTTTGAAACGGGCCGCTGCTTTTTGCGCGGCGAGTCCAGCCAGCCCAGCCAATCCATTCCCGGCTACGCGCAGCCGCAGCGGATCGGCGCGCTGGCCTGGGGGCCGTGCGCGCCCGAGCAGTGGGGCGCGGCGAAACGCCAGACTGATTTTTATGACGCCAAGGCCGATGTCGAAGCCCTCCTGCTGCCCCTGACGGCGGATTTCGAGCGGCTCGCGCATCCGGCCCTGCATCCGGGCCGCGCCGCCGCCGTCATCGTGCGGGGAAAGACGATCGGACTGGTCGGCGAACTGCATCCGCGCTGGGTGCAGAAATACGAATTGGGTACGGCGCCGGTGGTGTTTGAACTCGATCTGGATGCCGTCCTGCAACAGCCTTTGCCGGCTTACGAGGAGGTTTCCCGCTTCCCGGCCGTGTTGCGCGACCTCGCCTTGGTGGTGGCGCAGGATCTGCCCGCCCGCTCCCTCCGGGACGCCTTGCTGTCCGCCGCTCCGGCGTTTGTCAGAGAGGTCGTTTTGTTCGATATGTATCAAGGAAAAGGCATCGACCCTGACAAAAAAAGCCTTGCATTCCGGGTAGTTATGCAAGATACTGGCAAAACGCTGGCGGATTGGGAAGTCGATGCGGCGGTGGCCGGAATGGTCGACGCCGCAGTGCGGAAGTTTGCCGCCAAGCTGCGTTCATAGGGAGCGGATATGACGTTAACAAAGGCCGAACTGGCCGATCTCCTGTTCGAGAAAGTCGGTTTGAACAAGCGCGAAGCCAAAGGCATGGTCGAAGCTTTTTTCGAGGAAATCCGCATGGCGCTGGAGCGGGGAGAAGGCGTCAAACTGTCCGGCTTCGGCAATTTCCAGTTGCGCGACAAGCCGCAGCGTCCGGGCCGGAACCCGAAAACCGGCGAAGAAATTCCCATCACCGCCCGCCGCGTCGTCACCTTCCACGCCAGCCAGAAGCTGAAGAGCTCGGTGGAAAAGCGGAGCAGTCATGGCGAGCAAGGATGAGCTGCCGCCGATCCCGGCAAAACGCTACTTCACCATCGGCGAAGTAAGCGAACTGTGCGGCGTCAAGCCGCACGTGCTGCGTTACTGGGAGCAGGAATTCACCCAGTTGCGGCCAGTCAAGCGGCGCGGCAACCGCCGCTACTACCAACACCATGAAGTGCTGCTGGTGCGCCGCATCCGCGAACTGCTGTATGCCGACGGCTTCACCATCAGCGGCGCCCGCAACCGGCTCGAAGAACGCCCCGCCAAGGACGCCGCCCCCGCCAATCCCGAACCCGCCGCTGCCACCCCCCTGCGCGGCGAAATCGCCGACATCATCGCCCTTCTGCGCGCCTGACGCCGATTCCCGCAAGCGGGCGAGAGGAGAAAACAACAGGGACGTAGGCTGGGATGGAGTGAAACGGAATCCCAGCTTCAGCATGCTGGGTTTCGCTGCGCTCAACCCAGCCTACGCTCAACCCCAGCCTACTCGCTACCTTATCGTCATTCCCGCGAAGGCGGGAATCCACCCCCGCATGGATTCCGCGACTGCGTGCGGAATGACGAGGGTTGTTTCGGCTTGCGGTTTCAGCAAGCAGGGCGGGGCGCATCGGGTTGCCCTCTGCTATAATTTCACATTCCGGTCGGGGCGTAGCGCAGCCTGGTAGCGCACTTGCATGGGGTGCAAGGGGTCGCGAGTTCAAATCCCGCCGCCCCGACCAATTTCCCCAAAGACAGTTATCGCCGCGCGGCATACCATGCGCATCCTGCTTTCCAATGATGACGGTTATTTCGCTCCCGGCATCGAGGCGCTTGCCGGGGCGCTTGCGGATCTGGCCACGATCACGGTGGTGGCCCCGGAGCGCGACCGCAGCGGCGCCAGCAATTCCCTCACGCTCGACCGGCCCCTGCGGCTGTGGCAAGCCGCCAACGGTTTCTATTTCGTCAATGGCACACCGACGGATTGCGTGCACCTTGCCGTGACCGGAATGCTGGATCATCTGCCGGACATGGTGATTTCGGGCATCAATCTGGGCGCCAACATGGGCGATGACACGCTGTATTCCGGCACTGTCGCTGCCGCCACCGAGGGTTATCTGCTTGGCGTGCCTTCGATGGCGGTGTCGCTGACGAGCCGCAAGGCCGCGCATCTTGAAACGGCGGCGCGGGTGACGCGGGAGATGGTGCAACGCTGCCTGCGCGATCCGCTGGGCGAGCCGGTGCTGTTGAACATCAATGTGCCGGATGTGGCGCCGGATGCGCTGAAGGGCATCCGTGTCACGCGGCTGGGCAAGCGGCACAAGGCGGAAGGCGTCGTCAAGCAGATCAATCCGCGTGGAGAAACGGTGTATTGGGTCGGGGCCGCCGGGCCGGCGCGGGACGCTGGCGAGGAAACGGATTTCCATGCCGTGGAGAACGGCTTTGCATCGGTGACGCCGCTCCAGATTGATTTGACGCACGTCGCGCAAGTCGGCTTGGTGCGGCGCTGGATCGGCGCATGAAGCCTGAATTGTCCGGCATCGGCATGACCTCCCAGCGCACGCGCGGGCGCATGATCGAGCGTCTGCGCGAAGACGGCATCCGGGATGAGCGGGTGCTGGCGGCGATGGCGGCGGTGCCGCGCCACATTTTCGTCGAGGAGGCGCTGGCTTCGCGCGCTTACGAAGACACGGCGCTGCCGATCGGCTTGAAGCAGACGATTTCCCAGCCTTTCGTCGTGGCGCGGATGATCGAACTGCTGGCCGCCGGGCGCGAGCTGGGCAAGACGCTGGAGATCGGCGCCGGCTGCGGCTATCAGGCCGCCGTTCTGGCGCAACTGGCGAAAGATGTCTACGCTGTCGAGCGGATCGCGCAATTGCTCGACAAGGCCCGCGCCAATCTGCGCCATCTGCGCCTGCCGAATGTGAGACTCAAGCATGCCGATGGCAGTCTCGGTCTGGCGGACGCGGCGCCATTCGATACAATCATCGTTGCCGCCGCCGCGATGCGCGTGCCGGAGGCGCTGCCCGGACAACTTGCCGTCGGCGGGCGCCTGATTCTGCCGCTGGGCGGCGCGGATCAGACGCTGTGCCTGATCGAACGCAATTCGCGCGGCTTTACTGAAACGCGCCTCGACGCGGTGCGCTTCGTGCCGCTGGTAGCTGGAGTCGAATGAGGATGACCACATCTGTTCTGCGATACGCAATCCTGTTTCTCGCGCTGGGCGGCTTGCTGTCCGGCTGCGCCACCAACAGACCCGCGCCGGTGACGGACCGGAGCGCGAAGCCGGCCACGCCTGCCACTGCTTCGTCTTCCACCGCCAGTCCGGGTGAATTCCATACCGTGAAAAAAGGCGAAACCCTCTACAGTATCGCTTTGGAATATGGCCGCTCGTATCAGGACGTGGCGGCCTGGAACAGCATCGACAATCCGGCCATGATCAGCGTCGGCCAGCGCTTGCGCGTCGCGCCGCCCGAGGAAGCCAGCGTCGTCAAGCCTGTCGCCGATCCGGCGGCGGTTGAAACCCGCCCCTTGTCGACATCCTCATCCGCTTCGCCGCCGTCAAATGACGGCGTCAAGCGCGCGCCGAAGGGCGGCAAGGAACCTTACACGGAACAGGCGGCGGCAAAGACGGAGCCGAAGCCCGCCGCGATGACTGCGCCCGCTGCCGGTGAACTGAACTGGATGTGGCCGAGCGGCGGCAAGGTGATCGCCACTTATGTCGAAGGCGGCAACAAGGGCGTCGACATCGAGGGCAAAATCGGCGACGCCGTGCTGGCCGCCGAGGCGGGCAAGGTCACATATGCCGGGAGCGGCATACGCGGCTATGGCAATCTGCTCATCGTGCACCATGCCGGCGGCTTGCTCAGTGTGTATGCCCACAACAGCAAGCTGCTGGCGAAGGAAGGGCAGCAGGTGTCGAGAGGGCAGAAGATCGCCGAACTGGGCGATAGCGACGCCGAGCGGGCCAAGCTGCATTTTGAGATTCGCCGTCAGGGCAAGCCGATCGATCCCTTGCCCTTGCTGCCGCCGAGGTAACGCATGCCTGACGACGCCTTGCCGGAAGAAGGCGCGCCGGCTGAGTCGGCTGAGTTGGCCGAGTTGGCTGAATCGGCTGAGTTGGCTGAATCGGCTGAGTCAGCTGTAACGGCTGACCCCGAATTTCTTGATGATGTCGCCCGCATTTATCTCAACGAGATTGGCGCCAATCCGCTGCTGACCGCCGAGCAGGAGCTGGTCTACGCCCGCCTTGTCCGTCAGGGCGATGCGCCGGCGCGGCAGAAAATGATCGAGCATAATCTGCGCCTGGTGGTGAACATCGCCAAGCGCTATTTGAATCGCGGCCTGTCCTTGCTCGACCTGATCGAGGAAGGCAATCTCGGGCTGATGCACGCGCTCGACAAATTCGATCCCGAGCGCGGTTTCCGCTTTTCCACCTACGCCACCTGGTGGATTCGCCAGCACATCGAGCGGGCCATCATGAACCAGTCGCGCACCATCCGCCTGCCCGTGCATGTGGTGAAGGAACTCAACACGGTGCTGCGCGCCATGCGGCGGCTGGAAGCGGAAAGCGCGCTCGAACCCGGCGTCGAGGATGTCGCCCGGCTGCTCGACAAGCCGGTCGAGGAAGTGCGTCAGGTGCTGGCGCTGAACGAGCGCGTCGCCTCTCTCGATGCGCCGCTCGACATCGACCCCAACCGCTCCATCGGCGAATCCCTCGCCGACGACGACGCCGAAACGCCCGAGATGCGCATCCAGACCGCCGAAGTGGAGCATCTGGTCGCCGAGTGGATCGGCATGCTCGACGACAAGCAGCGCCAGGTCATCGAATATCGCTACGGCCTCAATGGCGGCGAAGTCGTGACGCTGGAAGAACTCGCCGAACGCCTGTCGTTGACGCGCGAGCGGGTGCGGCAGATCCAGATTGAAGCCCTGGTCCAGTTGCGGCGCATCCTCAAGCGGCGCGGTGTGTCCAAGGACGTTTTGCTGTAATTCGCCATGAAAGCATTCGGATTCGCCGGTTACTCCGGCAGCGGCAAGACGACGCTGATTGAGCAGTTGATTCCGCGCTTTGTCGGGCGGGGGCTGAAGGTTTCTCTCATCAAGCATACGCATCACGGTTTCGACATCGACCAGCCGGGCAAGGATTCCTGGCGTCACCGCGAAGCCGGCTGCACGGAAGTGCTGCTGGCGTCGGACGGGCGCTGGGCGCTGATGCACGAGTTGCGCGGTGAACGAGAGCCGACGCTGAAGGAGCAGCTTGCGCTGCTGTCGCCCTGCGATCTGGCGCTGGTGGAGGGCTACAAGCATGACGGGTTGATACCGAAGCTGGAGGTTTATCGGCCCGCCGTCGGCAGGCCGCCGCTTCATCCCGGCCAGCGCGACATCATCGCCGTGGCGACCGATGTGCCGCTGGATACCGCGCTGCCGCTGCTGAACATCAACGACCCCGACGCCATCGCCGCATTCATCCTGCGACATCTGGAACTGACATGAGCCTGCTTTCTTTCGACGACGCCTTGGAAAAACTGTTGGCTGCCGCCCGTCCGCTGGCGGAGATCGAGACGGTGGATACCGTCGACGCCGTTGGCCGCGTGCTGGCGCGGGCGCAGACGAGCAGCCTCGCCGTGCCGCCGTGCGATAACGCGGCGATGGACGGTTATGCCGTTCGCTTGGCCGATGCGTCCGCCGCTGGCGCGCGCCTTGCCGTCGCGCAGCGCATTCCCGCCGGCAGCGTCGGCATGCCGCTGGCTCACGGCACGGCGGCGCGCATTTTCACCGGCGCGCCGGTGCCGGAGGGCGCGGAAGCGGTCGTGATGCAGGAATTCTGTGAGCACGCCGAGGAAGGCTTCGTGCGGATCAATCGCGCGCCGCGCCTCGGCGAGAACATCCGCCGCGCCGGCGAGGATATTCAGGCCGGCGCTGAACTGCTTGCGCCCGGCGCGCGCCTGACGCCGCAGGACATCGGGCTGGCGGCGTCGGTCGGGCTGGCGACGCTGCCGGTGTTCCGCCGCTTGCGCGTGGCGGTGTTTTTCACCGGAGATGAACTGACGCCGCCGGGCGAGCCGCTCAAGCCGGGCGGCATCTACAACTCCAACCGCTACGCCTTGCGCGGCCTGTTGGCTGCGCTCGGCTGCGAGGTGAATGATCTTGGCATCGTGCGCGACACGCTGGCGGCGACGCGGGCGGCGCTGCGCGAAGCCGCCGCGAGCGATGTCATCATCACCAGCGGCGGCGTTTCGGTGGGAGAGGAAGATCACGTCAAGGCGGCGGTGCAGGCGGAAGGCGCGCTCGAATTGTGGAAGATCGCCATCAAGCCGGGTAAGCCGTTGGCATGTGGCCGAATCGGTGTCGGCGAAACGCCGTTCATCGGCCTGCCCGGCAATCCGGTTTCGGCCTTCGTCACCTTTCTCATGCTGGTGCGGCCTTTCCTGCTCGCCTGTCAGGGCGCGCGCGCCGCGCCGCCGCGCGGCATCATGATGCGGGCCGATTTCGATTGGCTGAAACCGGACCGCCGGCGCGAATTTCTCCGCGTCCGTATCAACCGCGAAGGCGGCCTCGACCTGTTTCCGAATCAAGGCTCCGGCGTGCTGACTTCCTGCGCCTGGGCCGACGGCTTCGTGGACAGCCTGCCGGAGCAGGCCATCGCGCGCGGCGGCCAGGTGCGTTTTCTGCCCTTTGCCGAACTGCTATATTGAGATCGTGAATTGAGATCATGAACGTCCATATTCTCTATTTTGCCAGTCTGCGCGAGGCGCTCGGCGCATCCGCCGAACGGATCGACTTGCCGGCTGAAGCGCGCAATGCCGGCGCGTTGCGCGATCACCTCGCCGCTCGTGGCGGCCCCTGGCAGGCGCTGGCGCAAACGAAAAACCTGCGCGTGGCCGTCAACCAAACCATGACAACGCTGGACGCGCCGGTGCAGGACGGCGACGAAATCGCGTTCTTCCCGCCGGTGACAGGCGGATAGGGAAGGGCGGGGAATTCATGAAAATCTCCGTCCAGACCGAGGACTTCGATCACGACGCCGAATGCGCCGCCCTTGGACAGGGACAGGGACAGGGGCAGGGGCAGGGGCAGGGGCAGGGCCGGCGCGACATCGGCGCGGTGGCGAGTTTCGTCGGACGGGTGCGCGAAACTGGTGATGTCACCGACGATGCCGCCGGAATATCCGGCATGACGCTGGAACATTACCCCGGCATGACGGAAAAAGCGCTGGCGGAAATTGTTGAGGAGGCGTGCGGCCGCTGGGCCGTCATCGACGCCACCATCATTCACCGCGTCGGTGAACTGGCGCCGGGCGAGAACATTGTGCTGGTCGCCGTGGCCAGCGCCCACCGCGGCGACGCTTTCGCCGCCTGCGCGTTCATCATGGACTATCTGAAAACCCGTGCCCCGTTCTGGAAAAAAGAAAAAACCTCCGCCGGCGATCACTGGGTCGACGCCCGCGAATCCGACGACCGCGCGGCGGCGAAGTGGCACCCATGACGTCTTGATGACATCCGGTTGCGGTGGCGCGTTTCACTCTCCGCGCAACGCTTCCAGCGGGTCGAGGCGGGCGGCGCGGCGGGCGGGGGCAACGCCGGCGGTGAGACCGATGCCGATGGCGCTCAGTTCGGCCAGCACGGCGTAAAACCACGGGGTGTGCACCGGCAGGGCGGGGAAAGCGAATTCGAGCAGGAGGGCGATGCTCCAGCCGAGCGCCAGCCCGGCCGCGCCGCCCAGCGCCGCCAGCACCGCCGCTTCGCCGAGAAACAGCAGCAGGATGCGCCGCTGCGTGGCGCCGATGGCGCGCAGCAGGCCGATCTCGGAGGTGCGCTCGGCGACGCCGATGGTGAGAATGGTGAGGATGCCGATGCCGCCCACCACCAGCGAGATGCCGCCGATGGCGGCGACGGCGAAGGTGATGGCGTCGAGGATGGTGCCGAAGACATCGAGCATCTTTTGCTGCGGCGTGATGGTGAAATCCTCCGCGCCGTGGCGGGCGAGCAGAATCCGCCGCAGACCGGCTTCCACTTCCGCCAGCGGCGCCGTCGGCTCGTAGGTGACGCGGATCTCCATCAGGCTTTCGCGGTTGAACATGTCGAGGGCGCGGGCGACCGGGATCATTACGATGTCATCCATGTCGAAGCCGAGAATCTGCCCCCTCGCTTCCATCACGCCGACGACGCGGTAACGCTCGCCGCCGATGCGGATACGCGCGCCGAGCGGGTTGTCGGCGCCGAACAGTTCCGTCGCCGCTTTCGCGCCGAGCACGGCGAAGGCGCGCGCTGCGTGCGGGTCATCGGGCGGCAGATACTCGCCGCCCGCCATCCGCATCGACAACGCCTTGGTGAAATCCGGCCCGGTGCCGAACAGCGTCACGCGGCGGCTCTTGCCGGCGTGCACCACTTCGACGTTGCCTTGCACGAGCGGATCGGCGACCTGCACGCGCGGCGCGTGGCGCAGCGCGAGCGCATCGTCGATGCCGAGCGGGCGCACGGTGTTCACCGCGCCGAGTGCGGCGCCGTGCGTCTGGATGCGACCCGGCGTGATGCTGATGATGTTGGTGCCGAACTGGGTGAATTCGGAGATGACGAAACGGTGCAGCCCTTCGCCGATCGAGGTGAGCAGGATCACCGAGGCGATGCCGACGGCGATGCCGAGCGCCGTCAGCGCGGTGCGCAGCCGGTGCGCCTTGAGCGCGGCGAGGGTGAAGGCGATAAAGTCGCGGGTAATCATTTTTTACCGTCTCGACAGCGCCACGACCGGATCCAGCGCCGCCGCGCGCCGGGCCGGCGCGACTGTGAACAGCACCGAAGTGATGACGGCGGTGAGCGAGGCGGCGACGAGCGCCCACCAGGGCGCGGCAAACGGAATGAGCGGGAAAGCCTGCCCGATCGCCAGTTCGCCGAGCTTGCCGACGAAGAGGCCGAGCGCCGCCGCGCCCAGCGCCAGAATGATGGCTTCGGTGAAAAAAATCGCCCGCACCTGCGCGCCGGTGGCGCCGATGGCTTTCAGCAAGCCGATTTCCTTGCGCCGCTGCGTGACGGAAATCAGCATCACGTTCATGATGAGAATCCCGGCCACTGCCAAGCTGATGGCGGCGATGCCGCCGACGGCCAGCGTCAGCGCGCGCAGGATGCGGTCGAAGGTTTCCAGCACCGCGTCTTGCGTGATGACGGTGATGTCGCGCTCGCCTTCGTGGCGTAGGCGGATGATCTCCTCGATGTCGGCGGTCGCCTCCGGCACCCGTTCGCGGCTCTTCGCCTCGATGAGCACGCGGAACAGCGCCTCGGTGTTGAACAGCGCCTGCGCGGCGGCGAGCGGGATAATGACAATTTCATCGGTATTGAAGCCGAGCGATTCGCCCTGCCGCGCCAGCACGCCGATGACGCGGAAGCGGCGGTCGCCGATGCGCAGCCACTGGCCGAGCGCCGGCTGCGCGCCGAACAGTTCGGCCGCGACCGTGGCGCCGATCACGCACACCGGCTGGCTGTGGCGCGGATCGCCGGCGGGGAGAAACACGCCGCGGGCCAGATCCATCTGCCGCACCTGAATGAACTCGGCGGTGGTGCCCAGCACCGGCGTTTCGCGGTTGCGGCTGCCGAGGCGCACGTCGCCCGCGCCGACAATGAGCGGGGCGAAACGCAGCACCGCCGGGCTGCGCTTGAGCGCTAGCGCGTCGTCGAGCGTGAGTTCGCGCGGCGTCTTGCCGACCAGCACGCCGGGCATCGCGCCCGCCGTCTCCGAACGGCCGGGCAGGATGATGACGAGATTGGTGCCGAGCGAGCCGAACTGTTCCACCACATAGCGCCGCGCCCCTTCGCCGATGGCGCTCACCGTCACCACCGCCGCCACGCCGATGCCCATCGCCAGCAGGATCAGCGCCGTGCGGGCGCGATGTCCCGCCAGCACCTGCCAGGCAAAACGGAAAAGGTCAGGGAAACGCATGCGTTTGTTTTTCTGGAAACGGTCTTAAAATCGAAGGCGATCGTGTCATGACATCGTAATTTCCGGTCGGCGCTTTGCATGGGCCGATTATTGCTGCCCGATGACTTCCTTTGTTTTGCCATCGAAAATCGGTTGCATTGCAAGGAACTTGATTTTCATTGGCGTTACCCCTCTGCTACGGATTTGAGCATGAATTATCGCTTGTCCTCTGCGATCTCGCCGTCGATCAGGCGCAGGCGGCGGCGGGCGCGGGCGCCGATTTCGGGGTCGTGGGTGACGACAGCGACGGTGCCGCCGTCCTGGTGCACGCGTTCGAGCACGGCCATCACTTCCTGCCCGGTATGACGGTCGAGGTTGCCGGTCGGCTCGTCGGCGAGAATCAGCGTCGGCCCCATCGCCATGGCGCGGGCGATGGCGACGCGCTGGCACTGGCCGCCGGAGAGTTGGGCGGGGCGGTGATCGGCGCGCGCCGTCAGTCCGTAGTCGGCGAGCAGCCGGTCGAGGCGGCGGCGGCGCTCGGCGGGCGCAAGGCCGGCCAGCACCATCGGCAGTTCGATGTTCTGCCCGGCGGTCAGGCGCGGCACGAGGTGGAAGGACTGGAAGATGAAGCCGATGGTTTCGCGCCGCACGCGCGCCAGTTCGTCGTCGCTGAGGTGTGTCACGTCGCGGCCGTTGAGTTCGTAGCGGCCGGCATTGGGGCGGTCGAGCAGGCCGAGGACGTTGAGCAGGGTGGATTTGCCGGAGCCGGACGGCCCCATGATGGAGAGATATTCACCTTGTTCGATGGCAAGGTTGATACCGCGCAGGGCGTGCACTTCTTCATCGCCGACGCGGAAGACGCGGGCGATGCCGGTGAGGCGGATCATGGTTTTTTTCCGCCGTCCTTTACTTCGACGACGGCATGCGCGCCGGCCTTGATGCCGGGGCGTTCGAGCGAGGTGACGACGCGGTCGCCGGCGGCGAGGCCGCTTTTCACTTCGGTGTATTCCCAGTTGCTGAGGCCGGCTTCGATTTTTCTTTCTTCGAGCAGGCCGCCGTCCGTCAGCGTCAGCGCGCGGTCGCCGGGCATCAGCGCCGTGGTCGGGATGCGCAGCACGTTGTCGCGGGCGTCGACGACGACTTCGATGTCGGCGCTGTAGCCGATCAGCAGGTGGCGCATCTTGTCGGGATCGTCGAATTCGACTTCGACTTCGACGGTGCGGGCCTGTTTTTCCAGCGCAAGGACGTAGGGCGCGATGCGGCGCACGTGGCCGTCGAAGTGCTGGCCGCGATAGGCGTCGAGGCTGATGCGGCCCGGCATGCCGATTTTCAACTGGGCGGCGTCCACTTCGTCGATGGGGGCGGAGACGTAGAGGCAGGCGTCGTCGATGAGGTCGATCGCCGGCAGCGTCGGGATGCCGGGCGGCGAGGGCGTGAGGAACTCGCCGATTTCGCCGTTCACTTCGGCGACGATGCCGTCGAACGGCGCCCGGATGAGCGTGCGGGCGGTGTCGGCGCGCGAGGCGGTGATGCGCGCCTGCGCTTCCTGCACCTGGGCGCGGGCGGAGGCGCAGGCGGCTTGTTTCGCCTTGGCTTCGCTTTCGACACGGTCGACCTGGCCTTCGGAGACGAAGCCCTTGTCGCGCAACTGGCGGCTGCGGACGGCGTCGCGGACGGCGGCATCAGCCAGCAGGCAGGCTTCGGTGACGCGCGACCGGGCCGATTGCAGTTGCTCGACAGAGACGCGCTCACGGGCGGAGAGGTCGTCGTTCCACAACTCGATGAGCACCTGCCCGGCTTTGACGCGGTCGCCGGCGCGCACTTGCATTTTTTCGATGCGCCCGCCCAGCGGCGCCGTCAGCTTGGAGCGGCGGCAGGCTTCGACCGAGCCGGCGCGGGTGTTGGCGACGGTGGTTTCGACGCGGCCATGTTCGACGGCGGCGACGAGCACGGCGACCGGCTGCGGCCGCGTCATGAACAACATCAGTCCCGCCAGCGCGGCAAGGACGATCAGCGCGACGAGCGCGCGGCGGAGGAAAGGGGAGAAGGCCATCGCGGGTTGAACCGGAATTGAATGAGTCGAAGTGAAAAGGGTTTCAGGCCGGCACGTCTGGCTCGATCATGCGTTCGATGAGCGCGATGCGGTCTTTCAGTTGCAGCTTGCGTTTTTTCAGCCGCCGCAGCAGAAGATCGTCACGCGGCGGCGTTTGCAGCAGGCGCGCGATGATTTCGTCCAGATCGCGGTGCTCAACCTGCAACTCGTGCAGTTGCAGGCGCAGGGCCGCGATGTCTTTCGGTTCGCTCATGTGTGTATTATCCTGGAAATGGCAGTTGACCGGGCAGCTGACCGCTTGCATCCCCATGCGGGCCGGGGGATTGAAACCGGCTGCCGCCGCCCCCATGTGCAGCAATGGAGGTACCCGACATGATGATCGTCTTCGACAATCCGGTGATGCATGTGGTCGATTATCCGGCGCAGGACGCGGTGGAAGTGATCGACAAGCGCGTGAACAAGGGCACGCTGATGCGTGACGGCGCCGCCGAGCGTTTTCGCGCCGAGTTGCTGGCGCTCGTCTCCGACGAACGGGACATCGACGCCTTCGACGCGCTGCTCGACGAATACGGCTCCCTGCTGACCCAGCCCGCCGTTTATCACTGAATGAACAAGGCATTCGTGAAGGAAGACGGCGCGGACGCGGACGAGGATGCCGCGCCCGACGCCGCCCCGGCCTTGCCGCCCGGCGCGCGCAATTACATGACCCGCCAGGGCCATGCCCGGCTCGGGGCTGAACTGGCGCATCTGGTCAAGACCGAGCGCCCGGCGCTGGTGCAGACCGTGGCCTGGGCCGCGGCCAACGGCGACCGCTCGGAGAACGGCGACTACATCTACGGCAAAAAACGCCTGCGCGAAATCGACCGGCGCATCCGTTTTCTCATGAAGCGGCTGGAAGGCGCGGAGGTGGTCGATCCGGCGGCGCAGGAGAACGTCGAGCAAGTGTTTTTCGGCGCCACGGTGACGGTGTGCGATGCCGATGGCGTCGAGGCCGTCTACCAAATTGTCGGCGTCGACGAAGCGGATGCCGGTCAGGGCCGGATCAGCTGGATTTCGCCGCTGGCGCGGGCGCTGCTCAAAGCCCGCGAGGGCGACGCTGTGCGCTTTCTCAGCCCGGCCGGCCCGCGCGAGCTGGAAATTACCGGCATCGCTTATCGTTGAGCGTTGCGACCCCGTGATTTATTTGTGACCCCCGCCTTTTTCCCCGCGTGCGGGGGAAGGAGTGATTCCTCTCGCTCGCTTGCGGGAGCGGGGAAAGTCAGCATCGCCGCGAGCAGGAAAGAATCGGCGCGTTCGCCAATCAACTCCCCTCGCCTGCGGAGAAGGAGATTGTTTCCCGTGAGCGAGCCTGGACTTGAAAATACGTCAGCCGCCCCTATTTTCCTTCCGCCGCTTTTCCTTTTTCATTCCGCACAGAGCACAGACCCATGACCACCGCCAGCAAAGAAACCCTCGGCTTTCAGGCCGAGGTGAAACAACTGTTGCAGTTGATGATCCATTCGCTGTACAGCAACCGGGAAATTTTCCTGCGCGAGCTGATTTCCAACGCTTCCGACGCCTGCGACAAGCTGCGCTTCGAGGCGCTGCACAACGCCGGCCTGTTCGAGTCCGATCCCGATCTGAAAATCACGGTCGGCTACGACAAGGCGGCGCGCACGCTGACCATCGCCGACAACGGCATCGGCATGAGCCGTGAGGAGGCGGTCAACAACCTTGGCACCATCGCCAAATCCGGTACGCGCGAATTTTTCCAGATGCTCACCGGCGATCAGCAGAAGGACGCTCATCTGATCGGTCAGTTCGGCGTCGGTTTCTATTCTTCCTTCATCGTCGCCGACCGCGTCACGGTGCTCACGCGCCGGGCCGGGCTGGCCGCCAGTCAGGGCGTGCGCTGGGAGTCCGAAGGCGCGGGCGAATTTTCCGTCGAGATGGTCGACAGGCCGTCGCGCGGCACCGAAATCACGCTGCATCTGAAAGAGGGGGAGGACGATCTGCTCTCCGGCTGGAAGCTGCGCGAGATTCTGCGCAAGTATTCCGATCACATCGTCCAGCCGATCGTCATGAAGCGGGAGGAATGGAAAGACGGCGCGCAGGTCGTTACCGACGAGGACGAGACGGTGAATCAGGCCAGCGCCTTGTGGGCGCGGCCAAAAGCCGGCATCAGCGACGAGCAGTACAAGGAATTCTACAAACACGTCGGCCACGATTTCGAGCCGCCGCTGGCCTGGCTGCATGCCCGCGTCGAGGGCCGTCAGGACTACACCCAACTGCTCTACATTCCGGCGCACGCGCCCTTCGATCTGTGGGATCGCCAGCAGCGCCACGGCGTCAAGCTCTATGTGCGGCGCGTTTTCATCATGGACGACGCCGAGCAGTTGCTGCCGGTTTATCTGCGCTTCGTGCGCGGCGTGGTCGATTCCAACGACCTGCCGCTCAACGTCTCACGCGAAATCTTGCAGGAATCGCGGGACATCGAGGCGATCCGCGCCGGCTGCACGAAGAAAGTGCTCGGCTTGCTCGAAGATCTGGCGGAGAACCGCAAGGACGACTACGTGACATTCTGGCGCGAATTTGGCCGCGCGCTGAAGGAGGGCGTCGGCGAAGACACCGCCAACCGCGACAAGATCGCCGGTCTGCTGCGCTTCGCCTCGACGCATCTCGATACGGAGGCGGAAAGCGTCTCCCTCGCCGATTATCTGGGCCGCATGAAAGAAGGGCAGAACAAGATTTACTACGTTACGGCGGACGGCTTTACCGCCGCCCGGCACAGCCCGCATCTGGAAATCTTCCGCAAGAAGGGTATCGAAGTGCTGCTGCTCTCGGATCGCGTGGACGAATGGATGCTCGGCTATCTGACCGAATTCGAGGGCAAGCCCTTGCAATCGGTGGCGAAGGGCGGGCTGGATCTCGGCAAGCTCGAAGACGAGGCGGAAAAACAGGCGCAGGAAGCGCAAGCCGGCGCCTTCGGCGAACTGGCTGGAAAAATCAAAACCGCGCTCGGCGAGCGGGTGAAAGACGTGCGCGTCACGCATCGTCTGACCGACAGCCCGGCCTGTCTGGTCGCCGATGAACACGATCTCGGCGGCAATCTGGCCCGTCTGCTGAAAGCCGCCGGGCAGGACGTGCCAGTCTCGAAGCCGATCCTCGAAATCAATCCCGAGCATCCGGTCGTGCGGCGGCTGAAAGATGAGGAACGGCGCTTCGACGACTGGAGCGCCGTTCTCTTCGATCAAGCCCTGCTGGCCGAAGGCGGCCAGCTCGAAGACCCGGCCGGCTTCGTGAAACGGATCAATGCGTTGATGCTGGAGATGGGCGGCGCGTAAGGAATCGCCGCCTGTTTTCCGCAGAGGGGAAAGGCGGAAGCGGATGCCATTGAGCGGAGCGGAGGAGTCGGCTATAGTGCAACGATTCCACCGACATCGTACCGCCCATTAGTCATGAACCCAGCCGGCGCAGAAACCGCAACACGGGAACACCGCCTGACCCTGCCCGAGGTGATTAACGGGCTGGTCGCCGACGGTCTGATTCCGAAGGGGGTCGGCGAGGATTTCAAAAAAGAGCGCCGCTATTTCAAGGGCGACATTCATCCACTGGCCGTCATCGCCGAGCAGAAATGGAAGCCGCTCACCGAGCCGGGCAAGGCCATGACGCTGGAGTACCTGACGGAGTGGCTGGCGCGTCGCGCCGGGTTGGATTACCTGCACATTGATCCGCTGAAAATCAATTTTCAGGCCGTCACGGAAGTGATGTCGAACGCTTACGCGGCGCGCTTCCGCATTCTGCCGGTGGAGGTGAATGCGCGCGAAGTGGTGATCGCCACCGCTGAGCCGTATCTGCGCGAGTGGGAAGCGGAGCTGCGGCCGATTCTGCGCAAGGAGATTCGCCGCGTCGTCGCCAACCCGCAGGACATCGACCGCTATCTGGTCGAGTTCTACAATCTGGCGCGTTCGGTGAAAAAAGCCGAACAGCAAGGCGAGGGGCGCAGCGGCGTTTCCAGTTTCGAGCAACTGGTTGAGCTGGGCGCAACCAACCGCCAGTTCGACGCCAACGACCAGCACATCGTCAGCATCGTTGACTGGCTCTGGCAGTACGCCTTCGAGCAGCGCGCCAGCGACATCCACATCGAGCCGCGGCGCGAATCGGGCATCGTGCGTTTTCGCATCGACGGCGTGCTGCATCAGGTCTATCAGATTCCGATGTCGGTGCTCAACGCCATGACCAGCCGCATCAAGATTCTTGGCCGCATGGATGTCGTCGAAAAGCGCCGGCCGCAAGATGGCCGCGTCAAAACGCGCACCGCCGGCGGAGAGGAGGTCGAGTTGCGCTTGTCGACCCTGCCGACCGCCTTCGGCGAGAAGCTGGTGATGCGCATTTTCGATCCCGACGTGCTGGTGCGCGATTTCGCCGAACTGGGTTTCAGCGACGAGGACAAGACGCGCTGGACGCAGATGGCCGGGCAGCCGAACGGCATTATTCTGGTGACCGGGCCGACCGGCTCGGGCAAGACCACCACCCTGTATTCGACGCTGAAACAGATGGCGACGCCGGAAGTCAACGTCTGCACCATCGAAGACCCGATCGAGATGATCGAATCGGGCTTCAATCAGGTGCAGGTGCAGACTAGCATCGACATGACTTTCGCCGCCGGCGTGCGCGCCCTCATGCGGCAGGACCCCGACATCATCATGATCGGCGAGATCCGCGACATGGAAACCGCCGAAATGGCCGTACAGGCGGCGCTCACCGGCCACCTGGTGCTATCGACATTGCATACCAACGACGCGCCGACGGCGGTGACGCGGCTGCTCGATCTGGGCATGCCGTCTTATCTGATCGGCGCCACGCTGCTGGGCGTGATGGCGCAACGCCTCGTGCGCACGCTCTGCCCGCGCTGCAAGCAGGCCGCGCCGATCACGCCGGAAGAAGAAGAAACCTGGCAGGCGATGGTCGCGCCCTGGAAGGCGACGCCTCCGGCCAAACTGTACCGGCCCGTGGGCTGCCTCGATTGCCGCATGACCGGTTACATGGGCCGCATCGGACTTTACGAAATCATGCTCATGTCACCCGAGTTGCGCAAACTCGTCATCCCGAATACCGAGCTGGCCCGCGTGCGCGAACAGGCTTACCGCGACGGCATGAAACCGCTGCGCATCTCCGGCGCCATGAAAGTCGCCGCCGGACTCACCACCCTCGGGGAAATCCTCCGCGTCGCCCCGCCCGTGCAGAGCGAGTGATATTCCGGGGCAAGCACATGCCTACCCTCAGCGCGTTCTACGGTATCCTGATCCAGATGTTCTGGAACGATCACGCGCCGCCGCATTTTCATGCGTTGTATGCTGAGTATGAAGCGCTGATTGACATTGGCACTTTGGAAGTCATGGAGGGCAGCATACCGCGCCGCGCCTTGGCGCTTGTGCTGGAATGGGCGCAGGAGCATCGCGCCGAACTCATGGAGGACTGGCAACTGTGCGAACGCAATCAAGTCCCGAAGAAAATCCAGCCGCTGCCCTGACGCCGGCCATTCAGCCTCGCATGCCTTGGCGGGTGGCGACTGTGCAGGCTTTGCCTGATTACAGATTGCATGTGTGTTTCGTCGATGGCACGACAGGTTTGCTTGATCTGTCGAGTTGGGTGCATGCGCCGAATGCCGGCGTGTTTGCTGTGTTGACCGATCCGGCGCTTTTCGCGCAAGTTTTTGTGGCGCATGGCGCGGTGACATGGCCGGGCGAAATTGATCTTGCGCCGGATGCGATGTACGCGCAGATTCGGCGCTCGAAGGCGCCGGTTTCTTGATGCTGTAATCTCCGCTGGAACAGTGATTATCGGCTGTCGCTCTGTTTGTGAAACGGCGGCCAGCGGCCGACGGCGTTTTCAAGCGTGGTAAGTTCGCTGTCGGTGTGGCCGCTGAACGGGGCGGGGGCGATTTTCTTTTCGCCCGCGAGGGTGATGATGAGCGGGCGGTCGTGGTGTTTGGCGCTGAGGGTTTCCTTCTGTTTCGGATCGCCTTTTGGCGTCAGTTCGGCTTCGCCGTAGCAGAGGCAGAAATAGGTGCGCGTCTCGTCGGCGTCGATGTAGCAGCCGGCGGTGTTGTGAATGGCGATGACGGCGGCGGGCGTGAGGATCTGCACGTTGCGCGGCCCGCTGCGTCCCTTGCCGAAGACGGCGAGCGCCTTGCCGCTGGCGAAGCGCATTGTCTGGATGCCGTTCTCGTCCTCGTAGGTGATCTTGGTTTTTTCGTGTTGCAGAAAGGCGTCGGGGCCGATGATGTAGACGGCTTCGCCGCCTTCGCCGGTCATCGCCGTCTGGCCCGGCTTGATGTTGAGGCCGATCGAGGCGCGGGTGTCGTCGACGCCGACCGGGCCTTTGATGAAGCGGAAGCCCGGCGTGGCCGGCAGGTTGCCGGCGGCGCGCGCCAGTCCGGGAAGGGCGCTAAGTGTACCGAGCGTGCCGAGCGTGCCGAGTGTGCCGATGGCGGTCAGGCCGCGCAGCAGGGTGCGGCGGCTCGGCTGCGGGATGGTTTTTTGTGCGTTCATGTCGTTTTCATTCTCCGTGTGAGGGGCTGCTTCGTTATTTGCTGAGCAGGCGCATGGCCCGTTCCAGACCTTCCAGCGTCAGGGGAAACATGCGGCCGCCCATCAGTCCGTGCAGAAGGGTGATGGAGTGGCGGTAGGGCCAGAGATGCTCCGGCTCGGGGTTCAGCCAGACGGCATGCGGATAAGTGTCGAGCAGACGCCGCATCCAGGTGGCGCCGGATTCCTCGTTCATGTATTCGACCGAGCCGCCCGGATGCATGATTTCGTAAGGACTCATGGTGGCGTCGCCGACCAGAATCAGCTTGTAGTCCGGGCCGTATTTGTGCAGCACGTCCCAGAGCGGAAAGCGTTCCGAGTGACGCCGCCGGTTGTCGCGCCAAACGTAGTCGTATACGCAGTTGTGGAAGTAGAAATATTCGAGGTGCTTGAATTCGCTCTTGGCGGCGGAGAACAGTTCTTCACAGACGCGGATGTGGTCGTCCATCGAGCCGCCGATGTCGAGAAACAGCAGCACCTTGACCCTGTTGTGGCGCTCCGGTCGCATCATCAGATCGAGCCAGCCGGCGTTGCGGGCGGTGGCGGAGATGGTGCCGTCCAGATCGAGTTCCTGCTCGGCGCCCTCGCGGGCGAAGCGGCGCAGGCGGCGCAGCGCGACCTTGATGTTGCGCGTGCCCAGTTCCACCTTGTCGTCGAGGTTGCGGTATTCGCGGTTGTCCCACACCTTGACGGCGGTGCGGTTGCCGGCCGATTCGGGGCCGATGCGAATGCCTTCGGGATGATAGCCGTGTGCGCCGAAAGGGCTGCTGCCGCCGGTGCCGATGTGCTTCGAGCCGCCGGCGTGGCGCTTCTTCTGCTCTTGCAGGCGCTTTTTGAATTCCTCCATCAGCTTGTCCCAGCCGAGGGCTTGCAGCTTAGCCTTCTCCTCCGGCGTGAGATGCTTCTTCGCCATCAGGCGCAGCCAGTCTTCGGGGATGTCCACGTCCAGGCCGGGAATGCGTTCGACGCCCTTGAAATATTCGCCGAAGGCGCGGTCGAACTTGTCGTAGTTCGATTCGTCCTTCACCAGACAGGCGCGTGAAAGATAGTAGAACTCGTCGATGCTGTGTCCGGCGACATGCTTTTGCAGGGCTTCGAGCAAGGTGAGAAATTCCTTGGTCGACACCGGCAGCTTAGCCTGCTTGAGGTGGTGGAAAAAGTCGATCAGCATGGCTTAGTCCGCAGTCTGTTCACGCGGCTTGTCGAGCAGATAGCACAGGTGCGCCTTGACCTCGGGCCATTCGCTCGCCAGCAGGCTGTACATCACCGTGTCGCGGATGGTGCCGTCGCGCCGCAGCGCCTGGGCGCGGATGACGCCGTCTTTTTTCGCGCCGAGCCGCTCAATGGCGCGCTGGCTGGCGAAATTGAAATTGTCGGTGCGCCAGCCAATGGCATGACAGCCCAGCGTCTCGAAAGCATGCCGCATCAGCAGCAGCTTGCAGACGGTGTTGACGTGCGTGCGCTGCGCGCGGCGGGCGTACCAGGTGTAGCCGATGTCCACCCGCTTCACGGCGGGCAGGATGTCGTGATAACTCGTGCTGCCGAGCACGGCGCCCGTGGCTTCTTCAATTACGGCGAAGGCCAGACGGCTGCCGTCCGCGCGCAGCTGCAGCGCGGTTTCGATGTAGGCGCGGGTGTCTTCCGGCGCCGGCACGCTGGTGACGCGGATGCGCCACAACTCGCCGTCGGCGGCGGCGGCGCGCAGACCGTCTTCGTGCGCTAGCGCCAGCGGCTCCAGCCGCACGCCGCGATCGCTCAGGATGACAGGTTCGACGAATGCCATGCTTGCCCGCAGCGGGGAATCAGCGATTGCGCTGGTTCATGAAAATCAGCCGCTCGAAGAGCGCCACGTCCTGCTCGTTCTTCAGCAGCGCGCCGTGCAGCGGCGGGATGGCGGCCTTCTGGTCCTTGGCGCGCAGCGCCTCGGGCGGAATGTCCTCGGCAACCAGCAGCTTGAGCCAGTCGAGCAGTTCCGACGTGGACGGCTTTTTCTTCAGGCCCGGCACATCGCGCAGATCGAAAAAAACTTCCAGCGCCTCGCGGATCAGCGTTTTCTTCAGACCGGGGAAATGCACGTCGATGATGCTTTGCATCGTCTCCTTGTCGGGAAACTTGATGTAGTGGAAAAAGCAGCGGCGCAAAAAGGCGTCGGGCAATTCCTTTTCGTTGTTGCTGGTGATGAAGACGATCGGGCGATGCCTGGCCTTGATGAGTTCGCGCGTCTCATAGACATAGAACTCCATGCGGTCAAGCTCGCGCAGCAGGTCGTTGGGAAACTCGATGTCGGCCTTGTCGATCTCGTCGATCAGAATCACCGTCGGCGCGTCCGCCTCGAACGCCTGCCAGAGGACGCCCTTCACGATGTAATTGGCGATGTCCCGCACGCGGTCTTCGCCGAGTTGCGAATCGCGCAGGCGCGAAACGGCATCGTATTCGTAGAGACCCTGCTGGGCCTTGGTGGTGGATTTGACATGCCACTGCAACAGCGGCAGGCCGAGCGCGGCGGCAACCGTCTCCGCCAGCATGGTTTTGCCGGTGCCCGGCTCGCCTTTCAGCAGCAGCGGGCGTTGCAGGGTAATCGCGGCGTTGACCGCCAGCATCAAATCCGGCGTGGCGACGTAATCGGTGGAGCCTTCGAAGCGCATGATGAGTAGTGTGCGAGAGTGAAATGATAATTATATGTCAGGGGATGCCGTCCGCCGCCGTCGATTGTCGCCTTGCGCGGCTATCTTTTCCGTCTGACGCATTCGACATAGGCGGCGCCGTCCGGCGGCGACTGGTTTTGCTGCGCCCGCCAGATCGTCTCGCCGAGGCATTCGAGCACGCCGTGCAGGGCGGCGTGGCGCTCGCCGGCGCGGGCGAGCAGGGCCTCGAAGGCGGCGCGCAGGCCGGGCGGCTGGTCGATGGAAAGCTGTTCCTCGATGGCCAGATGCAGCGACAAATGCAGGAAAGGATTCGCTTCGCCCGATTCCGGCGTCCACTCGCGCGCCAGCGCCGCTTCGCCGTCGTCGAGGAGAGCGTGGTATTCGGGATGCTGCGCGATGAGGCGGATGGCGGTGTCTTCCAGCGGCGAGACGGGCAGCTTCTCTCGCTGCTTGCGCCAGGCATCGACGAAAAAACTGCGCGCTTGATCGCGGGTCGGGTTAAACATGGGCGTTAAGCCTTTCGCATTCCGTCTTGGCGGAACGGCTGCCTGCGTTGGGCTTCGCTGCGCTCAGCCCAACCTATGCGACGGTTTGCCTTCGTCCCGACCATGCAAGTCGCGTTACGCATCGGCGGCAAACAGCGCCAGCACGGCGGCGTTGTAGATTTGCTGGTTGCCGTCGCGCAGCGGGGCGATCTGGCCGCCGCCGTAGGCGCCGATGAGCGGCATGCCGGGGAAACGGTCCTTGACGGCGATCAGGTCGCGGTCTTCGCCGCCGAAGAACCAGGGGCCGCGGCCAAGGCAGGAGAAGAGCAGGCCAAAATCCGGCGTCGCGCCGAGTTCGTCGCCAAGCTGGCCGGTGAGTCGGCGCAGGTCGTTTTCCGCCGCCAGCGCCTGCCGCATGGCCCAGAAGACGAGATCGCCGTCGTCGAGCGGCAGCGCCAGCGTGACGCTGCGTTCTTCATGGTTGGCGGCGATGATCGGCGTCAGAGCATAGCGGCCTTCTTCGATGGCGTTTTCTGGGTTGCCTTTGATGATGCCGGCCATCAGCAGATGGAAGGGCAGTTTTTCCTGCTCGCGCGTTTCCAGCGGCAGGTCGCGCAGCAGCGTGTTGAGCGCCGGATGTCCGCCGACCCGCAGCAGGTCGCGGCCCAGACATGACACCGGGCGCGGTTCGTCGAGGATGCGCATGCCGCGCGAGACGCCGATGGCGGCGCGAGCGCCGCCGATAATCGCTTCGCAGCGGTCGTCTTCGGCGAGCTTGCCGTGATGCCAGATGCGTCCGGCGGCGTGCGCGCCGGCATTGGTCGACAGCATGCCGTAGCGCGGCGCAGGGCCGGCGAGCCAGTCGCGGGCGGCGGCGTTCGGCGTCGCCAGACTCAGCCGGGGCGTGGCCGACGCGGGCGGCGGCGCCAGTCCGCAATCGCCGCCGAAGACCATCGCGCAGGCGGCGGGGCGGTCGAGCGCCCAGTCTTCCTCGGTGAACACGCCCGGCGCGGTGCAGCCGGTGACTTGCAGGCAGGAGGCGGCGCGCGAGGCGGCCAGCACGGCGGCATGGGCTTGATGAGAGAAGTCGGCGCTGAGAAACAGCAGCACGCCGCGAGCGATGTCGGCGCCCGTGCGCGCCAGCGCGGCGCGCACGACGTCGGCGGCGAGTTCCGGTTCCGCCGTATCGGCCGTGGCCAGCGCGGTGGCGATCTGCGCCGGCTTCATCCCGCCGTCTTCTCCGGCCATTCGCACAGATCGTTGATGAGGCAGCGCGGGCAATCGGGCCGCAGTGCCTTGCAGACGTAGCGGCCATGCAGGATCAGCCAATGGTGGGCGTGGCGCAGGTATTCGGCGGGAATCACGCGCAGCAGTTTTTCTTCCACTTCGCGCACGTTCTTGCCGGGCGCCAGCCGCGAGCGGTTGGCGAGGCGGAAGACGTGCGTGTCGACGCCGACGGTCGGCTCGCCGAAGGCGGTGTTCAGCACCACGTTGGCGGTTTTGCGGCCGACGCCCGGCAGGGCTTCGAGCGCGGCGCGGTCATGCGGCACTTCGCCGCCGTGCCGCTCCAGCAAAAGCCGCGACATGGCGATGAGATTTTTCGCCTTGGCGCGGTAAAGGCCGATGCGGTTGATGTAGGGGATCAGTTCCGCCTCGCTCAGACGCGCCATTTTTTGCGGTGTGCCGGCGGCTTCAAAGAGGGCGCGGGTGGCGAGATTGACGCTCTTGTCGGTGGCCTGCGCGGAGAGGATTACCGCCGCCAGAAGCTGATAAGGCGTGTGGTATGCCAGTTCGGTGACGGGATTCGGATTGGCTTTGGCGAGGCGCTCGAACAGGGCGCGGATTTTCTTCGGCGTCATTGCGATGCGATTGCGTTTTTAGCGTTCCCGGCGTTTCCGTTTCATGCTTGTTGCGTGCTTATTGCGTGTCTATTGCATGCCTATTGCGGCAGCGGATGCCGGGCGCGCTGCGCCTCGCGCTCCTCGCGTTGTTTGGCGCGGGCGTCGAGCCAGTTGCGGCCGGCGATGAGAAAGCCGAGCACCAGAAACGCGCCCGGCGGCAGGATGGCGACGAGGAAGCCCGGATAATCCTCCGGCAGTATTTGCAGCGGACGGGCGCCGGGGATCACCATCTCGATGCCGGAGAACAGCATGCCGGTGCCGATCAGCTCGCGCAGGCCGCCGAGCGCGGCGATGGTGACGACCATGCCGACGCCCATCATGGCGCCGTCCCAGGCGGCGGCGAGCGGCGTGTTTTTGGAGGCGAAAACTTCCACCCGCGCCAGCACGATGCAATTCACCACGATCAGCGGAATGAAGATGCCGAGCACGAGATACAGATCGTGCAGCCAGGCGTTCATCGCCAGATCGACGACCGTCACCAGCGCGGCGATGATGAGAATGAAGATCGGGATGCGGATCTCGTGCGGGATGAAGCGGCGCACGCTGGCGACGACCGCGCTTGCCATCGCCATCACGAAAATGGTGGCGATGGCGAGGCTGACGCCGTTGACGAATGTGGTGCTGACGGCGAGCAGGGGGCACAAGCCGAGCAGTTGCACCAGGCCGGGATTCTGTTTCCAGATGCCGTCGCGGGCGATGCCGAGATAGGAGACGAGCGCGCCGGCGGCAGCGGGCGCGGCGGCGGATGGGGCGGATGAATGAGAATGGCTCATGGCGTCTCCACGGGGAGGCTGGATTGTGCCTGAAGCGCGTAGAGTTTGTCGCGCTGTTCCGTGGCGAAACGCAGGGCGCGGCCAACGGCGTTGGTAACGGCGCGGGCGCTGATGGTGGCGCCGGCGCGGGCGTCGAAACGGCCGCCGTCCTTGCGCACCAGCCATTCCGCCGCCGGCACCTCGGCGAAACCCTTGGCGTCGAACTGGCGGATCCAGGGCGCGGTCTTGTTGCGGTCTTTTTTCGGATCAATGTAATCGCCCAGCCCCGGCGTCTCCTTGTGGCTGACGACGCGCACGCCGAGCAGGCGGTCATCGGCGCCGACAGCGAGAATCAGGCGGATGCGGCCACTGTAGCCGTCCGGCGCTACCGCCTCGAACACCAGCGCCGCCGGCGCGCCGTCCTTGCGCGCCCGCAGCAGCCGCGCCGGATCGTCCTGCGCGGTGAAACCGAGTTCGGCGCGCGGCGCGAGTTCGATCCAGTCGGCGAGCGGCGCGTTGTCGTAGCGCGACTCGGGCAGGACTTCATTCACCAGCCGCATTTTTTCCGCTTCCGCGCTGGCCTCGATGGCCGGCTTGGTGGTCTGGTAAGTGATCGCCATCAGCGCGGTGAAGACGACGGTGAATGCCGTCAGGGTGGCGGCGGCGCTCAGGCCGGTGCGGGCGGCGGAAGGCGGCGTCATGGCGTCCTTGCTCATCGCTTGTCATTCCCGTTCTTGCGCCCGAACACCGGCGGCTGGGAGTGCATGTCGATCAGCGGCACGCACAGATTCATCAGCAGCGTGGCGAAGGCGACGGCGTCCGGGTAAGCGCCGAAAGTGCGGATGATCCAGACCAGCAGCCCCGCGCCAGCGGCAAAAATGAGCTTGCCGCGCGGCGTGACCGGGCTGGAAACCGGATCGGTGAGAATGAAGAATGCCCCCAGCATGGCGCCGCCGCTGGCGAGGTGAAACAGCGGCCCGGCATAGTTGTCCGGGCTGGCGAGGCTGGCCGCGCCGGCGGCGAGCGCCAGCGCGGCAAGAAAAGCTGTTGGCATATGCCAGGAAATGACGCCCTCGCGCAGCAGCCAGAGGCCGCCGAGCAGATACGCCAGCGCGATCCATTCCCAGCCCTTGCCGCCGATCTGGCCGAAAGCGGCGTGCGTGCCGGCGACGTTGTCGACCGTGGCGTGTGTCTGCGCCGTGTGCAATTGGGTGCGCAGGGTGTCCAGCGGCGTCGCCATCGTCAGGCCGTCCTGCGGCGGCTGGCTTTGGAAGACGACGCGCATTTGCGCCGCGAAACCGGTGGCGTCCGGCGCATCGGGAACATCCACTGCCGGCCACTGCGACATCAAGGCCGGGAAAGCGAGAATGGCGACGGCGAACGCCGCCATCGCCGGATTGAACGGATTCTGGCCGAGGCCGCCATAGAGGTGCTTCACGATCACGATGGCGAACAGCGTCATCGAGACGGTGAGCCACCAGGGCGCGAGAGGCGGGAAGGTCAGCCCGATCAGGCAGGCCGTCACCAGCGCGCTGCCGTCGGTGAGGAACACCCCGATCGGCTTGCCGCGCAGACCCAGCATGAGCGCCTCGCCCGCCAGCGCCGTCACCGCGGCCAAGGCGATCTGTACCAGCACCGCCGCGCCGAAAAACCAGACATACGTCAGGATGCCGGGCACCAGCGCCGTCAGCACCTTCAGCATGATGGCCCGCACGCTGACCGGCAGGCGGACGTAGGGGGAATTATTCATGGGCGGGTAGTCTGGCAGGCTGGGGTGAGCTGCGGGTGAAGCCCGACGCTATTTTTCTGCGCGTAATGTTGGGCTTCGCTGCGCTCAGCCCAACCTGTCACTTTTCGGACAGTTCTCCCCTCTCCCGCTTGCGGGAGAGGGGCAGGGGGAGAGGGGAATGCGGTGATGTTCAATTCTTCTCCTCCGGCGGCGTATCGGGCGCGTTTGCCAGTTCACGCGCTTTGCCCCGCTGCGTTTCGATGTCGCGGATGCGGGCTTCGGTTGCGGGCGAGAGCTGGTCGATATTTTTCGGCTGCGCGGCTTGTTTCTGCGCCTGGGCGCGGGCGAGGGCGGCGGCGATCAGCGCCTGTTTCGGATCGTCCGGCGCGGGCGCAGCGGCGGATGTGGCCGCTTCCTGATGCGCGGCGGCGATCTTGGCGGCGAGGCGGGCGGCTTTTTCCGTCTTGTCGCGCTCCTCGCGCAGGGTGCGGAACTCAAAGCGTTCGCGGGCGGCGTCGGAGGCTGCTTTTTCCCGCTCGCGCGCCCAGATTTCGGATTTGGCGAAACGGGCGTAGTCGATCAGCGGAATGCTCGACGGACAAACGTAGGCGCAGCAGCCGCATTCGGTGCAGTCGAAAAGGTGGTATTCGCGCGCCTTGTCCGGATTTCTCGCCCGCGCGAACCAGTACAGTTCCATCGGCTGCAACTCTTGCGGGCAGGATTCGGCGCAGGCGCCGCAGCGGATGCAGGGCAGTTCCGGTGGCGGCGGCGGAAACAGCGCCGGGTTGGCAGCGATGACGCAGTTGGTGGCTTTCACCACCGGCGCGGAGATCGCGGGCAGCGTGAAGCCCATCATCGGGCCGCCCATGATGAAGCGGTCGGTGCCGGCCTTGACGCCGGCCAGCGACAGCAGCGCCTCGATCGGCGTGCCGATCAATGCCTCGTAGTTGCGTGGCCGCTCGACGTTGCCGGTCACGGTGACAATGCGCGAGATGAGCGGCTCGCCGCGCTCCAGCGCGTGATAGACCGACAGCGCCGTGGCGACGTTGAAGCATTGCATGCCGAAATCCTGGCTGCGGCGGCCATACGGCACTTCGACGCCGGTGAGAACGCGAATTAACTGTTTCGCGCTGCCGGTCGGGTAGAGCGTGGGCACGGCGAGGATTTCCGTGTTGCCTTCGTCATCCGCGTCGAGCTTCGCCGCCGCCGCGCGCATGGCGGCCACTGCCTGCGGCTTGTTGTCCTCGATGCCGATCAGCATGCGCCCGGCTCCGAGCACGCGGCGCAGGATGGCGCCGCCGCGCAGGATGATTTCGGCCTTCTCGCGCATCAGCGCGTCGTCGCACGTCATCCAGGGCTCGCATTCGGCGCCGTTCAGAATCAGCGTGCCGGTGTGGCCGCTGCGGTTCGGGTCGAGCTTGATGTGCGAGGGAAAGACCGCGCCGCCAAGACCGACCACGCCGGCGTCGCGCAGGAAATCCTGAATGTCGTCCGCCGAGGCGTTGCGCCAGTCGAGGCCGGCGCGTTCCGTCCAGCGATCCTCCCCGTCGGCTTCGATGACGACGCAGAGGGCGGGCAGCCCGGAAGGGTGCGGCAGCAGGCGCGGCTCGACGGCTTTCACGACGCCGGAAGTCGGCGCATGCACGGCGGAAGAGAAATTGCCGTCGGCGTCGCCGATGCGCTCGCCCTTCAGCACTTTCTGCCCCACTTGCACCAGCGGGCGCGGCACGTCGCCGACGCTCTGGTGCAGCGGCACGACGTACAGCGGCAGCAGCGGCAGGCAGGCGATCGGCTCCTGCACCGAGGCATCCTTGTGGGTATCGGGCTTCACGCCGCCCTTGAACTTGAACAGCCGCATCAGACCGGCTCCTCCGCAACGGGTTTCCGCGTTGGCAGCGGCGGCGCGGGAAATTTCCACTTCCAGGTTTCCACCGTCTCCGCCACCGGCGTCATGATGATGCAATCCACCGGGCAGGGCGGCACGCACAGCTCGCAGCCGGTGCACAGCGTCTCCGCCACGGTATGCATCTGCTTCGCCGCGCCGATGATGGCATCCACCGGACAAGCCTGGGCGCACAGCGTGCAGCCGATGCACAACGCCTCGTCGATGACGGCCACCTGCTTCGGCTTTTCCACGCCGCGCTCCGCCGAGAGCGGCTTGAACTCCCGTCCGAGCAGATCGGCCAGCTTGCGGATGCCCTCCTCGCCGCCGGGCGGACACAGATTGATGTCCGCCTCGCCCTTGGCAATGGCTTGCGCATACGGGCGGCAGCCCGGATACCCGCACTGGCCGCACTGCGTCTGCGGCAGGATGGCGTTGATCTTCTCCTCCAGCGGATTGCCTTCCACCCTGAAGCGCACCGAGACAAAGCCGAGCAGCGCGCCCAGCGCCAAGGCGATGCCGGCCATCACGAGCAGCGCGGTGAGCATCAGTTGTACTTGTCGAGGCCGGCGAAGCCCATGAAGGCGATGCCCATCAGGCCGGCGGTAATCAAGGCGATGGCCGCGCCGCGAAAAGGCTGCGGCACCTCGGCCCCTTCCAGCCGCTCGCGCAGGCTGCCGAACAGCGCCAGCGCCAGCGAAAAACCGGCCGCGCTGCCGAAGCCGAACAACAGCGATTCGAGCAAACTGTGCCGGAAAGCGATGTTCAACAGCGGCACCCCGAGCACGGCGCAATTGGTCGTAATCAGCGGCAGATAAATTCCCAGCACCTGATGCAGCACCGGGCTGGTCTTTTGCAGCGTCATTTCCGTCAATTGCACCAGACCGGCAATGACGATGATGAAAGCCAGGGTGCGCAGGTATTCGAGGCCGTTCGGCACCAGCAGATAATGGTCGATCAGATACGCCGTGCCGGACGCCACCGTCAGCACGAACGTCGTCGCCGCCCCCATCCCCAGCGCCGTCTCCAGCTTCTTCGAGACGCCCATGAATGGACACAAGCCAAGCGTGCGGCCAAAGATGACGTTGTTCACGAACACCGCGCCGACGAGAATGAATAGATAGTGAGCCATATCGAGTTTTGAAAAGCGGCCAGAATTGTCTCTTTTCGCCGCCCGCCCCGCAACCCTGCGGCGGTCAGGGTTTCACCTCCGCAGGCGGGAGCGGGAGATTCCGTGACGGCGGCACAAGTTGGCGCTGCGCGCAGCGAAGCGGAGTCCGTGCGGTGGCGGATTGCGCGAAAATCCGTTAAAGTACCGCCTCAAAAACAACTCGCGTGGGGCCTATACCATGAGCAATAAAGGGCAACTGTTACAAGACCCATTCCTCAACACGCTGCGCCGGGAACACGTTCCGGTGTCCATCTATTTGGTGAACGGCATCAAGTTGCAGGGTCAGGTCGAATCCTTCGATCAATATGTCGTCTTGCTGAAAAATACCGTGACGCAGATGGTGTACAAGCACGCCATTTCCACGGTTGTGCCGTCGCGCCCGGTGAATATCGCGCACGACCACGGGCACAGCGAGAATTGATGCTTGAACGCCCCGGTCAAGGCGGCGGCGAAAAAGCGGTTCTCGTCCAGCTTGATCTGGGGCAGGGCAGCATCGGCGAACGGCTCGACGAGCTGAAGCTGCTGACGGCTTCGGCGGGCGCTGCCGCCGTGGCGCTCGTGCAGGGACGCCGCGAGCGTCCCGATCCGGCGCTGTTTGCCGGCAAGGGGAAGGTGGCCGAAGTCGCCGCCGCCATCCGCGACGCCGGCGCCGACATCGCCATTTTCAATCACGCCCTGAGCGCCGTTCAGCAACGCAATCTGGAGAAGGAACTGGGCTGCCGCGTCGTCGACCGCGACAGCCTGATTCTCGACATCTTCGCCCAGCGCGCCCGCAGCCACGAAGGCAAGTTGCAGGTGGAACTGGCGCAGTTGCAGCACATGGCGACCCGGCTGGTGCGCGGCTGGACGCACCTGGAGCGGCAGAAAGGCGGCATCGGTCTGCGCGGGCCGGGCGAAACCCAGTTGGAAACCGACCGCCGGCTGCTCGGCAAGCGCGTCAAGGTGCTGAAAGACCGGCTCAAGCAGCTTGAGCGCCAGCGCGCCGTCCGCCGCCGGGCGCGGACGCGGCGGGAGATGCTGGCGATTTCCCTTGTCGGCTATACGAACGCCGGCAAATCCACTCTGTTCAATGCGCTGACGAAGGCTGGCGTGTATGCCGCCGATCAGCTTTTCGCGACGCTGGATACCGCGTCGCGGCGTTTGTATCTGGCCGGACAGGCGTCAGGGCAGGCGTCAGGGCAGGCGGTGTTGTCGGATACGGTCGGTTTCATCCGCGATTTACCGCACTCGCTCGTCGCCGCTTTCCACGCCACGCTGGAAGAAACGGCGGCGGCGGATCTGCTGCTGCATGTGGTCGATTCGGCCAGCGCCGACCGGGAGGCGCAGATCGACGCCGTGAATGGCGTGCTGGATGAAATCGGCGCCGCGCAGGTGCCGCAAATCGTCGTCTGGAACAAGATCGACGCCACGAGTGCCGAAGCGGCGGTTGAGCGCGATGCCTATGGTAAAATCATTCGCGTTCGTGTCAGCGCCAGAACAGGGGCGGGATTGGATCTGTTGCGGCAGGCGCTGGCCGAGGTTGCGCAGGCGCATGCCGAGCCTGTTACTGACTCTATTATTGAACCCGTTATCGAGTCCGTTACCGAACCTGTTTTACCCGCCGCAGCCGCTTATTAGCCCCTTACTAACCCCTTTTAACCTTTACCCGAACGAGCCACGCCCGGATGATTACTGGCCTTCTCATGTCCCTTAATGACCCCCAGTGGGGCAACAATCGTGGACCGAATCAGGGACCGCCCGATCTGGAAGATCTCTGGCGGGATTTCAACAATCGTTTGTCGAAACTGTTCGGCAACAAAAAAGGCGGCGCCGGCGGCCCCAACGGTTCCGGTGGCCTTGGCGGCGGCGGCAACCAGCGCCCGCCGATCGACGCCAGAGTCTTTGGCGGCGGCATCGGCGCGCTGGTCGTGCTGGTGCTGCTGGTCTGGCTTGGGAGCGGTTTTTACATCGTCGACGCCAGCCAGCGCGGCGTTGTCCTGACCTTCGGCAAATACAGCCAGACGACCGAGCCGGGCCTGCGCTGGCGCTTGCCGTACCCGTTTCAAACTCATGACATCGTCAAGCTGTCGGACGTGCGCGTGGTCGAGATCGGCTATCGCGGTTCGGACAAGAACCGCATTCTGAAAGAAGCCCTGATGCTGACCGATGATGAAAACATCATCAACATCCAGTTCGCCGTCCAGTGGTTCCTCAAGAATCCGGAGGAATACGTTTTCAACAACCGCGATCCCGATGACAGCGTGCTGCAGGCGGCGGAAACCGCCATGCGCGAGGTGGTCGGCAAGAGCAAGATGGATTTCGTGCTCTACGAGGGCCGCGAGCAGGTGGCGACGCAGGCGGCCAAGATCATGCAGGACATTCTCGACCGCTACGGCACCGGCATCGTCGTCTCCAAGCTGAACTTGCAGAGCATTCAGGCGCCCGAGCAGGTGCAGGCCGCCTTCGACGACGCCGTCAAGGCCGTGCAGGACCGCGACCGGCAGATCAACGAGGGGCAGGCTTACGCCAACGACGTCATTCCGCGCGCGCGCGGCACGGCGGCGCGCCTGCTGGAGGAAGCCAACGGCTACAAGGCCCGCGTCGCCGCCAATGCCGAGGGCGAAGCAAGCCGCTTCAAGCAGGTGCTGGTCGAGTACAACAAGGCGCCGGAGGTTACGCGCCAGCGTTTGTATCTCGACACCGTGCAGCAGGTGCTCTCCAGCACCAGCAAGATCATGGTCGATGCGCGCGGCGCGGGCAATCTGCTCTATCTGCCGCTCGACAAGCTGATGGAAGCGGCGGGGGCGCAGCCGTCGTCGTCCGAGGCCGCCGCCATGCCGCCTTTGCCGCCGTCAAGCGTGCCAAGCCAGAGGGTCGAAGCGGATGCGCGCACGCGCGATTCGCTGCGCTCGCGTGAGAGAGGGGAACGCTGATGCGACGCAATCTGCCTTTTATTATCGCCTTCGCGCTGGCCGTGCTGGCCGCGCTCGCCATGACGATGTTCACGGTCGACCAGCGCCGCTTCGCCATCGTTTTCCAACTGGGCGAAATCAAGGAGGTCATTTCCGAGCCGGGCCTGAACTGGAAGTGGCCGTTGATCCAGAACGTGCGCGAGTTCGACAAGCGCATTCTGACCTACGACACGCTGGAGCCGGAGCGTTTCATCACCGCCGAGAAGAAGCCGGTGCTTGTCGATGCTTTCGTCAAGTGGCGCATCGTCGACGTGCGCCAGTATTACATCTCAGTGCAGGGCGACGAGACGCGCGCCCATCAGCGCTTGTCGCAGACGGTGAACGCCGGGCTGCGCGAGGAATTCGGCAAGCGCAGCGTGCATGAAGCGATCTCCGGCGAGCGGGGCAAAATCATGGATGAGGTGCGCGCCAAGGCCGACGCCGACGCGCGCGCCATCGGCGTGCAGATCGTCGATGTGCGCTTGAAGCGGGTCGACTTTCCGCAGGAAGTGTCCGAGTCGGTCTATGAGCGCATGAAAACCGAGCGCAAGCGCGTGGCCAACGAACTGCGCTCGACGGGCGCGGCGGAAGCCGAGAAAACCCGCGCCGACGCCGACCGGCAGCGCGAGATCATCGTCGCCGAAGCCTACCGCGACGCCGAGCGGCTGAAAGGCGAGGGCGACGCCAAAGCGGCGTCGGTGTATGCCGCCGCCTTCGGCCAAAGCCCGGAGTTTTATGCCTTCTATCGCAGCCTCGAAGCCTATCGGGCCAGCTTCCGCAGCCGGAGCGACGTGCTGGTGATCGAGCCGGATTCCGAGTTCTTCAAGTACCTGAAGAGCGCCAGAGGCGGCAAGTAAGGCCGTGACCACCACGCTGCTGATGGCATTCGCGCTCATGCTGGTGTTGGAGGGATTGCTGCCGTTCATCGCGCCCAAGGCTTGGCGCGACACCTTTCGCCGCATCACCGAACTGGCCGACGGACAGATCCGCTTCCTCGGGCTGTCCTCGATCATCGTCGGCCTGATTCTGTTGTCGATCCTGAAATGACCGCGCGCCGCTGGCTGCTGCCTGAATCCATCGAAGACGCGCTGCCCGCCGAGGCGCGCCGACTGGAACGGCTGCGCCGCGCCTTGCTCGACGAATTCGCCTTGCATGGCTACGAGCTGGTGATGCCGCCGTTGCTCGAATATCTCGAATCCCTGCTCACCGGCAGCGGGCGCGATCTGGATCTGCGCACCTTCAAGCTGGTCGACCAGATTTCCGGCCGCACGATGGGCATCCGCGCCGACATCACGCCGCAAGTGGCCCGCATCGACGCTCATCTGCTCAACCGCGCCGGCGTGACGCGGCTGTGTTATTGCGGCAGCGTGCTGCACACCTTGCCGTCGGGGCTGACCGCCACCCGCGAGCCGCTGCAGATCGGCGCCGAACTCTACGGTCATGCCGGCATCGAGGCGGATGCCGAAATCGTGCGGCTTCTGGCGCGGGCCCTGGAGATCGCCGGCGTCAGGACATCGCGCATCGAATTGAGCCATGTCGGCGTGTTTCGCGCCCTCTCCGCGCGCGGCGGGCTGGATGCTGAACTGGAACAGGAGTTGTTCGCGGCGCTGCAAGCGAAGGATGTGCCCGGCGTGCGCGAGATGGTCAAGGGCGTGCCCGAGCCGGTGCGCTCGGCGCTGCTAGCATTGCCCGAATGTCATGGCGGAGAGGCGGCGCTGGGGCGCGTTCTCGATCTGCTGCCCGGCGACGCCGAGATCGCGCAGGCGGTCGCCGCGCTGCGCCGGCTGGGGGTTGAACTGGCCGGTCTGCCGGTGAGTTTCGATCTCGCTGATCTGCGCGGATACCACTATCACAGCGGCGTGGCGTTCGCCGCCTATTGCGCCGGCCATCCCGGCGCGATCGCGCTGGGCGGCCGCTACGACAAGGTTGGCAAGGCGTTTGGCCGTGGCCGTCCGGCGACCGGCTTCAGTATGGATTTGCGCCAACTGTCGTGGGCCGACACAACAGCGTTTGCGGCGTCCGCAGCGTCTGCGGCGTCTGAATCCGCGCCACGGGCGATTCTGGCGCCGTCCGACGGCGGCAATGGCCTGCGCGAGGCGATGGCGGCGTTGCGCGCCAAGGGCGAAATCGTCATCGAGGCGCTGCCGGGGCATGACGGCGCGTGGGCCGAAACCGGTTGTGACCGGCGGCTGACGCTGCGCGCGAACGAATGGATCGTCGAAAAAATTCATGGAGGGGAATAGAGAATGGCAAAGAACGTCGTCGTCATCGGCACCCAGTGGGGTGACGAAGGCAAAGGCAAGATCGTTGACTGGCTGACCGACCACGCCCAGGGCGTGGTGCGTTTTCAGGGCGGCCACAACGCCGGTCATACGCTGGTCATCGGCGGGCGCAAGACCGTTTTGCGTCTGGTGCCGTCCGGCATTCTGCGCGAAGGCGTGACCTGCTACATCGGCAACGGCGTGGTGCTCTCGCCGGAAGCCCTGCTGCATGAACTGGATGAACTCGAAGCCGCCGGCGTCGATGCCGAGGCGCGCCTGAAAATTTCCGAAGCCTGCCCGCTGATTCTGCCCTATCACCAGGCGCTCGACATCGCGCGCGAGGCGGCGAAGGGCAACAACAAGATCGGCACCACCGGGCGCGGCATCGGGCCGGCTTACGAGGACAAGGTGGCGCGGCGCGGCCTGCGCCTGCAAGACTTGTTGCGGCCGAAACGCTTCGCCGAGAAGCTGGCCGAAATTCTCGATTACCACAACTTCGTCCTGAAAAATTATCTCGGCGCCGCGCCGGTTGATTTTCAGCGTGTGCTGGATGGCGCGATGGCGGTCGTGCCGCGCCTGACGCGCATGGTCACGGACGTGCCGCGCGCGCTCTACGAGGCGCACAACGCCGGCGCCAATCTGCTCTTCGAGGGCGCGCAGGGCACGCTGCTCGACATCGACCATGGCACGTTTCCCTATGTCACGTCGTCGAACTGCGTTGCCGGCGCGGCGGCGGCGGGGGCCGGCATCGGCCCCGGCATGCTGCATTACGTGCTTGGCATTACCAAGGCGTACACCACGCGCGTCGGCGGCGGGCCGTTCCCGACCGAGTTGGTGTATGACGCCGCCAGCGACGTGGGCGATCCCATCGGCAAGCACCTGGGCAGCAAGGGGCGCGAGTTCGGCGCCGTCACCGGCCGCCAGCGCCGCTGCGGCTGGTTCGACGCCGCGGCGCTGAAGCGCTCGATTCAGATCAACGGCGTGTCCGGCCTCTGCGTCACCAAGCTCGACGTGCTCGACGGTCTTGAGGAAATGAAAATCTGCACCGGCTACCGCATCGACGGCAGCTTCTCCGACATTCTGCCGGTCGGCGCCGACGATCTCGAACGCTGCGAGCCGGTGTACGAATCGCTGCCCGGCTGGAAGCAAAGCACCGTCGGCGCGCAGAGTTTCGAGGCGCTGCCGGCGGCGGCGCGGGCCTATCTGAAACGCATGGAAGCGCTGTGCGGGGTGCCGGTCGACATGATTTCCACCGGCCCCGACCGCGAGGAAACCATCGTCCTGCGGCATCCGTTCAAGTGACGGGCGCAAAAAAAGCCGGTCGCTGACCGGCTTTTTCGTTTGTATCCTTGGTGCCAGAAGAAAACCCGATTAAGCGTCCGGGAAAATCCAAGGAAATCCGTTTCTCCTGCTGTAACCTGCTGAAAACCACTGAATTATTTTCCAAGGTCGTCCGAGGCTGTCCGGCACGATCCAAAACTTATTGGTATAGTAATTGGTATAGGAATTTTGGTGAGACCTGAACCTTATGCCAAAGATTGTGCATGGCTTGACGGTCAAGCAAATAGAGGCAGCCAAGCCCCGGCGTACCCTGCTTGAGGGGAAGGGGTTGATGCTGATTGTTGATGCCAACGGGAACCGGCGATGGGTGTTGCGTTACACGCGCCCGGACGGTCGGCGCAACATGATCGGCCTTGGCAGCTACCCGGAAATTTCTCTGGCGGCAGCGCGGACAGAAGCCCACAGAATCCGCGAGGGGATCGCGCAAGGCGTTGATCCTGTCGATACCCGCCAGACGGAACGGCAAGCGTTGAAGGCTGCCGTTCGCGGATCGTTCAAAGCGGTTGGCGAGGCGTGGTACGCCCACAAATCGCAGGGGTGGGCCAAGGAAACTGCCCGCAAAGCGCGTGAGGTGCTTGACGATTATCTGTATCCCAGACTGGCCGTGAAGCAGATTGCCGACATCACCACCGCTGACATAAAGCCGGTGCTGCTCTATATCCACGGGCGCGGCCCGCGTCTGGCGGTAAAGGCCCGGCAATACTGCAATCAGATTATCGAGTATGCGATTCAGGAGGGCTTGCGCGAGGACGGACGGCTGCTTTCCCTTCGCGGCGCATTGCCCAAGGCGGACAAGAGTCACTATGCCGCCGTTACCCGCTCGGGCGACCTTCCGGCATTGCTTGATGCGATTAACGGTATCGAGTCACGGCAAGCCCAAGCTGCGCTGCTGACGTGTCTATACACAGCATCAAGGCCCGGCGTAGTGGTGGGGATGCGGTGGGACGAACTGGATATGCAGGCGCGAGAGTGGCATATCCCCGCCGAACGCATGAAAACGGGCAACGATCATATTTCGCCCTTGCCCGGTCAGCTTATTCCGTTGCTGGAAGCACAGCGCCTGTCAGCCTGCGGTTCCCCGTTTGTTTTTCCCGGCGTTCGTGATCCGATGGGACAGCATATGCACCGGGACAGCTTGAGCAAAGTCCTTCGTGAAAACGGATTGCAAGGCGTGACGGTGACGCATGGCTTCCGGGCGACATTCCGCACGATTGCGCGGGAACGCCTGCGCGTGCCGCCGGATGTGCTGGAAGCGCAACTGGCCCACGCGAAGAAGGATGAGATTCAAGCCGCCTACGACCGGGCGCAATTTCTGGAAGATCGTCACGCCCTTGTGCAACAGTGGGCCGACTATCTGGATAAGTTGAAAGCGGGCGGCGAAGTCATACCGCTGCGCGGGGTTGCTTGACAGTGTAATCCATATCATTACACTACTTCATGATACGCACTTTCAAACACAAGGGACTTGAGCGATTTTTCAGGAACGGCGACCGCCGGGGAATAATCGCCAAGAGTGAAGCGAGAATCGAGCGGATGCTTGACCGGCTGGATGTTTCCGTAACGCCGGAAGACATGAATATTCCGGGGTACAAATTTCATTCGCTGTCCGGTAATCGCAAGGGTGTTTATGCCGTGACAGTAACGGGAAACTGGCGCATGACCTTCCGGTTTGACGGGGAAGACGCGATGGATATTGATTTGGAGGGTTACCACTGATGAGAACGCTACGAAACCCCAAGCGCCGCCCGACGCATCCGGGCGAAACCTTGCGTGAAGATGTTCTGCCCGCGCTTGAAATGACGCAAACCGAATTTGCGCGGCGGCTTGGCGTATCCCGGCTATCCGTTTCCGAACTACTGCACGAAAAACGCGGCATGACGCCGGAAATGGCGGTGCGGGTTGCGAGACTGCTCAACACCACGCCGGAAAGCTGGCTGCGAATGCAGCAGGCGCTTGACCTGTGGGAAGTGGAACAGAAGGTCAAAAAGCGGGTGGCGGGAATCAAGCCGATCAAGATGGCGGCGCTGGCCGCATAAACCGGGTTGCCGCGCCTGGCCCGACGGGGCGAACACCGGGGAACCCTTACCCGGCTGGCGCGGCTTCCATTTCAAGGGAGCGAGGAAGGGGGCGCATGATGGGATTTCTTCCACCTGCTGTGTTAGCGGGATTATGGGTCGCAGAAATATCGAGAGCAGAAAGGGAGGCTGATGAAATAATTGCCTTTGTTGATGCGCTGCCAAGGCAAGCAACCCTTTTGACGGGAGAGAGCAAAGAGCCTGACACCCTGCATATTCCGTTCGGTAAGCAACCCGTTCCTTTTTTGACCGTTGTTGCTCTTATGTCGAAGATCGGAAACAGGAGCGCAAAAGAAGCCATGTCTGCTTTTGCTGCTCATGGAAGGGTCGGGATTAATAAAAGGCATTCCCAGCCGGGCGGTTACCGTGAGCAGAGAGAGCGGGTTGTGGCCTTTTACCATTCCAAAACATGGACTAGCAAAGACGCTTGCGCGTTGGAGGCAGTAAAAAAATTCAAAGGCTCATTCAGCACGCTACGTGGATATTTAAGGAATATTTGATACAGCGTAATCTTTTGTTAAATAGACGTTTCAGCCTATCGTTAGGGGCTACCACTTAGGCGCTAGGGGCTAGAGGGTATTCCTGATAACCGGCACACAAGGGAGGATGCGCCCGTCTTAACTCAATCAAGGACGGACGCAAATGCATCAACTCCAAGAAACCGGCTTTCTTCGCCTGCCGCAGATTATCGGTAACCCCAAAGCGAAACCGGCAATTCCGCCGATTATTCCTGTCTCAAAATCTACGTGGTGGCAAGGCGTCCGCGAAGGGCGCTTTCCCAAGCCGGTAAGGTTGGGGCGGCGCGTGACCGCGTGGCGTGCCGAAGAAATTCACGCCTTCATTGAGAAGGTGGGGTTATGACACCTGAAAAGAAAAAACCCGCCTCGGGGGCGGGCGGTGATCGTTTGGCGCGGTATTCGCTTCTTGGGGAAGCCTGATGGCAAATGGTCGTGGTAGCCCTAAAAAGCGCAGTGTGGCGGTTA
>JAITMP010000033.1 GCA_031277315.1 Zoogloeaceae bacterium | reverse complement strand
CTTGCCACGGCCTGGATACGGCCCAGTCTGCGTCATGTGTGGACGAACAGGCCGGTGACGTATTTCTCTTCGGCGCAAGGGGATGTGGGTTTTCCTTTTGAGTCGGAGGGCGGCAGCTTTGAGCTGGCCGGGGGGATTGAGTCGCAGGCAACGAAGGGAACTTCTTTCTTCCTCTCCGGCCTCTACCGGACAGCCTTCAACGGCAATCGGCACGATTACGGCGTCAAGGCAGGCGTAAGGTGGGATTGGTGAGGAAGTAAAAGCGTTCGCCGCATGCGAAGCACTGCATGCGCAGGCGGCGTGCGCCAGCGCGAATCACGCCTGTTCAGGCGCTGCGCTGAAAAGTCCGGCGAGGGTTTTGCCTATGGCGCGGGCGCTTTCCGGCGCTTCGATTTCCATGACTTGGTCGTATATCCAGGCTTTGTCTTTCTCCGGCATGCTCTCGCGCAGGCGTAGCGCATAAGCGCGGCGGAAGCCGAAATCCGGCTCCGCGCCACCGTCACCACCGTCGCCATCGCAGCCCTCACAGCCATAGGCGGCGTAATCGGCGCCGGCGGCATTGAAAACAGAGAGGCAATGCCGGCGGCAAGCGCCGGGCGCGGGCGCGGCGGGCAGCATGTCGGCGTTGTCTTCAATGATTTCGGCCATGCGCCGGGCCAGCGCGGCGGTGAATGCGCCGCGTTGTTCCGGCGTCAGTTGCGCGTAGGCGAGACGGTCGGCGTAGTGGGCATGGAAAGCCATCGTCTCGACGATGTAGTCGAAGTACGGCTGGCCGAGGTCGATGTCAAAGCCGGCTTCGCGCATCTGCTTGATCGACGCGACGGCGAGTTTCCAGGACAGCATGGCGAGGACGCTGGCCAGTTCCGCCGGCTCGCGCGCGCGGCCGGCGGCGTGAAAGCGGTTTCTGATGCGGACGGCCATCAGCGCGCCTGCCCCGAAACCACGGCGACCGGCGTTTTAATGTTCGCCTTTCGTGCGGCGGATGCCGGCGAGGCGATTGCCTTGTTTCTGCGGGCCGCCGCGCGGGAAAATTTCATGCAGATAATGATTGCTGCCTTTTTCCGCGCCCCATTGCGCGGTGAAGTGGGCGATCATGGCGCGCACTTGCGGCTGGACGCGATGCGCGTGATGGTAGTCGCGGATGAAGCGGATCACCTGCCAGTGCTCGTCGGTCAGGTCGAGGCCCTCTTCCTTCGCCAGGGTGCGGGCGAAGTCTTCCGACCAGTCGTCGAGGTCGATCAGGTAGCCTTCAGAATCGACCGGAATCTGCCGTCCGCCGACGCTCATCCGGCGCGCGGCGGTGTCGCGGTAGGCGTCTCCCATTTTGCATCTCCTTGCGCTTAGTAACCGCCCTTGCCGAAAGGCTTGGGCAGGCCGGCGATTTTCACCGCCTGCTTGGCGGGGCCGTCTTTCGGGAACAGATCGTACATCAGCTTGGCGTCCGCGCCCGGCATCTGCTCCGCCATGTCTTTCATGAAATGGCGGAAGTTCGGCGTCTGGCCGTCCTCGCGGTATTTGTCGCGGAAATAGCGGATGACCGTCCAGTGCGCGTCGGTCAGCGCAAGCCCCTCGGCGGCGGCGATGGCTTGCGCCGCTTCGTCGCTCAAATCCGGCTCCAGCAGATAGCCGTCGGCATCGGTTTCCTTCTCTTCGCCATTGATGATGTAACCCATGACTGCCTCCTTCTTTCCGGGTCAATTCTTACGCAGATAAAACTCGAACGTGCCGGGCGCGATCTCGAAGCGCTCGACCAGTTCCAGCGTGGTGTTCCTGACCCAGGCATCGACATCGGCGGGCGTGCCGGGGCAGTTGCTTATCAGCAGCAGGATTTCGCCGGCGCGCATGCCGTCGAGCATCTTCTTCGCCTCGATGATGGGGCCGGGGCAATACGTGCCGCGCATGTCGAGCGTGACGTTGGCTTTCGGCGCGGTTTTGCGGCCGCGGCTGCGGGTAATCAGATAGGCGGTGCGGTCATCGGCCATCTTGTTCTTCACCGTGACCTCGTTGCCGGTCTGGCGCGACCAGGCGAACAGGTCGTCGGCGGTGCCGGGGCAATCGGAAATCAGGAGCAGGGATTGGCCCGGCTCGATGTCGTTCACGATCCGCTTGGCGCCCATCAGCGGCGCCGGACAGGACAGACCGCTCATGTCGAGGGTAACGGTGGGATTGGCGTTCGTCTCCCGGTTCATGGGCGCGTTCTCCTTTCGCGTAATAAAGTGGCGTCGCGCAAAGCCGTTGCGCGCAAAGCCGTGGCCGCCCGGCTCATGCCGGTTTGTCTCCCCCGGCTCATGCCGGCTTGTCCCCGTTCGCGGCCCAGTCCAGCATGGTCTGGCCCCAGCGGGCGGCAGTTTGAGCGTCGATGTCGAAAATGGTGAAGCGTTTTTTCTCGCGGATGCGCAAACGCAGCATCGGCGTGCCGCCGGCCAGATATTCGACCTGCTGCAATTCGATTTCCTGTCCCCAGATCGGCGCGGTGAACTTGTCGAGCCGGGTCAACTTCTCTTTTTCATCCATAAATCCGCCTGTTGGAAATATGCCAAGCTGCCCCGGCGCCGCCTATCACCGGCATGGCGTGTCGCAGCATACTCCCTTCGGGTAGGTCGCCTCTACCCCTATTGGAGAGCGCCGATACCCTGCGGGGGTTATGGCTGATCGCAGTGCAGCATGCGTAGTATCGGCATCGACTTATAGACGACGGACGGTTTCATTGCCGGGCGGGCGCCCGGCGATGCCGATCCCTCACTGGCACCGGAGACAAAATCATGGCGAAGAAACCACATGCAACGCCGAACCTCGATCAACTGGAATCCGGCCCCTGGCCCAGCTTCGTCACCGGCCTGAAGCGGCTGGCGAAGGAAAAGGATTACATGGTCGATCTGCTCGGCCATCTCGAACACTCTTATCAAACCCGCAAGGGCTACTGGAAAGGCGGCACGGTCGGCGTTTTCGGCTACGGCGGCGGCGTCATTCCCCGCTTCACCGAAATCAAGGACGACACGGAACAGCCGGTCTTCAAGGACGCGACGGAATTCCACACCCTGCGCGTCATGCCCCCCGCCGGCATGCACTACAACACCGACATCCTGCGCAAGTTCTGCGACATCTGGGAGAAGCACGGCTCCGGCCTGATCGCCCTGCACGGCCAGTCCGGCGACATCATGTTCCAGGGCTGCACCACCGAAAACGTGCAGAAGGCGTTTGACGAGATCAACGAACTCGGCTTCGATCTGGGCGGCGCCGGCCCCGCCGTGCGCACCTCGATGGCCTGCGTCGGCCACGCCCGCTGCGAGCAATCCTGCTACGACGAAGGCAAGGGCCTGCGCACCATCGTGAATGCGTTCCTCGACGACATTCACCGCCCGGCCCTGCCCTACAAGTTCAAGTTCAAGTTCTCCGGCTGCCCGAACGACTGCATGAACGCCATCCAGCGTTCCGACATGGCGATCATCGGCACCTGGCGCGACAACATCCAGACCGACGAGGCGCTGGCGAAAAAATGGGTCGCCAAGCACGGCATGACCGAACTGGTAAACGATGTCGTCAGCCGCTGCCCGACCCGCGCCATCCAGTTGAAGCCGGTCGGCGCCGTCGCCAAGGGCGCGCACATTTCCAGCGTGGCGGTGAATGGAACCGAGGCGCTGGAGATCGACAACAAGGATTGCGTGCGCTGCATGCACTGCATCAACGTCATGACTGGCGCGCTGGCGCCGGGCAAGGATCGCGGCGCCACGATTCTCGTCGGCGGCAAGCGCACCCTGAAGATCGGCGACCTGATGGGCACCGTCGTCGTGCCCTTCATGCCGCTGAAGACCGACGATGATTACGCCGCCCTGCTCGATCTGGGCAAGCGCATCGTCGATTTCTTCGCCGAGAACGCCCTCGAACACGAGCGCACCGGCGAGATGATCGAACGCATCGGCATCGTCAACTTCCTCGAAGGCATCGAGGTCGACATCGATCCGCGCATGGTGTCGACCCCGCGCACCAACCCCTACGTCCGCATGGACGGCTGGGACGAGGAAGTCGCCAAGATGAAGGCCAAACAGGCCGCCGCTTAACAACCGCAAACACGACGGAGACATATCATGTCGCAAGCTCAAATGCGCAAGCCGGTCGAGTGCGGCGTGCCGGATCACATGCAGTACCTGCACCCGACCATGCGGAAAAACTACGGCAACTGGAAATACCACGACCGGCCCCGGCCCGGCGTGCTGCGCCACGTCGCGCACTCCGGCGACGAGATATGGACGGTGCGCGCCGGCACGCAGCGGCAGATGGATGTCCACACCATCCGCAAGCTGTGCGACATCGCCGACCAGTTCGCCGACAAGCACGTCCGCTTCACCACCCGCAGCAACATCGAATTCATGGTCGCCGACGAAGGCAAGGTGGCGCCGCTCGTCGCCGCGCTGGAAAAGCACGGCTTCCCGGTCGGCGGCACCGGCAACTCGGTGTCGATGATCGCCCACACGCAGGGCTGGCTGCACTGCGACATCCCCGGCACCGACGCCTCCGGCGTGGTGAAATCCCTCATGGATGAACTCTATACGGAGTTCAAGGCCGAGGAGATGCCGAACCGCGTGCGCCTGTCCACCTCCTGCTGCGAGATCAACTGCGGCGGTCAGGCCGACATTGCCATCGTCATCCAGCACACCAAGCCGCCGAAGATCAACCACGATCTGGTCGCCAACGTCTGCGAGCGGCCGGCCGTCGTCGCCCGCTGCCCGGTGGCGGCGATCCGCCCGGCGCTGGTCAACGGCAAGCCCTCGCTGGAAGTCGACGAGAAAAAATGCGTCTGCTGCGGCGCCTGCTTCCCGCCCTGCCCGCCGATGCAGATCAACGATCCCGAGCACTCCAAGCTGGCGATCTGGGTCGGCGGCAAGAACTCCAATGCCCGCATGAAGCCGCAGTTCATGAAAATGGTCGCGGCGGGCCTGCCCAACAACGCCCCGCGCTGGCCGGAAGTCGCCGCCGTGGTCAAAAACATCCTGCGCGTGTATAAGGAAGACGCGCGCTCATGGGAGCGCATCGCCGACTGGATCGACCGCATCGGCTGGCCGCGTTTCTTTGAAAAGACCGGGCTGCCGTTCACCAAGTATCTGATCGACGACTGGCGCGGCTCGCGCACGAGCCTGAACGCCTCGACCCATATCCGTTTCTGATTTCGCCACTTGAATTGAGAACGCATGAAGATCGGCATCCTCATCAACGAAGGCCCTTACACGCATCAGGCGACGGACAGCGCCTTTCTGTTCGCCCGCGCCGCCATCGAAAAAGGGCATCAGGTGACGCGGGTATTCTTCTATCATGACGGCGTGAACAACGCGACGCGCCTGACCGAGCCGCCGCAGGACGACCGCCATATCGTCAACCGCTGGGCCAAGCTGGGGCAGGAGCACGGCATCGACCTGGTGGTGTGCGTCGCCGCCGCCCTGCGCCGGGGCATCAAGGACGAAAATCTGGCGCCCGGTTTCCGCATTTCCGGGCTGGGACAGTTGATCGAAGCCGGCATCCAGGCCGACCGCCTCGTCACCTTCGGCGATTGAAAGAAGATCAGGGAGCAAGCGCGATGAGCGAAGGGCAGATCAAGAAATTCATGTACATCAACCGCAAGGCGCCGCACGGCACGGTCTACGCGCTGGAATCGCTCGAAGTGGTGCTGATCGCCGCCGCCTTCGATCAGGATGTCAGCCTCGCCTTCATGGACGACGGCGTCTACCAGTTGAAAAAAGGTTTCAACACCAAGGGCATCGAGGTCAAGAATTTTCAGCCGACCTACCGCGCGCTGGACGATTACGACATCCAGAAACTGTATGTCGAAAAAGAGGCGCTCGCGGCGCGCGGCCTGACGGAAGAAGACATGTGCGTGCCGGTCGAAGTGCGCACCCGCGCCGAGATCGGCCAGTTGATGGAAACGCAGGACGTGATCCTGAGTTTCTGACGAAAAGAAACCGGGAAAGAATCAAAGGGGGAGCCGCATGCTGCACATCGTGAACAAATCGCCGCTGGATCGCAACGCGCTCGACACGTGCCTCGCCACGGCGCAGCCGGGCGGCGCCGTGCTCCTCATCGAAGACGGCGTGTATGCCGCCACCACCGGCACGACCGCCGCCGCCAGGCTGACGCAGGCGATGGGGCAAGTGAAGATCTACGCGCTGAAACCCGATCTGGACGCGCGCGGCATGAGCGATCACGTTCTGCAAGGCGTCGAGCTGGTCGATTACGGCGGCTTCGTCGATCTGGTGGCGGAGCATCCGGTCTGCCAATCCTGGCTGTAACCGTTTTTTTAGGAGACGCATCATGGCTATTGAAGTCAACGGCAAGCAATACGACACCGACGAGGAAGGCTACCTGACCGACCTCAACGAATGGAACGAGGACGTCGCCAAGGTTCTCGCCGAGCAGGAGAACGTCAACCTGAGCGAGCAGCACTGGGAAGTCATCAACTTCCTGCGCGAGTATTACAATGAATTCCAGATCGCGCCCGCCGTGCGCGTGCTGACCAAGGCCATCGGCAAGAAGCTCGGCGCGGACAAGGGCAACAGCCAGTATCTCTACGAACTGTTCCCCTACGGCCCGGCCAAGCAGGCGTGCAAGATCGCCGGCCTGCCCAAGCCGACCGGCTGCGTTTGAGGCAAACCGCCCCGTCATGGACGGCATGGCGACATTTCCGTTGACAGATTCGCGCCGGGCCAGGGCGGGGGAGGCGCGGTGAGCCTGTTCTTCGCGCTGCTCTTCTACGCGGCGGCGGTGATTTTCATCGCCGGCCTCGGCATCAAGATCGTGGATTATGTCCGCACGCCGGCGCCGCTGAAGATTCCCACCACGCCGGCGCCGATCAGCGCCGGCGGCGTCTGGCTGCGCATGCTGCGCGAAGCGATGCTGTTCGAGAGCCTGTTCAAATCCAATCTGTGGCTGTGGGCCTTCGGCATCCTGTTCCACGGCGCCCTGCTTCTGGTGCTGATCCGCCATCTGCGCTATTTCACCGAGCCGGTCTGGTTCTGGGTCGGCTGGGCGCAGCCGTTCGGCCTCTATGCCGGCTTCGCCATGCTGGCCGGCCTCGCCGGTCTGTGGGGGCGGCGGTTCCTCGTCGAGCGCGTCCGCTACATCTCGACGCCCTCCGACCACCTGATGCTGGCGCTGCTGGCGGGCATCGGCCTCTCCGGGCTGGGCATGAAATTCATCGCCCACACCGACATCGTCGCCGTGAAAGCGTTTTTTCTCGGCCTGATGCGTTTTGATTTGCAGCCGCTGCCGTCGCATCCCGGCCTGTACGTCCACCTTCTGCTGGTGGCGCTGCTGCTGATTATTTTCCCCTTCAGCAAATTGCTGCACGCGCCGGGCCTGTTCTTCAGCCCGACCCGCAATCAGGCCGACGATCCGCGCGAGAAGCGCCATCTGGCGCCCTGGGCGGCCGAACTGGAACGGAGCTGAACACGCTTATGGCCGCCGCCGAATTCACGACGCCCGAACTCGGGGACTTCTCCGCCATCCCGCCCCTCGCGCCGGACGCGATGAGCGGGAGCAAGCCGTATCCCGCTTCCGGCAAGATCAACGAAGCCATCGGCTTTCCCGCCGAACTCGTGCCGGACTGGGAGCAGAAGGCCGTCGCCCGCCTCGGCGAATTGCTGAAGCAATACCGCTCGCTGAAGGTTTATCTCGACGCCTGCGTGCACTGCGGCGCCTGCACCGACAAGTGCCACTACTTCCTCGGCACCGGCGATCCGAAGAACATGCCGGTGGCGCGGCAGGATCTGCTGCGCAGCGTCTACCGCCGCCACTTCACCCCCGCCGGCAAGCTGTTTCCGCAACTCGTCGGCGCGCGCGACCTGACGCGCGAGGCGCTCGAAGACTGGTACAAGTATTACAACCAGTGTTCCGAATGCCGCCGCTGCTCGGTGTTCTGCCCCTACGGCATCGACACCGCTGAAATCACCATGGCCGGGCGCGAGATTCTCGACGCCGTCGGCTACGGCCAGAAATACTCGAACGAGATCATCGGCAAGGTGCACAAGATCGGCAACAACCTCGGCCTGCCCGGCCCGGCGCTGGCCGACACCCTGCAAGGCGTCGAGGAAGACGTGAAGGAAGACACCGGCGCCGATGTCCGCTTCCCGCTCGACGTGAAGGGCGCCGAAGTCCTGCTCATCACCCCCTCGGCGGATTTCTTCGCCGAGCCGCACATCGACAGCCTGATCGGCTACGGCAAGGTGTTTCACGCCGCCGGCATTTCCTGGACGCTGTCCTCGAAAGCCTCCGAAGCCGGCAACTTCGGCCTTTTCATCGGCAACTACGAGCAGTTGCGCAAGATCGCGCTGCGCGTGCGCGAGGCGGCGCTCGAACTCGGCGTCAAGCGCATCGTCGTCGGCGAGTGCGGCCACGCCTGGCGCGTCGCCTACAGTTTCTGGAACACCCTGACCGGCATCGGCGCCGGCGCCGACGATCCCTTCGCCGTGCAGTTGCAGCGCCAGCTCGATCCCCGCTACAAGCAGCCGGCGCACATCTGCGAAGTGACCTGGGATCTGATCCAGCGCGGCGCGCTGCGCTTCGACAAGGAAGCCAACGACCAGCGCGTCATCACCTTTCACGATTCCTGCAACGTGGCGCGCGCCTCGCGCATGGGCGACGCGCCCGGCGGCCAGTTCGAGATTCCGCGCAACATCATCAAGGCCGTCGCCAACAAGTATGTCGAGATGGACCCCGGCACCACCCGCGAAGCGACGTTCTGCTGCGGCGGCGGCGGCGGCCTGCTCACCGACGAACTGCTCGAACTGCGCGTCAAGGGCGCCATGCCGCGCATGGCGGCGCTGAAGCAAGTGGCGGAGCAGGACGGCGTGAATTTCATGGCGACCATCTGCGCCATCTGCAAGGCGCAATTCACCAAGGTTTTGCCCTATTACAAATTCGACCGTGGCATGGTCGGCGGCGTGCATCAGCTCGTCAGCGCGGCCATCCGGATCGGTAGCAACGATTGAGGAGATCATCATGTCAGCCGTCGAGGAAAAAAAATCCGTGTTGAATTTCCGCCGCTATCAGGACGGCGACAGCCGGCCCCTGCCCTGGAACAAGCAGATCTTCCAGGCCAGCCATTCCTACAAGTGCCCGACCTACATCCAGTCCGCCCCGCCCTGCCAGGCAAGCTGCCCTTCCGGCGAGGACATTCGCGGCTACCTGAACATCATGCGCGGCATGGAAAAGCCGCCGCTCGGCGCCGACGGCAAGCCGGCGATGCCAACGGCTGAATACGCCTGGCGCCGCCTCACCGAGGCCAACCCCTTCCCCGCCGTCATGGGCCGCGTCTGCCCGGCGCCGTGCGAAAGCGGCTGCAACCGCAACGCCCTCGAAGACCACGTCGGCATCAACGCCGTCGAGCACTTCCTCGGCGAATACGCCATCAAGAACGGGCTGAAATTCGCGCCCCCCGCCGCCCGAAGCGGCAAGAAAATCGCCGTCATCGGCGGCGGCCCGGCCGGCCTCTCCTGCGCCTATCAACTGGCGCGCATGGGCCACGAGGCGACCATCTTCGACGAGCACGAACAACTCGGCGGCATGATGCGTTACGGCATTCCCGACTTCCGCGTGCCGCGCGACGTGCTGGATGCCGAAATCCAGCGCATCCTCGATCTGGGCGTCAAGACGCGGCTGAAGACGCGCATCGGCGTCGACATCACGCTGGAAGACATCCGCCGCCAGTTCGACGCCGTTTTCCTCGGCCCCGGCGCACAAGGCGGCCGGGCGCTGCCCTGCGCCGACGGCGAAGCGCCCAACGTCGTTCCCGCCACCGCCTTCCTGCGCGCCTTCAACGAAGGCCGCTTGCAGCACGTCAGCCGGCGCGTGGTGGTGGTCGGCGGCGGCGACACCTCGATTGACGTCGCCACCGTGGCGCGGCGGCTGGGCGCTGTCGACGGCGCCGCCGCGCGCCCGGAAGATGTCATCAACGGCCGCGCCACGGACGGCAACAAGGACGCGCCGCGTCAGGGCGTCGAGGTCGTGCTGACCTCGGTCTTCCCGGTGGACAAGATGCAGGCCAACAAGCACGAAATCGCGCAAGCGACGGCGGAGGGCATCGACATTCGCGGCGGCTGGGCGCCGGTCGGCGTCGTGCGCGGCGCCGATGGCCGCGCCACCGCGCTGCGCGTGGCGCAATGCAAGGCGCGCTTCGTCGGCCCGAAACTGGAAATCGAAATGGTCGCCGGCACCGAGGAAGACATTCCCGCCGATCTGATCGTCTCCGCCATCGGCCAGACGGTCGACTTCAGCGGCCTGGCGGGACTCGACTCCGGCAAGGGCAACATCGCCGCCGACAAGAATTATCAGGTGGCGGGCCAGCCCGGCGTTTTCGCCGGCGGCGACGTCATCCGTCCGCACCTGCTCACCACCGCCATCGGTCACGGCTGGGTCGCCGCCGACGGCATCGACCGCTTCCTGCGCGGCGAGGAACAACCGAAGCGGCCAAAGATCGACGTGCATCACTGGGACATGGAATACAAGCTGAGCGAATCCGGCAAGCCCGTGCCGCCGCTCACGCAGCCCACGCGCGGCACCGACGCCCTCTCCAGCGCGGTGCACAACTACGACGACCGCTCCGAGCGCCACGTCATCACGTACAAGGAACTGTTCCTCGGCCACTTCAGCTACACGCCGCGCAACGCCCGCGCCGTCTCCACGCTGACGAAAACCTCGGCGCTCGGCAATTTCGCCGAACGCCTGACGCCGCTCGACGAGAAGCAGGTTGTCGCCGAAGCCAAGCGCTGCATGAGCTGCGGCCTATGCTTCGAGTGCGACAACTGCGTGGTGTACTGCCCGCAGACGGCGGTCAAGCGCGTGCCGAAGAAAGACGCCACCACCGGCCGCTATGTCTACACCGACTACACGCGCTGCATCGGCTGCCACATCTGCCACGAAGTCTGCCCGACCGGCTATATCCAGATGGGATTGGGCGAATGAGATTCCCGGCGGCCGCCGTCCTTGCCGTGCTTTGCGGGCTGATCGCCGTCACGACGACGGCGCATGCAACGCAATCCGGCCGCACGCCGCTGCCGGAGATCGCCATCGCGCAGCCCGGCCAGTGCGTCGAGCCGAAGGAGGTCATGCGGCGCGAGCACATGACGCTGCTCCGGCACCAGCGCGACCGCACCCTGCGCGAAGGCATCCGCACGAAGAAATACAGCCTCAATGAATGCATCGCCTGCCACGCCAGCCGCGAAACCGGCAGCGTCATCGGCGCCGGCGGCTTCTGCCAGGGCTGCCACGATTATGCCGCCGTCAAGCCGGACTGCTGGGACTGCCACCAGCCGAAGCCGGGGCGGAAAACCGCCGTGAAAGCACAGCCATGAACGAGCGCGGCGACATCGGCAACAACGATAATCGCGGCAACAACGCCCGCGATGGCAACAATGGCCGGCGCGGCTTCATCGCTGCCGCCGCCACGCTCACCACACTCGCCACGCTGACGCTGGCGCCCGGCATCCGCCTCATCCAGATCGCCGCCGCCCGCCCGGAAGAGGAAGCCGCCAGCGCCGCCGTACGCTGGGGCCTGCTGATCGACGTCACGCGCTGCCAGACCGGCTGCGAAGACTGCGTCGCCGCCTGCGGCAAGGAAAACGGCCTCGGCGAAGTCGCCCGGCCGCGCACCGACGCGCAATGGATTCGCAAGATCGACCTGAAGGAACACGCCACCGGACGCGCCCTTTCGCTGCCGATGATGTGCCAGCACTGCGCCCATCCGCCTTGCGTCGACGTCTGTCCGACCGGCGCTTCCTTCAAGCGCGCCGACGGCATCGTGCTGGTTGACCGCCACATCTGCATCGGCTGCCGTTACTGCATGATGGCCTGCCCCTACAAGGCGCGCTCCTTCGTGCATGAACCGCACACCGACCAGAATCCCGAAGTGCCGCGCGGTCAGGGCTGCGTCGAAGGCTGCACGCTGTGCGTGCATCGCATCGACCGCGGCGAGACGCCGGCCTGTGTCGCCGCCTGCGCCGCCGCCGGCCACGCGGCAATGCTGTTCGGCGACCTGAACGACCCCGCCAGCGCGATCTCGCAGCGCATCCGCGAAGTCAGAACCACCGTCGCGCGCGCCGATCTCGCGCTCGATCCCGGCGTCCGTTACGAAGGTCTTTAATCATGGCCGCGCTATCCGCTCCCGCTGCTCCTCCCATCGAAACGCGCCCGCGCACCGGCGTCTTCATCGGCCTGCTGGCGGCGGGCGGCCTGTTCCTGCTGCTCGCCCTCGCCGCCTTCCTGCATTTCGAGCACAGCGGCCACATCGCCACCGGCATGGACAACCAGATCGTCTGGGGCATCCCGCACGTCTTCGCGGTATTTCTCGTCGTCGCCGCCTCGGGCGTGCTCAACGTCGCCTCGATCGGCTCGGTCTTCGGCAAGCCGGACTACAAGGCGCGCGCGCCGCTCTCCGGCCTGCTGGCGCTGACCATGATGGCCGGCGGCCTCGTCGTGCTGGCGGCCGATCTGGGCCGCCCGGACCGCCTTCTGGTGGCGGTGACGCACTTCAACTTCAAATCCATCTTCGCCCTCAACATGCTGTTCTACTCGGGCTTCTTCGCCATCGTCGCCGCCTATCTGGTGACCTTGATGAACCGCCGCCTGAATCCGTATGCCCGCGCGCTCGGCTTCCTCGCCTTCTTCTGGCGTCTGGCGCTCACCACCGCCACCGGCTCGATCTTCGGCTTCCTCATCGCCCGCAGCGCCTACGGCTCGGCGCTGATGGCGCCGATGTTCATCATCTACTCCTTCGCCTATGGACTGGCGGCGTTTCTCATCGTGCAAAGCGCGATGTACGCCTGGAACGGCCTCGCCTCCAACGCCCGCGTGCTCGCCCGCATGAAGAACCTGCTCGCCGTCTTCGTCGGCGCGGCGCTCTATTTCACCGTCGTGATGCACCTGACCAATCTGTATTTCGCCAAGCAGATCGCTTACGAACGCTTCCTGCTGCTGGACGGCGGCGTCTACACAACCGCTTTCTGGTTCGGCCAGATCGGCCTCGGCGGCGTCCTGCCGCTGGCGCTGCTGCTCATCCCCGGCGCCGGGCAAACGCGCGTCGTCATCGCTTCCGCGCTGGTGACGCTGGGCGGCCTCGCCCAGATGTTCGTCACCATCGTCGGCGGTCAGGCTTTCCCGCTCGACCTGTTCCCCGGTCATGCCGTCTCCAGCCGCTTTCAGGACGGCATCGTGAACGCCTACGCGCCGGTGCCGGGCGAATTCGCCCTCGGCTTCGGCGGCTTCGCGTTCGCCTTCCTCATCACCGTCATCGCGGTACGCGTGCTGCCCTTCCTGCCGCGTGACGCCGCCGACGCTTCCGCGCTGAAAACAACGGACTGAGGCGCCCGCCGCATGCGCAGCATGCACCGCTTTCTCGTCTCCGCCGCGCACAAATCCTCCGGCAAGACCACGCTCAGCCTCGGACTCGCCGCCGCCCTGCGGCAACGCGGGCTGGCCGTGCAGACGTTCAAGAAGGGGCCGGACTACATCGACCCGATCTGGCTCGGCGCGGCCAGCGGCCGCCCCTGCCGCAATCTCGATTTCTATCTTCAGCCCCAGGCCGCCATCATCGACAGTTTCACCCGTCACGCCGGCGCCGCCGACGTGGCGCTGGTCGAGGGCAACAAGGGGCTGTACGACGGCCTCGACCTCACCGGCGGCAACAGCAACGCCGCGCTGGCGGCGCTGCTCGATCTGCCTGTGGTGCTGGCGCTCGACGCGCGCGGCATGACGCGCGGCATCGCGCCGCTGATTCTCGGCTATCAGGCATTCGACCGCGGCATCCGCATCGCCGGCGTCATTCTCAACCGGCTCGGCGGCACGCGCCACGAAGCCAAGCTGCGCGCCGTCATCGAGCATTACACCGACGTGCCGGTGCTCGGCGCGATACTGGAAAATCCGGCGCTGTCGATTGCCGAACGTCATCTCGGCCTGATGCCGGCCAACGAAACGGCCACCGCCGAAGCGCGCATCGCCGCCATCGCCGCCATCATCGCCGCGCAGGTCGACATCGACCGCCTGCTGCGTCTCACGCTGGCCGATCCGCTGCCGCCCGCGCCCGCGTCCATCTCCACTCCTGCCGCTACCGCCACTCCGCCGCTCCGCCTCGGCATCGCCCGCGACGCCGCCTTCGGCTTCTATTACGCCGACGATCTTGAGGCGCTCGAACGCGCCGGCGCCGAACTGGTGCCCTTCAGCCCCATCGCCGATCCGGCGCTGCCGGCGGTGGACGCGCTCTTCCTCGGCGGCGGCTTCCCGGAATGCTTCATGCATGAACTGGAAGTCAATCAGCGCATGCGCGACTCGGTGCGCCGCGCCATCGCCGCCGGCCTGCCCGCCTACGCCGAATGCGGCGGCCTGATGTACCTCGCCCGCAGCATCGTCTGGCGCGGCGAAAAGCGCGCCATGGCCGGCGTCATCGAGGCCGACGTTCTCATGCACGAGAAGCCGGTCGGACGCGGCTACGTCCGCCTCGCGCCCACCGCCGCTCACCCCTGGCCGCCCGCCGCCGGCCTCTATCCAGACGGCATTCCGGCGCACGAGTTCCACTATTCCAGTCTGGAAAACATCGGCCCCGCCACCCGCTTCGCCTATGAAGTCAGGCGCGGCCACGGCGCCGACGGCGCGCATGACGGCATCGTCTGGCGCAATCTGCTCGCCTCTTACGCCCACCTGCGCAACGGCGGCGACGACGGCTGGGCCGCCCGCTTCGTCAACTTCGCCCGCGCGCATTCGGTCGCAACTTCAGCCGCAACGAGTCCGCAGGCCAAGCCGGTATAATGACGGCAGAAGTATTCAAAGCGGCTGAAACAAAGCCGCCGGCCCTCAACGTTTGATACCGCTTGATATCGCTTGATACCGCTTGATACCACCTGACACGCCATGGATTTTCTGCCGATTTTTCTCAACCTGAAAGGCGCGCGCTGCCTCGTCGTCGGCGGCGGCGGCGTTGCCGCGCGCAAGGCCGGCCTGCTCACCGGCTGCGGCGCCAACGTGACAATCGTCGCGCCGGAACTGGGCGAAGTCCTCGCCGCCGAAAAAGCCGCCGGCCGCATTGAACACATCGCCGCCCGCTTTGAGCCGGCGCATCTTGCCGGCGCGGCGCTGGTGGTGGCGGCAACCGACGAACGCGCCGTGAATGAAGCCGTCTCCCGCGCCGCCAAGTCACGCGATCTGCCGGTCAACGTAGTCGACGCGCCCGATCTGTGCAGCTTCATTTTCCCTTCCATCGTCGACCGCTCGCCGATGATCGTGGCGGTATCGACTGGCGGCGCTTCGCCCGTGCTCTCGCGCCTGACGCGGGCCAGGCTGGAGACGATGCTGCCCGCCGCCTACAGCCATCTGGCGCGCATGGCCGGCGCGCTGCGCGGGCGCGTCCAGCGGCATTTCACCAACCCGGCGCAGCGGCGTTTGTTCTGGGAAAAAATGCTCGGCGGCGATTTCGCCGATCAAGTGCTGGCGGGCAAAACGGCGCAAGCGCAGGATTATTTCGATGCCCAGCTCGCCGCCGCTGCCGACGCGCCGCCGCGCGGCGAGGTCTATCTCGTCGGCGCCGGCCCCGGCAATCCGGATCTGCTCACCTTCCGCGCCCTCAAGCTGATGCAGCAGGCCGACGTGGTGGTGCACGATCATCTCGTCTCGCCCGCCATCGTCGAACTGTGCCGGCGCGACGCGCAGCGCATCTACGTCGGCAAGGAACGCAACAATCACACCCTGCGTCAGGAAGACATCAACATCCTGCTCGTGCGGCTGGCGAAAGAAGGCCGGCGCGTGCTGCGCCTGAAGGGCGGCGATCCGTTCATCTTCGGTCGCGGCGGCGAAGAAATCGAAACGCTCTCGGCCAACGGCATCTCATTTGAAGTGGTACCCGGCATCACGGCCGCCTCCGGCGTCGCCTCCTACGCCGGCATTCCGCTCACGCACCGCGACCATGCCCATGCCTGCGTTTTCGTCACCGGCCATCTCAAGGACGGCAGCATGGATCTCGACTGGCCCGGTCTGGCGCGGCCGCAGCAGACCGTCGTCTTCTACATGGGCCTGCACGGCCTGCCGGTGCTGTGCCGCGAACTCGTCGCGCACGGCCTGCCGGCAACCACCCCCGCCGCCATCGTGCAGCAAGGCACCACCCGCCGCCAGCGCAGCCTCATCGGCACCCTCGCCACGCTCCCGCAACAAGCAGAAGAAGCCCGACTCAAGCCGCCCACGCTCATCATCGTCGGCGAAGTGGTCAAGCTGCACGACAAACTCAAATGGTTCGATCCTGCCGGCGCGCCGGAAACCGGCACATGGGAAGAAGGGGAAAAAACGCGGGAAAAAGACGGCAAGGACAGGTAGCGCCTCCCAAAGGAAGACGTGGGAAGGCGTGGAAAGGCGTGCGCGATCGTCTTTATTCCTGCGTATCGTTCTTGTGAATCGGGGTCAGCAATTGCCCCAGATTCTTTTCAAACTCACGCTTGGCGGACAAGGCCGCCTTCCGCTTCTCCGGGGCCGGCACCCAACGGTAAATCGTCGAGATTGAAACGCCGACGCGCCTTGCCGTCTCCTCCAGGGACGTGCCGCTTTCCAGCAAGCGCTTCGCCAACTCGATCCGCTCGTCGCTCATCTTCGGCTTGCGGCCTCTTTTATGCGGGAAGCGCCGGGGTTGGAGGTAAGGATATTCAAACTCCATCCCGCGCGTCGCCTCGTCCAGGCGCGCTATCGTCTCAAGGAAAAAACTGCCCGAAGGCGTCTCCGTGTCAATGGCGTCGGCCAGACTCATAAAACGGATGCCGCGCTGGCGCAAGCCGCCGATCAGGCCGATCAGCTTTTCCGCGTCGCAGCCCAGACGGTCGAGTTTCCAGACGACGAGGGTATCGCCTGCATGCAAGGCGGCGAGCGCCTTCGCCAAGGCAGGCTGAACGGCGAAGCTCCTGTCCTCGAATATTTCTTTACAGCCCGCATCGGCGAGAATTTTACGTTGCAGATCAAGATTCCGGTCCCGCGCCGAAACGTAAGCGTAGCCGATCAACATTGTTGCTCCTGATCGCCGTCAGCAATGCACGCTCCCAGCGCAGGCACTGACGCCCCCCTCGGTCCTGATCCCCAGCCTCTCTTTTCTGTCACCATGCATACTTCACTCTCACATGGATCATGTTTTTCCCCTTGATAATGCTTCAGTTGATTGCAATGTTTCATCACTAACCATCAACTATAGACATTAATCAAATTAGCATATTTATATTTTTAGATTTGACGATATAAATCAAATTTGTATATTTGCATTCAACAATGTGGAAATATGAAATCCTGTCTGTAGTATAGTTATTCCGCGTAAAGCAAAATTCAGTCGTAAAACCTTACCCTCTCTCCCTGCCCCCAGATCAAGTCGGGGGCAATCTCCCTCTCCCACGGGTGCATAGCCCGGACACATGATGGACACCTGTTCGGAGACATGGCGGACACCTTTAAGCTAAGGCATTTGGGGTTTTAGGAGTTGCCGATGCCTTGGCAGGAAGTGTCGAAGATGCAGTTACGCAAAGCGTTTGTATTTTGCGTCTGGGCAACGGGCAACGTTGTTACACGCTGGCACGATCAGCAAACATAAACCATGTGCCAAGGGTAAAACGCGAACTATGTGAAGGTTGTACCGACCGCGCGCGCCGGCCAAGCCCTTAAGCGTAATGACCGGCGAGGAGATGGGTGAGGTGGATGGTGGCGATGCCGGCGGCGATGAGGAGGACTTGCTGCACGGTGGCGCGCAGTTCGGCGCGTTTGTGCAGGCCGGGGATGAGATCGGCGACGGCGACGTAGATCATGCTGGCCGCCGCCAGCGCCAGAAACACCGGCACCACGTCGCGCATCGCGGAGAGGGCGAAATACGCCAGCAGGCCGCCGGCCAGCGTGGCGAGGCTGGAGAGCAGGTTGAAGACGAGCGCCTTCAGGCGCGAATAGCCGGAATGGAGCAGGATGAGGAAATCGCCGACTTCCTGCGGAATCTCGTGGGCGATGATGGCCAGCGCGGTGACGACGCCGAGGCGCGCATCCTGCATGAAGGCGGCGGCGATGAGCACGCCGTCGACAAAGTTGTGGAAGGTGTCGCCGACCAGAATCAGCAGGCCGCTGCGGCCGTGGTCGTGCTCGGCGGCGCGGGCTTCGTGGCTTTCGCAGTGGTGGTCGTGGCAGTGCCGCCACAGCACCAGTTTTTCGAGGATGAAAAAGCCGAGGATGCCGGCCAGCACGACTGCGGTTGTCGCGCCGGCGTCGCCGCGCGCTTCGATGGCGTTCGGCAGCACTTCGAGGAACGCGGCGCCGAGCAGCGCGCCGATGGCGTAGCTGATGAGATGCGGCACCCAGGCGCCGCGCGCCGTGAGCGCGAAGACGGCGGCGGCCAGTACGGAGAGAACGCCGCCGGTGAGCGCGGCCAGAATCACCCAGGTGAGCGTGGACATGGACGTGGATTATAGCGAGCCTATTGCGAACCTATTGCGAACCTATTGCGAACCTATAGCGAACTTATAGCGAACCACGGCGCGGCGGACGATTCACCAGCCAGATGCCGAACACGACGAGGCCGAGCGCCGCCGCCAGCACCGGACCGACGTGTTCACCGAGCAGCAGCGCGCCGGCCAGCACGCCGAACAGCGGCGTGAGGAACGAGAACGCCGCCAGCCGCCCGGCCGGATAGTGGGTCAATAACCAGAACCAGGCGAGATAGCTGGCGAAGGCGATCAGCGCCGTCTGGTAGGCGATGGAGAGCAGCGTCAGGGGCGTCAGCGCGATGACGCCCGGCTCGCCCAGCGCCAGCGCGACGCAGGGCAGCGCGAGGGCGGAACCGGCAAGCTGATAGAACAGCGTCTTGGCCGGATTCACTTTCGACAACCGGCTGCTTTTGATGACGAGCGTGGTGGCGGCCCACAGCACGGCGCCGAGAAACAGCATGCCGTCGCCCAGCAACTGGCGGCGCGTCGGCATGCCGAGCGATTCGCCGAAGGCGGCGAGAATGCCGGCGAAGGCGAAGGCGAGGCCGAGCCATTGCATCGGCCGCAGCCGCTCTCCCGGCAGGAAGCAGTGCGCGCCGAACGCGACCATGAACGGCGCGGTGTACAGAAACACCACGCCGCGCGAAGCGGAGGTGTAGCCGAGGCCCCAGTAGATGAAGGCGAACTCGCCGGCGAACAGCGCCGCCGAAAGCAGGCCCGGAAACAGCGTGCCGTCGCGCTCGAACAACCGGATGCCCTTGTGCGCCGCCCAGGCCCAGACCAGCAGCGTGGCGCCGATCGAGCGCAGGCCGGCCTGCCAGACCGGCGAGACGCCGCTCATGGCGACCTTGATCGCCACTTGCTGCAAGCCCCAGGCCATGCACAGCACGAGCATCAGGATCATGGCCTGGGCGTCGAGGTGATTTTTTCTGTCCATCATGCCATCCAGATCAACGAGGCCATGCGGCCAGTGGTTTTGTCGCGGCGGAAGGAATAAAAACGCGACTCCTCCCAAGTGCAGAAGCCGCCGCCGAAAACACGCTCGACGCCCGCCGCGTTCAGGCGCAAGGTCGCCAGCCGGTACAGATCGGCCCGCCATTTGCCGTCCGCTGCCGGCGTGAATGCCGCGGCGGTGGCAGCGTCAGGCGCATGGGCGAGAAAGGCGTTGCGCACGTCGTCGCCGACTTCAAACGCGCGCGGGCCGATGGCCGGGCCAAGCCAGGCCATGAGTTGCGCCGGCGGCGTTGCCATCGCCCGCAGCGCCGCTTCGATGACGCCGCCGGCCAGCCCGCGCCAGCCGGCATGCGCCGCGCATACCACCACGCCGGCTTCGTCGCAGAGCAGCACTGGCAGACAATCCGCCGTCAGAACGGCGCACACCTTGCCGCGCTGGCGCGTGCAGACGGCATCGGCGGTTTCAGCAGTTTCGGCTTCTTCGACATGCGCCACGCGGCAGCCGTGCACCTGCGTCAGCCAGAGTGGTTCAGACGGCAGGCAGGCGCGCAGCCGGCGGCGATTTTCCGCCACCGCCGCCGGATCGTCGCCGACGTGCGCGCCCAGATTCATCGTCGCATACGGCGCCGCGCTGACGCCGCCCGCCCGCGTCGTCACCAGCGCCCGCACCCGCGCCGGCGCCGGCCAGTCCGGCACGATCCAGTCCGCCATCGGATGATTCATGGCGGCGACGCCCGCAGCGCCGCCAGCAGCCGCGCAAAGTCTTCCGGCGGTGGCGCTTCCCAGGCCATTTCACCGCCGCTGGCCGGATGCGTCAGCGCCAGACGCCAGGCATGCAGGGCCTGACGCGGGAAATCGGCTACCGCGTCCGCCGGCGTTTTCCGGCGCGGGCCATACACCGGATCGCCGATCAGCGGATGGCCGATCTCCGTCATGTGCACGCGGATCTGGTGCGTGCGCCCGGTTTCCAGCGCGCACTCGATCAGCGTGGCGCGGGCGAAACGCTCCAGCACACGGTAATGCGTGCGCGCGGCGCGGCCGGCGCCAACCACCGCCATCCGCGTGCGCTGCGACGGGTGACGGCCGATCGGCGCGTCGACGACGCCGTCGCGGGCGACGCGGCCATGCGCCAGCGCCAGATAATGCCGCCGCACCGTATGCGCTTGTAATTGACGCACGAGATCGGTCTGCGCCGGCAAGGTTTTGGCGACGACGAGAAGGCCGCTGGTGTCCTTGTCGAGGCGGTGCACGATGCCGGCGCGCGGCACGCCGGCAAGCTGCGGCGCGTGGTGCAGCAGGGCGTTGAGCAGCGTGCCCCGCCAATTGCCGCTACCCGGATGCACCACCAGCCCGGCGGGTTTGTCGATGACGAGAATCTGCGCGTCCTCATGCAGAATCGAGAGGGGAATCGCTTCCGGCTGCTGCGCCGTTTCCTCCGGCGCGGGATCGGCGTCGAGCCGCACCCGCTCGCCGCCCCAGACCTTGCGTTTGGCATCGGCGGGCGCGTCGTCGAGGGTGACTTTGCCCGCCTTCACCCAGGCGGCGAGCCGGCTGCGCGAATGCTCGGGCAGCAGGCGCGCCAGCGCCTGATCGAAACGCAGGCCGGCGCAATCGGCGGGCAGGGTCAGAACGGACGTCAGCATGGGCGTCAGGGCGGACGCCGGGTCTGCGATATAATCAGCACGCTTTTTTCGCGGGGACTTCATCATGCGTAGTCTAGCTTTAATTCTCGCCTTGCTGCTCGGCGGCTGCGGCTTGTTGCCGGAAGTGCAGGACGAAACCTCCGGCTGGTCGGCCAACCGCCTCTACTCCGCCGCGAAAGAGGCTTTGAGCGACGGCGCTTACGACAAGGCCATCAAGTATTTCGAGACGCTCGAATCGCGCTACCCTTATGGCCGCTATGCGCAGCAGGCGCAAATCGAAATCGCCTATGCCTATTACAAGGGCAGCGAGCCGGCTTCCGCCATCGCCGCCTGCGACCGCTTCATCAAGCTGCACCCGAACCACCCCAACGTCGATTACATCTATTACCTGAAGGGGCTGGTGAACTTCAACGAAGACCTCGGCATCGTCGGCTACGTCAGCATGCAGGACATGTCCGAGCGCGATCCGCAAGCGGCGCGGGAAGCCTTCGACGCCTTCAAGGATCTGACGACGCGCTTCCCGAACAGCAAATACGCCGCCGACGCCACGGCGCGGATGAAATATCTCATCAACGCGCTCGCCTCGCATGAAGTGCATGTGGCGCGCTATTACATGAGACGCAACGCCTACATCGCCGCCGCCAACCGCGCCCAGACCGCCGTGAACACCTATCCCGAAGCGCCGGCCAACGAGGAAGCCCTGTTCATCATGGTCAAGGCCTACGACGCGCTCGGCCTGAACGACCTGCGCGACGACGCCGAGCGCGTGATGCGCACCAACTTCCCCAGCAGCGATTACTACAAGCGCGGCCTCGACCGCGAAGTCCCCTGGTGGAAATTGTGGTGAGCATGACGGGAGACGCCGCCCGCGCGCGGGCCATTCCCGTCATTCCCGCCATTCCTGCCATTCCCCGCTGACAATCGGCGGCATGTTAACGTCATTGGCATGATCGACTGGCGCGCCATCGACACCGTCCTGCTCGACATGGACGGCACGCTGCTCGATCTGCACTTCGACAACCATTTCTGGCAGGAGCACGTGCCGACGCGCTACGCCGAGCGGCACGGCCTGCCCCACGCCGAAGCGCACAGGCTGATCACCGATCTCTACCGCGCCAAGGCCGGCACGCTGGACTGGTACTGCGTCGACCACTGGACGCGCGAACTGCAACTCGACATCATCCGCCTGAAAGAAGAAGTCGCGCACCTGATTGCCGTGCATCCCGACGTGCCGCGCTTTCTCGACACCCTGCGCGAGCGCGGCAAAGGCGTCGCGCTGGTCACCAACGCGCATCAGAAAAGCCTCGCCCTGAAGATGGCGCGCACCGGGCTGGCGGCACATTTCGACCTGCTCATTTCCTCCCACGAAGTCGGCCTGCCGAAGGAAGACCCGGCTTTCTGGCCCGCGCTGCGCGCGCTGCTGCCCTACGACCCGGCCCGCGCCCTGCTCATCGACGACAGCCTGCCGGTGCTGCGCGCGGCGCGCCGGGCCGGTATCCAGCACCTGCTCGCCGTCCACCGTCCCGACAGTCGCCAGCCCGACAAGGATGTCGGCGAATTCGCCGCCCTGCGCCGCTTCACCGATATCCTGCCGTCCTGAGCGACGCAACGCCGTCATCGCGGAACAGCGCGCATGCCATTCCGCGCACGACGATTTGAGAACCCATCCCCATCCCGGCTGTCCCAGTGCCGGCTTTGCACAGCCGGCCCGCTCAGGCAGCGCAAAGCAGTGCTTTGCGAAACCCCGCCTTCGCCCCCTTGAAGGGGAAGGAGTCATAAGCCCTCCCCTTCAAGGGGAGGCACAGCTTACGAACCCTCCCCTTCAAGGGGAGGGTTGGGTGGGGATGGGGTTATGGAAGCGAAGCTGCGGCGCAAAATGACAAACCCATGTTGAAGTTCGCCGCGCCCGCCCCGACCGATGACTGAATCAAGCCGCCAGCGCGCGCTCGATCAAGCGCAGGCGATCCGGCGGCAAGGTTTGCGCAAGATCGAGCGCGGCGGCATGTGCCGCCGGGGACATCTTCTTCCAGGTTTTGCGCAGGATGTCGATCACCTTGTCATCGTCGTAGCGGCGCGAAAATTCGGTGTAGAAATTTTCCAGAAACACCAGACAGGCCACGTCCTCCAGCGTCTGCGCCTCCGCATCGGTTTTCAGATTTTCCTTGCGCAGCAGCACGCCGACGCGGGCGATGCTGGCTGCGTCATAGCCCGCGTCCGCCATCAGCCGGCCCGCGACCTCGGCGTGATAGGCGTAGAGATCGCGGCGCCATTTGAGATAGCCCGGCTTGCCCATCGGGTAGCCGCTGCGCGGACTCGTCCAGCGGCCGATGTGCTGGGCGCGGGCGGCAAGCCGCAACGCCTCGCTTGCCTGCGGCGCGATTTTCTCCAGCCAATGCGTCATGCGTTGCGCGTAATCCAGTTCCTTCGGCACGGATCGGCCATCCACCGTCACGCGGTTGGGATCTTCGGCGTTGAAAGCGTCAAATTTGGCGCAAGCGTCGGTCAGTCGGGTCATGGCGGCTCCTCGTCAACACCGGCTCATCATAGCCGATCCCGATGATCGCCATGGATTCCCGGCAACACCGGCGCCGCGACGGTTAATCCGCTGTCTCCAGCCTGGTGTTGGCGCGGCGTTTGACGTCGCCGCGCTGACGCTGGCCGTGTTCTTCCACTTGCCGCTTGGCGGCGTCGAAGGCGTCGCGCAGGGCGACGTAGAGGTCTTCGTGCTGATCCCGGTTCACCGCGATCACGCCGCCCGGCACTTTCATGTCGATGCGGACATTGTGCAGCTTGCCTTGCTGGTGGTGCCTGTGCGGCAACTCGACGGTGACATGGCAGCCGATGATGTGCGGATAAAACGTTTCCAGCTTGGCGACTTTCTCGCGGATGTGGGTTTCCACCGCGTCGGAGTGAGGAAAATCCTTGAAAGTGATCTGGACGGCTCTTTGCATGGCGGCACCTGTTTGCAAGTGGATCGGATATTCCTGTTTCAGGATAGCCGGTGGCGGCGGCGCGGCTTTGAGCCAAATCAATCCGTGCCGGCGCGTTCGTCGAGCGCATGCGGGACGCACGGGACGCGCAAATCAGGATGCCGCCGCGCAACGGCATGTCATGGCTTTTCGCGCGGAATTGGGTCAAGATAAGGACGAGAGGAGATCGCCATGTCAAAAAACATATCCCGCCCCATACCCCGCGCCACTGCAGAGCACCATCACGCCCGCATCATCGAAAGGCCGGACGGCTTCTATTGGCAGGACAAGGAGAGCGGCGAGGAGTACGGCCCCTTCCCGACCTTGTTCGAGGCGGCGGAAAACATGGAATACAACGACGAATCCGATTACGAACCGGGGGAAACCTTAGCCGAAGCGGAGGAGGAACTCGGGATCTCCGACTGGATTGATCCCGACACCGGCATACCGGCGGAAGAAGGCGCGCCGCGTATTGAGGACCGCTAAACCGGAACTGCCGGACGGCGCGATCCGCCCCGACTACGCGGGCGGCGGCATCGTCAACCTGATGCGCTCGCTCGGCGATGCCTGCGGCGCAACGTCATTGCCCTATGCGCCGCTGACCTCCGCCGCGCTTGAGAAAGCCGGCCTCGACGGAACGGCGCGCAGTACGGCGCGCCACATCGTGCTGCTCCTCATTGACGGCCTCGGCTACCGCTATCTGCAACGCCAGGGCGCCGGCGGCCATCTGCACCGCCATTTGCAAGCCCGGCTCACTTCAGTATTTCCGTCCACCACCACCAGCGCGGTCACGACTTGCCTGACCGGCCTGGCGCCGCAACAGCACGCACTCACCGGCTGGCACATGTATTTTTCCGAACTCGACGCCATCGCCGCCGTGCTGCCGCTCAAGCCGCGCGGCGGCGGCGTTTTCGAGACGCCCGACGCCCTGCCGGAACGGCTGTTCGGCTACACACCTTTCGCCAAACGCATCGCCCGGCGCTGCGTCTTCATCTCGCCGCAAGCCATCGCCGGTTCGACGTTCACCCGCTATCACATTGGCAACGGCGGCAGCGCCGCCGAAGTGCGCGGCTATCAGACCTTGCCCGAACTGTTTGCGCAAACGGCGGCGGCGCTGCGGGAAGCGGCGACACCCGCCTACATCTACGCCTATTACCCGGAACTCGACGCGCTGGCGCATGCGCACGGCATCGACAGCGCGCCGGTCGCGGCGCAATTCGCCGCGCTGGATGAGGCTTTCGGCGCGTTTCTTGCCGATATCGCCGGCAGCGACACGCTGGTTCTGGCCTGCGCCGACCACGGTTTCATTGACTCGCCGCCCGAACGCCAAATTGATCTGGCGCGGCACCCGGCGCTGGCGGCAACGCTGGCGCGCCCGCTGTGCGGCGAGCGGCGCGTCGCCTACTGCTACGTCGCGCCGAGGCAGGCGGCGCGCTTCGAGGCGCGGGCCGCCGCCGCCCTCGGCCATTGCGCGGATATTTTTTCCAGCCATGCGCTCATCGAACAAGGCTGGTTCGGCCCCGGCGCGGCGAATCCGCGCCTCGCCTCGCGCATCGGCGACTACGTGATCGTCATGCGCGAGAACTGGACGCTGCTCGACTGGATGGCGGGCGAGGCGCGCTACCGCCAAATCGGCGTGCATGGCGGCCTCAGCGCCGATGAAATGCACGTGCCGCTCATCGCCGCACGCTGCGACGCATGAAGATCGCGCAGCCGCATCGCTGGGATCTGACGCCGAAAGAGGCGATGGCCTTGCAGTCGCGGCTGGCGGAAGAACTTGTTCTGCATGACGCGCCCGGTGCGCGCAATCCGATTACCCGCGTCGCCGGCGTCGACGTCGGCTTCGAGGACGGCGGCGCCACCACCCGCGCCGCCGTCGCCGTGCTCGGCTTTCCTTCGCTGGAACTGGAAACCGCCGCCATCGCCCGTCTGCCGACGCGCTTTCCCTACGTGCCGGGCCTGCTCTCCTTCCGCGAAGCGCCGGCGGTGCTGGCGGCCATGAAACAATTGCGCGTCAAACCCGATCTGCTGCTCTGCGATGGGCAAGGCATCGCCCATCCGCGCCGGTTCGGCATCGCCAGTCATCTCGGCTTGCTGCTCGACCTGCCTTCCATCGGCGTCGCCAAGACGCGGCTGACCGGCATCCACGCTGAAGCGCCGAGCGAACGCGGCGGCTGGACGCCGCTGTATGACGGCAAGGAAATCATCGGCGCTGTATTGCGCAGCCGGCAGGGCGTCAAGCCGCTGTATATCTCGCCCGGCCACCGCATCAGCCTCGAATCGGCGCTGGCCTGGGTGATGGCTTGCCTGACGCGCTACCGCCTGCCGGAAACGACGCGCTGGGCGCATCGCCTCGCTTCGGATAAAAGCGGAAAATTCGCCTAAAGTATTTTAAAGACGCTAACGTTGTCGCCGTCGCCCAGTTCGTGGTGGGATTCGAAGCCGAGCCGGTAACAGAATTTCAGCATCCGGTGGTTGGTGGGCAGCACGAAACCGATCATCTTCTTCAAACCCCGGCTGCGCGCCGCCGCCATCAGATCCTGCATCAGCAGATCGGCCACGCCCGTGCCCTGCCAGGCATCGCCGACCGCGACGGCGAACTCGCAACTGCCGTCGTTCTCCGGCGCGACGACATAGCGGGCAACGCCGATCTCGACTTCGCGGCCATCGCGCTGAACCGTCGCGATCAGCGCCATGTGCCAGTCATAGTCGATCTCGGTGAGGTATTCGAGTTTGCGCGACGGCAACTCGCGCAACTGGCCCATGAAGCGGTTGTAGCGGGAATCGTCCGACAACTCGCGCACGAACGCCTGCTCGATCTCCGCATCCTCCGGCCGGATCGGCCGGATGACGACATCGGCGCCGTCGCGCAGGCGGTGGGATTGAACCAGTTGCTGTGGATAATCGGTCATGTTTCCGGTTTTCTTTCGCAAAGAATAATGATAACGCATTGACGGGCGCACCCCGACTATTGCCCGACTATTGCCCGGCTATTGCCCGGCTATTGTTCGGCTATCGTTCGGCTATTGACAAGCGCATTCCCCGATGGGAGATTGAAACCTGATTCCGGTTTCCGGGCAAGGAGCACGCAGCAATGCCGTATCCGTCCATCATGTTGTCATGCCGCCAGGCGGCGCATCAATGAATTCCGCATATCAACACACAACCCGCGCCGAAGTCAGCATCGACCTGGCGCTGCAAGGCGGCGGCTCGCACGGCGCGTTCACCTGGGGCGTGATCGACCGGCTGCTGGAAGAGCCCTGGCTGCGCGTGGAAGCCGTCTCCGGCACCTCGGCGGGGGCGATGAACGCGGCGGTGCTGGCGCACGGCTGGCGCCTGGGCGGCGCGGCGGGCGCGCGGGCGGCGCTGGACGGGTTCTGGCAGCGGGTGGCGCAAACGGCGGCGTTCAGCCCGCTGCGGCGCTCGCCGCTGGACTGGCTGCTGGGCCGCTGGTCGATGGGGCATTCGCCGGTCTATGTGGCGATGGATCTGGTTTCGCGCGTGTTCTCGCCCTATCACCTGAATCCGCTGGGCCTCAATCCGCTGCGCGGCATTCTGGCCGAGGCGGTCGATTTCGAACGGCTGGCCGACTCGCCGGTGAAGGTGTTCGTCACCGCAACCAGCGTGCACAGCGGGCGCGGGCGCGTGTTTCGCGGCGCGGCGATCACGCCCGACGTGCTGCTGGCCTCAGCCTGCCTGCCGACGCTGTTTCAGGCCGTCGAGATCGACGGCGAGCCGTACTGGGACGGCGGCTTCACCGGCAACCCGACCATCACACCGCTGGTGCTGGAAAGCGACGCGGTGGATATCGTGCTGGTGCAGATCAATCCACTGGAGCGCACCGAAACTCCGCGCAACGCCGCCGACATTGCCAACCGCATGAACGAGGTGTCGTTCAACTCGCCGCTGATGAAAGAGTTGCGCATGATCGCCGTGCTGCGGCAGGTGGTCGATCCCGGCGCGGGCGAAGGCGCGCGCTGGGCGCGCATGCGCATGCACCGCATCATGACTGACGAATTGGCGCATCTGGACGCTTCGTCCAAGCTGAACGCCGAGTGGTCCTTTCTGTCCCTGCTGCGCGATGAGGGCCGGCGCGCGGCAGACGTTTTTTTACAAGCGCATGGCAATGCGCTCGGACAGCGTTCCAGTCTCGATCTGGATGCGCTGATCGGATAACGCCATGCTCGCGCTTCTCGCCATCGCCCTCGCCCTCGCCCTGCTGATCTGGCTGGCATACCGGGGCTGGAGCATTTTGCTGCTGGCGCCGCTGTGCGCGCTGCTGGCCGCGGCGCTGGCGGGGCAGCCGTTGCTGGCGCACTGGACGCAAACTTTCATGGGCAGCGCGGCGGAGTTCGTGGCGCGGTTCTTTCCGATCTTTCTGCTGGGCGCGCTGTTCGGCAAGCTGATGGAGGCCAGCGGCGCGGTCGAAGCCATCGCGCAGGGGCTGATCGGACGCCTGGGCGCGCGGCGTGCCATGCTGGCGATGGTGCTGGCCGGGGCGCTGGTGACTTACGGCGGGGTGAGCCTGTTCGTGGCGTTTTTCGTGCTCGCGCCGATGGGTCACGCGCTGTTCAAGGCCGCTGACATTCCGCACCGCCTGATGCCGGCGGCCATTGCCTTGGGCACCTCCACCTTCACCATGACCGCTATGCCCGGCACGCCGGCAATCCAGAACGCGATTCCGATGCCGTTCTTCGGCACCCACCCGTTTGCCGCGCCGGGGCTGGGGCTGATCGCCTCGGCGGTAATGCTCGGTTGCGGACTGGCCTGGCTGCACCGCGCGCAAATGCGGGCGCGGACGGCGGGCGAAGGCTACCGCTACCAGGGCGCCGCGCCCGAGCGTGCCGCCGCCGCCAGCCACCTGGTGCGCGAGCGGGCCGTCGCCGCGCGTGAATTTGATCCGACCGAGATCGCGCGCGGCGCGCACGCGGCGCGGCAGCCCTCGTTCATGCGGGCCGCCCTGCCGCTGGTCACCGTGGTAGCGGTCAACCTGCTCATGTCATTCGCCGTGCTGCCGCGCCTCGACGCCGACTGGCTGGCGCAGCCGCAATGGGGCGCGACCTCGCTGGGCGCGGTCAGCGGCGTCTGGTCGGTCATCGTCGCGCTGGCCGCCGCCATTTTGGTGTTGCTGGCCACGTCATGGCGGCGCTTGCCAAGCCTGCGCGAAACCATGGACGCCGGGGCCAACGCCGCCGTGCTGCCGATGTTGAGCGTTGCCAGTCTGGTCGGCTTTGGCGCGGTCATCGCCGCGCTGCCGGGCTTCGAGACAGTCAAGCAATGGGTGCTGGGCATCGAAGGCGGCCCGCTGGTGTCGCTGGCGCTGGCCACCAACATCCTGGCCGCGCTCACCGGCTCGGCCTCGGGCGGGCTGACTATCGCGCTCGACGCGCTGGCGCCGACGTACATGCAACTGGCCCACGCCAGCGGCATCGACCCCGCCTTGATGCATCGCGTGGCCGTCATCGGCGCCGGCACGCTCGACAGCCTGCCGCACAACGGCGCGGTGGTGACACTGCTGGCGGTGTGCGGAGCGCGGCACAAGGGCAGCTATGGCGACATCGTGATGGCCGCGGTCGCCGGCCCGCTGATCGCGCTGGCGGTGGTGATTGGGTTGGGCAGCGTGTTTGGATCGTTCTGAAAAGGACAAATGAAAAGGGGTTCCTTGCGGAACCCCTTGAATATTGGCGCGCCCGAAGAGATTCGAACTCCTGACCCCTTGGTTCGTAGCCAAGTACTCTATCCAGCTGAGCTACGGGCGCGTTGCGGGCGAAATTATAGCAAACTACGGCACGTGTAGATATTGGCCTGAATGGCCCGGCGACCTGACGATTTTACCGTCCGCTATTCGAAGCTGTAGCCGACGCCCCGCACCGCATGCAGCGGCAGTTCCATCCCCTGATTGAGGGCTTTGCGCCGCAGCCGGCTGGCGAGCGCGTCGATGCGTTGCAAATCAAGTAATTCCGATTGATTGCCGCTCAGGGCCTGAGAGATGTCTTCGCGGCTGACCGGCGCGCCTCTTTCCTTGAACAGGCAGACCAGAAAGGCGCGCTCCGCCGTGGTGAGCTTCAGGGATTGGCCGTCCGGGTCGCGCAGACACCAGTCGCCGTTGGTCAGTTGCCACTTGCCGACTTCGCCGACGTCTTGCTCCCGCCGCACCGGCGCATCCGCGGAAGCGCGCAGCCGCTTGCCGACCGCTTCGAGCGTGGCGGCCAGCTCTTCCGGGTGCAGCGGCTTGACGAGATAGGCGTCCGCGCCTTCACGCATGCCCCGGATGCGGTCTTCCACCGTGCCGCGCGCGGTTGCAAACACGATGCCGATATTGGCGATCGAACGCAGATGCGCGGCGATCTCGAAGCCGTCTTCTCCCGGCAGCCCGATGTCGATCACCACGACGTCGCAGCGCGAAACAGCGAAAGCACGATAAAAAGCCCCTGCATCGGCGAAACCGGATGCGTCGAAACCCATCTGCGTCAGGCTGTAGACCAGCGCCTCGCGCAGATCCTCTTCATCCTCGATTAAATAAACACGTAATTGATCCTGATTCATGCAACATAGCCTCTTTCTGCAATTGCATATAATATTTATGCAATCTTTATGTAACCTTTATGTAATATCTACGCAATCTCTGCGTAACCCCTGTCTAATTTCCTTATTTTACTCCCTGGATAGAATGAAGCAACTAATTGAGCCAAATCAAAATTTCCCTATCTGGTTAGTCATTTCCGCGCGGATGCGGTTATCCTTGCATGGATGCGAGCCCGTTTGCAGAATTTTGCCTGTTTCCTCCTGATCCTGACCGCAACGCTGTTGCTGCCCTGTCCGGACGCGGTCGCGCTGGAATTGACCGGGAACGCCGACCCGGAAAGCGCCGTCCCACTCGAAACGGGACTCGAAACATTGGTCGATCCCACGGGCAAGCTCACCATCGAGGATGTCAGCGCCAGTTCGATGGCGGCGGCATTTCAGCCCCGTTCCTCGCCGGGCATCACCACCCCCAGAAACAATGCCGCGATCTGGGTGCGGTTCACACTGGGGCGCGACGTCACCGCGCCCAGGGACTGGATTCTGGAAGCAAGCCCGGCCTGGCTCGACGAACTGACGCTGTACTCTCCCGCCGGAAATAACGCCAGCTTCACTTCGATCCGCATCGGCGACCGCTATCTTTTCAGCGAGCGCCCCGTTCAAAGCGTCTTGCCGGCGTTTCCCGTTTATCCGGACACCACGCCGCGCGCCTACTACCTGCGGCTGAAAACAGACGGCACGACATGGGTCGAGTTGCGACTTTGGCAGCATGGGGCGCAATTCAAGAATGAACGGAACAGGCTGGCCGTCTACAGCGCCCTCGCCGGCGCTCTCGCCGTCGTGACGCTGATGAGCATGATTTTCTTTTTCCTGCTGCGCAACCGCCTGCACTGGGTGCTGTCGGTATTCGCGCTGGCCGTGGCCGCGCACGTCTTTGTGCAGTCCGGCTATGGCAATCCCCTGATATTTCCAGACTCGCCCTGGGTCAGCGACCGCACCACGCCTGCCGTGCTGTGCGTGCTCATGCTCATCGATCTGGGCCTCTCAAGCTGGTTTTTCAACTTCCGCCATCACTACGTCTGGGGACGCAGGCTGATTCTCGCGCTGAGCGGTTTTTTCGCGCTGGCGGCCGTGCTGGTCATGGTTGGCAAGGGCGGCCCGATCATGTCGTGGATCCTCTATGCGAGCGTCGCGTCGGCCATCGTTAACTGCGTCCTGCTCGTATCGCTGATCGTGGTGAAGCGGCAATACCAGTTCACCGCGCCTGCCCTGGTGCTGGGCTTGTTCAATCTGGTCTGGGGCGGCTACGGCACAACCCAGATCAGCGATCTGGTATTCGTCAATCTGGATCTGTTCACCCTGCTGATCGCCACCTTGATCGCGCTCTTCACTGTCGTCGTCCTGACGATGGTCAGCCAATCGCTGGAAATGAAAAGGCATTTGCACAAGGAGCAGCAAAACGCGCTGGAATTCGCCCGCGTTGCCCGGCAAGCCACCGAAGACAAGATACAGCAGAACCGGTTCGTGGCGATGGTGTCGCATGAATTCCGCACGCCGCTGGCCATCATCGACGCCATCGCGCACGCGCTGACAAGCTCTCCAGCCGGCCGCGACGAGCACGTCAAAACCAGCCTGGGGAAAATCCGCAAAGCGGTATCCCGCCTGTCGCTGCTGGTGAACAACATCCTCGTCAACGACAGCCTGGAAACATCCGTCACGCAAAAAAGCCTGACGACGATGCTGGACATCCGCGCCCTCCTGCAAAGCTGGGGTCATGACGGCCTCACGCGTCCCGGCGAGGGTTCCCGCCTGCAACTCGATCTGCCGCCGGCGGCGCTGATGGTGGACGGCAACGCGCTGTATATCGAAACCATTCTCGACAACCTGCTGGAGAATGCGTTCAAGTACGCCGCGAAAGACACGCCGATCAAGGTGCGCGCCGGCGCGCAGGATCACTGGGTTCAGATTGACGTTTGCAACGAAGGCCCGGCGATTTCGGAAACCGACAAGGCCGCCCTGTTCGAACGCTACTTTCGCGGCGCCCGGTCAACCGGCGTGCCCGGCTCGGGTCTGGGTTTGCACATCGCGCGAACCATCGCGCGCCGGCACGGAGGGGATTTGTTTCTGCACGCCAGCGACGGCCAGCAAACCGTGTTCCGCCTGCTGCTGCCGATCAGTAATTCAGACAAGGACGACGAACAATAACCGCGCTGCCCCATCCAGTGCCCAGTGTCCAGTGTCCGGCGCCGTCCGCCGGACGGCAAGCAGCCATCAGCGCTCGCGCAGAGCCTCGCGCGCCTTGTTGAAGGGCTTGATGAGATAGTCCAGCACGGTCTTCTTGCCGGTATGGATGTCCACCGTCGCCACCATCCCCGGCACGATCGGGTAGCTCTTGCCGTTCTTGTCGCGCAACTGGTCGGCGTCGGTGCGGATGTAGACGCGGTAGTAATACATGTCCCGCTTCACTTCGTCCTGGATGGTGTCGGGCGAGATCGTCGTCACCTTGCCCTTGAGTCCGCCGTAAATTGAATAGTCATAAGCGGTGATCTTGACCAGCGCGGCCTGCCCTGGATGGATGAAAGCCACGTCGCGCGGCGAGATGTGCGCCTCGACCAGAAGCTGCTCCTCCAGCGGCACGATTTCCATCAGCTTGCCGTTCGGCGGCACCACGCCGCCAGTGGTGGTGACGGCGATGTCCTTGACCACGCCACGCACCGGCGAGGTGAAGGTCAGGCGCGTCAGCGCGTCGGTGCGCCCGCGCGTGATGGACTGCTGCGCCTCGATCTCGGCGTTGGCCTTGGCCAAATCTTCCCGCGCCTTGACGTAGTACTGGTTGCGCTGATCGGCGGCCTTCATCTCCAGTTCGTTGACTTGGCGCTTGAGCCGCAGCACTTCGACATCGCTGGCGGCGCCGCGCGCCGCCAGCGGCTCGGTCAGCGCCAGTTCGCGCCGCACTAGGGCAAGCGCCTCGGCGATGCCCGACAGCGTGCTGGCCAGACTGTCGCGGCGCTGCTTGTAGAGCGCGGTTTCGGTGCGCACGAGATCCGGGTCATCCGTCACCTCGGGCGGAAATGCCAATGGCGTTCCGTTCACTTCGGCTGCCAGCCGCGCCGCCATCGCCATCGCCGCGCGTGCCCGCGAGGCGCTCTCGGACACCGCCGATTCGGTGCGGGTGCGGTCGAGTTGCGCCAGAACCTGCCCCTTGTTGACGATGTCGCCTGCCTTCACCTTGAGGTCAACCAGAATCCCGCCTTCGAGCGACTGGATCAACTGCTCGTGCGACGAAGGAATGATTTTGCCGGTGCCGTTCGACACTTCGTCGAGTTCAAAAAACCAAGCCCAGACCAGCAGGCACAGCAGCATGGACCCCACCACCCACACCACCAGCGACGAGCGCGGCAGACTCGGCTCGCTGACGGGGATGAACGATATGTTGCTCATGCTCGCAGCGGACGCATCGGCGCCCGGCTTGCCCTGATTGGCGGGCCGTTTGGCGGGAACAGTCACAGCGGCTGCGGAGGCCGGGGGAGGCGGCGTTTGATGTGACGTTGGCATTACTGCGTTTTCCCAGAGCTTGAATTACCGAGTTTGCCCAGAATTTCGTCCTTCTGCCCATCCATCACGATGCGGCCCCCTTCGATCACGATGATGCGATCCACCCATTGCAGGATCGGCATGCGGTGAGTGGCGACCACCAATGTGCGCGAAGCCATCCAGGGCTGAAGGGCGGTGATCACCTGACGCTCGGTCATCTCGTCGAAATGCGACGTCGGCTCATCGAGCAGCACGGCATGGCTTTGCCGGATGATCGTGCGCGCCAGCAGCAGCGCCTGACGCTGGCCGCCCGACAAACCCAGGCCGCCTTCGAGAATGGTTTCATCAAGCCCTTCGGCGCGCGACTTCACGAAAGGCAGACCGCCGCACAAGCGCAGGGCCTCGAACACTTCCTCGTCGTCGGCCAGCGGCATGCCCAGCGTGACGTTCTCGCGCACGGTGCCGTAGAACAAGCGCGCGTTCTGCGTCAGCAGGCTGACGTCGCGGCGCACGTCGGCCGGGTCGATCAGTTTCAGTTCCAGCCCATCGAGCGTGATGCGCCCGGCCTGCGGCGTCAGCAAGCCCGCCAGCGTATGCAGCAGCGTCGTTTTCCCCGAACCGATGCGCCCCAGAACCGCCACCCGTTCGCCGGCGCCGATGCGCAGGTTGATGCCGTTCAGCGCCGGGCGTGGATCGTCCTGCCCGTATTTGAAGCCCACTCCTTCAAGCTGATAGTTGCCGCGCAGCACCGGCACGCTGACCCGCTGCCCGTCCTCGGCCTGATCGACCGGGCGGCGCATCAATTCATCCAGCCCCTCGCGCGCGACCTTGGCTTGCTGCCAGCGCGCCATCAGTCCCGACACCTGCGCCAGCGGCGCGATCATGCGGGAACCCAGAATCGAGGTGCCAACTAGCGCGCCGGTGGTCATGTCGCCCTTCATCACCAGATAGCAGCCCGTCAGCACAATGGCGGTATGAACAAGCCCCTGTATCTTCTGCGTCCAGGACATCAGCAGGCTGGTAATGTAGCGCTGCTTCATGCTGACGCTCGCCGACACCTCGTTGACGTGGTTCCAGCGGTTCTGGAAACGCGGCTCGGCGCGCAGCAGCTTGATATCCTCGATGCCTTCGACGGCTTCGACCAGCAGCGCGTTGCGCAGCGCCGATTCGCGCATGCCTTCCTTGGCGAGGCGACTCAAGGACCGTTGCGCCAGCATGCCGGGAATGATCAGCAGCGGCAGCGCGCCCAGCGGTACCAGCGCCAGCGGACCGCCGATCAGCCACAGGATGAACAGAAAAAGCAGGAAAAAAGGCAGATCGGCCAGCACGCCGAAGGTGGTGGATGTCAGCAGTTCGCGCACCTGATCGACCTCGCGCACCTGCGCGATGAACGATCCCGTCGACTTGGAACGTGCCTCGTTGCGCACGCGCAGCGCCCGCCCGAAAACGCGATCCGCCACTTTCAGGTCGGCGCGCTTGCCGATCACATCCGAGATGTGCGTGCGCGAGACGCGCAGGATGAACTCGAAGATGACCGCCACCATCACGCCGCCGAACAGCACCCACAGCGTCGGCTCGGACTGGGCTGGAATGACGCGATCATAGACTTGCATCGAAAACACCATCGTCGACAGCGCCAGCACATTGGCGAACACCGACGCGAACACGATGTCGCCGTAACGGCGCCAGTCGCGGAACGCAATCGACCAGAACCAGTTCGGCTCGTAAGGCTTGATGTAATCGTCCACCCGCGCATCGGGCACCGCCGTCTGGGGCCGCAAGAGGGCAGCGCGGCGCACGCGCGCGGCGAGTTCGGCCACCGGCACCGTCGTTTCCAGCCCGGCGTCGCCGGACAGCAGCACACCGGCGTGCCCCTTTTTGTCGATGACGCGGATCACGCCGATCTGCCCGTCGCTGAACTCCACCGCCAACGGCAGCCGCCAGGGGTCAAGCAGGGACGGATTGAAGTCCGTCAGGCGCATCGACATTCCAAGCTGGCGCGCCATCAGGTCGAGCACGGTGTCGAGCGACGCGCCGCGCTCCCAGGCCAGGCTCACGCGCACGCTTTCGGGCGAAGCGCCGATGCCGTAATGGCGCGCCACGACCAGCATGGCTTCCATCCAGGCGGTTTGAATTTCAGGCAGTTTCACGGGCGGATTTCCATTCCCTGAATGGTGGTGTCATTGAGTCCGTAGAATTCGCGGCTCTGGCCGACGGCGTCGATATAGCCGATCAGGCTCTGCCACAGATCGTGTTTCAGCCCCTCCTCGTCGGAGCGGGCTTGATAGAACTCCTGCTCCGCGTTGAGCAGATCCAGAATCGACCGCGTGCCCAGCTTGTACTGCTCGCGGTACAGTTCGAGCGCCTCGGCAATGCTCTGCTTGCGCTTCGCCAGCACATTCAGGCGCAGCGCGGCTCCGGCCAGTTGTTCGCGGAAGCTGCGCGCCGCGTCGCCGGCATTCAGGCGCGCGGTTTCGATGCGCTGGCGCGCGGCTTCTTCCGCCGCCGTGGCGGCGCGCACCTGCGCGTTGAGGGCGCCGCCCTGATACACCGCGCTGGAAAGATTGACCATCACCGTGTGATAAGTGCCGTCGCGCTCCAGCGTCGACGGATTGACGCCGCGCAGCGCCTTGTTCGCCGACAGATCCAGGCTCACCGTCGGCCAGCGCTGGGCTTTGGCCTGCGCCAACTGCCCCTGCGCCGCCTGACGGTCGGCCTCGGCTATCAGCACATCGGGCAGGAGACGGACATCAGGCGCTTCCTGCGGCGACACTTCCTGAAACGCGCGCTCCGGCAGCGACGCGATGCCCTTGTCCGCCGGCACGCCGATCAGGGTGCGCAGCCGCTCATTCCATTGCCGTTCCAGCGTCTCGGCCTGCAACTGCCCCGCGTGCGCGGCATCCACGCGCGCCTGCGCCTGCACCGGATCGGCCTTGGTGCTGATGCCGGCCTTGGCGCGCAATTGCGTCATTTCAAGCACTTTGGTGACCGCTTCCACCTGCTCTCTGGCGATGGCGGCGAGTTCCTGATAACGGTGCGCCTGAACGACCGCGCCGCCGGCGTCCCGCGCCACGGCGTCGATCTGCTTCAGAATCGTGGCCTGCTGGCGGCGCACTCCCGCTTCGGCTTGGCTGACGCTGCCGTCCACCTTGCCGAAGTCGTACAGCATCTGCGACAACGACACCGTCGCCAGCGTCGAATTGCGACCTGCGGTGCTCGATGCGCTGTTGGCGCCGCTGCTCACGCCCGCCCGTATCTGCGGGTAATAACCGGCGCGGGCGACGTCGACGCCGCCAAGCTGCTGCGACAAGAGCGCGACGGCGTCGGCGATGGAAGGATGCCGGTTGACCGCCAGCCGCACGCCTTCATTCAGTTCCAGCGGGGTATCGCGCACGGGCGGAATCGGCAGGGAGGAGAGCGTGACATCAAGCTGGAGCACCAGTTCACTGGGCGCCAGGCGCGTGGGCGGCGGTGCATCTTGCGCGGGCGTTGTCCACGGCAGCCAGCACAAGGCCAAGGCCAAGGCGGATTTGCCGCGCAGGCGCAGCTGTCCGGCATGTGCACCACCGGCCCGTTTGTTCATGGATGCCACGATATTGTTTTCAATCCGCCGATCAATGCCGAAAGCGAATGGTAAAAGGGTGAAAGACAGGGCAAAACACGCAAAGTGCGCATCTGCCATGCAATCAAGCCGTTGCATCATAGCTGCATAATTCTATATTCGCAACCTAACGTATCCTTTTATCGTCAACCCGGATGTTAAAAAGTTGCGAAAAAGAGACGCGCGACGCGCGTCCCTTTTTCGGGCCTGCTTCTGAATCTCGGGCCGGAAGCCCGGATCAGACCACCGTCAGTTGATGATTCATCAGCAACGTTGCCAGATCCACCGACACGCTGTTCAGCGTAATCAACTCGGTCATGGCGTAATTCCCGCCAGCGCCGTCACGGTCGATGCTGATGACCGTGTCGGTGCCGTTCGAGCTCACGCTCAGGTAGTCGTTGATGTTGCTGGTGCCAGGGCTGTAGCCGATCAGCAGCTCCGAGATGTCGATCTGGTCAGCGTTCGGGGCAACTTCAAACAACCCGACCTTGAACCCGTTGACCTGATCCGCGCCGTTGCCGCCGGTGGCGTCTGCCGCGACAAGCAGCTTGTAGAGCAGCGTGTCGTGACCGCCGTGGGTGAGGTTGAAGGTGTCGTTGCCGCCGCGGCCTTCAAAGACGTTGTCGCGGGCGTTGTCGGTGAAGGTGTCGTTGCCGCCGCCGCCGGCGATGCCTTCGATGTTGGAGAAGGTCGTGGCACCTGTGCCAAAGCCGGTGTTCTGGGCATTGGGGTTGCTCAGGTCGATGGTGAGCGGGGTGTTGCCGGCGAGCTTGTAGTCGACGATGTCCATGCCGCCGGTGTCGCTCCAGACTTTTTCTCCGGAGACGATGGTGGTGCCGCCGCCGCCTTCGTACTTGTCGGTGCCCAAAGTGGCGAAGAAGGTGTCGTTGTAGCCGGTGCCGACGATGCCATTGCCGATGGTGGCGTTGTTGCTTGCGTTGCCGGCTTCGGCGGTGAGGACGTAGGCGTCGTTGGCCGCGCCCGCTTTCAGGCCGGTCCAGGCGATGTTGACGTTCTCGATGGCGTTGCCGCCGAGGTTGGCAAGGCCGCCGACGTCATCCGAGACGCCATTGACGGATTTGAGCAGGACGACGCTGTAGGTCTCGTTCGGGTTGAGGCCGTAGAAGTCGACGATGGCGGAGCTGTCGTTGGTCTGGTTGCCGGCTTGCGGGTTGATGATCTGGGTGGCAACCAGGTTGCCCTGCGAGTCGTAGAGTTGCACGGTGTTGCTGAAGAAGCTGTTGATGCCTTCCTTGTCGACAATGCGGAAGTGCAGCGCGGTGCCGTCGGCAATCACGGCCTTGTTCTCGACATAGGTGGCGCCGGCGTTGCCGGTAAAGAGCATCAGATCCTTGTCACCGTCCCAGTCAAGGTCGAGGGACAACAGGCCGGCGATGCCGCTGCCGGCGCCATTGTCGGGCAGCGTCGCCAGATTGGCCTGCTTCACGAATTGCATCGTGCCGCCGGAACTGGTGTTGAGGAACAACTGCACGGCTTGGCTGCCCACCGGATCGCCACCCGGAATCCACAGCGGCGTCTCGATCACGTCCATCTTGCCGTCGGCGTTCCAGTCCACCGCCACCGAGCCGCTGCCCTCCGTCGCGCCGCCGGTCAGGGTGTAGGGAGAGCTGGAGAGCTTCCCCGCCCCATTGTTGAGGTAGATCACGCTGTTGCCGGTGTCGAGTTCACCAGTGGTTCCCGCTGAACTCATGAACAGATCCATCCAGCCGTCGCCGTTGAAGTCGGCCCAGGTCATGGACGGCGTATTGGCGACGGCGCCGTCGTCGTTGAAGGCCGCGTTGTCGACGGTCTGGGTCACTTTCAGGCTACCGCCGCTTTGCCCGGTGGCGATGACCAAGCGACCGTCGTTCGTCGATACGGCCTGGCCGGGTGCTGAGTTGCCGGTGATGGCGCCGCTGCTCTCGTTGTCGCCGCCGTTGGCGCCCCAGGCGAGGTCAATGCGCCCGTCGTTGTTGATATCGACCGCCGAGATCAGCTTCTCCGGCCCGGCCTGGGACTGGGACGGCCGGCTCGCGCCCGAAATGGCCGGCGAATCGCTGTTCAGCGCGATCGCGTCGCCGTCCTTGGTGAAGACGCCACCGTCGTTGAGGATCAACTGGGTGTCAGCGCCGCCGTCCAGATAGGACTCGCTGGTGTTATTGCCGCCAAAGACGGTGCCGTAAGCGATATCGACATAGCCGTCGCCGTCACGGTCATAGGCCGCCACACCAGCGAAGGCGGTACTGACGTTGGCGTCGTGGCTGTAGTTGTTATCGACGCGATCCGGGTGCATCCACTGGCTGTTCGAACCCATCTGGAAGGCGTAGTAGTTGTCGTTCGACACCGGCTTGCCGTTCTCTCCCGCGGTGCCTGCGACCTTTCCGGCGTTCGCGCCCATGTACTTGTAGACCTGCTGGCCGTCCGAGTATTGGCTGTAATACGGATTCCAGTAAGTCGTGTCGTTGCCGACGATGTCCATCAGCCCGTCGCGGTCGAAGTCGATGAAGGTCGCCGCGCTGACGGGGCCCGCGTTGGCAGTCAGGGCATTAGCCGAGAAGTTGCCGATGGTCACCGAGTCCGTGCCGATCGCATCCATCACCGCGCCGTTGGCGAACAACCGCCACTGGCCGTCCTCACCTATCGTCATCGCGACCGCCTTGGCGTTGCTGTCGGCGGTTGCCGGCGGGCTATCCGGCGTCTCCGGTCCGCCGACGATATGCAGCTCGGGCGGAATGGTCGGGTCGTCGCTGATGATGACCGCGCCGACGCTGGTCTTGATCACGACTTCGACGTTGTAGTCCTTCAGCGGCAGCGCATTCGTAACCTGGACAGCCCAGGTGAGGGTGTCGGCGTCGATGGCGACGCCGCCGTTGAGCGACGTGTAATGCACGCCGTTGATCGTAACCTCCACATATCCGCCGCCATCAGGCACGAAAGGCAG
>JAITMP010000005.1 GCA_031277315.1 Zoogloeaceae bacterium | reverse complement strand
TGGCAGCCGATCCTCGCCCACAACGGCCTGACGGATTTCGATGCGCTGTGGCAACACAAGGTTGACTGGTTCGAGGAACCGAATCACCGCCGTGGCGGCTGGAGCGGTGTTGCGCGCTGTGAGTTGGCGCTACCGGACGGCAGCGGCGGCCGCGCCGTTTTCCTCAAGCGGCAGGAAAATCACATGGCGCGGCTGTGGACTCATCCGCTGCGCGGCGCGCCCACGTTCCTGCGCGAATTCCACCGCATTCAACGCTACCGCGCCTGCGGCATCCCGACGCTGGAGCCGGTGTATTTCGCCATGCGCCGGGCCGGCAGGGATGAGCGCGCCATTCTCATCACCGAGGAATTGACCGGCTTCGTTTCGATGGAAGACCGCGTGCGGCGCTGGCTGAAAACCGGCGCGCCGGCGCGGCCAATGCGACTGCGCATGCTCGGCGCGATCGCCGCCCTGCTGCGGAAGATGCACGCCCATCACATCCAGCACAACTGTTTCTTCCCCAAGCATGTCTTTGTCCGCATCAACGCCGATGGCGGCGTCGAGGCGCGCGTGATTGATTTGGAGAAGTCGCGCTGGCATCCATTCAAGGCCGCCTGCGCCGTCCGCGACCTGTACTCCTTGAGTTCCGGTTCGCAGATGTGGAGCCGCAGCGACCGTCTGTGGTTTCTCAAGGCCTATCTCGAAATCCAACGCCTCACGCCCTACGCCAAATGGCTGTGGCGCGCCGTGGCGGCGCGCGCCGCCCGCAAGGGCCGCGCGACGCCAGCGACGGCTTTCATCGCGGCCAGGGCGGGCGTGACGGAATGAGCGCCGGCTGATGCAGTTGGCATTCACCCTTTTCAAGTATTTCCCCTTCGGCGGTTTGCAGCGCGACTTTCTGCGCATCGCGCTGGCCTGTCAGGCGCGCGGCCATGCCGTTCGCGTCTATACGCTAAGCTGGCAGGGCGAAATGCCAACGGGATTCGAGGTGCTGCGCGCGCCGGTGAAGGCGCTCACCAATCATCGCCGCTACGAGAAGTTCGTCGACTGGACGCGGCGCGATCTGGCGGCGCGGCCGGCCGACCGCCTGATCGGCTTCAACAAGATGCCGGGGCTGGATGTCTACTACTGCGCCGATCCTTGTTACGAAGACAAGGCGCGCGTCCTGCGCGGCCCGATGTATCGCCTCTCCAGCCGCTATCGCCATTTCGCCGCCTACGAGCGGGCCGTCTTCGCACCGGCGGCGCGCACTGAAATCCTCATGATCTCCGCCGCGCAGCAGGCGCTCTACGTCAAGCACTACGCGACGCCGGCGGCGCGCCTGCATCTGCTGCCGCCGGGCATCGCGCCGGATCGCCGCGCCCCGGCGAATGCCGCCGGGATCCGCGCCGGTTTCCGCCGCGAGTTCCAGCTCGCCGACGACGATCTGCTGCTGCTGCAAATCGGCTCCGGCTTCAAGACCAAGGGGCTTGACCGCTCGCTGCGCGCGCTCGCCGCCCTGCCGGCAGATCTGAAACGGCGCGCGCGGCTGATCGCCATCGGCCAGGACGATCCAAAACCTTTCATCGCGCTATCGCGCGCGCTCGGCGTCGCCGGCAAAACGCGCATTCTCAAGGGCCGCGACGACATCCCGCGCTTTCTGCTCGGCGCCGATCTGCTGATCCATCCCGCTTACAACGAGAACACCGGCACCGTGCTGCTGGAGGCGGTCGTCGCCGGCTTGCCCGCGCTCGCCAGCGCCGCCTGCGGCTATGCTCATTACATCGAGGAAGCCGGCGCCGGCCGCGTTGCGCCCCTGCCCTTCGATCAGGCGGCGTTCGACGCCCTGCTCGCCGGCATGCTGGCCGACGGCGACGCCCGCCGCCGCTGGCGCGCCAGCGGCCTCGCCTGGGCGGAGACGGCGGACATCTACAGTCTGCACGAACGCGCGGCGGACATCATTCTCTCGTCCGCGCTCACAAGGACAACGGCATGAGCGGGCGGGACATCCTGTTTCTCGATCAACCCTTCCGCGCGCTGTGGGCGGGGCAGGATGCGTTCGCGGCGGCGCGGGCTTTGCAAGGCGACGTGTTGCGCGAACTGGAAGGCCGCCGCACCCTGCGCACGGAAATCGACGGCCGCGGCTATTACGTCAAGCTGCACCGGGGCATCGGCTGGCGGCGGATTTTCGAGAATCTTGCCGTCGCGCGCCGACCCGTGCTCGGCGCCGGGCACGAGTGGCGGGCCATCCGGCGTCTGCGCGAACTCGGCGTCGACACCATGCAAGCCGTCGCCTTCGGTCAGCGCGGCGCGAATCCGGCGCGGCAGGAATCCTTCATCATCACCGAGGAACTGGCGCCGACGATCAGCCTGGAAGATTACTGCCGCGATTGGGCCGCGCAAGCGCCGCCGCCGGCGCTCAAGCGCGCGCTCATTGCCCGCGTCGCCGACATGACGGGCCGCATGCATCGCGGCGGCATGAATCACCGCGACTGCTATCTCTGCCACTTTCTGCTGCACACCGAACCCGCGCCGGCGCCGGCCGCGCTGCGCGTGTCCCTGATCGACCTGCATCGCGCCCAGGTGCGCCCGACGCCGGCGCCGCGCCGCTGGCGCGACAAGGATCTCGCCGCCCTGTATTTCTCGTCGCTGGAAATCGGCCTCACCCGCCGCGACCGGCTGCGCTTTTTGCGCGCCTATTTCGAACGCCCGCTGCGGGCGATTCTGGCCGACGAGGTTGCGCTCCTGACCTGGCTCGAAAACGAAGGCCGGCGCTTGATGCGGCGCTACCAGCGCAAATTCGCGCCGAGGGGGGCGTCGTGAGCCACAAGCGGATAGATGCGCAAACAGATGAGCGCGTGGCGTGGCAGGTATTGCCCGGCGCCGATCCGGCTGCCGCCGCGCGCTTCGCCGATCTCGACGCGGTGTTCGCCCTCGAAGGCGACATCGTCGCCAAGGACTCCCTCTCCCGCACCGTGCGCGTCGAAATCAACGGACGCCGCTACTACGTCAAGCGTTATCACGGCCTCGGCAAGAAACCGCTGCGGCGCTGGTTCGGCACGCCGAGAGTGCAAATCGAATGGGAAAACCTGCGGCGCTTCGCCGACTGGGGCATCCCGACCGCCCGTCTCACCGCCCGCGGCCTCGAACGCGAAGGCGGCCGTTTTCTGCGCGGCGCGCTCATCACCGATGAACTTCCTAATACCGTCGACCTCGGCCAGCTCGCCCGCAACGGCGACCCGAGGCTGCAAGATCCTTTCTGGTGGCACGGCATCTCGGCCCAAATCGCCGACATCGCTTATTCCATGCACGCGCGCCGCTTCGTCCACGGCGATCTGAAGTGGCGCAACCTGCTGGTCGACGGCGGCGGTCAGGTTTTTCTGATTGATTGTCCGAGCGGCGGTTTCTGGCGGCCGCCGTTTCTCGAATACCGCATCATCAAGGACCTCGCCTGCCTCGACAAGGTGGCCAAGCGCCAGCTTTCACGCGCGCGGCGTTTGCGCTTCTATCTCGATTACATCGGCAAGCCGCATCTTGACGCGCGGGACAAGCGGCGCATCCGCCGCATCACCGGTTTCTTCGACGGGCGCGATGAAGCGCGGGACACCGCCGCCTCGCTGCGCGCCAGCGGCCGGCGGGCGCTGGCGCCGAGCATCGTCACGCTCGGCGACGGCAGCGCGTTGACCATCGAACGCTGGCTGCGCATCCTGCCCGGCAAGCGTCTGACCGGCGTCGGCCACTGGCAAGGCCGCGCCGTGCTGGCCAAGCTGTTCCTGGCGAAACGCGACAGCGAGCGGCACTGGCAGCGCGAGCAGCGCGGCCTCGAAAATCTGGCGCGGCATGCGCTGCCGGCGCCGCGGCCGCTGGCGAGCGGCGCGCTTGAAGGCGCGGGTCATTTCATTCTCACCGAATATCTGGACGGCGCGCGCGGCCCGGATGCCGCCGCCGCGTCAGACCTCGCCCCGGTGTTCGAGATGGCCGGGCGCATGCACGCATGCGGCCTGTTGCAGGCGGACGCGCACCTCGGCAATTTTCTTCTGCATGACGGCGCGCTGTACATCGTCGATGGCGATGCCGTTCGCCCGGCGGCATCGGCGGACGCATGCCGCGACAACCTGGCCCTGCTGTTCGCGCAACTCACGCCAGCGGTCGAAAACGCCCTGCGAACCGATCTGCTCGCCGCTTACCATAAAGGCAACCCGGATCTCGCCATCGACGCCGCGCCACTGCAAGCAAGCATTGAACGCGCCCGCGAAGCGCGCCTCGCCGACTACCTCGACAAGTGCCTGCGCGATTGCAGCCTGTTCAAAGTGGCGCAGGGCATTGACCGTTTTTTTTCTCTCGTCCGCGCCGAGGAGAATTTTCTTCTGCCGCTGACCGCCGATCCCGATGCCTGGATCGAACAAGGCGTTGCCCTCAAGCGCGGCCGCAGCGCCACGCTGGCGCGAATCGAACTGGAAGACCGCCCGCTCGTCATCAAACGCTACAACATCAAGAGCGCCGGCCATGCGCTGTCGCGGGCCTGGCGTCCAAGCCGCGCCTGGCAATCCTGGCTGGCGGCGCACCGCCTGCGCTTTCTCGGCATCCCGACGCCGCGCCCGCTGGCGCTCATCGAACGCCGCTTCGGGCCGCTGCGCGGCCGCGCCTGGCTGGTGACTGAATATTGCGCCGGGCCAAACCTGCAGGAAGCCCTCGCCGACCGGGCGGAAAGCGGCGCGCCGACAGAAACGCTCGACGCCGTGCGGCGCCTGTTCGCGCAGCTGGCGGCGGCGCGCATCAGCCACGGCGACCTGAAGGCCACCAACTTCATCCTGAATGGAAATCAGCTTTGCGTGCTCGACCTCGACGCCATGCGGCGCCACGACAGCGAAGCCGCCTGGCGCAAGGTCTGGAAGAAAGACCGCGCCCGTTTCCTGCGCAACTGGCCGCAAGACAGCGCGCTGTGGCGCGAGATGGAAGCGGCGCTGCCGCCGGCCTGACTTTCTGATTGATCGGCCGCGCTACCGCGCCGCCTTTTCCGTTGCATCTTCCCCCGCCTCGCCAAACTGCATGGCATGCAGCCGGGCGTAGTGGCCGTTGAGCGCCAGCAGTTCGGCATGGCTGCCGCGCTCGACGATGCGGCCTTGCTCCATCACCAGAATCACGTCGGCGCGTTCGATGGTGGACAGGCGATGGGCGATGACGAGCGTCGTGCGTCCGCGCATCGCGGCGTCGAGCGCGGCCTGAATGTGGCGCTCGGATTCCGTGTCGAGCGCGGAGGTGGCTTCATCGAGAATCAGGATCGGCGCGTTCTTCAGCAGCGCCCGCGCGATGGCGAGGCGCTGGCGCTGGCCGCCGGAGAGCAGCACGCCGTTCTCGCCGACCAGCGTGTCGAAGCCTTGCGGCAGCCGGTCGATGAATTCGCGCGCAAACGCCGCCTCGGCGGCGCGTTCGATGTCGGCGCGCGGGGCGCCGGCGAGTTCGCCGTAGGCGATGTTGTTGGCGACCGTATCGTTGAACAGCGTCACTTGCTGGGCGACGACGGCGACATGGCGGCGCAGGTTGCGCAGGGCGTAATCCCTGACTTCGACGCCGTCGATGAGAATCCGGCCTTCGTCATGAGAGTAGAAGCGCGGAATCAGGCTGGCGAGCGTCGACTTGCCGCTGCCGGAGCGGCCGACCAGCGCCGCCATCTGCCCCGGCTCGACGGTGAAATTCAACCCGTCGAGCACGCGCCGCCCGCCGCCGGGATAGGCGAAGGAAAGATCGCGTACTTCGATATGGCCGTTGACGCGCTCGCGTGTCAGCGTGCCGGTGTCGCGCTCCGGCGGCTCGTCAAGTTGCATGAAGATGCTCTCCGCCGCCGCGATGCCTTTCTGGATCGTCGAGCTGACTTCGGAGAGTTGGCGGATCGGTTTCGGCAGCAGGCCGGCGGCGGTGATGTAAGCGACCAGTTCGCCCGGCGACGCCTCGCCGCGCAGCCACAGCACGAGGAAGAACAGAACGCTCATCGCGCTGTAGATGAGCAGTTGCAGGGCCGGCGTGTAGACCGAGGCGGTGCGCACCATGCGCAATTGCCGGCCGGCGTTGTTGGCGCTTGCCTCGAAAAAGCGTTGCCGCTCCCAGGCTTCGCCGCCAAAGCCGCGCACGACGCGGTGGCCCTGAATCGCTTCAGACGCGACGTGGGTCACGTCGCCCATCGCCACCTGAATCTTCTTTGCCTGACGGCGGAAGCGGCGGCTGGCGTTGAGCACCAGCAGCGCGATCACCGGCAGCAACAGCACCATCACCAGCGTCAGCTTCCAGTTCATCCAGAGCAGATAGGCGAACAGGAAAGTCACCGTCAGCCCTTCGCGGATCACGACCTTGATGGCGTCGGTCGCCGCGCCCGTCACCATCGTGACGTTGAACGTGATGCGCGAGATCAGGTGGCCGGAGTTGTGATGGTCGAAATAGCCGTCCGGCAAAGTCAGCAGGCTCTCGAAGAGCGCCAGGCGCAGATCGTGCACCACGCCCACCGAAACGCGGGCGAGAAAGTAACTGCCGAGATAAGAGCCGACGCCCTGCCAGGCGGCGATGAGGATGAGCAAAAGCGGCACCGCGTGCATCATCTGCAAGCCGCCCACCAGCGGCACGCCGGTGAGCGTCGCCGCCGCCGGATCGGCAAGGCCGTCGACGAAATACTTCAGTATCGAAGCCAGCATCGGCTGCGACGAAGCGAAGATGACATAGCCCAGAATGCTCACGGCAAACCAGCCCAGATAAGGCCGGACGTAAGCGAGCAAGCGCAAATACAGTCTCAGGCTGGAAGTCACGCGCAACTCAAATGAATTCAGGATAGAACAACGATAAGCAACGCAACGATAAGGCAAGCCAAGGCAAGCGCCGGACGGCGCAAGGATAGCCGCATTTTAGCATGGGCGATATGGGCGATATGGGCGGCATGGGCGACATGGGCGGCCCGGCTGATAGAATTCCGCCTTCGATACGCAACCCGCCGCAGGCACGCACCCTTGCAGATTTTGGCACACGATGACTATCTCGCTCTGCGCGACGGCGCGCGGGCGCTGGAGCGCGATCGTCATGGCGAGAAAGTGCTGGCGTTGGCCGATGGCAGTTATCTCAAGCTGTTCCGCCGCAAACGCCTGCTGTCCTCCGCCGCCTGGTATCCCTACGCGCGGCGCTTCGCCGACAACGCGCGGGCGCTAGTTGAAAAGGACATTCCTTGCCCCGCCGTCATCGGCGTCTGGCGTATTCCAGCCATTCAGCGTGAGGCCGTGCGCTACCGCCCGCTCGAAGGACAAACGCTGCGCCAACTCATCCGCGCCGGCGCCGACACGCCGGATCTGCGCGCCCGTCTTGGCGCTTTCGTCGCCGATCTGCACGCGGCCGGCATCTATTTCCGCTCGCTGCATCTTGGCAATATCGTATTGACGCCGTCCGGTGCTTTCGGCCTGATCGACATCGCCGATCTGCGCGCCGGCGGGCATCCGCTGCCGGCGCACAAACGACAGCGCAATCTGCAACACCTGCTGCGCGACGCGGAAGACCGTGACTGGCTAAGAGCCGATTCGACTTTCGACGCCGCTTATCGTCAAAGGCTGGAAGCGGGACGGAAATAAGCTCACCGGCCCGCGCCGGACGGCATGGCGCGCTCAGGCGCGGCGACGATGATGGATTCTCCGCCCCGGCCATCGAAGCGGCGCAGTTCGCCGAGATGGTTTTCGCGCAGCCAGACTTCGGCTTGCTGGTCGCCGCGCGGCGCCCGGATGGCGATCATGTCGAGGCGCCCCTCGGCCAGCGCCTGCGCCAGTTCCGGCCGCCCCATGACGGCAATCCCGCCGCCCTGCAAACCGGCATGATAGGCGATGCGGTTGTCATCAGCGCCGACGCGGCGGCGGTCGGGCGCGTGCTCGGCCAGCCAGCGGCCCGCCTCGACGATGTGGGTTCTGGGCGGCGTGGACGACACCACATTCGCCGCCATCATCGCCAGCGCCAGAACAATGACCGGAATGCGCCAGCGCGGCCAGCGCCGCAGCATGAGCGTCAGCCCGCCGGCAACAAACGGCACGGTCAGCCAATGCAGCATGCTGACGTAACGGCCAGCCAGAAAGAACTGGTGCGTGACGAACGCCACCAGCGTCAGCAGATAGGCAAGCAGCGCCCAGGGCAGCGGTTGCCAGCGCGTCAGCCAGTCCCGCGCCGGACGCTGTCCAAGCTGCCAGACGAGCGGGACCAGCAACAGGCCGGTCATCATCATGAACTTGACCGGGATGATCGAGAGCAGGCCGAAGAACAGCACATAGCCGGCCTCCTCCTGCGAAAACGTATACGGGAAAACCAGATCCGACATCCGCCGGCCCGCTTCACCGAGAATGCCGATCGTGCGCAGCGGGTTGGCCGCATCGAGGTAGTACACGAGCCGTCCCGGCGGCGTTACCACGCCGCTGACGAAAACCAGCAAAACGAGCAAGCCTCCGGCCAGCGGCAAAGCGCCGATCATCAACGCCCGCCGCGCCTTCTGCCCGGCGGGCGCGGCGAACGCTTGCCACAACATCAGCGCCGGATAAAAAACTGCCGCTTCGAGACGGAACAGCACCGCTACGGCGAGCGCCAGTTGACCCAGCAGGGCATCGCGGCGGCGCTGCGTTTCACCCCAGCGCGCGGCCAGCCACAGCCCCAGCAGGCTGAAGAACCAGAAACCGAACTCGCGCAGAATTTCATGGCGATACTGATTGAAAGCCGGCATCGCCAACACCACCAGACAGGCCGCCCATGCCGCCTCCGGGCTGCGCCGCTGCACCCAAACCACCGCCAGCGCGCATGCGCCGGCCATGAAAAAAGCATTCATGAGCTGCGCCGCAGTTTCGGGATTCAACCCGGTCAAAGCCGAGCAGGCCGCGATCAGGATCGCCAGAAAGTTCCAATCGCCGAGTTTCAAGACGGCGGCCAGGCCCTGTTCGAGCGTCACTTGCGCCCGCGTCAAATAAAAAACGCCATCGCGGTTGATGAGATGGCCCTGCACGGCAATGAACGACAACAGCAGGCTGCCGGCAAAGGCCGCACGCGCCGGCGTGAAAATGCGGCAGAACAATGTGCGGTTCCCGAATTCCATCTATCTCTGCCTTTCCTGTGACTGATCCGGCTTGCCGTCCGCGCCGCGCCAGCGCCAGAGCAGAACGACGCCAAGCAGCAACGCAATGCCGGCGGCAACCAGCTTGCCGATGCCATCCATCGCTTTTTCATCGACCACGCCGCTGCCGATCAGCGCGGCGACGATTCCCTGCGGCAGATAGCCGATGAACGTGCCGATGAGAAAAACACGGGCGCTGACTTCACTCAGCGCCAGCCCGCCGTTGATCATGATGCTGGTGAGCGGCAACTGGCGGATCAACACCACCGCTTTCACCGAGGAACGAGCGTGCAAGGCGCGGCCAAACAGGCGATGATCGCCGAGGCGGCGCGCCAGCCAGGCGCGCCCGCCATGACGCACGGCCCAAAAAGTCAGCCAGGAACCGGTCACCGCGCCGATCTGGGCCAGCAGCAAACCCTGCCAGAAACCGAACGCGAGGCCGCCCAGAACGTAGAACGTCAACCTCGGCACGCCCAGCGCCACCAGCGCGATGACGATGGCGGCATAACTCGCCTCGGCCCACAAATCATCTCCCGCCAGCCAGGCGCGCAGATGGTGAATGTCGCGCACGATGGCGCCCGCCGGCGTGAAATACAACAGCCCGAACGCCGCCACGGCCACGGCAAGCATCCACAGCAGACGGCGCAACTCCTTGTTGAAGCCGGAGGCCGCCGAATCGAGCGCGACGCGCGCCTCAACGTCATCCTGAATATCGCCGCCCTGTTCCGGCGCGATCATCGCCGCTCCTGCCCTCGCTCTTCCCCGATTTCATTCTCGACCCGCTCCGCCGGCACGGCCCGCGCCGAAAACCAGCGCACGCCGAAGCAATCGCGGATGCCGCGCCAGAGCCGGTTATGCACACCGTATTTTGACACGCCGCGCAGGCGCGGCCGGTGATTGACGGGAAATTCGGCGACGCTAAACCCCTTCGCCCGCAACAGGGTCGGCATGAAACGGTGCAGGCCGTTGAAAACCGGCAACTCGCGGACGCAGGCCGCGCGCACCACGCGCACGCCGCAGCCGCTGTCGCTGACACGATCCCCGGTCACCCAGTCACGGAAACCGTTGGCGACGCGCGAGGAGAATTTACGCACAAAACTATCCTGTCGCCGGGCGCGCACGCCGGTCACGCAATCGACGCCGAGGCGGCGCGCTTCATCGAGCATGCGCGGCAGATCGGCCGGATCGTTCTGCCCATCGCCGTCGAGCGTGCCGATCCACTCGCCGCGCGCGGCGCGAAAGCCGCTCGCCACCGCCGCGCTCTGACCGAAGTTGCGCCGATGCCGCAGGCTGCGCACCACGCTGCCCCCCTCTCCAGTCACTTCTTCAGCCAGTCGCCGCAACACGGCAGGACTGTCATCGCGGCTGGCGTCATCCACGAAAATCACCTCGCAAGACTCGGCCCTGCCCCGGAAAGCGGCCTGAATCTCGCGCACCATCGGCTCAATGTTCTCCGCCTCGTCGAAGACGGGAATCACGATGGAAAAATACGGGGCGGATGAATGTGAAAAAGTCATGGGCTGCCGCGCAAAAATGTGAATGATACAGATACAGAAGGCGCAACAGCTTAATAAAAAAAACCAAGCGCCCCCCGAAGAGCCGCTTGGCTGCTGTGGTTGAGTTCCCCCCGGCGAGCCGGGGCGGAGCCAGTTGGCGAACGCTCTGATTCTTTCCCGCAAGCGGACGAGAGGAGATAAATGAACGTCCCTCTCCCGCTTGTGTACGGCCCGGCCACATACTGGACACCTGTTCGGAGACATGGTGGACACCTTTAAGCTAAGGCATTTGTGGTTTTAGGAGTTACCGATGCCTTGGCAGGAAGTGTCGAAGATGCAGTTACGCAAAGAGTTTGTATTGTTAGCGATGCAAGAAGGGGCGAACATGCGCCAACTGTGTCGGCGCTTCGGGATCAGTCCGACCACGGGCTACAA
>JAITMP010000039.1 GCA_031277315.1 Zoogloeaceae bacterium | reverse complement strand
GGGTCAGATACGACTTGTAATTGGCGGACAAATCCTGCGGGCCGTCGCCCGCGCCAACATAACCCGCCAGCAAATCGAGCGGGTTGCGTTTGCTCCGGATATGCGCGCGATGGTATTCGTGCAGAGCCGAACGGAGCAGTTCGGACGCGGAAATCCCGCTGCTGTCGAGCAGTTCCTGAAAACGCGCCGCGTCAGCGCCGGTCAGGCGAGCGTTGATGCGAATATCAGTAGCGGTAGTAGCAGGCATGGCGGCACTCCCAAGAGATTGTCTTAATTGTATGACAAAATTTAGCGCCTGTCGATAAGCGCATGACCAAAAACGAACCCGCATGGTGCCAAATCTGCTGCGCAAACAAAGCAATAGGCTTTGCCGATAATGATTATTTACGCCGATGCGCCAAAACTCAGCCCAGCGCAGGCGGAAGCATTGAACCTCGGATATGGGCCGCTCACTGAGGAAGCGGCACAAGCCAAACTTGCTCAAATCGCATCAACATCAAGTAACGGCGATGAAGGCATCAACTGGGCTACCGCCTTGGGCGGTGGATTCGAGTTCTGGCAAAACCCAATATCAGATGCGTCGCCGATGAGTTACAGTGAGCAGATGGGCAACGTGTGGACTGTTGCCAAAGGAACACCCAGAGGGTTCATCAACGGCGTGCCCAAGCTGGTCATGGGAGCCGCCAATTTCTTGATGGAAACCTCCGTTTTCTATGGCGCCTCTGAACTGGGAGCGACACATGAAGAAGCCTTGGCGGTTTCCCAGCAGTCAGTCGCGGGGATGTGGGACGGAACACTGTTGCCCTATAACAACCATAAAGAGGCTCTCGGTGGATTTGCCGGGGAATTCTTTAGTCCGTTCGTGTATGCTAAAGACCTCCAGTTCGGCAGTAGCCTCATTGGCAGTGCGAGTAGTATTGGGGTAAATGCCGCTGAGAGCGCAGCCATAAATCCGCTTCGCGCGGGTCAGTTGGCGGAAATCGAGCAACTCAATGCTCTTGGGTCTGGGGGGAAAGTGGCGTTCACGCCGACCCAGGCCCAGATTGACAGTGCGACTTTCAAGCTCATTGTTGGCGATGCGAAGTACACAGCCCAAGGTACTCCAGTTGGGACAATCTATGACGCCTCGTTGGGTACAGGTCTTGGAGAGATAAAGACCGGCTCAAGCGTCCTCAACTCTTCGTATCAACTACGATTGCAGACTTATGGATCGCTGGTTAACGACACTCCGTTTACGATTTTCACGAGTCGCCCCGTCAATCCGACATTCGGTGATTGGTTGACGCGCTGGGGAGTGGAAGTGAAGCCACTTCCGAGATAGGAACGCTCATCATGTCCACACAAACAAAACACCAAACGCCTCGTGGGGCGAGAGCTGACGCTGAGAAATTCAACAGGCTATATCTTGTGAAAAATGTCAGCGCCCTTCGGGCGACCTATCAAATTAGGTTGTTGGCTTTTCGTGCCGTGTCCGAAAAAATAAAACTTGTTATTAGGGTTCCGAAGGCATGTGAGTTTCATCCATCACTTTTGGATTTGATTAAAAAGACCGGGAATACGGTATTGCGGGAAGACTACTAATGGGCTTGTACCTATGCATCTTTGATGATGATGACGAGTTGGACGGCGTTGAGGTCGGTTCATATAACGACTTCGGCACGTTTCGTTCCGCGATTGCAGCTCACGTAGAGGGAGGCATGGAAGGATCGCGATGTCCCACACTTATGCTGCATTCTGATTGCGATGGTCAGTGGTCGCCTGAAGAGGCGGGCAAGCTACGAACAGAACTTACCGTGATCGCTGAAAAGTTCATGGAATTGCCGCCTGAGCCGTTGGGGGATGGTTGGCGGTCAGAGGTTGCCAAGACCTTCGGGCTTCGTCCTGGCAATCTTTACGAATGCTTCTTCGATGTGGACGGAGAGCCGCTCTTGGATCGCCTTATGGGGTTGGCACAGCTTAGCGTTGGGCGGAACCTTCCCATCTTGTTCCAGTGAGGCAAAGAGAAAGTCAAGATAAAAGGCCGCGGCACGGAGGTGCGCGTAAAGCGAGTCTGCACGTGGGGTTGGCGCGGCACGCACCAGCCCGATAGGTTGGGCTAAGCGCAGCGAAGCCCAACATCAAAAGCCTGCCACCACGGCCCGGCCCATATTGCAACGAAAAGCCGTCTTCACCTGATCTTCTTCTCTACCACGCAACAAGACGCTTTCCTGCTGTAGCCAACGGGCGGTTAAATCTGCTATGCCCGCGACGCACGCGGCAACCAAGGCGCTGCCCTGTATTGACGGAAATGACTGTTACATTCGCAAAGAGCGTTGTTCATCCGCCCGCAGCCATCTTGCGCGGACGGCCGCCCTTGCGGCCATTTTTACGCACCGCTGCGTCTAAAGGCTTCGTGCCCTTCGGGTTCGCGTAACCTCTGTTATGTCTGATGCCCCTACGCGCTTGCGCAACCCAGCATGTGCGACCGCCGTGGCCGCACGGGTTCCAATTGGGCGCTACGCGCGGCCTTGGCCCGTTGCGGCGTGAACGCCAAGCGGCCAAGAAGAAAAGCTTGTACTTTGCTTTGTAGAGCGCCGCCAAAAAGGCTCCGCCGACGGGAGCGGCGGGGCCGTCCCGCGAAGTTTCTTGCTCACCCAGCAGCGTTTGCTGTTTAGCGTGGGCGTGTTGCCTTGGCCTTGGGTGTCGCCTTCTCCTCGTGTGTGACAAAGCCGATGGGGCGCTTCTTCGGTTCAGGCGCAGGAGCCATAAGTTGGCGAATTGCATCAAGGATACCGGAGATGGCCTGATCGTGAGAGGAGAGCTTGCGGCTGACCCGCTGTTCGAGTTGGTTGAGCCGTTCGGCCAGTTCCTTGTTCGTAGACAGCAATTCGCGCAAGCGTACAAAGGTACGCATGATTTCGATATTGACCGCGATTGCGCGCTCGCTGTTGAGTACTGAAGACAACATCGCCACGCCCTGTTCGGTAAAGGCATAGGGTGCGGTACGTCGGCCGCCACGGCTTGGGGCATTTGAGGTCACAAATTGTGACCTCAAAGCGGCCCACTCGCTGGCATCGAGCTGAAACATGAAATCATCGGGGAAGCGTTCCAGGTTGCGTTTGACTGCTTGTACCAGTACGCGGGTTTGAACGCCGTAAAGCTGGGCTAGATCGGCGTCGATCATCACCTTGATCCCGCGCACGAGTTGAATGCGCGTTTCGATGCGTGGCAGTAGTGTCACGCCGGTATTGGTGTCGCTCATGCGTTCGATCCCGAGAACCGATGGGCGACATGCTTGAGGATCAAGCCTTCGAGTACGGCGCGTGCAACTCTTTTTACCTCGGCCGTGATTTCCTGCATTGACATCGGCGCAACGCCTGCAGCGGCCACTTCATCGGCCACCGACAACAAGGCGTCGGCTGCGCGCTGACGCGCCAGCGCATTCGATAACAAACGCTCCAGCGCCCTCGGTGTAAGCAAGCCTGCGGCCTGCGCCTCACGCGCCAGCCTGTCCGAAAGATTCACTTTCAATTCCAAAGTCGTCATAGCTGTCTCTCCTTGCTGTGGACTAATTATTGGCCTGCGCCAGCGCCGTATGGGCCACATAAAATTAAGTCATTCTTGCACAAAAACCACTTAGTTACGATCGCCTCTGGGTAAGGTCAAGACTATGCCTACGACAGCGCCGACCACCTTGTCATCCAGACTAATCGCCACCATACAAACCATCGCCGACTACGCCAATTCCTACAACGCCTACGGCAACCTCACCTACTACACGGTCGAAGGGCTCACCGGCACCAAATACACCTATAACCCCACCTCTTGGCAAGGCCCTCTGTCAGATCAAGTCGGAATTTCTACATATAACAAGATCCCGGCGAGCGGGCATAATGAATAACCTGTCCTGTTTAATCGAACCATTTGCATCGTGATTCCCGCCGCCGCTCCCGCACCACCGCCCCAGCCCCATTCGCCGCGCGATCGCGCCTTGTTGTGGCTGGTGGCGCTCGGCTTTTTCATGCAGGGCCTGGACGGCACCATCGTCAATACCGCGCTGCCGATGATGGCGCAGGCGCTGCATGAAAGTCCGCTGCACATGCAGATGGTGGTGGTGGCGTATGCGCTGACGATGGCGGTGGTGATTCCCGCCAGCGGCTGGCTGGCCGACGCGCTGGGCACGAAGCGGGTTTATCTGGCGGCCATCGCGCTATTCACCGTCGGCTCGCTCGGCTGCGCGATATCGCCTTCGCTGGGCTGGCTGATCGCCGCGCGGGTGCTGCAAGGCGTGGGCGGCGCGATGCTGCTGCCGGTCGGGCGGCTGGCGGTGCTGCGTGTGTTCCCGCGCGAGAAATTTCTTGAGGCGATGAGCTTCGTCGCCATTCCCGGATTGATCGGTCCGCTGATCGGCCCGACGCTGGGCGGCTGGCTGGTGCAAACCTTGTCCTGGCACTGGATTTTTTTGATCAATCTGCCGATCGGCATCATCGGCATCATCGCCACGCTGCTAGCGATGCCGAATCTGCGCAGCCCCGATCCGGGACATTTCGACACCAGCGGTTTTCTGATGCTGGCGGTGGCGATGGTCAGCACGTCGCTGGCGCTCGACGGCATGGGCAGCCTGGCGCTCAAGCATGCCATCGTCGTGATGCTGCTGATTCTCGGCCTGTTGATGCTCACCGCTTACTGGCTGCACGCGCTGCGCGCGCCGGCGCCGCTGTTTCCGCCGCGCCTGTTCGGCATCCAGAGTTTTCGCGTCGGCCTGCTCGGCAACCTGTTCGCGCGCATCGGCTCGGGCGCGATGCCTTACATGATTCCGCTGCTGATGCAGGTCGGCATGGGCTACAGCCCGGCGCAAGCCGGCATGCTACTGCTGCCGATGGCGCTGGCCGGCATGTCGGTCAAGCGCATCGTCACGCCGATCATCACCCGCATGGGCTATCGGCGCGTGCTGTTGGGCAACACCATGCTGCTCGGCGCGCTGATCGCCAGCTTCGCGCTGACGACCGGCCAGCCGCTGTGGCTGCGCATCATTCAACTGGCCCTGTTCGGCGCGGTCAATTCACTGCAATTCACCGCCATGAATACCGTCGCGCTGAAGGATCTGGATGCGGGCGCGGCGGCGTCGGGCAACAGCCTGTTCAGCATGGTGCAGATGCTGGGCATGAGTCTGGGCGTCACCGTGGCGGCGGGCCTGCTCACCGCGCTGGCCGACTGGATGGACATCTCCGCCCATGCCGGCGGCGCGCAATCGCTGCCGGCATTCCAGTTTGCGCTCGTCATCATCGGCGTCATCACCATCGCCTCGGCGTTTATTTTCTGGCAGATTCAGGATGAGCCGGCGCGGGACGGCGACCACGAACACGCGGCCGGCGCGGGATCCGGCGGACAATAAGACAATAGGGCAATAGAAATAAACAGCAGCGCCGCGCGCGGATTCAACGCAAATTCAGCACGGATTCAAAACAGCCCCGCCACCACGTTGAGCGACAGCGCCAGCACCACCATATTGAAGGCGAATGACAGCATGCTGTGCATTAGCGCCAGGCGACGCATTTCGCGCGTGTTCACCTGCACGTCGGAGACTTGAGAAGTCATGCCGATCGTAATCGCATGGTAGAGAAAGTCGAAATAATCCGGGTTCTCGTTGTCGGGAAAACTCAGCCCGCGCTGGGCTTCGCTCTGGTAATAGCGGTGCGCGTAATGGAAAGCGTACAGCGTGTGCATCATCAGCCAGGAAACGGCCAGCGCCACGAAGCCGAGCGTCAGATACAAGGCGCGCGGTAACGCGCCGAGGGATTTGTCCTGTTGCAGCAGCATGACGATGACCGCTACGCTCACCGCCACGGTGAGCAGCATCACCGTCAACAGCCAGATGCTGGGCGGGTCGAGCGACAGGGCGCGCTCGCGGGTGCGCGAGGCGTCGAAGCGCAACGCCAGCCACCAGGCCAGCCCGAGATACACGCCCGCGCCGCAGCACCAGCCGAGCAGGCCGCGCGCCAGCGCATCGAAAGGCCAGGGCGCCAGCCCCACCGCGAGGCCCATCAGCGCGCCCCAGCCAAGCCGCTGCAGGGCCGTGCTTTCGGAAATGTGTTTGCCCATGCCGTTACTGTAGCAAACTGCCGCGCATCCTCACATGGCCGCGTATCCTCAAACGATTCACGGGATGCGGCGATGACTTAGAATGCCTTTTTAAAGGCTGACAAACCACGAACAGGACATCCATCGTGCTTCCGGGCGCTCATTCACCGCCGACCGCGCCGCTGCGCATTCTCGGCATCGATCCGGGGCTACGCGTGACCGGCTTCGGGGTGATCGAAAAAACCGGCAGCCGGCTCGCCTACGTCACCAGCGGCTGCGTGAGAACGCCCGAAAACGGCGGCCTGCCGCTGCGCCTGAAGACGATTCTCGACGGCTTGCGCGAAGTCATCGCCGCCCACCAGCCGCAGCAGATCGCCGTCGAGATCGTTTTCGTCAACGTCAATCCGCAATCCACCCTGCTGCTCGGTCAGGCGCGCGGTGCCGCCATCTGCGCTTCGGTCGACGCCGGTTTGCCGGTGGCCGAATACACCGCCTTGCAGGTCAAGCAGGCGGTGGTCGGCAACGGCCATGCCGTCAAGGAACAGGTGCAGCACATGGTGCGGCGGCTGCTCGCCCTGCCGGGCGACCCCAGCCCGGACGCCGCCGACGCCCTCGCCTGCGCCATCTGCCACGCTCACGGCGGCCAAGGCTTGGGCGCGCTCGTCACGGCGGGCCGGGGTTTGCGGCAGGGCCGGTTGCGATAGCCGTCATCCGCCGGGCATTTTTTTCGGTATCCCCGCAAGGGCGCTTTTTTCCGGCGCCAAGGCTACAATTCCCCACCTTTCCCCTACCTTTCCCCCACCTTCTCCCCACTTTCTCACTGGACACCGCCATGATCGGCCGCCTGACCGGCATCCTGCTCGAAAAAAATCCGCCGCAAATCACCCTTGATGTGGCCGGCGTCGGCTATGAAGTCGACGTGCCGATGAGCACCTTCTACAACCTGCCGGCCACCGGCGAACGGGTCACGCTGCACACGCATCTGGCGGTGCGCGAGGACGCCCACCAGTTGTTCGGCTTCGCCACCGAAGCGGAACGCGGCGCTTTCCGCCAGCTTCTGAAAATATCCGGCATCGGCGCGCGCACGGCGCTGGCGGTGCTCTCCGGGCTGTCGGTGGCGGAACTCGCCCAAGCGGTGGCGGCGCAAGAGGCCGGCCGCCTGACGAAGATTCCCGGCATCGGCAAGAAAACGGCGGAACGCCTGCTGCTGGAACTGCGCGACAAGATGCGCGGCATCGCCGCCGCGCCGACTGCCGCCGCGCCGTCCTCCGCCGACATCCTCAACGCCTTGCTGGGACTGGGTTACAACGAACGCGAAGCGCAGGCGGCGCTGAAAACCCTGCCCGCCGACATCGCCATCGCCGACGGCATCCGTCAGGCACTGAAGGCGCTGTCGAAGGCGTAAAGCGATGACGCCGCCCCTCACCGCCTTTCACCTCCAGTAGAATCCCGTCATGGACAATAAACGACTCGCCCGCATCGCCGCGGTGATTCTGCTGACGCTGGGTTGCCTGCTAATTCTGCAGCCTTTCATTGCCGCGATCCTGTTCTCCGCCATCGTCTGCATCACCACCTGGCCGGCCTACGCCTGGCTGCTGGCGCGGCTGCGTGGGCGGGCGATGCCGGCGGCTTTGCTCATGACGTTGCTGCTGACGCTGGGCATATTGCTGCCGATGGTGTTTCTCGCCGCCAGCCTCACCGACGCGGTGCCGCTGATGATCGACAATCTGCGCGACTTCATGAATCACGCGGCTACCGCGCCGCCCGAATGGTTGCGCCAGATTCCCTTCGTCGGCGAACAGCTCGACTCACACTGGCATCGTCTGGCCGACAACCGCGAGGAGTTGAATAATCTGCTCAAGCAGTTCTACGATCCGACGCGCCGTTTGCTGATGAAACTTGTCACGCTGACCGCCGAGGGCTTGCTGCAATTGGTGCTGGTGCTGTTCATCGCGTTCTTCGTCTACCGGGACGGCCCGGCCATCGCCGAGCGCCTGAAAAGCGGCAGCCGCGCGCTGGCCGGCAATCTCGGCGAGCAAATGCTGACGCTCACGCGCGGCACCATCATGGGCGTGATGGCCGGCATCGTCGGCACCGCCGCCGTGCAGGCGCTGGTGGCGCTGATCGGCTTTCTCGTCGCCGGCGTGCCCGGCGCCATGCTGCTCAGCGCGGCGACGTTCTTCCTGTCGATGATTCCGGTCGGCCCGCCGCTGATCTGGGGCGGCGCCGCGTTCTGGCTCTACGATCAGGGGCAGACCGGCTGGGCGATTTTCATGGTGGCGTATGGCCTGATCGTCATCAGCAGCGTGGACAACGTCGTCAAGCCGCTGCTCATCAGCCGCACCGCCAGTCTGCCGATTCTGCTCATCGCGCTGGGCGTCTTCGGCGGCGTGCTGGCGTTCGGCTTCATCGGCATCTTCCTCGGCCCCGTCCTGCTCGCCCTCGCTCTGGTGCTGGCGGAAAAATGGACCGCCGGCCTGCCCGCGACGCCGGGGCGCGAATGATCGAGACAGACCGCCTTATCAGCCCCGCGCCCGAATCCACGCAGGAGGCGCAGATCGAACGCGCCCTGCGGCCGCGCCGGCTGGAGGAATACGTCGGCCAGCAGAAGATCCGCGACCAGCTTTCGATCTTCATCACCGCGGCCAAGCGGCGCAAGGAGGCGCTCGACCACGTGCTGCTGTTTGGCCCGCCCGGCCTCGGCAAAACCACGCTCGCCCATATTGTCGCGCACGAAATGGGAGTGAATCTGCGCCACACCTCCGGCCCGGTGCTGGAACGCGCCGGTGATCTGGCGGCGATTCTCACCAATCTGGAACCGAACGACGTTCTTTTCATCGACGAGATTCACCGCCTGTCGCCGGTGGTGGAGGAAATTCTCTATCCGGCGCTGGAAGATTTCCAGATCGACATCATGATCGGCGAAGGCCCGGCGGCGCGCTCGGTAAAGCTCGATCTGCCGCCGTTCACGCTGGTCGGCGCCACCACCCGCGCCGGCATGCTGACGAACCCGCTGCGCGACCGCTTCGGCATCGTCTCGCGGCTGGAGTTCTACACGCCGGAGGAACTCTCGCGCATCGTCACGCGCTCGGCGCGGCTGCTGAATGTCGACATCGCCGCCGAGGGATCGCTCGAAATCGCCCGCCGCGCGCGCGGCACACCGCGCATCGCCAACCGCCTGCTGCGCCGCGTGCGCGACTTCGCCGAAGTCAAGGCCGAAGGCGCCATCACGCGGGAAGTCGCCGACGCGGCGCTGACGCTGCTCGATGTCGACCATCTCGGCCTCGACATCATGGACCGCAAGCTGCTCGGCGCGGTGCTGGAAAAATTCGCCGGCGGGCCGGTCGGCCTCGACAACCTCGCCGCCGCCATCGGCGAAGCGCGCGACACCATCGAGGACGTGCTCGAACCCTATCTCATCCAGCAAGGCTATTTGCAGCGCACGCCGCGCGGCCGCATGGCCACCGCCGCCATCTGGCGGCATTTCGGCCTCGCCGTCCCCGGCCAGAGCGGCAGCGGCGAACTCTGGCGCGAATAAATCTGCTATGCCGCCGTCCGCTGGCGGCATTTGCCGGGCATCAACGCCCGCTGGGGTAAAATGCCGGCATGCCGCCCGACAACCGTTCCGCGCCCGAACCGTTCGCCTTTTCGTTGCGCGTGTACTACGAGGACACCGACACGGCGGGCGTGGTGTACTACGCCAACTATCTGCGCTATCTGGAGCGCGGGCGCACCGAATGGCTGCGGGCGCTGGGCATCGAGCAGGCGCGGCTGGCGCGGGAAACCGGCCTCGTCTTCGCCGTCCGTTCGCTTGCCATCGAGTATCTCAAGCCGGCGCGGCTCGATGACCCGCTTGCCGTCCTGACGCAACTGGATGCAGTTGGCCGCGCCCAGGTGACGCTGAAGCAATGGATTGAACGCGGCGGCGAGACGCTGGTCGAAGCGAGCGTGCGCATCGCCTGCCTCGACGTGAAGAAAATGAAACCGGCGGCCCTGCCGGCGGAAATCGGAAAACGCATGTCCCTGAACCCACATTAACGCGGATCGGAACGGAATGAACGTCACCACCGACTTGTCCATCCTCAGCCTCGTCGCCAACGCCAGCCTGCCCGTCAAGGGCGTCATGCTGCTGCTGGCGGCGGTTTCCTTCATGTCCTGGTACTGGATCTTCCGCAAGAGCTTCGCCATCCGCGACGCGCGCGCGCGAACCGACCAGTTCGAGCGCGACTTCTGGAGCGGCGGCAATCTCAACGCCCTCTACCAGAGCGCGGTCAACGACCGCCACAGCGCCGGCGCGCTGGAACGCATTTTTGAGGCCGGCTATGGCGAATTCACCAAGCTGCGCGACCAGAAATCGCTCGATCCGGCCAGCATCGTCGACGGCGCCCGCCGCGCCATGCGCGCCACATATCAGCGCGAGATGGATCTTCTCGAAGCGCACCTCGCTTTTCTCGCCTCGGTCGGCTCGGTCAGCCCTTACGTCGGCCTGTTCGGCACCGTATGGGGCATCATGAACGCCTTTCGCGGACTGGCCAACGTCAGTTCGGCCACGCTGGCGCACGTCGCGCCGGGCATCGCCGAGGCGCTGGTCGCCACCGCCATCGGCCTGTTCGCCGCCATTCCCGCCGTGGTCGCCTACAACCGCTTCGCCCACGACATCGACCGCGTCAGCATCCGCTTCGAGAGCTTCATGGAAGAATTCTCGAACATCCTGCAAAGACAACTGAGATAAGACCGCCATGCGTCAGCGCCGGCTCATGAACCAGATCAACGTCGTGCCCTACATCGACGTGATGCTGGTGCTGCTCGTCATTTTCATGGTGACGGCGCCGCTGATTCAGGTGTCGACGGTGGATGTGCCGACGGTGGGCAAGGCGTCCCAGGCACCGGGCGATCCGCTGCAAATCATCGTCAAGGCCGACCGCACACTCGCCTTCCGCGCCACGCCGAACGCCGCGCCGCGCGATGTCTCGCGTGACGAACTGCTGCGTCTGGTGGCCGAAGCGCAGCAGCAGAATCCGCAGCAGGCGGTCGTCGTCGCCGGCGACAAGAATGTGCGCTACGAAGCCATCATGCAAGTGATGGACGATTTGCAGCAACAGCAAGTCGCCCGCGTCGGCTTGCTGGTGCAGCAGGGCAAATGAACGCCGCCGCGTTTCAGGAAAGCCGGCCCGACCCCGGCAAGACGGCCTCGGCAGCCTTGGCGCTGGCCGTGCACGCCGCGCTGATTATCCTGTTGGTCTACGGCATTCGCTGGCAGACCCGCGCGCCGGAAGCGGTGGAGGTGGAACTGGTGCGCGCCTCGGCTCCGCCGCCCGCCGCCGTCACGCCGCCGATGCCCGAGCCGGCGCCGGAACCCGTCATCAAACCGGGGCCGAAGCCGGACATCGCCATCAAGGAAGAAAAGCCGAAGGTCTTGCCCGAACCGAAGCCCGTACCGAAACCTGAACCGAAGCCGGCGCCGAAGCCCAGCACACCCAAGCCATCCTACGCCGACGCCTTGAACCGCGAACTACAGGACATCGAGAAGCAGAAGGCCGATCGGGAACTGGAGAACATCGCGGCAGCGACCACGCGCGCCAAGGCAATGACGGACTACATCGGCAAGATCAAAGGCAAGATCAAGGGCAACATCATGCTGCCGCCCGACATCAAGGGCAATCCCGAAGCGGTCTTCGATGTCGTGCAACTGCCGAGCGGCGAGATTCTCAGCGTCAAGCTAAAACAATCCAGCGGCCACGCCGCTTATGATGACGCCATCGAGCGCGCCATCCGCAAATCGAGTCCGCTGCCGAAACCCGAAGACAAGGCGCTCTTCGAGCGCAGCCTGACACTGAAGTTCCGGCCGCAGGAAGAATGACCGAAATGTATAATTTCATGTTCATTTACCCGACCCAGCGATGATGAACACCTCCGCCGTCTCCCTTATTCGCGTCCCCCTTGTTCGCGTCCCCTTTATCCGCGCCGCGCTCGCCTTTCTCCTGCTCGCGCTGTCGTTCACCGTCCGCGCCCAGCTCACCATCGAAATCACCGGCGCCGGCGCCAACCGCATTCCGATTGCCATCACCGATTTCACCGGCGAGCCGGGCATCGCCCGCGCCGTCGCCATGGTGGTGCGCGCCGATCTCCAGCGCAGCGGCCTGTTCAAGCTGGTCGAGACGGACACGCCGCTGGCCGAAAATTACATGGCCGATTTCGCCGGCTGGAAGGCGCGCGGCACCGACGTGTTCGTCACCGGCAGCGTCACGCCCGCCAGCAACGGGCGCTACGAAGTGCGCTTTCTCGTGCACGACGTGCAGAAGGAGGCCGCGCTCGGCGGCCTCGTCTATCTGATGACGGCCCAGCAAACACGCGCCACCGGCCATCGCATCGCCGATTACGTGTATGAAAAACTGCTCGGCGAAGCGGGCGTCTTCTCCACCCGCATCGCCTACGTCGTCAAGAGCGCGGGCCGCTTCGAGTTGCAGATCGCCGACGCCGACGGCATGAACGCGCAGACGGCGCTGGCCTCGCTCGAACCGATCATCTCGCCGGCCTGGTCGCCCGACGGCGGCCGTCTCGCCTACGTTTCCTTCGAGGCGAAGAAGCCGGTCGTCTATGTGCACTCGCTGGCCAGCGGCAAGCGGCAGGTCGTCGCCAATTTCAAAGGCTCCAATTCCGCCCCGGCCTGGTCGCCGGATGGCCGCAAGCTGGCGGTGGTGCTGACCAAGGACGGCGCTTCGCAGTTGTATTCCGTGAATGCCGACGGCAGCGGCGTCGCGCGTCTGGCGTCTTCCAGCGGCATCGACACCGAGCCGTGTTTTTCGCCCGACGGCGAGTTCATCTATTTCACTTCCGACCGCGGCGGCAGCCCGCAAATCTATCGCGTGCCGGCCGGCGGCGGTCAGGCCCAGCGCATCACCTTCGAGGGCAGCTACAACGTCTCGCCGCGCCTGTCGCCGGACGGCAAGAACATGGCGTTCGTGACGCGCAACGGCGGCCGCTTCCAGCTTGCCGTGATGGATCTCGCCACGCGCCAGACGCAAATCCTGACCGATTCGGACAAGGACGAATCGCCCAGCTTCGCGCCCAACGGCCGCACGATTCTCTATGCGTCGGAAGTCGGCGGGCGCGGCGTGCTGGCCGCCGTCTCCAGCGATGGCCGCGTCAAGCAGCGGCTGTCGGTGCAGGCGGGCGACGTGCGCGAGCCGGCATGGGGTCCTTTTCTGAAACACTGAAGCATTGATTTTCCCGTGGAGATAGCCATGCGTACAAAACTGATGATTGCCCTCGTTGCCCTGAGCGCGGCCGCCCTGATCGCCGGCTGCAACACCACCGGCGGCGGGCCGGAGCAGCCCGGCGCCAGCGTCGAAGACCGCAGCGCGAAGCAGGTGGACGGCGCCGAAGTCAAGCGCGTCACCCCCGACCAGAATCCGCAGACCGCGCTGGATGCCGTCAAGCAAGGCGTGCTGGCCAAGCGCAGCGTGTTCTTCGACTACGACAGCTATGTCGTGAAGGACGAATTTCGGCCGCTGGTCGAGGCACACGCCAAATTTCTCGTCGCCAATCCGAAGGTGAAAATCCTGATTCAGGGCAACGCCGACGAGCGCGGCAGCCGCGAATACAATCTGGCGCTCGGCCAGAAGCGGGCCGAAGCGCTCAAGAAAATGCTCACCCTGCTCGGCGCGCGCGAGGATCAGGTCGAGGCCGTCAGCCTGGGCGAGGAGAAGCCGCGCTGCAGCGAGGCGAGCGAAAGCTGCTGGGCGCAAAACCGCCGCGACGACATGCTCTATTCCGGCGAGTTCTAAGTCATGCCGGGCCGTCTTTTCGCCTCCCTGCTGTGCCGCGCCACGCTATTCGTCGCGTTGTTCGCCACGCTGCTTGCCATCTCGCCGGCGCGCGCCGCCCTTTTCGACGACGACGAGGCGCGCAAGCGCATCGACGATTTGCGCACCGAGACGAACGCCCGCCTGCGCGACCTGGAGGCCGCCTCGCGCGGCCAGCTTGCGCTCGCCAACGAGATCGAGGCGCTGAAGGCGGAAGTCGCCCGCCTGCGCGGTCAGATCGAAGTGCTGACCAACGAGCTTGAGTCGACGCAGAAACGCCAGAAGGATTTCTACATTGATCTCGACGAGCGCCTGCGCAAGCTGGAACCGCAGACGGGAGCGGAAAACAGCGATGCCCGGCCTGCCGCCGATCCCGCGGCGGAGACGCGCGACTATGAAGCGGCGCTGAATCTTTTCAAGGCGGGCAAGCACAAGGACGCGCTGGCCGCTTTTCTCGCTTTCATCAACGCTTATCCGTCCAGCGCCTTTCTGCCCTCGGCCCACTACTGGGCCGGCAGCGCGCATTACCAGCTCGGCGAATACAAGAAGGCCATCGACCTGTTCACGAAGCTGGCCGCCACCTGGCCGGATGACGCCAAGGCGCCGGACGCGCTGCTCGGGCAGGCCAACTGCCAGCAGGAATCGGGCGACGCCAAGGGCGCCAAAAAAACGCTGGAAACCCTTGTTGCCGAATATCCGGCCAGCGCCGCCGCCACGGTCGCCAAACAGCGCCTCGCGCCGCGCCGGAGATAAATAATCCGCCGTCATCCGACGGCGCGGGAACGCTGCGTTCATGACCGATCTTTCCGCCACGCTGCGCGTCAGCGAAATTTTTTATTCCCTGCAAGGCGAGAGCACGCGCGCCGGGCTGCCGACGGTGTTCGTGCGCCTGACCGGCTGCCCGCTGCGCTGCGTCTGGTGCGACACCGGCTACGCCTTCAGCGGCGGCGAAACGATGACCCTCGGCGCAATACTGGCGGAGGCGGCGCAGCCCGGTTTGTCGACGATGACGCGGCATGTCTGCGTCACCGGCGGCGAGCCGCTGGCGCAGAAAGCCTGCCTGCCGCTGCTGACGGCCCTCTGCGACGCCGGTCATGCCGTCTCGCTGGAAACCAGCGGCGCGCTGGATATCGGCGCGGTCGATCCGCGCGTCTCGCGCGTCATGGATCTCAAGGCACCCGGCTCCGGCGAGGCCGACCGCAACCGCTGGGACAATCTGGCGCTGCTCAACGCCAACGACGAAATCAAGATCGTGCTCGCTGACGAGGCCGACTACGCATGGGCAAAATCGGTTCTGACGGAACGGCGGCTTGCGCGCATCTGCCCGGTGCTGCTCTCGCCGGTGGCCGGGCAACTGGCGCCGAAGCTGCTGGCCGAATGGGTGCTGCGCGACCGGCTGCCGGTGCGCGTTCAATTACAGTTGCATAAACTGATCTGGGGTGCGGAGCGCGGCAGATGAGCGGCGAACACGCGGTCGTTCTGCTTTCCGGCGGACTCGATTCAGCCACCGTCCTCGCCATCGCCCGCGACGAAGGCTATGTCTGCCATGCGCTGTCGGTCGCCTACGGCCAGCGCCACGCGGCGGAATTGCAGGCCGCCGCCCGCGTCGCCGCCGCGCTGGGCGCGCATGCGCATCGCGTCGTCGACGTCGGCCTCGGCCAGTTCGGCGGCTCGGCGCTCACCGATGCGCGCATCGACGTGCCGATGCGCGGCGTGCAGCCGGGCATTCCCGCCACCTACGTGCCGGCGCGCAACACCGTCATGCTGTCGCTCGCGCTGGCCTGGGCCGAAGTGCTCGGCGCGCAGGACATTTTCGTCGGCGTGAACGCCATCGACTATTCCGGCTACCCGGACTGCCGGCCCGAATACATCGCCGCTTTCGAGGCAATGGCCAATCTCGCCACCAAAGCCGCCGTCGAAGGCGCCCGCCTGCGCCTGCGCGCCCCGCTCATCGCGCTGCCGAAAGCCGACATCATCCGGCGCGGCGCGGCGCTCGGCGTCGATTACGCCCTCACCGTCTCCTGTTATCAGGCCGACGCCGGCGGCAGCGCCTGCGGCCTGTGCGACGCCTGCCGTCTGCGCCGGGCCGGTTTCGCCGCCGCCGGCCTGCCCGACCCAACCCGCTATATCACTGCCTGACGGCAAAACCGGGGCGGCAATTCACCCCGGTTATACGGCGCAAAACAAGACTGATCCACGACCGCCGTGGTTTCTTTAGAATCCGTCGACCGCGCCGTACACACCAACCGGATGCGCAGTGAGGGGAGAACATGGAATTCACAATTCACAACCAGATACTGACGGCGGTTTTCATCGTCGCCGCCATCATGGGCGCCGTGGTAAACAAAACCAATTTCTGCACCATGGGCGCCGTTTCCGATTTGGTCAACATGGGCGACGCGGGACGGCTACGCGCCTGGCTGCTGGCAATGGCGGTCGCCATGCTCGGCGTGGCGGCGCTGACCGGCGCGGGGCTGATCAACATCGGCGCCAGCACTTTCCCGCCCTACCGCACGCCCAACTTCGCCTGGCTGCGCTATCTGCTCGGCGGCCTGATGTTCGGCATCGGCATGACATTGGCCTCGGGCTGCGGCAACAAAATGCTGGTGCGCATCGGCGGCGGCAACTTCAAATCGCTGGTCGTATTGGTCATCGCCTCGCTGTGCGCGTACCTCATGCTGTGGACCGACTTTTACGGCGAAGTCTTCAACTCATGGGTCGTCGCCACCACCGTCGATCTCGGCAAGTCGGGCCTGCAAAGCCAGGCCATAAGCGAATTCTTCGGCTCCGGCAGCGGCGCGCAAGCCGCCACGGGCGCCGTCATCGGGCTGGCGCTGGTCGCTTTCGCCTTCGCCTCGAAAGACTTCCGCGCCAATTTCGACCACATCCTCGCCGGCATCGTCGTCGGCCTTGCCGTGGTGATCGGCTGGTATCTCACCGCCGGCGCGCTGGGCGCGGAGTGGAAAGAATGGGCGGAAATGGCCGACGCCGTGCCAAGCCGCGTCGAAGCGCAATCCTTCACCTTCATCAGCCCGATGGGCGACAGCGTCCGCTATCTGAAAAACCCGGCCGAGATCGCCAACATCAATTTCGGCATCGTGGCGCTGAGCGGCGTCATCGTCGGCTCCCTCCTCTACTCCCTGATCGGCGGCCACTTCCGTTTTGAGTGGTTCGCCTCCGGCGGCGACTTCCTCAATCACGCCATCGGCGCCGTTCTGATGGGCATCGGCGGCGTGCTCGCGATGGGCTGCACTTTCGGTCAGGCCATCACCGGCGTCTCAACTCTGGCGATGGGTTCTTTCCTGACCCTCTTCGCCATCGCCGCCGGCGCCGCCGCAACCATGAAAATCCAGTACTGGTTCATGATGCGGGAAGGGTGAAGCGCCCCTTCGCGTCAACCTTGCCTTGCCCTGCGCCCCGCGCGGATTGACCCGGCCTGAACGCCTTCGTCCATCCAGCCGGCCCGATAGTCGTCCTGAAAATTGACACCATACAGGCCGGCTTTTATAATGCGCGCCTCTTTCGGGGGTCGTTAGCTCAGTCGGTAGAGCAGCGGACTTTTAATCCGTTGGTCACTGGTTCGAATCCAGTACGGCCTACCACCCGGAACCCGCAGTTTCATCCCGCCCTTACTCAGTTCTTACTCGGTTCTTGCCCGGCGCTTGCCGGATTCTTGCCCGGTTAGCCCCGCATGCGGTCGCGCATGGCGCGGATGCCATTCTTCGCAATCTCTATCCTATAATTGACAACTTTCAGCGTGGAATCAGAGAGGAGGGGATGATGGGAGCGAAATATCAGGAATTTCACCGCCGCTCGATCGAAGACCGCGACGGCTTCTGGCGCGAGCAGGCGCAGTTGATCGACTGGCACAAGCCGTTCAACGCGGTGCTCGATTACAGCAAGCCGCCCTTCGCCAAGTGGTTTGTCGGCGGCGAAACCAATCTTTGCCACAACGCCATCGACCGCCACTTGAAAGAGCGCGCCGGTCAAGCGGCGCTGATCTACATCTCGACCGAAACCGGCGAGGAAAAAACGTACACCTACGCCGAGCTGCACGCCGAAGTGCAGCGCATGGCGGCGATTTTGCAGAGCCTCGGCGTCGGCAAGGGCGACCGCGTTCTGATCTACATGCCGATGATTCCCGAGGCGCTGTTCGCCATGCTTGCCACGGTGCGCATCGGCGCCATTCATTCCGTGGTGTTCGGCGGCTTTGCCGCCAATTCGCTCGCCACCCGCATCGACGACGCCCAGCCGAAGGTGATGGTAACCGCCGACGCCGGCATGCGTGGCGGCCGGGCGGTACCCTACAAGCATCTGGTGGATGAATCGCTGCGCCTGGCGCAATCGCCGCCGCAGAAGGTATTGATCGTCAATCGCGGCATCGACAAGGCGATGCCGATTGTCGCTGGCCGCGATCTCGATTACGCCGCGCTGCGCGCCAAACACATGGACGCGCAAGTGCCGTGCGTCTTCGTCGAATCCTCGCACCCGTCCTACATCCTGTACACCTCCGGCACCACCGGCAAGCCGAAAGGAGTGCAGCGCGACACCGGCGGCTACGCCGTGGCGCTGGCCGCCTCGATGCGCCACGTGTATCAGGCCAATCCGGGCGAGACGTATTTCACCACCTCCGACATCGGCTGGGTGGTCGGCCATTCCTACATCGTTTATGCGCCGCTCATCAACGGCATGGCGACCATCGTCTATGAAGGCACACCGATCCGCCCCGACGCCGGCATCTGGTGGAAGATCGTGCAGGATCACAAGGTATCGGTGATGTTCTCGGCGCCGACCGCCATCCGCGTGCTGAAAAAGCAGGATCCGGCCTTCCTCAAAAAATACGACCTTTCCTCGCTGCGCCACCTGTTCCTCGCCGGCGAGCCGCTCGACGAGCCGACGGCGAAATGGATTGCGGAAGCGTTGCAGAAACCCGTCTACGACCACTTCTGGCAGACCGAAACCGGCTGGGCCTTGCTCACCGGGCTGCCCGGCATCGAGCGGCATCCGACGAAATTCGGCAGCCCCTCCTTCCCCGCCTACGGCTATGACGTGCGCCTGCTCAACGACAACACCGGCAAGGAAGTCGGCCCCAACGAAAAGGGCGTCGTCACGGTGGTGCCGCCGCTGCCGCCCGGCTGCATGACAACGGTATGGGGCCAGGACGACCGTTTCGTGCAAACCTACTTCACCAGCTTCAAGGAGCCGATGGTCTACACCACCTTCGACTGGGGCATCCGCGACAAGGACGGCTACTACTTCATCCTTGGCCGCACCGATGACGTCATCAACGTCGCCGGCCACCGCCTCGGCACGCGCGAGATCGAGGAAGCCATCAGCGCCCACGCCGCCATCGCCGAAGTGGCCGTGGTCGGCGTCGCCGACACCTTGAAGGGCCAGATGCCGACGGCTTTCGCCGTGGTAAACGACCCGGCGAAGATCGCCACGCCGGAACTGCGGGCGGCGCTGGAAAAAGAGGTGATGGGCACGGTCGACGGCCTGCTCGGCCCGATCGCCCGGCCGAACCACGTGTACTTCATCAACCAGTTGCCGAAAACCCGTTCCGGCAAGGTGCTGCGCCGCTCCATCCAGGCCATCGCCGAAGGCCGCGACCCCGGCGACCTGACCACGCTGGACGACCCGGTCGGCATCCAGATGGTGAAAGACGCCGTCACGGGCGGTTAAGTCTTGCACTTGCGCCGGGAGCACGCGGCAAGATTGAAAAACGAAAGCACCTGAAACAATGAACCGGCGCGCGCCGCTTGCATTCATCGACGACATGGCAGCCGCCAAACAACGGCGCGTGCCTGAATACCGGCCCGGTTCGGCGGGGGCGGCGGCATGAGCGCGGCGCGCGCGCTGCTGGTGACGGGCGGCGCTGGCTATATCGGCTCGCATGCCTGCGTCGCGCTGCTGAATGCGGGCTACGATGTGGCGGTAGTCGACAATCTGTGCAACAGCCGCCGCGAGGCGGTTGAGCGCATCGAGCAAATCGCCGGACGACGCATCGCCTTTCACGAATGCGATATCCGCGACGCGGCGGCGCTGCGCGGCATCTTCCGCCAGCGCGCCATCCATGCCGTGCTGCATTTCGCCGGCCTGAAGGCGGTTGGGGAATCGGTCGCGCAGCCGCTTGCTTATTACGACAATAACGTCGGCGGCACGCTGTCCCTGTGCGCGGCGATGGCGGAAGCCGGCGTGCGGCGGCTGGTGTTCAGTTCTTCCGCCACCGTGTATGGCGATCCCGACGCGGCGCCGGTGCGGGAAGATCATCCGCTGCGGCCAACGAATCCCTACGGCCACAGCAAGGCGATGATCGAAACGATCCTGCGCGATCTGTCCGCTTCCGATCCGGCCTGGCGGATCGCGCTGCTACGCTATTTCAATCCTGTCGGCGCGCATGAAAGCGGCCTGATCGGCGAAGACCCGCGCGGCAGACCGAACAACCTGATGCCCTACATCGCGCAGGTCGCCGCCGGACGGCGTGAGGCGCTGGATGTCTACGGTAACGACTATCCGACGCCGGACGGCACCGGCGTGCGCGACTACATCCACGTCGTCGATCTTGCCGGCGGCCACCTCGCGGCGCTCGAAAAGCTGGACGCGGCAAACGGCGTGCTGACGGTCAACCTCGGCACCGGGCGCGGCTACAGCGTGCTGGAAGTGGTGGCGGCATTCCGTCAGGCGTCGGGCCGGGACATTCCTTATCGCATCGCCCCCCGCAGGCCGGGCGACATCGCTGCCTGCTACGCCGATCCGTCGCTGGCGGCGCGTCTGCTCGACTGGCGCGCCGAGCGGAATCTGGCCCGGATGTGCGAGGACGCCTGGCGCTGGCAGCGCATGAACCCCGACGGCTACGCCGCCCAAGTGTCGTGACGTCGTGAGCCTCTACGCCATCGGCGACATTCAGGGCTGCTTCGATTCCTTCCGGCGCCTGCTCGACCTGATCCGCTTCAATCCCGCCCGCGACCGCCTCTGGCTGGTCGGCGATCTGGTCAATCGCGGCCCGCGCTCGCTCGACACACTGCGCTTCGTCAAGGCGCTGGGCGACGCCGCCATCACCGTGCTCGGCAATCACGATCTGCATCTGGCGATGCAAGCCGAAGGCTATTCAAAGAAACATCCTGACGACACGCTCGACGCCATCCTGAGCGCGCCCGACCGCGACGCCTTGCTCGACTGGCTGCGTCGCCGCCCGCTGCTGCACGTCGAAGACGGCCATGTTCTGGTGCATGCCGGCCTGCTGCCGCAATGGACGGTGGCGCGGGCACAAACGCTGGCGGGCGAAGCCGAAGCGGCGCTGCGGGCGGCGAATTACCGCGATTTTCTCGCCCACATGTGGGGCAGCGAACCGCCGGGCTGGCGCGACGATCTCACCGGCTGGCCGCGCCTGCGCGTGATCGTGAATGCCATGACGAGGCTGCGCTTCTGCTCGGCGGAGGGCGTGATGGAATTCAGAACCAAAGGCGAACTGGCCGACGCGCCGGCGGGCTACCTGCCCTGGTTCGCCGTGCCGGAACGGCAAAGCGCCGACCACGTACTCGTTACCGGCCACTGGTCCGCGCTCGGCCTGCGCATCGAACCGAACCTGCTCGCGCTCGACACCGGCTGCCTGTGGGGACGCCGCCTGACGGCGGTGCGGCTGCCGGAACGCGAAGTGTTTCAGGTTGAGTGTTCTGACTAATCCGCTTTCGATTCAATTACGCGCTCGCCACACCCACGCCATAAGTTGGCGCTGAGCGCAGCGAACATCAACATGAATTTGTCATTCTGCGCAGAGCGAAGCGCAGCGACGTAGGCTGGGATGGAACGAAGTGGAATCCCGGCTTCGGCATGCTGGGTTTCGCTGCGCTCAACCCAGCCTGCTCGCTCACCGCAATAACCCAACCCCTACCAAAGCCTCTCGCCAAACGCCGCTTCGTAGCGGGCGGCGATTTGTTCGCGCGCGGGTTTGTGGTTCTGGCCGCCGCGATGGGCGATTTTGATTGACCCCATCAGCGAGGCCAGACGGCCCGACTTTTCCCAACCCATGCCGCTGGCGATGCCGTAGAGCAGGCCGGCGCGGAAGGCGTCGCCGCAGCCGGTGGGGTCGGCCAGCTTCTCGGGCCGGACGGCAGGGATGTCGATCCAGCGGCCATCGGCGTGAATCCGGGCGCCGTTGGCGCCGAGCGTGACGACGAAGGCGTCCACCATGCCGGCCAGCGCCTCGACCGGCTGGCCGGTTTTTTCCGACAGCAGCCGCAATTCGTAGTCGTTGACGCAGCAGTAATCAGCTTGCCGCAAAAAGTTCAGGAGTTCTTCGCCGTCAAACAACGGCAGCCCCTGACCGGGATCGAAGATGAACGGCACGCCGGCTTCGCGGAACTCCCGCGCGTGCTGCAACATGCCTTCGCGCCCGTCCGGGGCGACGATGCCAAGCGTCAGGTCGCGCGCTTCGGCGACGTGGTTCAGATGCGAGTAATTCATCGCCCCCGGATGGAAGGCGGTGATCTGGTTGTCATCCAGATCAGTGGTGATGAACGCCTGCGCGGTATAAGTCTCGGGCACTTCCCGGACGTGGCTGCGGTCGAGCGCCAGCCGCGCCAGCCGCTGCATGTAAAGGCCGCAGTCCTCGCCGACGGCGGCCATGATGAGCGGCTCGCCGCCGAGCAGCTTCAGGCTGTAGGCGATGTTCCCCGCGCAGCCGCCGTATTCGCGCCGCATGTCCGGCACGTGAAAGGCGACGTTGAGGATGTGCAACTGGTCAGGCAGGATGTGGTGCCTGAAACGGTCATGAAACACCATGATGGTGTCGTAGGCCATCGAACCGCAGATCAGCGTCCTCATTTGCGCGGGGTTCCTCGATGTTTATTTTTTCAGCGCGGCGAGCGCGGCGTCGTAGTTCGGCTCCTGCTTGATCTCGGGCACCAGCTCGGTGTACGTCACCTTGTCGTTCTCATCGATGACGACGACGGCGCGCGCCGTCAGCCCGGCGAGCGGGCCGTCCTCGATGCCCACACCGTAGGTCTTCATGAATTCACGCCCGCGCAGGGTCGACAGGGAAACGACGTTCTTCAGGCCCTCCGCCTCGCAAAAGCGGTGCATGGCGAACGGCAGATCGGCCGAGACGACCAGCACCACGGTGTTGGGCAGGCTGCCGGCCTGCTCATTGAACTTGCGGGTGGAGGTCGCGCAGACCGGCGTATCCAGGCTCGGCACGATGTTGAGCACTTTCCGCTTGCCGGCGAAATCCTTCAAGGTCAGGTCGCGCAGATCGGCGGCGACGAGCGAGAAGGCGGGCGCGGCGCTGCCGGGCTTGGGCAGATCGCCGCTGAGGCGGATCGGATTGCCGCCGAGAGTAACGGTTGTCATGATGAATCTCCTGTGGTCGATAAGGGTGATGACAGAATAATTTGGTTGTCATGCTTCAACAAGCTGCCCACGCGAAGCGCCTCCCGCATGAACAGCCATAAGCATGCCAGATTACGCCCCGCCGAGCGTAAGTCGTTGATTGGGCGCGGCGTCACGGCAGGGTCACGCGCCCCTGTCCGCCGGCCTGGGCGGGTAAACAAGCAGGCAAACAAACGGGCAAATGGCGGGTGAATGGCAAGTGAATAGCGAGTGGCGCCGCCCGCCCCGAAATGCCTTGGTCATTGACGATGATACACTCCGCGCATGAAGTGCCTCGTCGTCCTTGCGCATCCCCTCTCCAGCAGCCTGTGCGGCGCGCTGGCCAAAACCGCCATCGCGGCGCTGAACAACGCCGGCCATGAAGTGCAGGTTGAAAATCTGTACGAAGCCGGGTTCTCCCCCGCGCTGACGGCAGCCGAGCGCGCAACGTATTACCGCCCGCCATTCGATGCGTCCGCCATTCAAGCGCAAACCGAACGCCTGCTTGCCGCCGAAGCCATCGTGCTGATTTTCCCGACCTGGTGGTTCGGTTTTCCGGCAATGCTCAAAGGCTGGTTCGATCGCGTCTAGGCGCCCGGCATCGCCTACGATCACGCCAGCGACCTCGGCCCCATCCAGCCCCGCTTGCGCCATCTGCGGCGGGCGCTGTGCGTCACCTCCCTCGGCTCGCCCTGGTGGGTCGATCGCCTCGTAATGCGCCAGCCGGTGAAAAGAATCCTGAAAACCGCCCTCCTCGGCGCCTGCGCCCCAGCCTGCCGGCTTGAAATGCTGTCGCTCTACCAAGCCGAACGCCTCAACCCGGCTCAGGTTCAAGCATTTTGTGCGCGCATCGAGCGCGTTTTGCGTGGGTGGTCTTGATATGAATGCCATCAGGGGATATGACTGGAAAGCGGTAGCGGCGTTGGGCTTCGCTACGCTCAGCCCAACCTACGCGGGCTACAATCAGTTTGAGGATACAGTAAGATTTTATCAATCCAAAAGTTCAGCAAAAATAAAATAAATATGAGTATTAGGTATATAACACGGTACCTAATTTTTGTTACTGCACTGCTTGTAGGGTGTAAGTCAATGTCACCCAACGATCCAATCGCGACATATCGAAAGGAAGGAGATCGTTATATTGTAGAAGTCACAGGCAAGCGTCTGGTCATAGCCCATGGCTCATTTAAATTTGTGACTGTTGACGATAAGAATGAATTTAACTTACCGCGAATTGAAGGTGTAATTGATGGATCAGAGATACATCAAAAACCAGGCTATTATTTATATGCAGGTAAGATTGAGATTCGAGGAAATATCATGAGCGTTAAACTTTCTTACATCAATTCTGACGATAATAGATTAGACCCTACCGTATGGAATGGCAAATATATATTAGAAGAAAAAATATCATCCGTTCGGTAAAATGCAGACATCGCTTTTAAGTTGCTTCATGGCAATTTGATGTTACTACCTCTTTTCGCCAAAATACTTCGTAGTATTAACGTTTTAGCGCAGTAGGTTGGGCTAAGCTACAGCGAAGCCCAACCTACGCGGGCTGGAGTTCATTCAACCTGGCAAACCGCAGCAAATATACTTCCACCCATTCTCGAATTTGGATGTTGGCCTAGCAAAATAATGATAAAACCGAAGCTTACGAAGTGGTTTTACTTCTTAATGTTGCTTTATTATCTAGTGCCGGCAGCTGGTCTAAGTGTTTTGATGTTTGCTGTATCGTTTTTCTATGTCGGTAAACATGCTGAATATATACAGCTTGTTGCTCTAGGTGGATTTCTTGTAGTATTAATAATTGTACTTTTTCGAGTTATTTTGATCTTTATATCATCGAAATTGGATCAATAGCACGAGTAGGTTGGGCTGAGCATAGCGAAGCCCAACATCATAATCCTGCCACCACGGCACGGCCCATATTGCAACAAAAAGCCGCCTTCATCTGAATGCACGGGAACGCGCTGAATTGCTGGATATTTTTCTGGCGTGTTGCGAGTGGGTGCGCGTGTACTATTACTGTCAAATTCGGCGAGGCGGTTTATGTGCTCCATTGTTTTCAGAAGAAATCGACACGCGGGATTACGACGCCAAAGCCGGACATGGATTTGATCCGGGAACGGTTGAGAGCGGCAGAGGCGCATGCGAGAGGGAAAACGAAATGATCGACATTGAAAAAGGCACCGGCAACGTCTACGCCGATTTGGGTATGGCCGACGCTGACGAAATGATCGTCAAGGCGCAGCTTGCAACCAAGATCGGCGAGATCATCAAAGCCCGCAAATGGAGCCAGCAGCAAGCGGCGAATGTTCTTGGATTGACTCAGCCAAAACTGTCCAAGATGTTGCGCGGCCAGTTTCGTGGCATCAGCGAAGCAAAAATGCTCGATTGTTTGACCCGGCTTGGCCGTGACGTGCAAATCGTCGTTGGCCCCGCCCGCCGCGCGCCTTTGGTTGGGCATGTGGCGGTGGTATTTGCCGCGTAGTCCGTCCTGAATAACTTGTGCGCTTGTCGCGCACAGGCAGGCGCATGAATCACGCTCAGGGATAAAACAGGTAAAGCTGGTAGCCGCTGGCGCCGGGGATACCGGCGTCGAGCCGGAGGTTAATGGCGATGTCGGCGTTGGCGGGAAAGCCGGCGTTGATGTCGGCGCCTTGCGGCAGATAGTCCGGCGGTGCGAGCACTTTGCGGATCATCGGCTGGTTGTAGGCGTCGGTCAGCGTGACTTCGAGATGCGGGTAGGCTTGCGTGAAGGCGGCGCGGTTTTTCAGCGTCGCGGCCAGCGCCAGCAGGCGTTTCTGCCGCGGATCGGCGCGCAGGTCGTAGCCGTCGATGTCGAGCAGGTCGGTCTTGCGCGGCAGCGGAACCTCGCAGTCAAGGCGCTGGCAGAGGGCTTCCAGTTGCGGCCGCCAGCCGGGATGGGCGAGCGCGAGTTCGGCGCGGAAAATGTAGGCGGCTTGCGCCAGCAGCAGGATCAGCGCCAGCAGACAAACAACGGCCCAGGCGTAGACGGCGAATCGAGGCGCGGCGGGCGGCGGATCGCGAAGAAGCGGCAGCGAAGGCCCGCCGACGATGGTCGGCGTGGCGTCTTCTTGCAGCAATTTCAGGGCATCGAATACCGCCCGGCAATGGCCGCAGCGCACCCGCCCGGAGCGCGCCTTGATCTGCTCCGTGGTGACGCGGAAAGTCGTGCCGCACGCCGGGCAGCGGGTGAGCATCATGACCGCGCGCCCGCCAGCAGCGCCCAGCCTTCCTGCTCGGCCTGCAACGTTAAATCGAACCAGGGGCGATATGCCTGCCGGACTTGCTCGACTTGTTCCAGCAAGATGCCGGAGAGGGCGATCCGTCCGCCCGGCCGCGCGCGGGCGGCCAAGAGCGGCGCCAGCACGCATAAAGGATTGGTGAGGATGTTGGCGACCACGATGTCGAAAGTGATGTCGAGCGGATCCCGGGAATGCAAGAGCCGCAGCGCGACGCCGTTGCGTTCGGCATTGCCGGCGGCGGCGGCAAGCGCGTGTTCGTCGATATCGACGCCTGTCACGCCAGCCGCGCCGAGCCGGGCTGCGGCAATGGCTAATATACCCGAACCGCAACCGTAATCGAGCACGCGCTCGCCGCCGCCGATGCTGGCGCACAGCCATTCCAGGCACAAGCGCGTCGTCGGGTGGCTGCCGGTGCCGAAGGCGAGGCCCGGATCGAGTTCCAGATTGATCGCCGCCGGGTCCGGCGGCGCATGCCATGAGGGTACGATCCAGAGCCGTTGATTGATGCGGATCGGCGCGAATTGCGCCTGGGTCAGCCGCACCCAATCCTGCTCATCCACTTCGGCGCTGTCGTAAGCTGGCGCGGCGGCCAGCCCCGCCGCGTCGGCGGCGGCGGCAACGATGGCGGGAAGATCCGCGCCGCGCTCGAACAAGGCGGCCACGCGGCTATGCGCCCAGAGCGGCGTCGCGGCGCTGCCCGGCTCGCCGAACTGCGGCGTCTCTCGCTCGGTGCCGGCGTCGGCATCCTCGATGCCCGCCGAAAGCGCGCCCAGCGCCAGCAGGGCATCGGCAAGCGCCTCGGCGTGCGCGGCGTCGGCGACGACCGAAACCGAAAGCCACATGGGATTATTTCCCCTTCACGACCCCGTCCTTCGTGGCCAGCTTGTGCTCCAGATAATGGATGCTGGTGCCGCCCTTGATGAAGCGGTGATCGTTCATCAATTCCTGATGCAGCGGGATGTTGGTCTTGATGCCCTCGATCACCATTTCCGACAGAGCGATGCGCATGCGGCGGATGGCCTGATCGCGCGTATCGCCGTAAGCGATCAGCTTGCCGATCATCGAGTCGTAATGCGGCGGCACGGTGTAGCCGGTATAGACGTGGGAATCGACGCGGATGCCGGGGCCGCCCGGCGGATGATAAGAGTCGATGCGCCCCGGCGAGGGCGTGAACTTGAACGGGTCTTCGGCGTTGATGCGGCACTCGATGGCATGCCCCTTCAAGGCGATGTCGCGCTGGCGGAACGCCAGTTTCTCGCCGGCGGCGATGCGTATCTGCTGCTGCACCAGGTCAATGCCGGTAATGAACTCCGTCACCGGATGCTCAACCTGCAAGCGGGTGTTCATCTCGATGAAATAAAACTCGTTGTTCTCGTAAAGAAATTCAAACGTGCCGGCGCCACGGTAGCCGATCTTGCGGCACGCCTCGGCGCAGCGGTCGCCGATGCGCGTGATGAGGCGGCGGGCGATATCCGGCGCCGGCGCTTCCTCGATGATCTTCTGGTGGCGGCGCTGCATCGAGCAATCGCGCTCGCCCAGCCAGACGGCATTTTTGTACGAATCGGCCAGCACCTGGAATTCAATGTGGCGCGGGTTTTCGAGAAACTTCTCCATGTACACCACCGGATTGCCGAACGCCGCCTGCGCCTCGGCGCGGGTCATGGTGACGGCGTTGAGAAGCGCGGCCTCGGTATGCACGACGCGCATGCCGCGCCCGCCGCCGCCGCCCGCCGCCTTGATGATGACCGGGTAGCCGATGGCGCGCGCGATCTTGACGACCTCTTTCGGGTCTTCCGGCAAAGCGCCATCCGAGCCGGGCACGCAAGGCACGCCGGCGGCTTTCATGGCGTCTTTGGCGGAAACCTTGTCGCCCATCAGGCGGATCGTCTCCGGCTTCGGGCCGATGAAGACGAAGCCGGATTTCTCCACCCGCTCGGCGAAATCGGCGTTTTCGGACAGGAAACCATAGCCGGGGTGGATCGCCTCGGCGTCGGTGACTTCCGCCGCCGAGATGATGGCCGGAATATTCAGATAGCTGGCGGAGGACGGCGCCGGGCCGATGCACACCGACTCGTCGGCGAGCTTGACGTATTTGGCCTCGATATCCGCCTCGGAATGCACGACCACCGTCTTGATGCCCATTTCACGGCAGGCGCGCTGGATGCGGAGAGTGATCTCGCCGCGATTGGCAATCAGGATTTTCTCGAACATGTCAGGGTTCCGCCGAGCCGCCGCGCCCTTCGGCAAGGGCCGGGCTATCGCATAGGGTTACGGACGCCCTCCCCCACGAAGCAAGGGAGGGCGCAAAAAGAGACAACAAACGAATGTGCGCGTGAAGGAACATCGTGTGTTTGATGATGTGTCGCGGGATTAACGCCCAAGGTAAGCGGCAGGCGATGGCTCCGGCTTGAGCGCACTGTCAGGCAGAAACATTGACTCGCGCTCTTCTGGCAATAACCCAGTGCGCAGCAAAAACAACCAGATCAATGAGAATGACGATCAGGGTTTTTACTAGCGTTTGATATCCGTCGCGTTGCTCGCTGGCAAGAGCAAGGGCAAAAGCATCCTCGCGCTGTTTTGTTACTTCTGCCTCAGGAGGACGCGGTCTTTTCTTCTCTTCATCTGAGCAATAGTAGCGACCGCAGTCCTTCCAGAATGCGTCATTGGTTTGATATCGATTGTATTCGTAAGAATGCATTGTGAAATTTGGGTTTGCTATTTGTACAACGCTGTAAGAAGCCACTCCTAAACAGGCAACAAAACAAACCACGGTCACAAAGCAAACAGCTAACGCATAAATTTCAAGAATCGTTTTCTTCATGCTGTTTTCTCATTCATTGAAGTAGAAAAGCAACGGAAGTTTGGCCTAACGCCTGGCCAAGCCGCCCGCCGATGGCGGGAGAAGTCCCGCGTCCGGGTTGAATGAAATATCAGGCGCCCGGACAACCGGGCGAGCATTGCCAAAAATTGTCATGTCTAGTTGCACGGAAGTTTTTGTTCACTGATTGGCAGCGGTTTTACGTTGCCGCCCGTGATGTCGTAGGCACTCAATATGCAACCGCTCAGGACAATTTCATAGTCCCTGTCTTTCTCAGGCTTGAAATAGACCGCGCCGCCACAGTTTGCCCCGCCGGTCGCGAAGTTCGCCCGCACCTTGATCTGCCGATCCGCCCTGACATGCATTTCTCCCCAGGCACGCGCAGGCATGTTGGCGAGCGTGCCGCGCGGCATACCGAGCGATCTTTTCTCATAGGGCGTGCCCAGATACACAAATACTCCCTCGGAAAGATCGGGGCGATCACCGCAAACATTCTGGTCAACCCAGCTCGTGCCATATATGGTTCTCAATCTGGCTCTTGCGCCCTCTTTTGGCTCGGAAGCAGGATCGCCCAGCATGCTGGCGCAGCCGGACGCCGCTATCGCGCTAAATAAAATCAATAAATGCTTGAGCATGACAATTTCCCGGTTTGAGATGGTGAGCGAAAAACGGAAAGTCTGACTAGCCGATGACAAACAAGGGCTGGCCGTATTCCACCGGCTGGCCGTTTTCAACCAGAATCTCCTTGATGACGCCGGTGGCGTCGGACTCGATTTCGTTCATGAGTTTCATGGCCTCGATGATGCACAGCGTCTCGCCGGCCTTGACGCTCTGGCCGACTTCGACGAAGGACGTCGCGCCGGGCGCGGACGAGCGGTAGAAAGTGCCAACCATCGGCGCCTTGACAAGATGGCCTTCCGGCGCTGCCGGCGCGGCAGGCTCGGCGGGTGCGGACGGCGCGGCGGCTTCAGGGGCGGCTTGGGGCGCGGATGGCGCAGGCACGTAGACCGGCGCGGGCATCGCGCCGCCGTGCTTGGCAATGCGGACTTTCTCCTCGCCGTCGGCGATTTCGAGTTCGGCGATGGCCGATTTTTCGACCAGATCAATCAAGGCCTTCAGCTTTCTGAGGTCCATTTTTCATTCTCCAGTGAAGAGCGCCGTGGCGGCTGTTCCGGAATTCCGTGAGGAAACGGAAACGTCAGCGGACAGGGTTGAGCGCGTAGTCGAGGGCGAGCCGGTAGCCCCGGCTGCCCAGGCCGCAGATGACGCCTGCGGCGATGTCCGAAAAATAAGAGTGGCGGCGGAAAGGCTCGCGGGCATGGATATTCGACAAATGCACCTCGATAAAAGGAATCGCCACCGCCGCCAGGGCGTCCCGCAGGGCGACGCTGGTATGGGTGTAGCCGCCCGGATTGATGATGATGAAGCCGACGCCCTCGCTGCGGGCGGCCTGAACGCGGTCGACCAGATCGCCCTCGTGGTTGCTCTGGAAGGTTATCAGATCAACCGCCGCCGCCTTGGCCTGACGGGTCAGCGCAGCATCAATGTCGGCAAGGGTTTCATCGCCGTAAATATCCGGCTCGCGCAGCCCGAGCAGATTCAGGTTCGGTCCATGCACGACCAGAATCCGGCGCTTGCCGGTGGCATTTCCGGCCTTCGCCGTCTTCTTGGCCGTCTTTTTCAAGCCCGCTTGTTTGGCGTTCATGGCTGCAAGTTTGCCGCAAATCGGGGCAGATTGTCCAGAAAATAATCGGATTACGACGAAGATCGGCCCTGCTTCAGCGCCGATTCAATGGCTTTTTCCAGCGCTGGCGTGGCGAACTTGCCGAGCTTCACCTCATGCAGCGTACCGTCGCGGCGGAGAATCACCGTAAACGGCAACGCCTTGGCGCGATTACCCAGATCACTGGCAAGATCGAGCGTGTCCAGATCGCTGATGAGAAGCGGATAAGAAACCCGAACCTGCTCCTGGAAGACGGCGACTTTTTCCGGCGTATCAATGCTGATCCCGACAAATTGAACGCCGTTCGCTGTATATTTGCTGTGAATTATCGAAAATTCCAGTATTTCCTCTTTGCACGGCGGGCACCAGGTTGCCCAGAAATTGGCCACCAGCACTTTGCCTTTCCACTGCAAAAGCGGCTGAGGCTTGCCTTTCAGGTCGCGCAGGGTCAGCGCCAGCAAGCGGGCCGGCGCATCGGCGGTGGGCACGGCAGACGGCATTTCAGACGGCGGCGGTTCCACAGTGTGCGGCTGGCCGAAATAGTAAACAGCGGCAGCGGCCAGCGTCGAAACGGCTATTGCCAACAGGGAATAGCGCGCGATCCGGTTCATGCCGCCGGCGTTTCCAGCAGAGATTCCACGGCAGACAGCCGGGCGCGCCCGGCGATCCGCCCATTGCGCCGCTTCTGGGCGCGCTCCGCATCCGGCGCAAATAATGAAAGTCTCACGGAAATCTCATTCCAATCAAATGTAAGCACGCACTCCGGCAATTCCGGACCGCCCCGGCGCGGCTCATTCTGCTCGATGCGCAAACCCTGATTGAGCAGGAAAATCTCGACTTCCTTGCCGCTGTCCGGGAAAGCCTCCAATTCGATTTCGGCGTAGCGGCCCGCCGTGCCGTCAAGCACCGGCCCGGTCAGATAGGGCCGGAAAATCTCCAGCAAGCGCATCACCTCCACCGCCGCGCAGCGCATTTCCCGCAAGCGCCCGCGCTGCTCATCTTCCTGATAGATCGACTGATAGGCGCGCAGTTCCGTCTCGATCTCGGCATTGTTCGGCAGCGCCTCGGTTTCCGCCGCGCCAAGCTGCCGCGCCGCCTTGCGCTTCGCCAGGCCGTAGTCGGCGATGCCGTCCTCCGCCATCAAACGGGCAGCCAGCGCGGCAATATTCCGCCGCATGGCATGCAGCCGCCCGGCATTCCGGTCATGGTGGGTCATGGGCAAAAACAGGGAGATAAAAGAAAATAGGCGCCGATCGCTTGACGTTCGCCGGTATTTTAGAGCTTTTCGATGCGGGAAGATAGGGCATTATTACGCTTGGTAACGCTGCTGCCGGCCAAAGCTAGCTCGTGAAGATAGGGCACAATATCAAGACATAAGCAATCAAATGAGACTGTGGAGAGGAGTGATGATTTCACGATTGAGTGGTAATGGCGTTGGGCTTCGCTGCGCTCAATCCAACCGAGCAAACTAGAAAATGACAAAGATGGACAGGAAAGAGTATTTTCGTTTGCGCTCCCGATTAGAGGAGCTTCGGCGGATTTCAACAACCGAAGCCGTGGAACCCGCTGCTGGTGTCGTATTCTTGGACGGAGAATTAGCCAAAGCTAGCAACCCGTTGGATCGATTCGCTTTGTATCAATTGATTTTCCACGAATATGCTGTAGCCGAGCGATTCGATAAAGAGATTGATGCTATGCGGAAAGCGATCGTTGAGTTCCCGAATGAACCAGTACCTTGGATCAGTTTGGCAGCACGATTAAGTTACGATCAAGACACGGTTAAAGAAGCACGGCAAGTCGCAGAAAAGGGGCTAGAAATCGCGATACGAAATAACCGATTCGTAAGGTACGCTCTTTGTACTCGTGCGCGAATTGCTGTACGGATTGGTGACTATCCATTGCTTGAGGAAACCGTTCTAAGGCTGATAGAGGATGCTTCGAAAATACGTACTGAGGACAGTGGCTTCGAAATCGATTTTCTCGATTCCGTGGTGGATGATGCGATTGGTCGCCAAATTAGGGATCATTATTTAGATATTGCACAAACAGCCAGAGCGCAAGGCCAACCTCAAAGTTAAACACTACTGGTAAAACCGGCAGTGTTTAACAACATATCGTCATTCTGCGCGGCGCGAAGCGGCGCTGCGGAATCTGCGCTTGCGCGGATTCTGTGACTTCGCGCAGAATGGCGCGGGTGTAATCAATCAAAAGTCATCAATCGTAACTGCTCTGACTGATCCTTCATGCATATTCACATTCTCGGTATCTGCGGCACGTTCATGGGCGGCGTGGCGTTGCTGGCGCGGGCGTCCGGCCATCGCGTGACCGGCTGCGACGCCAACGTTTATCCGCCGATGAGCGACCAACTGACGGCGCAGGGCATTGAACTGATCGAAGGTTATGACGCCGCTCAAGTCACCTTGGCGCCCGATCTGTTCGTCGTCGGCAACGCCATTTCACGCGGCAATCCGCTGCTGGAGGAAATCCTCGACAAGGGCTTGCCGTATGTTTCCGGCCCGCAGTGGCTGGCGGAGAACCTGTTGCGCGGCAAATGGGTGCTGGCCGTGGCGGGCACCCACGGCAAGACGACCACCGCGTCGATGCTGGCCTGGATTCTGGAACACGCCGGGCTGAATCCGGGCTTTCTGATCGGCGGCGTACCGCAGGATTTCGGCGTCTCGGCACGGCTGACCGCCAGCCCTTTCTTCGTCATCGAGGCCGATGAATACGACACCGCTTTTTGCGACAAGCGTTCGAAGTTCATCCACTATCCAGCCCGGACGGCGATTCTGAACAATCTTGAATTCGATCATGCCGACATTTTCAGCGATCTTGCAGCGATTGAGACGCAATTTCACCATTTCGTGCGGATTTTGCCAAGATCCGGCCTGATTCTCGCCAATGCCGCCGAAGCGAGCCTGAAACGGGTGCTGGAGCGGGGCTGCTGGACGCCGGTAGAGTGGTTCGGGGCTCATCAGGAGGCCGGAGCGTCTGAAAAGGGCTGGTCGCTCGGCGAAGCCGCGCCGGACGGCGTTCAGGGGAACGTTCAGGTGAAGCTGGACGGGGTCGGCATCGGCGACCTGCATCTCGCCCTGCCCGGCGACCACAATCGCGCCAACGCCTTGGCGGCGGTCGCCGCCGCCCGTCATGCCGGCGTGCCGGTGGCGGCGGCGCTGGCGGCGCTGGCCTGCTTCAACGGCGTCAAGCGCCGCATTGAGGTGCGCGGCACGGCGCGCGGAGTGACGGTCTACGACGATTTCGCCCATCATCCGACGGCGATCTCGGCGACCATCGCCGGTTTGCGCCAGCGTATCGGTGACAGCGGGCGCATTCTGGCGGTGCTGGAGCCGCGCTCGAACACCATGAAACTCGGCGTCATGAAGGCGCAACTGCCGGCCAGTCTGGCGCAGGCGGACCAGACTTTCTGCTACGCCGCCCATCTGGGCTGGGATGCCCAAGGCGCGCTGGCGCCGCTCGGCGGGAAGGCGGCGGTGTTTGAAGACATCGACGCGCTGGTCGCCGCCGTGAGCGCCCAGGCCCGTCAAGGCGATCATGTGCTTGTCATGAGCAATGGCGGTTTCGGCGGCATCCACGCCCGCTTGCTGGCGGCGCTTGCATGCTGATTTTCCGCCCGCCGGCATCCACCGCTGCCGTCAGCCGCCGTCGGCCAGCGGTCAATCTTGTCCTGCGCCGGTTTTTTCCCGGCGGCAAGCATGGTAGATTCGGCATCCCGAATCGGCGGACGATCGTCCCAAAACAACACGCTGCACGCTGACATGAAAGTTCTGTCCTCTCCAGAGCAAACGCTGGGATACCGTTTCCATCAGTATTTCCAGTTGACCAAGCCGAGGGTCGTTTCCCTCATCGTGTTCTGCGCCGTGATCGGCATGTTCCTTGCCGTGCCGGGCGCGGTGTCGCCCGTGATTCTGGCGGCGGCCACCACCGGCATCGCGCTGGTCGCCGGCGCCGCCGCCGCGATGAATTGCCTCATTGAGCAAAAAATCGACGCCATCATGGCCCGCACGCAGGGCCGTCCGCTGCCGCGCGGCGAAGTCAATTCGCGCCAGACCCTGCTCTTTTCCGGCGTCATCGGCGGCATCGGCTTGTCCCTGCTGTACTGGTTCGTCAATCCGCTCACCATGTGGCTGACGCTGGCGACCTTCGTCGGCTACGCCATCATTTACACCATCTTCCTGAAACCGGCGACACCACAGAACATCGTCATCGGCGGCGCTTCCGGCGCCATGCCGCCGATTCTCGGCTGGGCCGCCATGACGGGCGAAGTCACCTCTGAATCCCTGCTGCTGTTCCTCATCATCTTCGTGTGGACGCCGCCGCATTTCTGGTCGCTGGCGCTCTACCGCACGAAGGAGTACGCCAAGGTCGGCATGCCCATGCTGCCGGTCACGCACGGCCCGGCTTACACCCGCCTGCAAATCCTGCTCTACTCCATCCTGCTGTTCGTCGTCACCCTGCTGCCTTATGCGATCGGGATGAGCGGGCTGATCTACCTCGCCTCGGCCATCGTCCTGAGCGGAATTTTCCTCGCCTACGCCATCGGCCTGTACCGGAATTACAGCGACCGCCTCGCCCACAAAACCTTCCGCTACTCGATCTGGTATCTGGCCGCGCTGTTCGCGGCGCTCCTGGTCGACCACTATTTCAAGTTTTGAGCCTTGGGCGGTAACGTTTTATGTTGCGCTTGATTCTGTTTTCGCTTGTTCTCGTTCTCGGCGGCTGCACCGATCCGAAGCCGCAATTCATCAGCACGGATCTTTCCGAAGCCGGTTTCGCCAGGGATTTCGCGCTCACCGACCATAACGGCCAGCCCCGCACCCTGGCGGATTTTCGCGGCAAGGCGGTGGTGATTTTCTTCGGCTACACGCAATGCCCGGATGTCTGCCCGACCACCATGACCGGCATGGCTGAGGCGATGCGGCAGCTCGGCGCCGATGCCGCCAAGGTGCAGGTGCTGTTCGTGACGGTCGACCCCGAGCGCGACACGCCGCAGTTGCTGGCGCAATACGCGCCGGCTTTCAACCCGGGTTTTCTCGGCCTGTACGGCGATCCGCAGACGATCGCCCAAACCGCGCAGGAATTCCGCATTTTCTACAAGAAACAGCCGGGCAGCGCGCCCGACACCTACACGGTAGACCATTCCGCCGGCAGCTACGCCTACGATCCACAAGGCCGGCTGCGTCTTTACATCAAGTACGGCGAAAAACCCGAGGTGATCGCCAAAGACCTCAAGCTGCTGCTCACCAGCAAATAAGCCGGCAAATAAAAAAGCCGCCGCAGATTTCTCCGCGACGGCTTTTCAGTCCGGCCTAATCAAGCTCAAACGGCTTCGGCGAGCGCGCCCTTCATCTTCTGCATGGCCTTGGCTTCGATCTGGCGGATGCGTTCGGCGGAAACGCCATACTCGTCGGCCAGTTCGTGCAGGGTCGCCGCCTCGCCTTCCGTCAACCAGCGGCGCTCGATGATGCGCCGGCTGCGCGCATCGAGTTGGGCCAGCGCCTGCTTCAGCCCTTCATCCTGCAAACGCTGCAATTCACGCTTGGCGAGGGCTTCCGACGGCTCCTCGGCGGGATCGACCAGATAAGTGATCGGCGCGAAAGTATCCTCGTCTTCGCCGGGGTTCGCCTCCAGCGCGACATCGCGGCCGGAGAGGCGGGTTTCCATCTCGCGCACTTCTTCCGGCTTGACGCCAAGCTGCTTCGCCACGGCGCCGATTTCCTCGCCGTTCATGGCGTTCAAGCTCTGCTTGAGGCTGCGCAGGTTGAAAAACAGCTTGCGCTGCGCCTTCGTCGTGGCGATTTTCACCAGACGCCAGTTGCGCAGAATGTATTCGTGGATTTCGGCCTTGATCCAGTGGATGGCGAAAGAAACCAGCCGCACGCCGCGAGCCGGATCGTAACGCTTGACCGCCTTCATCAGGCCGACATTGCCCTCCTGAATCAGGTCGGCGTGCGGCAAACCATAGCCGAGGTAGCCGCGCGCCACCGCCACCACCAGCCGCAGATGCGACAGCACCAAGCCACGGGCCGCGTCGAGGTCGTCCTCGTCACGAAAGCGCCGCGCCAGCGTCTGCTCCTCCTGCTCGCTCAACAGGGGAAAGCGATTCGCCGTCCGGATATAGCTTTCCAGATTGCCGACGGCAACCGGCATGGGCAAATTCAAGGTATCAGTCATATAAAACCACCTCCTGAAGCATTTTAGCACTCTTGGGGTTGGAGTGCTAATCCGCCCCGGGGTTCCCGCCCGCCCCGCTTACTTGCCGGTATTCACAAACGGAACGCCACGAATAATCAGTCGCGCAAATAGCGGAACAGCGCGGCCCAGGCGCCGGCCAAACCGAGCAGGGCGGCGAGGCCGAGGAGCAGGACGGAATCAGCCAAGGGCAGGATATGCAGGGCGAACTCGACGCCGTAAAGGGCGGCAAGGTCGGCCACCGGGCCGCGCAGCAGCAGGGTGGCGGCGAAAACGGCGAACCAGGCGACCAAGCCGCCGGCCAGCCCTTGCAGGGCGCCGAAATAAAAGAACGGGCGGCGGATAAAGGCGTCGGTGGCGCCGAGCAGCCGGCTGACTTCGATTTCGGCTTCCTGCGTCAGGATTTGCAGCCGGATGGTATTGAAGGTGACAGCGACGAGGGCGATGCCGAGCACGGCGGCCAGAAACGCCACCGCCAGCCGCGCCAGCCGCAGGAAGGCATCCAGTTTTTTCACCCAGGCCGAGTCGAGTTGGACATGCTCGACATGCGGATAGTTGACGAACTCGGCCCGCATCGCTTCCAGACTGGCATGCGATTCGTCCTTCGGCGCCACGACGAAAGCGTCGGGGAAGGGGTTGCGCGGCAGGCTCTCGATGACTTCGCCCAGCCCTTCGCTTTCCTTCAGGCGGCGCAGCGTTTCCTCGCGCGGCACTTTGCGCACCTTCAGCGTTTGCGGATGCTTTCTCAGCATCGACTCGATCTCGTCGACCTCTTTCACCGAGGTATCGAGGGCCATGAATACGGAAAGCTGCGGCGTGGCGGCGATATGCCGGGCCAGACGCTGGAAGTTGGCGAGCATCATCTCGCCGCCGGCCGGCAAGGCCAGCGCGGTGCCCAGCACCAACGCGCCGAGCAGGGTATTCAGCGGCGTCGCGGCCAGACGGCGCAACGCCTGCGCGGCAGCCTGACGGTGATGCAGCAGCCAGCCTTTCATGCGCGTTTTCCTTTGCGCTGACGAGCGGCGTTCATGCGGCCAGCCGCCCGCGCGAGAGAATCAGGCGCCGCGTCATGAAGGGGGTGAACAGCGCGTCGTGGTGGGTTGCCACCAGCACGGTGACGCCGACCTGATTGAAAGCGCGGAAGGTGGCGACGATGTCGCGCCCGGTGTCGTCGTCCAGATGCGCAGTCGGCTCGTCGGCAATCAGGATCGCGGGCCGCGCCACCACGGCGCGGGCGATGGCGAGGCGCTGCTGCTCGCCGCCGGAGAGCGCCACCGGCATGACTTTTTCGCGTTCGAGCAGGCCGACCTTGTCGAGCGCGGCGCGCACGCGCCGGCCAGCGTCGCGCAGCGCCACGCCGGCAATCGACAGCGGCAGCATGACATTGTCGAAAACGCTGCGGTCGTGGAGCAGTTTCTGGTCCTGGAACACCATGCCGATGTTCCGCCGCAGGAAGGGCACGGCGGCGCGCTTGAGCGTCGACACGTTTTGTCCATTGACGATCACCGTGCCCTGCGTCGGCCGCTCGATGGCGGGAATCAGCTTCAGCAGCGTGCTCTTGCCGGCGCCGGAATGGCCGGAGAGGATGACCATCTCGCCAGCCCCGATGTCGAAGGTCAGTTCCGCCAGCGCGGCGATGCCGCCCGGATAAGCCTTGCCGACTTGTTCAAAGCGGATCATGGACGGATCATGCCTTGCCGAGGAGCGCGTCGACGAATTCGCGCGCGGAGAAAGGTTGCAGGTCGTCGATGCCTTCGCCGACGCCGATATAGCGCAGCGCGACGGGATGGCCCGCCGGCTGCTGCCGCGCGATGGCGGCAATGACGCCGCCCTTGGCCGTGCCGTCGAGCTTGGTGACAACGAGTCCGGTAACGCCGATGGCGGCGTCGAAGGCTTTGACTTGCGCCAGCGCGTTCTGGCCGATGTTGGCGTCGAGCACCAGCAGCACTTCATGCGGCGCCGCCGGCTCGGCCTTGGCGATGACGCGCTTGACCTTGGCGATCTCCTCCATCAGATGCAGTTGCGTCGGCAGCCGCCCGGCGGTATCGGCCAGCACGACGTCGATGCCGCGCGCCTTGGCGGCATTCACGGCATCGAAAATCACGGCAGCCGGATCGCCCGATTCCTGCGCCACGACCGTGACGCCGTTGCGCTCGCCCCAGACGGCGAGTTGCTCGCGCGCGGCGGCGCGGAAGGTGTCGCCGGCGGCGAGCAGCACCGATTTTCCCCGCGCCTGAAAATGCTTCGCCAGCTTGCCGATGGAGGTTGTCTTGCCCGAGCCGTTGACGCCGGCAATCATGATGATGAAGGGTTGATGGCCGGATACGTCGAGCGGCTGCTCCAGCGGAGCGATCAGTTTCAGCAGCATGTCGCCGAGCGCCTGCCGCAGTTGCTCGCCGGTTTCCAGCCGCTCGCGGCGCACGGCGGCTTTCAGCTCGTCGAGCAGGTATTGCGTGGCCTCGACGCCGACATCGGCCATCAGCAAGGTGGTTTCCAGTTCCTCCAGCATCGCCTCGTCGATGCGCCGGCCAAACAAGCCGCCAAGCTGGGCGCGAGTGCGCGAGAGGCCGGCTTTCAGGCGCTCGGTCCAGGACGGGCGCGGGCCGGCGGGCGCATTGATGGGCGCGCCGGCAGGCGCGCCGGTGGACACATCGGGCGTTGCATCGGATTTTTTCAGGAAACCAAACATGGGGCGCGTGGTCTGTATGGTCTGTTGCTGTGTTGGTCTGTGTTGGTCTGTATTTATATCCGTTCGTCGCGGGGCCGATCCCCGTGCGAAAATGACGCCGTGAATTTTATCAGAAGCGCGAAAGGCTCCATGAATACCCGATCCCATCTATTTCTCGCGGCGGCGCTGGCGCTGACCGCCGTCGCGGCGCTCGCCGCTCCGCATGAAAAGACGCTCGCCAACGGCTTGCGCATCATCGTCCAGGAAGACCGCCGCGCGCCGACGGCGGTACACATGGTCTGGTACCGCGCCGGCAGCATGGACGAAGTGGACGGCACGTCCGGCGTCGCCCACGTCCTCGAACACATGATGTTCAAGGGCACCCGCACGCTCGGGCCGGGCGAATTCAATCAGCGCGTCGCCGCCGTCGGCGGCCGCGACAACGCTTTCACCAGCCTCGACTACACCGCCTATTTCCAGCAAGTGCCGGCGAAGCGGCTCGGCGAGATGATGGCGCTGGAGGCCGACCGCATGGCAAATCTGGTGCTCGATCCGAAGGAATTCGCGCAGGAGATCAAGGTCGTCATGGAAGAGCGCCGCCTGCGCACCGAAGACAGCCCGCAGGCGCTGGTCTACGAAACCCAGATGGCGACTGCTTTCCAGGCGCACCCCTACCGCCGGCCGATCATCGGCTGGATGAACGATCTGCAAAACATGACGGCGGCGGACGCGCGCAACTGGTATCACCGCTGGTACGCGCCGAACAACGCTTATGTCGTCGTTGTCGGCGATGTCGACGCGAACGAGGTGTTCCGCCTGGCTGAAAAACACTACGGCAAGATTCCGCGCCGCGCCCTGCCCGAGCGCAAGCCGCAGCGCGAGCCGGAGCAGGCCGGCATCAAGCGCCTGCGCGTCAAGGCGCCGGCCAAGCTGCCTTATTTGTCGATGGCCTGGAAGGTGCCGGCGCTGCGCGACCTGCAACAAGACCGCGAGCCTTACGCGCTGGAAGTGCTGGCCGGCGTGCTCGACGGCCACGACGGCGCGCGCTTTTCCCGCAATCTGGTGCGCGGCGCGCGGATCGCCGTCTCGGCCGGCGCCGGCTACGACGCCACCGTGCGCGGCGAAGCCCTGTTCAGCGTCGACGGCACGCCGGCGGAAGGCAAAACGGTGGACGAACTGGAAGCCGCGCTGCGGGCCGAAATCGCCCGCGTGGCGAATGAAGGCGTCGGCGCCGAGGAACTGGAGCGCGTCAGGACGCAGCTCATCGCCGCCCAGGTGTACAAACGCGATTCGATGATGGCGCAGGCGATGGAAATCGGCCATCTCGAAGCCAGCGGCTTCCACTGGCGCGACATCGACACCTTGCTGGAAAAAATCCGTGGCGTGACGGCGGAAGAAGTGCAGCAGGTGGCGAAAAAATATTTCGACGACGCCCGCCTCACGGTGGCCGTCCTCGATCCGCAACCGCTGCCGCCGCCGAACGGCGCGGCGCAGAAACCCGGCATCACGACACGGCATTAAGAGAGCATGTTCATGAAAAAAATCCTGCTGTTTGCCCTGCTCGGCCTCGCCGCAATCGTGGCTCAGGCCGGCCCCCGCATCGAACAATGGACGGCGCCTTCCGGCGCCCGCGTGGCCTTCGTCGAAAGCCGCGTCGTGCCGATCATCGACGTGCAGATTGATTTCGCCGCCGGCGGCGCCTACGCGCCGGCGGACAAGGCCGGCCTTGCCGGACTCACGCGCGGCCTGCTCGACATGGGCGCCGGAGAACTCGACGAGGAACGCATCGCCGACCGGCTGGCTGACATCGGCGCGCTGTTGGGCGGCGGCGCCGATCTCGACCGGGCCAGCGTTTCCCTGCGCACCTTGTCCTCGCCGCGTGAGCGCGAAGCCGCGCTGGAACTGCTGCGGCTGGTGTTGCAGCAGCCGGCTTTTCCGGCCGCCGCGCTTGAACGCGAAAAGGCGCGCGTCATCGCCAGCATCCGCGAAGCCGACACGCGGCCGGCCAGCATCGCCGCGAAGCGTTTTTCCGCTGCGCTCTATCCGGCGCATCCTTACGGCCGCTCCGCCAGCGTCGACAGCGTCGAGCGGATCACGCGCGAGGACATCGTGACTTTTTACCAGACGCACTACGGCGCGCGCCGCGCCGTCGTCTCCATCATCGGCGATCTTTCACGCGCCGAAGCCGAGGCGATCGCCCAACGTCTGACGGCGGACTTGCCGCCCGCGCCGGCGGATGCCGGCCTGCCCGAGGCGGCAGCGCCGGAGCGCGGCACGGTGCGCGTCGACCATCCCGCCACGCAGGCGCACATCCTTCTCGGCCTGCCCGCCGCGCGTCGCGGCGACCCGGACTACATCCCGCTCTACGTCGGCAATTACATTCTCGGCGGCGGCGGTTTCGTCTCCCGCTTGATGAAGGAAGTGCGCGAAAAACGCGGCTACGCTTACAGCGTCTACAGCTATTTTCAGCCACAGAAACAGCTTGGCCCCTTCCAGATCGGCCTGCAAACCAAGCGCGAACAGGCGCGCGAGGCGCTGCAAGTGGTGAATGACGTGCTGACCGAATTTCTCGCCCACGGGCCGAGCGAGGCGGAACTGAAAGCCGCCCAGCGCAATCTGGCCGACGGTTTTCCGCTGCGCATCGACAGCAACCGCAAGCTGCTCGAATACCTCTCGGTGATCGGCTTCTACGGCCTGCCGCCAACGTATCTCGACGATTTTCCGGGGCAGGTCGAGGCGGTCAGCGCCGCCGGCATCCGCGCCGCCTTTGCGCGGCACGTCCAGCCGGAGCATCTCGTCACGGTGATCGTGGGCGGGGAGTGAGCCGGATCCGCATCGTCGGCGGCGAGTGGAAACGCCGCCGCGTCACCTTTCATGACGCGCCCGGCCTGCGGCCAACGCCGGACGCCGTGCGCGAAACGCTGTTCAACTGGCTCGGCCAGAATCTGGACGGTTTCGTCTGCCTCGATCTTTTCGCCGGCAGCGGCGCGCTCGGTTTTGAAGCCGCCTCGCGCGGAGCGGCGCACGTCACGCTGGTCGAGCGCGATCCGCGCGCTTTCGCCATGCTGCAAAAAAATGCCGCCGTTTTCGGCGCCGACCGGCTGGAGTTGATCCGCATGGATGCGCTAGAATTCCTGCCTCGCGCAACCCGGCGTTACGACTTGCTGTTTCTCGACCCTCCGTATCATCAGGACTGGATCGAGCGTGTCGCGCCACGGCTGCCCGACGCGCTGGCCCCCGGCGCGCGCATTTACGCGGAAGCCGGGCAGCCCATTGCGCGCATCGGCGCTTGGGAAACCGTCCGCAGCGGACGGTCGGGCCAGGCCTGTTACCATCTGCTGGAGGCAAAACCATGAGTGGCGGTGTGGCAATCTACCCCGGCACCTTCGACCCGCTGACGCTCGGCCACGAAGACCTCGTGCGGCGCGCCTCGGACTTGTTCCGGGAAGTGGTGGTGGCGGTGGCGGACAGCCGCTCGAAGCGGCCTTTTTTCTCCCTCGACGAGCGCATCGCCATCGCCCGCGAGATGCTGGCGGGCTATCCGAACGTCCGCGTCGAGGGCTTCGACGGCCTGCTGATGGATTTTCTGCACCGGCAGAACGCGCGCATCATCCTGCGGGGGCTGCGCGCGGTGTCGGATTTCGAGTACGAATTCCAGATGGCCGGCATGAACCGCAGCCTGAACCCGGATGTCGAGACGGTGTTCCTGACTCCGGCCGAGAAATACCAGTTTATTTCCGCCACCATGGTGCGGGAAATCGCCGTTCTCGGCGGCGATGTCAGCAAGTTCGTGCAGCCGCAAGTGTTCGAGCGGCTGCGCCAGAGAATTTCAAGCGAGTGAGGAAAACAAGATGGCCTTGATGATTACCGACGAATGCATCAACTGCGACGTGTGCGAGCCGGAGTGTCCCAACAGCTCGATTTCGCAGGGCGATGAAATCTATGAGATTGATCCGAACAAGTGCACCGAGTGCGTCGGCCACTACGACACGCCGCAATGCGTCGAGGTGTGCCCGGTCGATTGCATCATCCCGAACCCGGACCGGGTCGAGGACAAGGACCAGCTACAGCAGAAATTCCTGAAGCTGACCGGCGGCAAGGCGTAATCCACGCCCTGTTCCGCGCCCTGTTCCATCCCGCCGCTCAAGCCGCCGCTTGAGCGGTTTCTTTTACTTCGGAGTGGAGCGTTTCCTGCAAGCTGCCGGAGATGCCGCCCAGTTGCGCCAGTTGCGTTTCCAGCGCCGCTTGCATCTGCTCCAGTTCACGCACGCGATCTTCCAGCGTGCCGGTGGCCTGGTAGATGCGCTTGATGCTTTCCAGCCGCCGCTTCAACTGCAACTGGTATTCGCGCACCTGCGTTTCCAGCGGCGACATGACGGTGCGCAGCCAGTGATCGACGTCGCGGTTGACCGTCTCGAAAATGGTCCGCACCTGCGTCGCCACCGTCTCAAAGAAACGCTGTGTCAGGCTCTGCTTGGCGTACGTCACCATGTTGAATAACGTGTCGAAATGGGCGTTGAAGCCGGTTTCAAGCTGGGCGATTTCCTTCTCGTAACCCAACAGGGAGAACGGCGGCGGCGGCGACAGCTTCATGCCGTGCTCGACCGCGAAACGCTCGCACATCGCCTCCATCATCTTGGTGATCTCGCCGATCTCGCCGGACGACTTGCTGAGATTCTCGCGTACTCGGCGGAAGAAATCCTTCATCGCTTCGCGCAGTTGCTTCGAGAACGTGGCTTGCTGCATCACGTCCCGCGTGCGGCGCGTTTCCTCGCGCAGGGCATCCATGCCGAGATAGGCGTACAGGCTGTTGGTCAACTGCGAGAACACGCTGCGCACGGCGTAGTAGCGCTGCAATCCTCTTTCAAATTCCTCTTTCTCGACCTTCACCTTGCGCATCATGTATTCGATGACGCCCTGATTCTTGCCGCGCAGTTCGGTCAGTTCGGCAAGCTGGTCGGCGATGCCGTGCTGGCGCGTTTGCAGCAGGGTGCGCGCGCGGAGGACAAGATCGTCCGCTTCGCTCTCGATGTTGTCGCACACGATGTCCTGCTTGGCCGGGATAAGCTCCTCCGTCAGCGCCTGCTCCAGCGCCGGCAGACGGCTCTTCGCCAGCAGCGCGGCATCGTGGCTGATCTTGGCCAGCAGCCCCTTCTGCGCCGAGACGGGGAAAACATACGCGGGATCGAGCTTGAGGATGTCCGCCGTATCGTGCACCTGGCGAACGATTTCGTCTTCGATTTCGGCGTCGGTGCGGATGCCGTCCCAGAGGCCGTCAACCTTGTTGAGGACGGCGATGCAGCCCTTGCGCCGCGCGCGCGCGCCGTTGACGTGATCGCGCCAGACGGCAAGGTCGGACTGGGTCACACCGGTATCGGCGGCGAGAATGAACAGGATGGCGTGGGCGCTGGGCAGTTGGGACAGCGTCAATTCCGGCTCGGCGCCGATGGCGTTCAGGCCGGGCGTATCGAGAATGACCAGCCCCTGCTTGAGCAGGGGATGAGGGAAATTGATGAGGGCGTGACGCCAGCAGGGAATCTCGACCAGCCCGTCGACGCCCGGTTTCAGTCCTTCCTCCGGCTTTGATCCCTCCTCCGGCGTCGCCCCTTCCTCGTCTTCGGTTTCGATGCTGAAGCCGAGCTTGATGGCCTCTTCCTGACTGACGCGTTTTTTCTCGCTCACACGGGCGAGCGCGGACTGCATGGCTTCCACCGAAGCCGTGTCCAGCGCGACGTTACGCCACTCATCGGGAAACCGCTTGAACTCGGCCACGCTGGCGTGCGTCGAGCGCGTTTCGATGGGCAAAAGCGCGATGGCGTTGGGCTGGCCGGCGTCGTAGAGCAACTCGGTCGGGCACATCGTGGTGCGGCCGGCCGCCGACGGCAGAACACGGCCACCGTAGTCGCCGAAAAAGATGGCGTTGATGAGTTCGGATTTGCCACGGGAGAACTCCGCCACGAAGGCGACGATCAGCTTGTCCTCGCGCAGCCGCTCCTGCAATTGCTGCAAGCGCAATTCGGTTTGGGCATCGCTCAGTTCGTTTGTCGTCAGCCAGTCGCGCAAACTCAGCAGGTTTGCGGAAACCGACCGGCGCCATTGACTGTATGCGGAAAAATGCTGGGTAAGTCCCATAACCGCTCCCTCACTTTAAGATTCAAATGTTTCAGTGTATATGACAAATATTAGCATTCTATGAAGTTGTTGGCAACGCGCGGCCAGCAGCGACGTCTACTGCTTTTTCATGAGCCTGGCATTCCGCGCAAGCCGCGAGCAAGCGGCTCACTGTTTGGCGAGCAGGGTGCGCGAACTCCGCTCGCTTGTTAGTCATGTCTTGTACCGGCGCGTCTTGAGACAAACATGCCAACGCCGCCAGCAACAAGCGAAGCAAAAAGAATGAATGCGGCGGCAGTTTTAATTGGCGGCGGTATTAGCGGGGAGAATGCTGTCCGAAGATGGAAAGCGAACAACGCAACACTTAACAGAATGGCCGCAATCACAACAGCCAACTGAAATCGGGTTGCTCCATACGCGCCCCAGAACGCGGGCAGCCCAAACGCCACGGTGACTACCGCAATCGAGTACAACACGAAGGCAGGATCTTGAAGTGGTGAATAAGTCCCCTCCGCTGCTGCTTCCAAGAGATGGACATTCATGAACGGGTACACACGGCCACTTTCCCAACTGCCGAGCATCATTTCGGCCATAAGGCCAAAAAGCAAGACGGACGCAAACCAGAGCACGATGGTCGCAGCCAGAGGAAGGCAGAATCTTCTGATCGCAACCTTCATAAAGCGAACGCCGTTCATCACCACCCATCCTTCAACGCTGGCAGCGGGGGCAATAAAAAGTGGAACGCTGGCCCTGCCGCAGGGCGCGCACCTTGGCGCCGCAGGCGCGGCAGGGTTCGCCTTCGCGGCCATAGACGGCATGCTGCTGCTGAAACCAGCCGGAACCGCCGTCGCTGTGAATGAAATCGCGCAAGCTGCTGCCGCCGGCGGCCAGCGCCGCTTCCAGCGTGGTCTTGACGGCGGCGGCAAGACGGTCGCAACGCGCTCTGGATAGTTTGCCGGCCGGCGTGCGCGGGTCGATGCCGGCGCGGAACAGGCTTTCCGAAGCATAAATATTGCCAACGCCGACGATGACGTGGCTGTCCATCAGGCAGAGTTTGATGGGCGCGCGGCGCTGGCGCGTGGCAGCGTACAGCCAGCCGCCGTCAAAAGCGCCGGATAAAGGCTCGATGCCGAGCGGCGCGATAAGCGGATGCGCGGCGGCATCGTCCGGCGTCCACAGCAGGGCACCGAAGCGGCGCGGGTCGCGCAGGCGCAGCGCACGCCCGCCGAAGACGATATCCAGATGATCGTGTTTTCCCGGCGGCTCGCCGGGCGGCGTCAGGCGCAGGCTGCCGGACATGCCCAGATGCAGGATCAGCGTGCCCGGATCGAAGCGGAACAATAAATATTTTCCGCGCCGGTCAATGCCGCGCAGGATCTGTCCAGCCAGACGGCGGTTGAGCGCGCGCGGCAGCGGGTAACGCAACGCGGTCTGGCGCGTGACAACGGCATCGACTGCACGGCCCGCCAGATCGGGCAGCAAACCACGGCGGGTGATCTCGACTTCGGGCAATTCGGGCATGGCGGCGCGCGGATTTGGCGGGTTTGCTTGCCGGAGGTGGCAAAACCCCCTAACATAATTCGGACATGTCCTGATTCTACGCCGTCCCAGCGGACGCCATATTCATGAACAATTCCTCCCGCCGTTCCCTGCTGGCGCCCGTTGTGGCCGCCGCCGTCTGCCTGCTTGCCGCCTGCGCTCAAACACCCACCCAGCCGCCGGAAGAAGTCACGGCTGCCCCCGAAGCGCCCGGCGAGCCGCTGCCCGGCATCGAACTCACCGGCCAGATTCTTTACCAGACGCTTCTGGCCGAAATAGCCGATCAGCGCGGCGATCCCGGCCTGGCGACATCGGCCTATCTGGATCTGGCCCGCTCGACGCGCGACCCGCGCGTCGCCCGCCGCGCCGCCGAGGTCGCGCTGCGCGGGCGCAACCTCAACGCCGCTCTGGAGGCGGCCCGACTGTGGGTGGAGATTGATCCGGAATCACAGCAGGCGCGGGAAATGACCGTGACCCTGCTGATCCTCGCCAACCGGCTGGACGAACTGTATCCGTATGTCGCCAAGCTGCTGGCGCAGGAAAGCGATGTTAAAAGCGGATTGCTGCGGCTGAATCGCATTTTTGCCCGTCATCCCGACAAGAAAGCCGTGTCCGCCATGATCGAGCAGTTGACGCTGCCCTATATCGGCATGGCCGAAGCGCATTTCGCGCGCGCCCAGGCCGCCCTCGACGCGGCGGAATGGCGGCGCGGCGTGACGGAGGCCAACAAGGCGCTGGCCTTGCGCCCCGACTGGGATCTGGCGGCGATGCTCAAGGCGCAGTTGCAGCGCGCCGAATCGCCCGAGACGGCGGTCGCAACATTGCGGGACTATCTCGCCGGCCACCCGCAGGCGCGCGACGTGCGCTTGCAATACGCGCGCGGCCTCATCGGCCTGCGCCAGTTTCCGCAGGCGCGCGCCGAATTTCAGCGGCTGCTGGGCGATTTTCCCGACAATCCCGACGTGATTTATGCCGTCGCGGTGCTCTCCATGCAGTTGTCGGACTGGACGGCGGCGGAAGAAAATCTGAAGAAACTGCTGGAGCGCGGTTTCGCCGAAAACGCGGCGCGTTTCTATCTCGGCCAGATCGCCGAAGAACGCAAGGACTACGATGCGGCCTTGGGCTGGTATGCCAAGGTCACGCCCGGCGAGCAGTATCTGGGCGCGCAATTACGCGCCGCCCAATTGCTGGCCCGGCGCGGCGATCTGGAAGCCGGACGCCGCCATTTGCAGGCGCTGCGGGCGGCGGGCAGCGCCGATCGCGTCCAGTTGCTGCTGGCGGAGAGCCAGCTTCTGCGGGACGCCGGCCGGACGCAGGAAGCCTATGAATTGCTCACCGCCAATCTGACGCAGGAATCCGAGCAGCCGGAACTGCTCTACGAATCGGCGCTGCTGGCGGAAAAACTTGGCCGGCATGACACGATGGAAGCCGATCTGCGCAAGCTGATCCGCCTCAAGCCCGATCATGCCCATGCTTACAACGCCCTCGGCTATTCCTTCGTCGAACGCAATCTGCGCCTGACCGAAGCGGAACAGCTCATCACCAAGGCGCTGGAACTGTCGCCCGACGACCCGTTCATCATCGACAGCATGGGCTGGCTGCGCTATCGCAAAGGCGACAACGCCAACGCATTGACCTGGCTGCAACGGGCATTCTCGATCCGGCCCGACCCGGAAATCGCCGCTCACCTGGGTGAAGTGCTGTGGGCGCTCGGCCGCAAAGAAGAAGCGCGGCAACTCTGGCAGGAAGCCGCCCAGGCCTACCCCGGCAACGAAGCCCTTGCCGAAACCATCAAGCGCTTCATGCCCTGATGCCGCGCCGCGTACGCCTCGGCCTTGCTACAACAGCAACCTGCCTCGCGTTACTGGCCGGCTGCGCCATGCTGGAACCGGCGCCGCCGTCACGCCCGCCGCGCGAGGCCATCGCGTCTTTTCACATCGAAGGGCGCATCGCCGTGCGCCGCGCCGAGGAAAATTTTTCCGCCGGCATCGACTGGCGCCACGACGCGCAATCCGATGAAATCGTCATCAGCGGGCCGCTCGGTCAAGGGCTGGCGCGTCTGAGCGCCCGCGCTGGCGCGGCGCTGCTGGAAACGTCCGACCGGAAGCGTTATGCCGCTCCGGATCTGGAAAGCTTGTCGGAGCAGGTGTTCGGCGCCCGTCTACCGGTGTCAGGACTCGGGCGCTGGGCGCTGGGCCGCGCCGGCGACGGCGGCGCGATCAGCGTGGATGCCGCCGGACGCCCGGTGGCGTTGTCCGAGCAAGGCTGGATAATCGAATATCTGCGCTATGAGAGCGAAGCGCCGAACGCCTTGCCGGCGCTGCTCCACGCGCAGCGCGAAGACGTTGAAGTGCGTCTGGTAATTGACCAATGGAGGGTGACAGAATGATGGACTGGGATCGTGATTATCCGGCGCCGGCCAAGCTGAATCTTTTTTTGCACGTCGTGGGCCGCCGCGCCGACGGCTACCACCTGCTGCAATCGCTGTTCCGCCTCATCGACCGCGGCGACACGCTGCGTTTCGCGCCGCGAACAGACGGCGACATCCGGCGCGTTCATCCGCTCGCCGGCGTGCCCGAGGAACACGATCTCTGCCTGCGCGCGGCGCGGCTGCTGCAAGAAGCCGCCGGCTGCCGGCTCGGCGTCGACATCACGCTCGAAAAACGCCTGCCGCTGGGCGGCGGACTCGGCGGCGGCAGTTCCGACGCGGCCACCGTGCTGCTGGCGCTGAATCGCCTCTGGGAAATCAACTGGCCGCGCGAGCGTTTGCAAGCGCTCGGGCTGCAGTTGGGTGCGGATGTGCCTTTCTTCCTCTTTGGCCGCAATGCCTTCGTGGAAGGGATCGGCGAAGTCCTGCAAGCCGCCGATCCGCCGCCGGCCTGGTATCTCGTGATCGAACCGCCGGTGCGGGTGTCGACTGCTGAAATCTTCGCCGCGCCGCAATTGACACGTGATACGAAACCCATCAAAATGCCGGACTTTTCAGCGGGTTGGGGTGATCTCGGGATGACCGGGAGCCGAAACGATCTCGAACCCGTGGTATGCGAACGCTACCCGGAGGTAGCGCGAGCGCGAGCCTGGTTAAGACTGTATGCGCACCACGCCGAGGCGCGCATGACCGGATCCGGAGCATGTGTTTTCGCTCCCTTCGCCCTCGAAAAAGCCGCGCGCGCCGTGCTGTTGCAAATGCCGGAAAGCATGACGGGCTGGGTCGCGCGGGGTCTGGATGCGCATCCCCTGCTGGCGTTCGCTGATTGAGACTTCTGGGGAGTCGCCAAGCTGGTTAAGGCACCGGATTTTGATTCCGGCATGCGAAGGTTCGAATCCTTCCTCCCCAGCCAAATTGAAGACGCGGGCAGGTGCGCCGTCACCTGCCCGCATCGTTTGCAGAAGCGAATTCGCCACGGAAACGCGCACGGGAGCCGCGCATGGCCTATGACAGCCTGATGGTATTCACGGGGAACGCCAACCCCAAGCTGGCCACGGATGTGGTCAGGCGCCTGAACATCTCGCTCGGCCGCGCCTCGGTGAGCCGCTTCTCCGACGGCGAAGTCAACGTCGAGATCATGGAGAACGTCCGCGGCAAGGACTGCTTCATCCTGCAATCGACCTGCGCGCCGACCAACGACAACCTGATGGAACTCATCATCATGGTCGACGCGCTGCGGCGCTCCTCCGCCGGGCGCATCACTGCCGCGATTCCCTACATGGGCTATTCGCGTCAGGACCGCCGGCCGCGCTCGGCGCGCGTGGCGATCTCGGCCAAGGTGGTGGCGAACATGCTGCAAGCGGTAGGCGTCGACCGTGTGCTGACGGTCGATCTGCACGCCGACCAGATTCAGGGATTTTTCGACATTCCGGTCGACAACATCTACGCCGCGCCGATCCTGCTCGGCGACATCTGGAAGAACCAGCACAAGGATTTGCTGGTGGTGTCGCCGGACGTCGGCGGCGTGGTGCGGGCGCGGGCGCTGGCGAAGCGGCTCGAATCCGATCTTGCCATCATCGACAAGCGGCGGCCGAAAGCCAACGTGTCGGAAGTGATGAACATCATCGGCGAAGTGGAAGGGCGCACCTGCGTCATCATGGACGACATGGTGGACACCGCCGGCACGCTGTGCAAGGCGGCGCAGGCCCTGAAAGACCACGGCGCCGCCAAGGTGCTGGCCTACTGCACCCACCCCGTGCTGTCGGGCGACGCGGTGCGGCGGGTGATGGATTCGGTGCTCGACGAGCTGGTGGTGACGGACACCATTCCGCTGCGGGAAGACGCGCGCGCCTGTCCCCGCATCCGGCAGATTTCAATCGCCGAGATGATGGCCGAGACGATGCTGCGCATCAGCAACGAGGAGTCGGTTTCCTCGCTGTTCATGGAATAGTTTTTACAACCCCCTGACTGGTCGCGGTCAGGGTTTTTTACTGGAGCAATCGCAATGAAAATCGAGTTCAACGCAAGCAAGCGCGAATTGCAGGGCACCGGAGCGAGCCGCCGCCTGCGCCGCACGGGCAAAGTGCCCGGTATCCTCTACGGCGGCGAGACGGCGGCGCAGCCGATCGAGCTGGATCACAACGCCCTCTTTCATAGCCTGAAGCAGGAGGCTTTCCACGCCTCCATCCTGACCATGAATCTGGGCGGCCAGAAGCAGCAAGTTCTGCTGCGCGACTACCAGATGCACGCCTACAAGCCGCAGGTGCTGCACATCGACTTCCAGCGCGTCGCCGCCGACAAGAAGATTCACATGAAAGTGCCGCTGCACTTCGTCAACGCCGACATCGCGCCGGGCGTCAAGCTGCAAGGCGGCGTCGCCAGCCATATCCTGAACGAGCTGGAAATCACCTGCCTGCCGGCCCACCTGCCGGAGTTCATCGAGGTGGACATGAAGGATGTCTCCGTCGGCCACTCGATACACGTCAAGGATCTGCAACTGCCGCAGGGTGTCGAAATCGCGCTGCACCGGAACGAAAATCCGGTCGTCGCCACCATCACCGTGCCGCGCGGCACCACCGAAGCCGATCTGGCGGCGGGCGAACAGGCCGCAGCGGCAACCACTGCGGCGCCGGCAGCAGCCGCTGCCGCCGCGCCGGCCAAGCAGCCCGAGAAGAAGTAAGCACGTGCCCGGCGGCCACCGCCGCCGGGCGCTTCCGCTTTCGCCTTCGCGCTCACCCTCGCTTCCGCCGTGGCCGCGCCGCGTCTCATCGTCGGTCTGGGCAACCCGGGCAGCAAGCATGCGGACAACCGTCACAACGCCGGCTTCTGGCTGTGCGAGCGGTTGGCCGCGATGCTGGGCGCGGAACTCAGGCCGGAATCCCGCTTTCACGGCATCGCCGGCCATGCGCGGGATCGCACGCGCAATCGAACGCACGATCAAGCGCGCGACCCGGTCTGGCTGCTGATGCCGCAGACCTACATGAACCGCTCGGGCCAGTCGGTCGCGGCGCTGGCGCGCTTCTATCGCATTCCGCCAACGGAAATGCTAGTGCTGCACGACGAACTCGATCTGCCGCCTGGCGCGCTGCGTCTGAAATTCGGCGGCGGTCTGGGCGGACACAACGGGCTGAAGGACATCGCGGCGCATCTCGGCACGCAGGATTTCTGGCGGCTGCGCATCGGCGTCGGCCATCCCGGCGACCGCGATCTGGTCGTCGATTACGTGCTGAAAAAACCGCGCGCCGAAGAACGCGCGCTCATCGAAGACGCGCTCGACCGCGCCCTCGAACACTGGCCCCTCATCAAAGGCGGCGACTATTCCGCCGCCATGCAAAAACTCAACGCCAAGGCAAATCCATGAGTCTCAAATGCGGCATCGTCGGCCTGCCCAACGTCGGCAAATCGACGCTCTTCAACGCGCTGACCAAATCGGGCATCGCAGCGGAAAACTACCCCTTCTGCACCATCGAGCCGAACGTCGGCATCGTCGAAGTGCCGGACCCGCGTCTGGCGCAACTCGCCGCCATCGTCAAGCCGCAACGCATCCAGAACGCCATCGTCGAATTCGTCGACATCGCCGGGCTGGTGGCGGGCGCGAGCAAGGGCGAAGGGCTGGGCAACCAGTTCCTCGCCAACATCCGCGAAACCGACGCCATCGTGCATGTCGTGCGCTGCTTCCGCAACGACAACATCGTGCACGTGGCGGGCGAAATCAAACCGCTTTCGGACATCGAAACCATCAAGACCGAACTCGCGCTGGCCGATCTGACGACCGTCGACAAGGCGCTTGCCCGCTACCGCAAGCCGGCGCAGGCCGGCGACAAGGAAGCGAAGCTGCTGGTGGCGGTGCTGGACAAATGCGCCGCGCAACTCAACGAAGCGCGGCCAGTGCGCGCGCTCGATCTGTCGAAGGAAGAATGGGCCGCGCTGAAACCCTTCTGTCTCATCACGGCCAAGCCGACGCTGTACGCCGCCAACGTCGACGAAAAAGGACTCACCGACAACCCGCTGCTGGCGGCGGTGGAAGCCGACGCGGCAAAGGAAAATGTGCCCGTCGTGCCGTTCTGCGCCGCGATGGAAGCCGAAATCGCCGATCTGGCCGACGAAGACAAAGCGATGTTCCTGAGTGACATGGGGCTGGAAGAACCCGGACTGAACCGCCTCATCCGCGCCGCCTACGCGCTGCTCGGACTGCAAACCTACTTCACCGCCGGCGTCAAGGAAGTGCGCGCCTGGACCATCCACAAGGGCGACACCGCCCCGCAAGCCGCCGGCGTCATCCACACCGACTTCGAGCACGGCTTCATCCGCGCCGAGGTGATTTCATTCAACGACTTCATCGCCTGCAAAGGCGAACACGGCGCCAAAGACGCCGGCAAAATGCGGCTCGAAGGCAAAGACTACGTCGTCCACGACGGCGACGTCATGCACTTCCGCTTCAATGTCTGAGACGCGGTCCTGAACGCCATAGCGGTTGGCGGCGCTCTGCGGATTATTTGGAGATGTCTTAACCGGCAAGTACGTTTGTGGCATATTGGCGGATCAAATTCAAGCCAACGCGATAAAAGGTCAGGGGATGCAAACAAGCGCAATGACCGAAGCCGACACCTGCCGTGAACTCATCACGCCCAAATTGCTTGAAGCAGGCTGGGGCAACTCGCCGTGCGTCATCGGCGAGCAGCGCCAGATCACCGATGGGCGCATTCTGCTGATCAATGGCAAGGCGCGTCGCGCCAAGGTGAGGAAGCCGGATTACATTCTTTACTATCGCCGCGATTTTCCCATTGCCGTCATTGAGGCCAAGGAAATCGGCCTGCCTGCCGAGAACGGCGTCCAGCAAGCGCGCGATTACGCAGAGATGATGAACTTGCGCTTTGCCTACGCCAGCAATGGCCGACGCATCATCGAAATCGACTACACCACCGGCACTGAGCGCGAAATCGAACGCTATCCCACGCCGGACGAATTGTGGGCACGCCTGAATCAATCGACCGCGCTATCCGAAGCGGCGCAACAAACCCTGCGCGAACCCTACAACCTCACTTCCGGCAAAATTCCCCGCTACTATCAGGACGCCAGCATTCGCGCCGTCGTCGAAGCCATTCTCACCGGCAAAAAGCGCGTGCTGGCAACGCTGGCCACGGGCACCGGCAAAACCAGTGTCGCCTTTCAGGTGTGCTGGAAGCTCTGGAACACCCGCTGGAACCGCACGGGCGAATACCGCCGCCCGAAAATCCTGTTTCTCGCCGACCGCAATCTGCTGATCGACGATCCCAAGGACAAGGATTTCATTCACTTCGCCGACGCCCGTCACAAAATCAGCAGCGACGACGCCAGTCAGGCGCGGGATATGTATTTCGGCATCTATCAGGCGCTGGTGACCGCCAGCGACGATGTGTTCCGGCAATACCGCCCGGATTTCTTCGATCTCATCATCATTGACGAATGCCATCGCGGCGCGGCGCGTGACAGCAG
>JAITMP010000011.1 GCA_031277315.1 Zoogloeaceae bacterium | reverse complement strand
GGAGAGATTTTCTCCTTCCCCTTCAAGGGGAAGGCCGGGATGGGGATGGGTTGCGGGATTCATTGAACCCCATCCCCACCCAAACCCTCCCCTTGAAGGGGAGGGCTTCACAAACCCCGTCCCTTTCCCGCAAGCGGGCGAGGGGAGCGTCAGGGTTGTCATTCTGCGCGGAGCGAAGCGTAGTCGCAGAATCCACCGCTGTATGGATTCCCGCTTTCGCGGGAATGACAACGATTTGCTCGCAGGAACGTAGGCTGGGATGGAACGAAGTGGAATCCCAGCATGCCGAAGCTGGGTTTCGCTGCGCTCAACCCAGCCTACCGCCGCATGCCCTCTCCCCCGGCCCCTCCCGACTTGATCGGGGGGATTGAGGGAGAGGGGAAAAGCGTGGAAGAAGTTTGCGGGGTTGCGCTCCGAAAGCGCGGAATTACGACGCTCGGGTGGACAGCAGGCGGGCGAGGGCGACGGACCAGCCTTCGGCGGCAAGCAGGGGCAGGTGGGCGATGCGTGATTGCAGGCGCACCCACGGGCTGAGTTCGGGCGTCGGCAGGCAGTTCTGTCTTTCCCGCTCGATGAGCTTGTAGAGCCGGGTTTCGGCGGCTTCCCAGTATTCGGAGGTGCCGACCTGGCCGGTGGCTTTGGCGGCGTGATGGCAGGCTTCGCGCCAGAGTTCTTCGGCGCGGGCTTCGGGGATACCGGTTTTGCGCGTCGCCCAGCGCAGGATCAGCGGACTCCGTGCGCGGGTTTTCCGGGCATCGGTTTCACGGACTACGGGCATGACGTTGTGCTTCGTGTTCATGATGTCCTCCTTTCCAACCACGTGTCTCGGTTCGCCTTCCGCTCCCGTTAGTTTGCGAGGCGCGGTTACAAATATGACGCTAGACATGACCCTTTATGACGCACGGTGATGTTGCATGGCAGCATCTTCATTCTAACTAACTTCCTCTTGTTTGATAAGTATTTTTCGAGTTTAGTTCAATAAAATGTTGCGTTGCAATACAAACATTTCACCCTTCCTGTCCGGGTACCGGAAAAGGCGGGCGGGCGCTCGCTGCGGATAGCGGCGGCGGGAAAGCCGCGCCGCGCCGGGAAGGGGAAATTGCCCCCGGCGGGAGGCTATAATCCGGGGCCGATTTTCGACCCCGCCCGATACCCGCCATGCTTCACGGTCTTAACCCGCCCCAGCACGCCGCCGTTACCCTGCCGCCGCAACACGCCTTGATTCTGGCCGGGGCCGGTTCGGGCAAGACGCGGGTGCTGACCACGCGCATTGCCTGGCTGATCCAGACCGGCCAGACGGGGCCGCACGGCATTCTCGCCGTCACCTTCACCAACAAGGCGGCGCGGGAGATGACGACGCGGCTCTCGGCCATGCTGCCGATCAATACGCGCGGCATGTGGATCGGCACTTTTCACGGCTTGTGCAACCGCATGCTGCGCGCGCATCACCGCGACGCCGGTCTGCCGCAGTCATTTCAGATACTCGATTCGGCGGATCAGCTGGCGGCGATCAAGCGGCTCATGAAGGCGCTCAACGTCGATGACGAGAAGTTTCCGCCACGGGAACTGGCCCATTTCATCAATGCGCAGAAAGAGGCCGGGCTGAGGCCGGACGCGGTCGAGGCGTGGGACGCGCACACGCGGCGGCGCGTCGAGCTGTACCGCGAATACGAGACGCAGTGCCAGCGCGAGGGCGTGGCGGATTTCGCCGAACTGCTGCTGCGCGCTTACGAGCTTCTGCAGCGCAATGAGCCGATCCGTCAGCACTATCAAAACCGCTTTCGGCATATTCTGGTGGACGAGTTTCAGGACACCAACGTGTTGCAGTACCGCTGGCTGAAGCTGCTCGCCGGCGGCGGCGCCTGCCTGTTCTGCGTCGGCGACGACGATCAGTCGATCTACGCTTTTCGCGGCGCGCAGATCGGCAACATGCGCGACTTCGAGCGCGAGTTCAGGGTGAGCGAGGTGATCCGCCTGGAACAGAACTATCGCTCGCACGGCAACATTCTCGACGCCGCGAATGCCATCATCAAAAACAACGCGGCGCGGCTGGGCAAGAATTTGTGGACCGACGCCGGCTCGGGCGAGCCGATTCGCGTTTATGAGGCGGTCAACGACACCGAGGAGGCGCGCTGGATCGTCGAGGAAATCCGCGCCCTCGCCGCCGAGGGCATGGCGCGGCGCGAAATCGCCCTGCTCTACCGCGCCAACGCGCAATCACGCGTGCTCGAACACGCGCTGTTTTCCGCCGGCCTGCCGTATCGCGTGTATGGCGGGCTGCGTTTTTTCGAGCGGCAGGAGGTGAAGCACGCGCTCGCCTATCTGCGCCTGATCGCCAACCCGGACGACGACGGTGCGTTTCTGCGCGTGGTGAATTTTCCGGCGCGCGGACTGGGGGCGCGCAGCGTCGAACAAACGCAGGACGCGGCGAAAGCGGGCGGCATCAGCCTGTATCAAGCGGCGAAACAGGGCGGCAAGACTGCCGCCTTCGCCGCGCTGGTCGACCAGTTGCGGGCTGCCAGCGACGGGCTGACCTTGCCGGAGACGGTCGAGCAGACGCTGGCGTTGTCCGGCTTGCGCGTCCACTATCAGAACGAGAAGGAAGGACAGGATCGCCTCGCCAACCTCGACGAACTGGTGGGCGCAGCGGAAAACTTCGTCGCCGAAGCCGGCAATGTCGACGCCACGGCCAATGATGACGGCGAAATTTCCGGCGATCTGGCGTCTTTTCTCGCCCACGCTTCGCTCGAAGCCGGCGAGCATCAGGCCGGCGAGGGCGACGACGCCTTGCAGTTGATGACCGTGCACTCGGCCAAGGGGCTGGAGTTCGATGCCGTTTTCATCAGCGGTCTTGAAGAAGGGCTGTTCCCGCATGAGAACGCCGTGCTGGAGGAGAAGGGGCTGGAGGAAGAACGCCGCCTGATGTACGTTGCCGTCACCCGCGCCAGACAGCGTTTGTATCTGAGCCATGCGCAGACGCGCATGCTGCACGGCCAGACGCGCTACAACCTGCCCTCGCGTTTCTTCGACGAGATTCCCGCCGAACTGCTGAAATGGCTGACGCCGAAACTGGCGCGCGGCTACGGCGGCGCCCTGCCGCCAGGACTGGCTTTTTCCGCGCCGCGCCGCGCCGCGCAACATCAAGATGCGCGGAGCATGGAGCGCACGCAGAGCGCGCAACGCGGCGCGACATCAACATCCATCGACGGCGGCTTGCGCATCGGCCAGAACGTCGAGCATGCCAAGTTCGGCGTCGGCGTCATCATCGCCACCGAAGGCGGCGGCAGCGATACCCGCGTGCAAGTCAATTTCAGCAGCGGCAGAAAGTGGCTGTCGCTCCAATACGCCAAGCTGACGCCGCTTTAAGTCGGCGCCGCTTCGTTTTCATATCAGGGCCGCGTCGTTTTCATCTGCGAAGCCGCCAGCGCTGCGAGCACGAAAACGAAGGCCAGCAGGATGAAGCCCTGCACATACGCGGAATAGACGCCCGGCGCGGCATTGCCGTAGACCGTCTCCCGCCATTCGACGAACACGGCGGTGACGGCCACGCCCATCACGCCGCCAAGCTGGCGGGCATAGCTGATGATGACGGAAGACTGGCCGAGTTGATGCGGCGCCAGATGGCGCAGCGTGGCCAGATTCAGCGCCGGCAGGATGAGGCCGAGGCCGATGCGCCCGACCACGGTGGCGGCAATGATTTCGCCATAACGGATGCCGCCGCCGAGCACGGCGAAGGCGACAAAAGACGCACCGAGGATGATGAGGCCGGCCAGCGTCACCCGCTTGGGCGGATAACGGTCGGCCATGCGCCCCGCCAGCGGCAGGGTGAGAACGAGCGCGATGCCCGCCGGCAGCAGCGCCATGCCCGCCGCCGACGCTGGATAGGCGAGCGCGTTTTGCAGAAACACCGGCACCAGATATGTCGAGCCGAACAGCCCGAAGCCATAGGCGAAAGCGACGATGGCGCCCATCGAGAAAGTGCGCTGCCCGAACAGGCCGGGATTGATGATCGGCTCGGGGCGCCGCCGCGCATGGCGGAGAAAAAGGAGCAAGGCGGCGATCACCACGACGCCGTGGCCGAGCGTCCAGGGCGCGAGCAAACCGCTGTGTTGCAGACTGGATACGCCCTCGATGAGCGACAACGTCATCAGCACCAGCCAGATCACGCCGAGCCAGTCGAACGGTTTTTCCTGTATGTCGCGCGGCAGCGGCAGCAGGTAGAACGCGGCGATCAGCGCAACAAAGCCGAAAGGCAGGCCGAGCAGGAAAATGGATTCCCAGCCGAAGCGGTCGAGCAGCATGCCGGCCAGCGCCGGCGCGATGGCCGGCGTCAAGGCGATGCTGAACGTCAGAATGCCGGAAGCCCGCCCCTGCATGTTGAGCGGGAACAAGCGCATCAGGGCCAGCATGCCCATCGGCTGCAGGACGCCGGCGGCCATCCCCTGCAGAACGCGGGCGGCCACCACCAGCGGAAAACTCGTCGCCAGAAAACCGCCGATGCTGGCCAGCAGCAACACCGCCAGCGCCAGAAGAAAAACCACGCGGAAGCCAAGCCGGTCGAGCAGCCAGGATGTCGGCAGCATACCCACCGTCATGGCCGCCATGAAGCCGGTGATCGCCCACTGCACCTGATCCTGACCGAGGCCGAAATGCCGCGTCAGCGCCGGCACCGCGACATTGAAGCTCGACGTGCTGAGCACGCCGGCCACGGTGCCGATGCCGATGATGATGAGCGCGATCCATCGGTACCGGTCGCCATACCGCGCGACCAGATCGTCAAATGTCGTCGTGTGCCGGAGAAAACGCATGGGGTGGAAAAGGGAAAGCTAAAACCAATTCGGGAAGGCCATGATAGTCAATAACAGAAACCACGCCAGGCTGATGACGCCTCCAAAACCGGGATACGCAAGGAATGAGCGGAGATACGCAAGAAGCGGGCGGGTTCGCATGGATTTTCAAGCGCAACGGCATCAACCCGCAAGTAGACCACCACCTCGCGCGCCACGTCAATCGCCTTGTTTGGCTGCGATGCGTCGCGCCTTCTTTCGTTGGCCCCATTCCGGCCATCTACCGCAGGAGTAGGCTGGGTTGAGCGCAGCGAAACCCAGCTTCGGCATGCTGGGATTCCGTTTCACTCCATCTCAGCCTACGTCGCTGATACCCTCTCCCGCTTGCGGGAGAGAGGCCGGGAGAGAGGCCGGGAGAGAGGGCATGCGGCGGTGGCCCCGCACAACGGCCTTCATGTCATTCCGCGCGCAGTCGCGGAATCCATGCAGCGGATAGATTCTGCGACTCCGCTTCGCTTCGCGCAGAATGACAACCTTGATGCTACCCTCTCCCTCAATCCCTCTCCCGCAAAGCTGGAGAGGGACGCTTATTTGTCTCCCCCCGCCCGCTTGCGGGAGAGAGGAGTAGGCTGGGTTGAGCGCAGCGAAACCCAGCTTCGGCATGCTGGGATTCCGTTTCACTTCATCCCAGCCTACGTCGCTGATACCCTCTCCCGCAAAGCGGGAGAGAGGGCCAAAATTCCACAGCGTTTTGTTTTATCGCGCTATTTCGTGGCGCGATAGCAATAGCGGCGACGGCGCTCGGCGATGACTTAAAATACGGTCATGGATTCGCCCGCTTCTTCCGTTCATTTCGTTCACTTGCGCCTGCACAGCGAGTATTCCATCGCTGACGGCATGGTGCGTCTGGACGAGGTCATCGCCAAGGCGGCGGGCGACGGCATGCCGGCGCTGGCGCTGACCGATCTTGCCAATCTGTTCGGCATGGTGAAGTTCTACAGCGGCGCACGCGGCCGTGGCTTGAAGCCGGTGATCGGCTGCGACATGTGGGTCGAGGCCGCCGCCGGGAGCGGCGAGCGCGGCCGCGCCTGCCGCTTGCTGTTGCTGGCGAAAAATCGCGACGGGTATCTGCGCCTGTGCGAATTGCTGACGCAGGCTTATCTTGAGCCGCGCGGCCGCGGCCATGCCGAGGTTTCCCGCGCCGCGCTGGCCGGCGGCGACAACAGCGGTTTGATCGCGCTCTCGGGCGCTGCCGCCGGCGATGTCGGCCAAGCGCTGCTGATGGGCGCGGACGCGCAGGCTGAAGCGGCGGCGCGGGAATGGGCGCGGCTGTTTCCCGACAGCTACTATCTGGAGATTCAGCGTTACGGTCAGCCGCAGGCCGAGTTGCTGGTGGCGGCGAGCGTGGCGCTGGCGGCCCGGCTCGGCCTGCCGGTGGCGGCGACGCATCCGGTGCAGTTTCTCGAACGCGACGACTTCAAGGCGCACGAGGCGCGGGTGTGCATCGCCGAGGGTTACGCGCTGGCCGATCCGCGCCGGCCAAAGTTGTTTACCGAGGAGCAGTATTTCAAGTCGCAGGCCGAGATGCAGGCGCTTTTCGCCGATTTGCCGGAGGCGCTGGAGAACAGCGTCGAGATCGCCCGCCGCTGCAATCTGAGCATTGAGCTGGGCAAGAACCGGCTGCCGCTGTTTCCCACGCCGGACGGCATTTCTCTCGACGGCTATCTGACGCGCGAGGCCGAGGCCGGGCTGGCGCGGCGCCTGGCGCAGTTGTATCCGGACGAGGCCGAGCGCGCGCGCCGGCAGCCGGACTATGCCGCCCGCCTCGCTTTCGAGTGCGGGACCATTCAGCAGATGGGCTTCTCCGGCTACTTTCTGATCGTCGCCGATTTCATCAACTGGGCCAGACAGAACGGCGTGCCGGTCGGGCCGGGGCGCGGCTCGGGCGCCGGCTCGCTTGCCGCTTATTCGCTCGGCATTACCGATCTGGACCCGCTGCGCTACGAATTGCTGTTCGAGCGTTTTCTGAACCCGGAACGGGTGTCGATGCCGGACTTCGACATCGACTTCTGTCAGGAAGGCCGCGACCGCGTCATTGATTACGTGAAGCGCAAATACGGCAGCCATGCCGTCTCGCAGATCGCCACCTTCGGCACCATGGCGGCGAAGGCCGTGGTGCGCGATGTCGGCCGCGTGCTCGATCTGGGCTTCAACTTCGTCGACCAGTTCGCCAAGCTGATTCCCAACGAGCTGGGCATCACGCTGCAGGGAGCGCGCGGCAAAGAGCCGGCCATCGCCGAGCGGGCCGAAAAGGAAGAGGAGATCCGCGAACTGCTGGCGCTGGCCGAAAAACTCGAAGGGCTGACGCGCAACGTCGGCATGCACGCCGGCGGCGTGCTGATCGCGCCGGGCCGCCTGACCGACTTCTGCCCGCTCTACGCCGCCGCCGGCGCGGAAGCCGCAGTGAGCCAGTTCGACAAGGACGACGTGGAAAAAGCCGGTCTGGTGAAGTTCGACTTCCTCGGCCTGCGCACCCTGACGATTCTGGCCGAGGCGGTGCGCCTGATAAAGGAAGTCGAGGACATCGAGGTCGATCTCGACCGGCTGCCGCTTGACGACAAGCCGACTTACGAGCGCATTTTCAAGACCGCCAACACCACGGCGGTATTCCAGTTTGAATCGCGCGGCATGAAAGACACGCTGGCGCAGGCGAAACCCGACCGGCTCGAAGACCTGATCGCGCTCAACGCGCTCTACCGTCCGGGGCCGATGGAATTCATCCCCACCTTCATCGCCCGCAAGCATGGCCGCGAACGCATCGTCTATCCGCATCCGCTGCTCGAACGGGTGGTCAGCAATACCTACGGCATCATGGTGTATCAGGAGCAGGTAATGCAGGCCGCGCAGGTGGTGGCCGGCTACTCGCTCGGCGGCGCCGATCTGCTGCGCCGCGCGATGGGCAAAAAGAAGCCCGAGGAGATGGCCCAGCAGCGCGAGATTTTCGTCGCCGGCGCGCAACAGAACGGCATCAGCGCGGACAAGGCCAACGAAATCTTCGACACCATGGAGAAGTTCGCTGGCTACGGCTTCAACAAATCGCACGCCGCCGCCTATTCGCTCGTCGCCTACCAGACGGCCTGGCTCAAGTGCCACCATCCAGCGGCTTTCATGGCGGCCACGCTGTCCTCGGAAATGGCCGACACCGACAAGGTGCAGTTCTTCGTCGCCGACGCCACGGCGAACGGGCTGGCTTTCCTGCCGCCGGACATTAACCGCAGCCGCTACCGCTTCATGCCGGTGGACGCCAAAACCATCCGCTACGGACTGGGCGCGATCAAGGGCACCGGCGAATCGGCCATCGGCGCCATCGCGCGCGCGCGCGAAGCGGACGGCGACTTCACCGACCTGTTCGATTTCTGCCGGCGCATCGACAAGCGCGTGGCGAACCGCCGCGTCATCGAGGCGCTGATCCGCGCCGGCGCCTTCGACTCCATCGACGAGCGCCGCGCCAGCCTGATGGCCTCGATCGGCATCGCCCTCGAAGCCGTCGAACAAGCCGAGCGCAACGCCCTGCAAGCCGGTTTGTTCGACGCCGGCGGCGCGCAAGACGCGCCGGTGCGAATGACGGATGCGCCGCCCTGGAGCGAACGCGAACGGCTGCTGAACGAAAAGCAGGCGCTCGGCTTCTTCCTCTCCGGCCACCCCTACAACGAAATCCGCGCCGAACTGGCGGCCTTCATCCGTCGCCCGCTCGGCGCGCTCGAAGCGCAGAAAGAACCGGCGCTGCTGGCCGGCATCGTCACCGCCACCCGCACCCAGATGACACGGCGCGGCAAGATGATCGTCGTCACCCTCGACGACGGCACGGCGGCGGTGGAAATGACCGTGTTCAACGAACTCTACGAAGCCGAGCGCGCCAAGATCCGCGAAGACGAGCCGCTCATCGTCGAAGGCAAGGTCAGCCGCGACGATTTCAACGGCGGCCTGCGCGTCAACGCCGAGCGGCTGCTGACGCTGGCCGAAGCGCGCAGCCGTTTCGCCAAGGCGCTGCGGCTGGCCGTGAATGAAAAAGTCGGCGGCAACGCGGGTAACACCGGCAATGCCGGCGCCGCGCAACGGCTGCGCGTGCTCCTCGCCCCCTACCGCGACGGCGCCTGCCCGGTGCGCGTACGCTACCGCAACGGCGACGCCGAATGCGAACTGCCGCTCGGCGACGCCTGGCGCGTGCGCCTGGACGAAGAACTCCTCACCGGCCTGCGGCAATGGCTGCAAGCGGAAAACGTCGAAGTCGTTTACCCGTAACAGCGCGGCGGCGCCTCAATGATGCGCGCGCATCGGGCAGCGGAGAAAATATGTTATTGGGTGTGCTATTCTGAATAGATATACACCGATTTTGGTGTCCACTTCATGTTAGGCTTATGAAGTCAGCGAACATCTTCAAATTCAAGGATCGGTTTCTGATCCATGCAGAATCCAAGACAACATCTGGTCTCTGGATGGCGTCAGCGCCGTTTCTTGTCATCCCCTTGGATTCAGACGCCGCTGCCATTGGTGCAGCTTCTTTGGAAGCACTCGCTAGTTCTGTGGAAAATGTGCCGCATCCGACCACTTGGCGAGAGCTATCATTAACGCGATGGGCTGCGGCAGGTGTAAAGTCAGCCCGTAGGCTGGGATGGAGTGAAACGCAATCCCAGCTTCGGCATGCTGGGTTTCGCTATGCTTAACCCAGCCTACCGCCGCATGCCCTCTCCCCCGGCCCCTCTCCCGCGAGCGGGAGAGGGGAGAGATTTTCTCCTTCCCCTTCAAGGGGGCGAAGGCGGGGTTTCGCAAAGCACTGCTTTGCGCCGCCTGAGCGGGCCGGCTGTGCAAAGCCGGCACCGGGATGGTCGGGATGGGGATGGGTTTGGGAGGCAAGCAGAGTTCGTCATTCCCGCTTGCGCGGGAATGACGACGATTTGCGCTCAGCGCATAGGTTGGCGCTGAGCGCAGCGAAGCCCAACGGCAAGCGTTCGTCGCCGCAAGACGGTTGTCATTCTGCGCGAAGCGAAGCGGAGAACTCGTAGGCTGGGATGGAGTGAAACGCAATCCCAGCGTTCGTAATCCCGGCATTGAGCCGCCCTTCCCCGAAGCCGGGATTTCACTCCGTTCCATCCCAGCCTACCGGCTGCATCTGGCGCAGACGGACGGCGAGCCGTTCCTGACATTCGACAAGGCGCTGCAACGCAAGGCTGGGGCTATACGGCCAAGGCTGTGGGAAAAGTATCGTCTTCACCCATCGCCCGCCTTGCGTATCGCCATGGTAAGCCGTACCATGGTAAGGTTCTTACCAAGCCGGAGTATCCGCATGGAAACCGTCATCCTCTCGACCAAGGGTCAACTGGTCATTCCAAGCAGTATCCGTAACGCATTGCGGCTGAAGGCGGGCAACCGTTTGAGCGCTTCCATTGATGACGGGAATATTGTGTTGAAACCCGAAGAAGCCCCGGCATGGAAGCCGTTGAATCCGGCAGGCGTGAAACTGAGCGCCACCGAACTGTCGCAAGCTGTGGATTTGTCCCGTGAAAACCGTCGCCGTTGATACAAACGTACTGGTGCGGCTGGCAACCGGGGACGATGCGCGTGAGCATCAGGCTGCCACTGCTGCCTTGGCCGTTCGACCGTGGCGAATCTTTCCAACCGTGCTCCTGGAAACCGAATGGGTGCTGCGGTCAGTGTACGGCTTCGCGCCCAGGCAATTTGCCGACTTCGTGGCCTGGCTTGACGCCAGCCCGCGCATCGCATTGGTGAGCGGCGACGCTGTGCGTGCCGCGATTGCCCACCATCGCGCGGGTTTGGATTTCGCCGATGCGCTGCATCTGGCGCAGACGGACGGCGAGCCGTTCCTGACATTCGACAAGGCGCTGCAACGCAAGGCGGGCAAGCTGGGGTTACGCGCCGAAGCTGTGGAAAAAGGTCCCGAAAGGGCGAGCGATTAGCCCGGCAGGCCGTAAACGGGGCGGGCGTAAAACGATCTTCAGATCAGGCCAGATCGGCCACCAGAGATTCACGCACTGACGGCGGGGCGGTGACGCTTTCGTGGTAGAGGTCGTGGTCGATGCCGGCGCGGATGGCGGCGCCGTTTTTTGCCGCTGCGATCATCGGCGGCGTTAGCTCGAAGCGCAGGAAGTGCACGGCGGCGGTTTTCTCGTCGGTTTCGCGGTCGAGGTCTTCATTGGCGATGGCGTAGACTTTTTCGCAGCCGTCGACTTGCACCCAGGTTCTTTTCTCGATGCCGAGCAGTTGGGCCAGAGCGGAGCGGCGCTCGGTCTCGTCGCTGTATTCGATCATGAAGGTGGCTTTCCAGTTGCGTCCGTTCGGGATGAGCGGATTGTAGACATCCAGTTCTTCCTGAATCAGCGCCGGCTCGAACATGCGTTCCAGGCGCAGCATTTCCTGCACCTGATATTGCATGGTCAGCGTGTCCTCGAAATACAGGGTGGCATGCGCGCCGATGGGCAACTGGCGGCTTTTCTTGTGCGCCATGACCTTGGCGCGGAACTCGGGCCGCACGCGGGCGTATTTTTCGAGGCTGAAAAGATCTTCATGCGTCAACATCGTCAAACTCCGTAGGCTTTTCTCAGCAGGGTGATGGGGTGTTCGGGCGCGGTGCCGTCGGCGCGGATGTGGCTGATGTGGTGGCCGGCCATGGCGCAGTCGCTGCCGTAGTGATTCGGCTGCGCGTCGTTCACGCGCTTGACCACCGGCTTGACGATCTTGACGGCGTAGTCGTGGAACTCGGCTTTCACGGCGTACGTGCCGTCGTGGCCGGAACAACGCTCGATGATGTCGACCTCGGTGCCCGGCACGAGAGACAGCGCCTCTTTCGTTTTCGGCCCGATGTTCTGCACGCGCTGGTGGCAGGAGGCTTGATACGACACCTTGCCGAGCGGTTGCTTGAAATCGGTTTTCAGCTTGCCTTCGCGGTGGCGCAGCATGAGGTATTCAAAGGGATCGTAGAAAGCGTTTTTCACTTTCTGCACGTCGGCGTCGTGCGGGAACATCAGCGGCAGTTCCTGCTTGAACATCAGCACGCAGGAGGGCACCAGCGCGGTGATGTCCCAGCCGGCGTCGATCAGTTTGACGAGCTGGGGAATGTTCACTTCTTTCGCCGCCTTGACGGCTTCGAGGTCGCCCAGTTCCAGCTTCGGCATGCCGCAGCAGCGTTCCTTTTCGGCCAGCGTGACCGGAATGCCGTTGTGGGTGAAGACGGCGGCGAGATCCTCGCCGGGGCCGGGTTCGTTGCGGTTCATGTAGCAGGTGGCGAACAGCGCCACCTTGCCTGTGGTTCTGCCGGCCGGCTCGGCCGGGGTGTCGAGCGGCAATTTCTCCAGGCGGCTGCGCAGCGGACGGCTGGAAAATTCGGGCAGCCAGGCATCGGCATGCACGCCGACGACGCCTTGCACGATCTTGCGCACCGGGCCGATCTTGTTGACGGTGTTGACGATTTGGGCCACCACCGGAATGCCGGCCAGCTTGCCCACCGCGTCGGTGCTGGTCAGCACCTTGTCGCGCAGCTTGGCGCCGTCGCGCTTGAAATGCGCCGCCTTGGCGCGCAGCATCAAGTGCGGGAAATCCACATTCCACTCATGCGGCGGCACATAGGGGCATTTGGTCATGTAGCACAGATCGCACAGATAGCAGTGCTCGACGACCTTCCAGTAATCTTCCTTCTTGACGCCGTCGACTTCCAGCGTCGGCGAAGCATCCACCAGATCGAACAGCGTGGGGAAGGATTGGCACAGGCTGACGCAGCGGCGGCAACCGTGGCAGATTTCGAAAATGCGCTCCATTTCGCGGTCGAGCGCGGCCTGATCGTAAAAAGCCGGGTTGTTCCAGTCGAGCGGATGGCGGGTCGGCGCTTCGAGATTGCCTTCGCGGATGGGCGTAGCCATGGGTTTGTTTCCTTCAGTCGTTCCGGGCGCGGCGCGCGCGGCCCGTCAGCGGGCCGCGCGTTGCTTCGTTTGCAGCGTCTTACTTGCCAAGCTCGTTCAAGGCTTTCTGATAGCGGTTGGCGTGCGAACGCTCCGCTTTCGCCAGCGTCTCGAACCAGTCGGCGATTTCATCGAAACCTTCGCTGCGGGCGTCTTTCGCCATGCCCGGATACATGTCGGTGTACTCGTGCGTCTCGCCGGCGACGGCAGTCTTCAGGTTGTCGGACGTGCTGCCGAAGGGCAGGCCGGTGGCCGGATCGCCGCACTTTTCCAGATACTCCAGATGGCCGTGGGCATGGCCGGTTTCGCCTTCGGCGGTGGAACGGAACAGGGCCGCGACATCGGCATGGCCCTCGACGTCGGCCTTGTTTGCGAAATAGAGATAGCGGCGGTTGGCCTGGGATTCACCGGCGAAAGCGGCTTTCAGGTGCTGCTCGGTCTTGCTTCCTTTGAGTTGCATGATTTGACTCCTCACGTGGGTTGAATATGGCAAGGCATGCCGGCCTTGACGGACGAAAGATAGCCCCCTTCGACGAAAAAGGAAAATTGTATTTCTCAACCACTTTCATAGTTTATGGCTATCGCGCCCGGCTCACGCCGGAACGGGATGGGTGCCGGGCAGTTTGCTGTCGAGCAGGGCGCGGCGGATGACCTCGGTTGCCTGATGGCGCGGATAGCTCACGCGCCAGGCCAGGCCGACATGACGCGCCGGGGCCGGCGTCTCGAACGGCCGCACGCGCAGGAGCGGGTCCTTGGCGGAAATGTCGTCCACCGCCGAGGCCGGCATCACGGTGACGCCGACGCCGCTGGCGACCATATGCCGGATGGTTTCCAGCGAACTGCCTTCGAGCACGTGCGGCGAGAGGCCGGCCTGACTGCTCGCCCGCGCGCACAAGTCGAGCACCTGATCGCGGAAACAGTTGCCGGCGCCGAGCATCAGGAGCGGCGCGTCGAGCAAGGCCGACGGCGGAATCGCCTTCTGTTTCACCCAGGGATGGGCGGCGGGAACGAGCACGCGGAATGGCTCCTCATAGACGGGTTCCACCACCAGCGAAGGTTCGTCAATCGGCAGGGCGAGGATGGCGAGATCGAGTTCGGAGGTTTTCAGTTTCTCGATCAAAACGTGGGTGAAATTTTCTTCGAGGATGAGCGGCATGTCCGGCGCGCGCGCCTTGACCAGCGGCACCAGACGCGGCAGCAGCCAGGGCGCGATGGTGTAGATGACGCCGACGCGCAGCGGCGCGGCCAGCGGGCCTTTGTCATCGGCGGCGATTTCCGCCACCAGCGCCGCCTCGGCGAGCGCCTTCTTGGCCTGGGCGACGATGCGCTCGCCGACCGGCGTCACGCACACTTCCTGCGGCGAACGCTCGAACAGGATGACGCCCAGTTCCGCTTCCAGTTTCTTGACGGCGACCGAGAGCGTCGGCTGCGAGACGAAACATTTTTCGGCGGCGCGGCCAAAATGCCGCTCACGGGCGACGGCGACGATGTAGCGCAGGTCGGTGAGTCTCATGCCGTCGGCAATTGCGCGAAATGCGGAAAATCGCCGCTGCCCAGTTCAACCTCGACGCGGTCGACGCGCGCGCCCGGCGGGCCGCGCCGCGCCCAGTCGATCAGCGCGGCGACGGCTTCATCGCCGCCACAGAGCATGGCTTCGACCGTGCCGTCGCGGCGGTTGCGCACCCAGCCGGTGACGCCCTCGCGCCGCGCTTCGCCGGCCAGCGAGACGCGAAAGCCGACGCCTTGCACCCGGCCATGCACGACCACGCGGCGTTGCGCCATTACTTCACCCGCATGCCCGGCTGCGCGCCGCTGTCCGGGGAGAGCAGAAAGATGCCCGGCCCCTCGCCGGAAGCGGCCAGCACCATGCCTTCGGAGACGCCGAACTTCATCTTGCGCGGAGCGAGATTGGCGACCATCACCGTCAGGCGGCCAGTCAGCGCCGCCGGATCGTAGGCCGACTTGATGCCGGCGAAGACGGTGCGCGTTTCCGCGCCGAGATCGAGTGTGAGCCGGATCAGTTTTTCCGCGCCTTCGACGTGCTCGGCCTTGGCGATGCGGGCAACGCGCAGGTCGATTCTGGAAAACTCGTCAATCGAGACAAGGGGCGTGGAAGACGCGGGGGAAGCAGTGGAAACAGCAGAAACAGCAGGCGCGGCGGTCTTCTCCCCGACAGGCTGCGGCGGCGCGGCGGCCGGCGCGAGCGAGTCCTTGTTGGCGTCGACGAGCCGGTCGATCTGTTTGCGCTCGACGCGGGTGGCGAGATGCGCGTATTCGCCGATGCGGTGGCCGCCGGGCAGCAGCGCAGCGGCGTCCGCCCAGGCCAGCGGCGCGACGCCGAGAAACGCCTCAGCGTTGGCGGCCAGCTTCGGCAGCACCGGCTTGAGATAAATCGTCAGCAGGCGGAACAGGTTCAGGGCTTCCGAGCAGACGCGGTGAAGCTCGGCTTCCCCGTCGGCTTTTTTGGCCAGTTCCCACGGCGCATGATCGTTGACGAACTGGTTGGCGCGGTCGGCCAGCGCCATGATTTCGCGCACGGCCTTGCCGTATTCCCGCGCCTCGTACTGGGCGGCAATCGCCGCGCCCGCTGCCTGCGCGTCGGCGAGCAGGGCGCTGGAAGCCGCCGTCAGCGCGGCGCCGAAACGCTTGTGAATGAAGCCGGCGCAACGGCTGGCGATGTTCACGTATTTGCCGACCAGATCGGAATTCACGCGGGCAACGAAGTCATCCAGATTGAGGTCGATGTCTTCCATGCTGGCGTTGAGCTTGGCGGCGTAGTAGTAGCGCAGCCATTCGGGATCGAGACCCTGCCCGAGGTAGCTTTCGGCGGTGATGAAAGTGCCGCGTGATTTCGACATCTTCTGGCCGTCCACGGTGAGAAAGCCGTGGGCGAAAACGCCGCTCGGCGTGCGGCGGCCGCTGAACTTGAGCATGGCCGGCCAGAACAGGGCGTGAAAGTAGAGAATGTCCTTGCCGATGAAGTGATACAACTCGGCGCCGGAATCGGCGGCCCAGTATTCATCGAATTGCAGCCCGGCGCGGTCGGCGAGATTCTGGAACGAACCCATGTAGCCGACCGGCGCGTCCAGCCAGACATAGAAAAACTTGTCCGCCGTGCCGGGAATGCGGAAGCCGAAGTAAGGCGCGTCGCGCGAGATGTCCCAGTCCGTCAACCCTTCGCTTGCGCCGTCGTTTGCCGCCGGCTTGAGCCACTCCTGCATCTTGTTGGCGGCTTCGGCTTGCAGATGACCGGCGCGCGTCCATTCGCCCAGGAACGCCTGGCATTTCGCATCCGAGAGCTTGAAAAAATAATGATCGGACTGTCTCATTTCCGGTTTCGTGCCGGAGACGGCGGAATAGGGATTCTTGAGTTCGGTCGGCGCGTAGGCGGCGCCGCAGGCCTCGCAGTTGTCGCCGTACTGGTCGGCGGCGCCGCATTTCGGACATTCGCCCTTGATGAAGCGATCCGGCAGGAACATGGCTTTGACCGGATCGTAGAACTGCTCGATGGCGCGCGTCTCGATCAGGCCGGCGGCCTGGAGCCGGGCGTAAATGTCTTCGGCATGCAGGCGCGTTTCGTCGGAATGGGTCGAATAGTAATTGTCGAACGCGACGTGAAAGCCGCTGAAGTCGCGCAGGTGCTCGCCGTGCACGCGGGCGATCAACTGTTCCGGCGTGATGCCCTCCTTGTCGGCGCGCAGCATGATCGGTGTGCCGTGGGTGTCGTCGGCGCAGACGTACCAGCAGACATGGCCGCGCATTTTCTGGAAACGGACCCAGATATCGGTCTGGATATACTCGACCAAATGGCCCAGATGGATGGCGCCGTTGGCGTAAGGCAGGGCGCTGGTGACAAGGATCCGACGCGGCATTTTGTGAAAATTCGCTTGAAAAACAGTGATTTTAGCAGTTGGGACGGCTAAACTGAACGCCGTTCGCGCACACCCCCTAAATCCTGAGTATAATGCTCAGGTATTAAAACCCTGATGGAGCATCTTATGAGCATGTCCGAATTGCAGGTGCAGACGGCCCTGAAGGCGATTACCGACCCGAACACCGGCAAGGATTTCGTCAGCGCGCGCTGCGCCAAAAACATCAAGATCGACGGCGCCGACATCGCCGTCGACATCGAGTTGGGTTACCCGGCGAAGAGCCAGATCGACGGCATTCGCAAAAGCGTCATCGACGCGCTGAAAGCGATTCCGGGCGCCGGCAACGTTTCCGCCAACGTCTACAGCAAGATTGCCTCGCACAGCGTGCAGCGCGGCGTGAAGCTGATCCCCGGCGTGAAAAACATCATCGCCGTCGCCTCCGGCAAGGGCGGCGTCGGCAAATCCACCACGGCGGTGAACCTGGCGCTGGCGCTGGCGGCCGAGGGCGCCAACACGGCGCTGCTCGACGCCGACATCTACGGCCCCTCGCAGCCGCAGATGCTCGGCATCTCCGGCAAACCCGAATCGCTCGACGGCAAAACGCTGGAGCCGCTGGAAGCCTACGGCCTGCAAGCCATGTCGATCGGTTTTCTCATCGACGCCGAAACGCCGATGGTCTGGCGCGGCCCGATGGTGACGCAGGCTTTGCAGCAACTGCTCGGCGACACGCAATGGCGCGACGTCGACTATCTGGTCATCGATCTGCCGCCCGGCACCGGCGACATCCAGCTCACGCTGGCCCAGCAGGTGCCGGTGACCGGCGCCGTGATCGTCACCACGCCGCAGGACATCGCCCTGCTGGATGCGCGCAAGGGCCTCAAGATGTTCGAGAAGGTCGGCATCCCGATTCTCGGCGTCGTCGAGAACATGAGCATTCACATCTGCTCGAAGTGCGGCCACGAGGAACACATCTTCGGCGCCGGCGGCGGCGGCAAAATGTGCCAGGACTACGACGTGGAATTTCTCGGCGCGCTGCCGCTCGACATTCACATCCGCGAGCAGGCCGATTCCGGCAAGCCGACCGTGGTCGCCGACCCGGATGGACGCATCGCCGACATCTACCGCGGTATCGCCCGGCGGGTGGCGGTGAAGATCGCCGCGCAGGCCAAAGACATGACGGCCAAATTCCCCAACATCGTCATCCAGAACACCTGAACCGGCGCGCCGCCCGGCCCGCCGGCGGTCTATTGACCCACCCCCGAAAGAGCGGATAATCCGCTCTTTCTTTTTTCACGCTTCTTTTCTGACAGCGGGAAAACACGCGATGAGCATCAAATCCGACAAGTGGATTCGCCGCATGGCGCGAGAGTACGACATGATCTCGCCGTTCGAGCCGGGGCAGGTGCGCGAGATCGACGGCCGCAAGATCGTCTCCTACGGCACGTCGAGCTACGGCTACGACATCCGCTGCTCAAACGAATTCAAGCTGTTCACCGACATCAACTGCACCATCGTCGACCCGAAAAATTTCGATCCGAATTCCTTCGTCGAGATCAAGAACGACTATTGCATCATCCCGCCCAACTCGTTCGCGCTGGCCCGCACCGTCGAATACTTTCGCATTCCCCGCAACGTCCTCACGGTCTGCCTCGGCAAGAGCACCTACGCCCGCTGCGGCATCATCGTGAACGTGACGCCCTTCGAGCCGGAATGGGAAGGCTACGTGACGCTGGAGTTCTCCAACACCACGCCGCTGCCGGCCAAGATCTACGCCGGCGAAGGCTGCGCCCAAGTGCTGTTCTTTGAATCCGACGAGGTGTGCGAAACGTCGTACAAGGATCGCGGCGGCAAGTACCAAGGGCAGGTCGGCGTCACCCTGCCGAAAATCTAGACGGCGTTCGGATAATCACATGACCCGGCCCCGCCGCCGCGCCACTCAAAAACACTGAGCCCCGCAGGGGCGAGCAACCGTTACCCCCTTCCCCCGGAAGGGGGCCAGGGAGTAGGTAAATATATGCGCTTTCACTTCCCGATCATCATCATCGACGAAGACTTCCGCTCGGAAAACGCTTCCGGGCTGGGCATCCGCAGCCTTGCCGAAGCCATCAAGGAAGAAGGCATGGAAGTGCTCGGCGTCACCAGCTACGGCGACCTGTCTTCCTTCGCCCAGCAGCAGAGCCGCGCTTCGGCCTTCATCCTCTCCATCGACGACGAGGAGTTGACCAACGAGGAGGAGGAAACCATCGCCGAGTTGCGCGCCTTCGTCTCCGAAATTCGTTTCCGCAATGCCGAGATTCCGATCTTCCTGCACGGCGAAACGCGCACCAGCCGGCACATCCCGAACGACGTGCTGCGCGAACTGCACGGCTTCATCCACATGTTCGAGGACACGCCGGAATTCATCGCCCGCTACGTCGTGCGCGAGGCGAAAGCCTATCTCGATTCGCTGCCGCCGCCGTTCTTCCGCGCCCTGACCCACTACGCCGCCGACGGCTCCTACTCCTGGCATTGCCCCGGCCATTCCGGCGGCGTCGCCTTTCTCAAGTCGCCGGTCGGCCAGATGTTCCACCAGTTCTTCGGCGAGAACATGCTGCGCGCCGATGTCTGCAACGCGGTGGAGGAACTCGGCCAACTGCTCGACCACACCGGGCCGGTGGCGGCCTCGGAGCGCAACGCGGCGCGCATCTTCAACGCCGATCACCTGTTCTTCGTCACCAACGGCACGTCGACCTCGAACAAGATCGTCTGGAACTCGACGGTGGCGCCGGGCGACATCGTCATCGTCGACCGCAACTGCCACAAGTCGATACTCCATTCGATCATCATGACCGGCGCGATTCCCGTCTTCCTGATGCCGACGCGCAACAACTACGGCATCATCGGGCCGATTCCGAAATCCGAATTTTCCTGGCGCAACATCCAGAAAAAAATCGCCGCCCATCCCTTCGCCTCGAAGGTGAAGGGCAAGCCGCGCGTGCTCACCATCACCCAGTCCACCTATGACGGCATCCTCTACAACGTCGAGGAAATCAAGACGATGCTCGACGGCAAGATCGACGCCCTCCATTTCGATGAAGCCTGGCTGCCGCACGCCGCCTTCCACGATTTCTACGGCGACTATCACGCCATCGGCGCCGACCGCCCGCGCTGCAAGGAATCAATGGTGTTCTCGACCCAATCCACGCACAAGCTGCTCGCCGGCCTCTCGCAAGCCTCGCAGATTCTGGTGCAGGATTCGGAGCGCCGCAAACTCGACCGCGACGTTTTCAACGAAGCCTATCTGATGCACACCTCCACCTCGCCGCAATACGCCATCATCGCCTCCTGTGACGTGGCAGCGGCGATGATGGAAGAGCCGGGCGGCACCGCGCTGGTGGAAGAATCAATTGCCGAGGCGCTCGACTTCCGCCGCGCCATGCGCAAGGTCGACGAGGAATGGGGAGACGGCTGGTGGTTCAAGGTCTGGGGGCCGGACGATCTGTCCGAGGAGGGCATCGAGGAGCGCGCCGCCTGGATGCTCAAGCCGGGCGAGCGCTGGCACGGCTTCGGCCAGCTTGCCGACGGCTTCAACATGCTCGATCCGATCAAGGCCACCGTCATCACGCCGGGGCTGGATGTCGGCGGCGACTTCGCCGACTGGGGCATCCCGGCGGCCATCGTCACCAAGTATCTCGCCGAGCACGGCGTCATCGTCGAAAAATGCGGCCTGTATTCCTTCTTCATCATGTTCACCATCGGCATCACCAAGGGCCGCTGGAACACGATGGTCACCGAACTGCAACAGTTCAAGGACGATTACGACAAGAACCAGCCGTTGTGGAAAGTGCTGCCCGAGTTCTGCCAGAAACACCCGTGCTACGAGCGCGTCGGCCTGCGCGACCTGTGCCGGCAGATCCACGACGTGTACAAAACCAACGACGTGGCGCGGCTGACCACCGAAATGTATCTCTCCGACATGGTGCCGGCGATGCCGCCGGCCGAAGCCTTCGCCAAAATGGCCCACCGCGAAATCGAGCGTGTTGAAATCGACAACCTCGAAGGCCGCGTCACCGCCGTGCTGCTCACGCCCTACCCGCCCGGCATTCCGCTGCTGATTCCGGGCGAACGCTTCAACGCCACCATCGTCCGCTACCTCCGCTTCGCCCGCGACTTCAACGAACGCTTCCCCGGCTTCGAAACCGATATCCACGGCCTCGTCAAGGACGGAAGCAATGACCGGGTGCGGTATTTCGTGGACTGCGTGCGCTGACTTGTACGCGGCGGGCCGCTTCAAGCCCTGTCGTAAATCACAAAATCAAAATCCAGCCCGTCGCCGGAACGACGGCGGTCGCGGGACGTTTCGCGCCAGAGGCGGCGGTCGAGCGCGGGAAAGCGGGCGTCGCCGGCAAATTCCTTTTGAATCTCGGTGAGGTAGAGACGCGCCGCGAGCGGCAGCGCCTCGGCGTAGATTTGCGCGCCGCCGATGACGAACACTTCGCCGGCATCCGGGCAGGCGGCGAGCGCGGCGGGCAGCGAGGCCGCCGTTTCGCAGCCTTGCGCCGCGTAAGCCGTGTTGCGCGTGACGATGATGTTGCGGCGCGCCGGCAGCGGGCGGCCGATTGACTCGAACGTCTTGCGCCCCATGACAACCGGATGGCCGGTCGTCAGCGTCTTGAAGTGTTTCAGGTCTTCCGGCAGGCGCCAGGGCAGGGCGTTTTCGCTGCCGATGACGCCGTTGGCGGCGACGGCGGCGATGAGGGAAAGGCGCGGCGTGCGCATGTCCGTCATACCGCCACCGGCGCGGCGATGTGCGGATGCGGATCGTAGCCTTCGAGCGTGAAATCCTCGTAGCGGAAAGCGAACAGATCGGTCACCGCCGGGTTGAGGCGCAGTTGCGGCAGCGCGCGCGGCGCGCGCGTGAGTTGCAGGCGCGCCTGCTCGAAGTGATTGGCGTAGAGATGCGCGTCGCCGAGCGTGTGCACAAAATCGCCCGGCTGGTAGCCGCACACCTGCGCCAGCATCAGCGTCAGCAGGGCGTAGGAGGCGATGTTGAACGGCACGCCGAGAAAAATGTCGGCGCTTCTCTGATAAAGCTGGCAGGACAATTTGCCGTCGGCGACGTAGAACTGGAACAGGGCGTGGCAGGGCGGCAACTTCATGGCGTCGATATCCGCCGGGTTCCATGCCGTGACGATATGGCGGCGTGAATCCGGGTCGCGCTTCAGGCCGTCGACAAGTTGCGCGATCTGGTCGATGACGCGACCGTCCGGCGCGCGCCAGGAGCGCCACTGGTAGCCGTACACCGGGCCGAGGTTGCCGTCGGCGTCGGCCCAGTCGTCCCAGATCGAAACGCCGTTCTCTTTCAGGTAGCGGATATTCGTGTCGCCGCGCAGAAACCACAGCAGTTCATGAATGATCGAGCGGGTGTGCAGCTTCTTGGTGGTGAGCAGCGGAAAGCCGCGCGCCAGATCGAAGCGCATCTGCCAGCCGAAGACGGACCGCGTGCCGGTGCCGGTGCGGTCGTTTTTCCAGTGCCCGTGTTCGAGCACGTGGCGCATCAGGTCGAGATATTGCTGCATGAAAAAATAGGGGAAAGATAGAGAAAAAGTAGAAAGACGGGCGGAGATATAATCGACGCCGATTCTATAGGAACCGGATGATGCTGGCCAAACTCGTTCAAACCGCCGCGCCGCTCGATGCGGCCGCTGGCGCCGCCGCGCTCGATCATGCGAGCCATGCCGTGCTGGTGCTGCCCTTCGTGAAAAAACTCGATGGCTTGCGCGGCATGCCCGCCCTCGACCGGCTGCGCGCCGCCCTGCGTCGCCGTGGCATGAAAGTCGAGGAACTGGCGAAGACGCCGGTCACCGTCAACCTCGCCGGCGGCGGACTGGCCAGCTTCGTCATGCTGGAAGGCGGCAGAAGCGCCTTCGACCGGCAGAGCCTGCTGCGCCGGGCCATCGCGCCGCTGCTCGAAGAACAGCCGCGTGAACTGACGCTGGCGCTGTTCGGCAGCCCGGAAACGCGGCGCGAAAACGCCCGCGAGGCGCTGTATGTCGCCTGGCTGAACGGCGCGCGCCTGCCGACGCGGCGCAAAAAACCGGCGCCGAAACCGCTGGCGAAAATTCATCTTTACGGTGCGCGCGAGACGGGCGGCTTCGCCGAAATCGCCGCCGTGGCCGAGGCCAATATTCTGGCCCGGACGCTGACGGCGCTGCCGCCGAATGAGTTGACGCCGTCCGCCTACCGCGCCCGCCTGCGCCAGATTGCGCGCGGCCGCCGCTGGCGGTTCGAGGAATACGACATGCGCCGGCTGCGCAAGCTGGGCGCGGGCGCATTCGTCGCCGTGGCGCAGGGCAGCGCGCCGGAAGACGCCGCCATCGTGCATCTCTCATGGCGTCCCAAAAAAGCACAGGGCCGGCTGGCGCTGGTCGGCAAGGGCATCTGCTTTGACACCGGCGGCCACAACCTGAAGCCGGCGAAATACATGGCCGGCATGCACGAGGACATGAACGGTTCCGCTGTCGCGCTCGGCCTCATGCAGGCGCTGGTCGAGCGCGACATGCCGCTCGCCATCGACGCCTGGCTGCCGCTCGCGCAAAACCATCTGTCATCGAGCGCCTACAAGCAGAATGACATCGTCACCGCCCTCGATGGCGCCACCATCGAGATCGTGCACACCGACGCCGAAGGCCGCATGGTGCTGGCCGACGCGCTGACGCTGGCCGGCAGCGGCAAGCAAGGCGTCAAGCCGGATCTGATCCTCGATTTCGCCACGCTCACCGGCAGCATGAGCTACGCCCTCGGCAGCCGCTATTCGGGCGTGTTCGCCACCTCCTCGGAGCTGGCGCGGCTGGCGGTGGCGGCGGGCGAAGCGAGCGGAGAGCGCGTCTGCGTTTTTCCGCTCGACGCCGATTACGAAACGGGGCTGGAAAGCAAGGTTGCCGACATCAAGCAATGCGCGCTCGAAGGCGAAGCCGACCATATTCTCGCCGCGTGTTTTCTGCGGCGCTTCACCCGCGATCTGGCCTGGGTGCATATGGATCTCTCGGCGTCGAGTTGCAGCGGCGGGCTGGGCGCGGTCGGCACCGACCTCACCGGCTTCGGCGTCGCCTGGGGCGTGGAATTCATCGAACAATGGCTGGCCGCGCATACCGCCTCGCCCAAACCACGGCGGCGGGGCAAATAAATTTACAGGTCGACGCTAAACGACGTAGGCTGGGATGGAACGTAGGCTGGGATGGAGTGAAACGGAATCCCAGCTTCAGCATGCTGGGTTTCGCTACGCTCAACTCAGCCTGAAACCGCAAGCCGAGAACCCTCGTCATTCCCGCTTTCGCGGGAATGACGACGATTTGCGCTCAGCGCCAACCTACGGCGTTCCCGCTTGCGGGCGAGAGGAGAGGTTTTCTCCTTCCCCTTCAAGGGGAAGGCCGGGATGGGGATGGGTTGCGGGATTCATTGAACCCCATCCCCACCCAACCCCGCCCAGTGCTGGCTTTGCACAGCCGGCCCGCTCAGGCGGCGCAAAGCAGTGCTTTGCGAAACCCCGCCTTCGCCCCCTTGAAGGGGAGGGCTGGCTCTGCGCGAAGCGAAGCGCAGTCGCAGAATCCACCTCCGCATGAATTCAAATCACATGCGTCAGAGCCGGATCGCGGCTGCTTATTTCGTCCGCAGCGCCGACTTTGGCCGGAAGGCTTTGACCGCCGCTTCATTTGTCTCGACATACGGCCCGCCGATCAGGTCGAGGCAGTAAGGCACGGCGGCGAAAATGCCGTCGAGAGTTTCCTTGATCGCCTTCGGCTGGCCGGGCAGGTTGAGAATCAGGGTTGCACCCCGCACCACGCCGACCTGCCGCGACAAAATCGCCGTCGGCACATACTTCAGGCTCACTTGCCGCATCTGTTCGCCGAACCCCGGCAGCACCTTGTGCGCCACCGCCAGCGTCGCCTCCGGCGTCACGTCGCGCGGCGCCGGGCCGGTGCCGCCGGTGGTCACGACGAGATGACAGCCGATGCTGTCGGCGAGTTCGATCAGGGTCCGCTCGATGGCGGGCTGCTCGTCGGGAATCAGCCGGTGTTCCATCCGCCAGGGCGAAGCGAGGGCCGCGCCGAACCATTCACGCAAGGCGGGGATGCCCTGATCCTCATATGCGCCGCTGGCGGCGCGGTCGGAGATCGACACCAGACCGATCAACAGTTCGTCATTCATTCTGGATTCCCGTTCAAGTTTTTCATTGTGCTTCCGCATTACTTGCGATGCCCTCTCCCCCGGCCCCTCTCCCACAAGTGGGCGAGGGGAGTAAATGTTTCCCGCGAGCAGGCGAGAGGAACATCAAGGCTGTCGCCCCGTGTGCGGAATAGCGTGATTGGAAATGGCGGCGGCGCATTGGGTTTCATCTCGCGATGGATCAAGCGGGGGACTCAGGCTCATCATCCAACTCCCGCAGCAGGCGGAACAATTCGCGGAAGGCGCGCGGCGGTTGACCGGCGTCGCGTTCCTTGAGCGCGTTGCGGCGCAACTGCCGCAGGCGCGTGAGATCGGCGCCGGGATGCGCCGCGCCGATTTCCGTCAGCGCCGCCTCATCCTCCAGCAACCGCAGGCGCAAACGTTCCAGGCGGTGCTGGCGTCCGGTTTCGGCGGCGGAAACGCCCCGGATGGCATCCAGCGCAGCGCGGATCGGCGCCGGATCGGCGTCGCGCATCAGGCGGCCGATGTACTGCATCTGGCGCCGGCGCGCCTCGTGCTTCGTCAGACGCTGCGCTTCCTGCAGGGCGGCGCGCAATGCTTCCGGCATCTCGATGCGGGCAAGGCGGGCCGGCGGCAGCGTCGCCAGTTCCTCGCCCAACGCCTGCAAGGCATGCATGTCGCGTTTTTTTTGCGATTTGCTGGGAGACGCCGGCGCGTCATCGAATGCCGGATTTTCCAAATTGTCCGCAGCGTCCAGAGGTTTCATCTTGGTATGATTATATCTTTGCCCCGCGTTCCGCCACGATGTCTTCCCAAGGCTTCAGCTATCCGCACGACACCCTGCGCGACATGGCGCAAGACCTGCTCGATTACGCCAGGTCACGCGGCGCCAGCGCCTGCGAAACCGATGTCTCCGAAGGCTTCGGCCAATCGGTGACGGTGCGCCAGGGCGAAGTCGAAACCATCGAATACAACCGCGACAAGGATGTCGGCGTCACGGCCTATCTCGGCCAGCGGCGCGGCTATGCGTCGACGTCCGACTTCTCCCGCGCCGCCCTGCGCGCAACGGTTGACGCCGCGCTCTCCATCGCCCGTTTCACCGCGCCGGACGAAGCCGCCGGGCTGCCCGAAGCCGAACTGCTGGCGCGCGGCGAAACCGATCTCGATCTCTATCATCCCTGGATGCCGCCGGTGGAAGACGCCATCGACATTGCGCGGCGCTGCGAAGCCGCCGCCTTCGCTGTCAGCCCGCTGGTGAAGAACTCCGAAGGCGCCAGCGTATCCGCCCAGCAATCGCATTTCGTCTCCGCCAACAGCCTCGGCTTCATGGGCGGTTATGCCGCCTCCCGCCACTACCTGTCCTGCTCCGTCATCGCCGGCAAGGGCGACGCCATGCAGCGCGACGACTGGTACAGCAGCCGCCGCGACGCCGCCGAACTGGCGCAGCCGGAACTAATCGGCGCCTACGCCGCCCGCCGCGCCCTGTCGCGGCTCGGGGCGCGCAAGATCGCCACCTGCGAAGTGCCGGTGCTGTTTGAAGCGCCGCTGGCGGCGGGGCTGATCGGCAACTTCGTGTATGCCGTGTCCGGCGGCAGTTTGTACCGCAAATCCTCGTTTCTGCTCGACAGCCTCGGCACGCAAATCTTCCCATCGCACATGCATATCAGCGAGCGGCCGCACCTGCGGCGCGGACTGGCGAGCAGCCCCTTTGATGACGATGGCGTTGCCACGCGCGACCGCGAGGTGGTCGCCGCCGGCGTGCTGCAAGGCTATTTCCTCTCGGTCTACTCGGCGCGCAAGCTCGGCATGCGCACCACCGGCAACGCCGGCGGCTCGCACAATCTGCTCGTGCGGCCCGGCCAGCATGATCTGGCCGGTCTTGCCGCCCTGATGGGGCGCGGCCTGCTCGTCACCGAACTGCTCGGGCAAGGCGTCAACTACGTCACCGGCGATTATTCACGCGGCGCTTCCGGCTACTGGGTTGAAAACGGCGAGATCGGTCATCCGGTGCAGGAAATCACCATCGCCGGCAATCTGAAAGACATGCTGCGTAACATCGTCGCCGTCGGCAACGACGTGCTGGTGCGCGGCTCCAAACACGTCGGCTCAATCCTCATTGACCGCATGACCGTTGCCGGGGCTTGACCCTGCCGGCATCGCGGTTTTCTCCCTTCCCATCACGGGGGTTGACCTTCTGACGTTCTTGACTTATATTAATTTTCGTTAATGTTTTTTGACATTAATCAATGTTTCTGTCGATGTAGAGGACTACCGTTAGTAACAATAAAGCATCAAACATTAGATTTTTGCATTATAAATCATCATGCGCCGACATCTTTTTGATGTGAGTGCCGCCCCCAGGTCGATATACTCTTCCCGGACAAGCAGGCTTTTGGGCTTGCTTGTCCAGTCTGCAAAGCTTGAAAAATTTCCTTGTAATTCATTTTTAAAGGTTGGAGACAAACCATGAAACTCGTCCGTACACATTTAACCCTGTTCTCTGCAGTTGCCCTGCTTTCCCTGTCCGCCACCGTCAGCGCGGCGCCCGACGCGGATGCCGCCAGAGCCTTGGCCAAGAAGAATGACTGCTTCAAGTGTCATGCCCTCGACAAATCCAAGAAAGGCCCGTCCTACAAGAAGATTGCCGCCAAGTACAAAGGCAAGGAAGCCGAAGGCATGGAAAAGATGCTCAAGAACGTCACCACCGTCCACAAGGTCAAGCTCGAGGACGGCAGCGAGGAAGAGCACAAGATCATCGAAGCCACGCCGGCTGAAACCGACAACCTGCTCCAGTGGATTCTCACGATGTAAAGACAGGCAATACCGCGCCGGCCACCTGCGCCGGCGCGATAACGAAGTGATTCAGGGGGATATATGAAAGCAGTAAAAAACCTACTGGCCTTGATGGCCTGTTGCGTCGGCGTGTCGTTTGCCGGCGCAACGCTCGCCGCCGATGACGCCAAGGACGCGCCGCAGGAGAAGAAAGACCTCATCCTCAAGGGCGACGCCAAGTGCACCGGCTGCCACGACGAAGCCGACGACCCGACGCCGAGCATGCTGGAACTGCATCCTTCCGTGCTTTCCATCGGCAAGACCAAGCACGGCACCCAGGCTGATGGCCGCACGCCGACCTGCACCGACTGCCACGGCGACAGCGACGACCACATGAACTACAAGGGCAGCGGCAAGCCGCCCAAGCCGAGCATCCTGTTTACCAAGAATTCGCCCACGCCAGCCGAGTTGCGCAACGAACGTTGCCTCACCTGCCACCAGGGCGGCAAGCGCATCAACTGGCAATCCAGCACCCACGCCGGCCGCGATGTCGCCTGCGTCTCCTGCCACAACGTTCATGCCCGGCGCGACAAGGTGCGCGACAAGTTCGCCCAGACCGATATCTGCTACTCCTGCCACAAGGAACAGCGCGCCCAGATGATCCGCCCGACGCACCACCCGGTGCCGGAAGGCAAGATGGGCTGCTCCTCCTGCCACGACGTGCATAGCGACAACCCGAAGGCGCTCACCAAGTCGAGCACCAACGACACCTGCTACACCTGCCACATGGAAAAGCGCGGGCCGTTCGTGCATGAGCACCAGCCGGTGGCGGAAGACTGCGGCATCTGCCACAAGCCGCACGGCACCACGACGCCGAACCTGCTGGCGCAGCGCGTACCTATCCTGTGCCAACAATGTCATAGCAGTAGTGGTCAAGCTCATGCGCAAAATACCGCTGGCGTGCAGATCGGTGGCAACTATAACGGCCAAGGGTCGATCAGCGGTCGTGGCTGCCTCGTCTGCCATACAGCCATTCACGGTAGCAACTTGCCCAATGGCGGCCAACACTACCGTCGCTAACAGGGGGAAATCATGATTACGCAAAAACAGTTTCGCCTCAGCGCCGTCGCCGCTGCCCTGACCGCAGTATTTGGCCCCGCGCTGGCTGACGACGAAGTAACCGAACTTATCGAACCCGATAGCGCGATTTCCATCGGCTTCGGCAACTGGTCGAACGACCGCCGGCAGACGGGCATGTACGACGGCATGCGGGAGGGCAAGAGTTACATCCTGCTCGACGCCGATATCGTCAAGCGGGACAACGACACTGGCACCTGGTACAAGCTCGACGCCCGCGACCTCGGTCTGGACAACCGCTCGATCAAGGGCGAAGTGCTCAAACAGGGCGACATCGGCATCAGCATGGAATACAACCGCATCCGGCGCGACGATCCCAACGAGTACCGCACCAACGTGCAGGGCATCGGCTCGTCGAGCATGACGACCGTTGGCGCCGTACCTATCTATTCCAAGGATTTGAGCATAAGACGCGAACAGCTCAATTTTGATTTCTACAAGAACCTGTATCAGAACGGCAAATCCGGTCTGGATTTTAACCTGACCTACAGGAACGAAGACAAGACTGGCGCTCGTAACTTTGCTGACAATGGCCATACCAATTTTGCGCCCGAGCCGATCGACAGCACGACACGCCAGATAGAAGCGGCGCTGTCTTGGAGCACGGAGAAGTTCCAGCTTCGCGGCGGCTACAACGCCAGTTGGTACGAAAACAACATTCGCCTCGCTGGCGCTGGCACCGCGTTCCAAGGGCCGGCTAACATTATGTCTCTACCGCTCGATAATCAGGCGCATCAGTTGTTCCTGAATGGCGGTTACAACTTCACCAAGAGCACGCGCGGCACCTTCAAGGTGGAGTATGCCCACGCCACACAAAATGAAAACTTTGCGTTTCCCGGCGTTGGCGGCGTCAATAGTCTGGATGGCGAAGTCGTCACCAAGCTGGTGCAGTTGGGCCTGACCTCGCGCATAACCAAAGACTTCTCTCTGAACGCTAACCTGCGTTATCACGACAAGGATGACCGGACACCGAACAATGTTTCTTTTGCCGGTGCTGCCCCCGACACCCATCCCCATTTCAGCCAGTCCTTGCGGACGCTCTCTGGCAAGGTGGAGGGCGTCTATCGCTTTGCCGATGTCTATAGTCTGGTTGGTAGCGTGGAGGAAAAACGCCAGAAGCGCGAGTTGCCGGAAAATATCAATGGCACGGACAGGCTGGCCAGAGTACCGTTCGTTCACAAGCTGAACGAAACCACTGGCCGCTTGGAATTGCGTCGCTCGCTGACGGACACTCTCAACGGCAGCGTGTCTTGGGTGCATGCTGATCGCGATGGGTCATCATACGGACCGACAGATCCCAATCCCGTCAGAAACCAACTTAACCCCCTTAACGTGGCTGATCGCAAGCGCGACAAAGCTCGACTTTCGCTGGACTGGACGCCGCTCGAAGCGCTCTCGCTGCAATTCGTGTTCGAAGACGGCAAGGATAAGTACAGCGGCCAAAACCCTCTTGGTCTGGATGAAGGCAAAACCCGCTTGTATAGCCTCGACGCCACTTGGACGGTCAACGACAAGCTGAGCTTTAATGCTTGGTACAGCTACGACCAAACCAAGGCGAAGCAGACTGGCCGCATGGGGACTACCTTGACCCAAACCCGCCGTTACGACATTGAGGACAACGCCGATTCGCTCGGCCTGGGCGTCAAGTGGGAAGCCACGTCAGCCCTGCACACTGGCGCCAATCTGGAATGGACGCGCAGTGTCAGCGAGTACGACATCGCGGCTTGGTCCGACGCCACTGGCCTTCCCGTTCCCAACGGCATCGCCGCGACCCGCGTTGCACCGTCCGACATCACCGACAAGCATCTGCGCGTTTCGCTGTTTGCCTTGTATGCGCTCAACAAGACTTCCGATCTGCGTTTCGACCTGATCTACGACAGATGGAAGACCAACGACTGGACTTGGAAGAACAGCAACGGTTCGCCTTTGTATATAAGTAACGGTACTTATGTGATCGCCGACCCCAGCGAGGCCGCCACCTTCGTCGGCTTCCGCTACATTTACAAGTTCCAGTAGTGTTTGCCACTTGCCTGAACGAGTTGATCGCTTGATGAAAGACCAGCAACGGGACCGCGTGTATCGGGTCCCGTTGTCATTTGGCCGGGGCGTTTTCGCGCCGGTCTGACAAAGAGAGAGAAAACAGTAAATGCGAACCTTTGCCAAACAATGCCGCTGGCTGGCCGGGCTGATTGCCCTGAGCGCCGGACTGCTGACCGGTACAGCGGCGACTGCCGCCGAACTGGATAATGCCGCTTGCCTGACGTGCCACCAAACCGACAAGCAGAAAATCGAAATGATCGGGGCCGATGGCGAGAAGCGCCCCTTGCTCCCGGTCGACCCCAAGCAATACGAGCACGGCGTGCACGCCAAGATGGAATGCGTGGCGTGCCACACCAACATCGTCGATGCCAGGGAAAACCATGCCAGAGTCATCGACACCGTTCCGCCCAACTGCGTAAGCTGCCACGAGAAGCTGTGGAACGAGGCGAAGGCTTCCGGCAAGGCGGAAGGAAAGGAGCGCCTCGGCGTGGTGGCCGACAATATCGCGGCGTACAAGGAATCTTTCCACGCCCGCCCGGACACCGATAACCCGAACCGGCCCAAGGCGTTTTGCTCCGAATGCCACGCCACCCACAACTTCGCGGTGCCGAAGAAAGGCACGCCGGAGCGCGAGCAATGGCGGCTGACCATTCCCAAGACCTGCGGCACAAACTGCCACGAGGAGCAGCTTGAGGATTATGAAACCTCCGCCCACGGCCAACTTGTCATGGGCAAGAATGATCCCAAGGGCGCCATCTGCACCGACTGCCACACCACCCACGAGATTCGGGGCGCTTCTTCAGAGCCTTTCAAGCTCAAGAACGTGGAGTTCTGCGGCGATTGCCACAAGGATGAACTGAAGAGCTACCGCGACACTTATCACGGTCAGGTGAACAAACTCGGCTTCGCCTACACCGCCAAGTGCTCGGATTGCCACGGCAGCCACGGCATCAAGGGCGCGGATGATCCCGACTCGAAGGTGAGCGAGAAAAACCGCCTGAAGACGTGTCAGCACTGCCACACCGACAAGAAGCCGGGCATGGTTCCCGCCACCGCCGGTTTCGCCACTTTCGGCCCGCATGCCAACTCGCATGATTTCAAGAAGTATCCGCAGATGTGGATTGCCACCAAGTTCATGGTGGCGCTCCTGATCGGCGTCTTCGCCTTCTTCTGGGTGCATTGCATCCTCTGGTACTACCGCGAATGGCAGGAGCGCAAGGTTCAAAAAGAGATTCCGCACATCAAGACCGAAGGTCTGGGTCTGCCGGAGAAGCACTTCCTCCGCTTCGGCTGGGGCTGGCGCATCGGCCACCTGATCCTTGCCCTGGTCACGATGACTTTGGTTCTGACGGGAATCTCGGCGCTGTTCTCCGGCACCGAATGGGCGCCCAAGGTTGCCGCCGCCGTCGGCGGGCCGCGCAATCTCGGCCTCATCCACCGCGTCGCCGCCGCGATCTTCATCATCATTTTCGCCATCCACTTCATCTACGTGATGTGGAAGCTGCTGCGCGACAAGAACTTCCGCTGGTTCGGCCCGGATTCGCTGATCCCCAACTGGAAGGACCTCGCCGATTGCTGGGGCATGTTCAAGTGGTTCTTCGGCAAGGGTGAAAAGCCGCAGTTCGACCGCTGGACTTACTTCGAGAAGTTCGACTACTGGGCGGTGTTCTGGGGTATCAACATCATCGGCTGGAGCGGCATGATGCTGGCCTTCCCGCACGTCACGGCGAGCATCTTCCCCGGCTGGGTGTTCAACGTCGCCACGCTGGTGCACGGCGAAGAAGCCTTCCTTGCCGCGGTGTTCCTGTTCACCGTGCATTTCTTCAACAACCACTTCCGCCCCGACAAGCTGCCGCCGCCCGATGTGGTGATGTTCACCGGCACCCAGTCGCTGGAAGAGTTCCGCCGCGAACACCCGGCCCAGTACCAGCGGCTGGTGGATAACGGCGAACTGGAGAAATACCTGGTCGACGCGCCGTCGAAGCAGATGCACATCGGCTCCGTCATCCTCGGTCTGGCGCTGATTACCATCGGCCTCATCCTGCTGGTGCTGGTGGCGATCGGCTTCTTCACCCACATTTAAGCAGGCCCGGAAACAACGGCCCCGGAGCGCAATCTCCGGGGCCGTTTTTTTTTGCCGTCATTCCCGCGAAAGCGGGAATGACGATGAGGTAGTGGCAGTAGGCTGGGTTGAGCGCAGCGAAACCCAGCTTCGGCATGCTGGGATTCCGTTTCACTCCATCCCAGCCTACGCCCTGCGACTGTGCTTCGCTCCGCGCAGAGCCAGCGAGTAGGCTGGGTTGAGCGTAGCGAAACCCAGCTTCGGCATGCTGGGATTGCGCTGCGCTCCATCCCAGCCTACGTCCCTCCGTTCCATCCCAGCCTACGCCCCTTCGTTCCATCCCAGCCTACGCCCCTTCGCTCCATCCCAGCCTACGCCCCTGAGCAGGCCGTCGTCATTCCGCGACCCCGTTCCATTCCGCGCAAAACGGCAATATTATTGCTATCTAAACTATTTTTATCTGAATCAAAACGCGCCACGTCAGCCACGGTTTTTCTTGACTATTATCAATGTGCCGGATATCGTAAAAACACTACCCTTCGCCGACCGTGGCATTGGGTGACTGTTTGGATGACTATTGAGTAGTTATTGCGCCGCCACGAAGTAAAAAAACGGCTCAATCTCACGTCATGCATTCCCGTTTCGGGTTTCTCGATAATTGCGCCACATCATAACTGGCTGTTTTAAGGAGGAGGTTTCCTGTGTTGAAAAACAAAGCGGCGATAGCCGGAATCACCTTGTTTCTGCTGACTTGCGCGGGCGGTGTTGCGGCGCAAGAAGTTGATGCCGACGCGGCCAAATCCCTCTTCGGCAAGAGTGGCTGCAAAAAATGCCACGACCCCGTCAAGGATAAGAACGGCCCGTCTTTTGAAAAAACCTCCGCCAAATACAAAGGCAAGGCGGACGCCGAGGAAAAACTGTGGACGCACCTGACGACCAATCCGATCGTCAAGTACGACGACAAGGAAGAGAAACATATTTCTCCGAAGACTGACGATCAAGGGGAGATTCGCAATCTGATCCGCTGGATTCTGTCGCATTGAACGTTATGGCAGTCTGAACTGGCCGCACGGCTCCGGGAGAGGGCCGGCGGCCTGTTCAAATTTTAGTTTTACCAAGCGACGTCCCCGTCGCCTGCACAAGGGAGGAGTATCGTGAAATCACTGGCTCGATGGCTGCGGGTGTCATGCCTGACAGCGGCAAGCGTTCGCGCTCGCCAGCCGGATTTTGCGCGCTCAGTCCCGGAGATCAATCAAGCATTGATGAAGGAGAGTGAGCGCATCATGAAAAAATTTCACATCATTTCCTTTTCCTCGGCTGCCTTGGCGGCGGCCATGTTGATGGCATCAGGTCCGGCGGCGGCAATCGACGAGGAAGCCGCCATGCATCTTGCGCGGGCAAACAACTGCTTCAAATGCCATTCCGTCATGAAGACCAAGGAGGGGCCGGCCTGGAGCGAAGTGGCGAAAAAATACCACGACAAATCCAATGGGCAGAAGCGTTTGGTTGAGCACCTCACCACCGGGGAAAAAGCAAAATTCCCCGATGGGCATCAGGAAGACCACAAGATCATCAAGACGAATCCGCCCAACGACGCCGCGCAGATCAAGAACCTGGCGGACTGGATTCTTGCCCTGTGACTTGCCTTGTGACGCGCCCTGTGACGGGCGCATTTTTTTATATTGCGGCAACGGTCGCGCAAGCGTAACGGGCGTGCGCGTTTTTGATTCTGGAGAACCGGTTTATGAAAAATAAAATATGGTGGCGAATTGCGATGTTTTGCGGCGGGATGCTGGCCTTGGGGCTGGCATCCGTTTCCCATGCCGACCCGACAGCCCGGCGACCGGATTCCATGAAAACGGAAGCGGGTCAGTCGGCGACTGAGCAGCGCAAACAGAAAGACGCCGTCTGCACCAAATGCCACGACGAATCGGAAACGAGGCCGATTCTCGCCATTTACCAGACCAAGCATGGCGCCATTGGCGATGCCAGAACGCCGGGCTGCCGGGACTGCCACGGCGCGAGCGAAAAGCACCTGGGCGGTAACCTCGAAGGCACGGGCCGCCCGCGCCCCGACCGGATTTTCGGCTCCAAAAGCACCACTGCCGGCTATGAGCCGAGCGATCCGCAAGAGCAGTCCGAAATCTGCCTGAGCTGCCACAAATCCGGTTTGCGCATGCGCTGGTCGGGCAGCCAGCATCAGACCAACGATGTGGCTTGCGCCAGTTGCCATACCGTCCATACGCAAAAAGACCCGGTGATGGCGAAAATCAAACAACCCGCTGTCTGCTTCACCTGCCATCAGGAGAAGCGCGCCGAGATCAAGAAAATCTCCACCCACCCGATCGACGCCGGCAAGCTCACCTGCTCGGAATGCCACAACCCGCACGGCTCAACCGGGCCGAAGCTGCTCGCCAGAAACACCGTCAACGAAACCTGTTTCGAGTGCCATGCCGAGAAGCGCGGCCCCTTCCTGTGGGAACACCAGCCGGTCAACGAAGACTGCACCAACTGCCACACGCCGCACGGCTCCAACATCACGCCGCTGCTCAAATCGCGGCCGCCCTTCCTGTGTCAGGAATGCCATGATGGCCCGCATGACAGCAAGACGCCGTATGGCCCTGGTGGCTTGGCTAGCGCCACCGCCAATACTGCCAACCGTGTAGCGGGGCGTGGCTGCCTGAACTGCCATGCGCAGGTGCACGGCTCCAATTCCCCGGTTCTTCCGGACGGCCGCCGGTTGTGGCAATAACCCAGAGAGGAGAACTCAAATCATGAAAACGCAATCTTGTGATTTCACCCAAGCCTCTCTGACGCGCGCCGTGCGACTGGCCCTGCTCGCCATGTTCGCCGCGCCGGGCCTGGCTGCTGCCGCCGATGAGAAGATGGACGAGGATGTCAAGGCGCTCGTCTGCCCGACCAGCTATCTGGAAATCGGCGCACTCCATGTTTCCGATGACGCGCCCAAATTCGGCGAATACAACGGCCTCAATGATTCCGGCGGCTACCTCGTCGGCAATTTCGGCTTGAGCGGCGGCGACGGCAACTGCCGCAGCGGCGGCGCTTTCCGCTGGCAAGTCAACGGCAGTAATCTGGGCACCACCTCGCGCAGCCTCGACGCCAGCGTCGCGGAACAGGGCAAGTGGAACATCGGCATCAGCTTCGACCAGATGCGCCACTACACCACCACCGGCTACCAGACGCCCTATCGGGGTTCGCCGGGCGACAACCACTTCCGGCTGCCGCCGGGCTACGGCGCGCCCGCGAACAACGCCGCCCCGACTGCCGCGCAACTGGCGACTTTTCGTGACGTCGATGTCTATAACGAGCGCAAGAACTACGGCCTCAACGGCAGCTACGCCTTCAACGAAGAATGGAGCGTCAAGGCCGGCTTCAAGCGCATCGACCAGTCGGGCGCCAAGCTCTTCAATGCCAGCAGCAGCCCCGGTCGGGCATTGTTGATGAACCCGACGGAATACCAGACCGACATGTACAACATCGCGCTCAACTACGTCGGCGAAAACGCCTATGCCAGTCTGGAGTACCGCGCCTCGCTGTTCAAGAATGACAACCGCGCCTTGTGGGCGGCTGCGAGCGATGCCGCAGCCCCCACTGTCGTCGCCAGCCAGATGCCGGACAACGACTTCCATCAGGTCAACTTCACCGGCGGTTACAGCTTCAGCCCCAGAACCAAGCTGACCGGCGGCTTTTCCTATGGCTGGAACACGCAGACGCAGAACTTCAGCGGCAGCTATAGCGGCGCGCTCGTCTTGCCCCGGAAAGACCTTGATGGCGATGTCCGCACCACCCAGGCCGACCTCCGTCTGACCCATCAGTTCACGCCGGCGCTGAATCTGAGCACGGGCTACAAGTACAACGAGCGCGACAACAAGACCGATGCCTTCTTGTGGGGAGCGGGTGCCGATGCGACTGTCAATGCCCCGATGAGCCACAAGCGCAATCAGTTCGATGCCAAGCTGACTTACCGCATCGACAAGCGCCAGCGGGCGGATGTCAGTTACGACTACGAAAAGATCGAACGCTGGTGCAACGATTCCCTCTACAAGCGCCAGACAGGTCAATCGTACAGGGGAGGCGGCTGCGCGCAGGTGCCGGAGAGCGACGAGCACAAGCTCAGCGCCGGTTACAAACTGGCCATTCTCGATACGGTGAATTTCAACGCCAGCTACACTTGGGCCGATCGGGATTCGGATGTCGATCCGCTTTTCTGGAACCCGATGCACCGGACCGGCGCCAATCACCTTGACGCGCCCGGCTGGGTTGCCTTCTTTCAGTCCTCTCGCCGTCAGGACGTATACAAGACCGGCGTGAACTGGCAAGTCACGCCCGAGATCGAACTCGGCCTCAACGCCCGCCATTCCAGGGATGACTATTACGATGCCGATGTCGTCGGCGTGCAGAAAGGAAGAACGACCGGCGTCGACCTGTATGCCAACTTCAACCCCTCGGAAGAGATGTCGTATGGCGCCTGGGCCAGCTACCAGAAGCGCGACCGCGACATGCGGTCGAGCGCCAGCAACGCGAATTTGAACCAGATCTGGCACAACGCACTGGACGACAAGGACAACTCCTTCGGCCTGTTCGGCAAACAGAAGCTGCTCGACGGCAAGCTCGTGTTCTCCGAGGATTTCAGCTACAGCTTCAACAAGACCGGGTACAAGACGAAACTTCCTTATGATCCCGCGAACGCCAATAATGGTTCGTTGCCGGACATCAAAAGCCGGCTCACCCAGTTCCGTCTCAACGCCACTTATCATGTCGACAAAACCTCCAGCATTGGCGCGGGGTATCTTTACCAGAAGCTCCGCTCCAACGACTATTACTACGACATGTATGACGCCGCTCCGCCGATCCTTGCGCTGCCGGCCTACCTGCAAGAGCCGAACTACCGCGTCCACGCGGTATATCTGACCTATCGCTACTCGTTCCAGTAACAGCAGCGTCCGGCAAGCTCCAACCCGGTCGGCGCAACCCGCCGACCGGGTTTTTTATTCACTCACCAAACGCAAGCCGGGATAGAACGCAGGGCGGGATGGAACGAAGGGCGTAGGCTGGGATGGAACGTGGGGCGTAGGCTGGGATGGAGTGAAACGGAATCCCAGCATGCTGAAGCTGGGTTTCGCTACGCTCAACCCAGCCTACGGCGTTACGACGGAATCCCGGCTGCAGGAACGCAGGTTGGGATGGAACGTGGGGCGTAGGCTGGGATGGAACGAAGTGGAATCCCAGCTTCGGCATGCCGGGTTTCGCTGCGCTCAACCCAGCCTACGGCGTTACGACGGAATCCCGGCTTCAGGAACGCAGGTTGGGATGGAGAACGCGGGGCGTAGGCTGGGATGGAGTGAAACGGAATCCCAGCTTCAGCATGCTGGGTTTCGCTACGCTCAACCCCAGCCTACGGCGTTACGACGGAATCCCAGCTTCAGCATGCCGGGTTTCGCTGCGCTCAACCCCAGCCTACGGCGTTACGACGGAATCCCAGCATGCCGAAGCCGGGTTTCGCTGTGCTCAACCCCGGCCTACGGCGTTACGATGTTATTTTGATTGCGAAAGCCGGGATTGCGTTTCACCCCATCCCGGCCTACATTTCCTGCATTTCTTTTTCATCCCGGTCATGAGAACCTATCTTCGCAACCGAACTGCCGGCGGCTTGTATTTCTTTACGGTCAATCTGGCCGAGCGTGGCGAAAATACTTTGTTGGTGGATAGGGTCGCGCAATTGCGCGAGGCGTTCCGGGACACGCTCAAAGCGCATCCGGCAATCATGGATGCCGCCGTGATTCTGCCCGATCATCTGCATTGCATCTGGCAACTGCCGCCGGGCGATGACGGCTATCCGACCCGCTGGCGATTGATCAAATCGCATTTCTCGCGCGCGCTGGCGCCGGATGAATACCGTTCGGCAAGCCGTTTGCGCAAAGGAGAGCGGGGCATCTGGCAACGCCGCTATTGGGAACACCTGATCCGCGACGATGAGGATTACGCCCGGCATGTCGATTACATCCATTACAACCCGGTGAAGCATGGCTTGACGGCACGGGCGAAGGATTGGCCGCATTCGACGTTTTCCCGCTGGGTGGCGCGAGGGATCTATACCGAAAATTGGGCAGGAGATGAGGGATGCAGGTCGGGATAAGAGATGTAGGCCGGGATGGAACGTAGGCTGGGATGGAACGTAGGCTGGGATGGAACGTAGGCTGGGATGGAACGAAGGGCGTAGGCTGGGATGGAGTGAAACGGAATCCCAGCATGCTGAAGCTGGGTTTCGCTGCGCTCAACCCAGCCTACGGCGTTACGACGCAATCCCGGCAACGGCGTTACGACGCAATCCCGGCGTTTGTCTCAAAGCTGGGTTTCGCTGCACTCAACCCAGCCTACGCCCTGCGCTCAACCCAGCCTACGGCGTTGCGATGTAATCCCGGCAACGGCGTTACGGCGCAATCCCGGCTTCGGCATGCCGGCTTCATCTGCCCAAGCGCCCGTCCAGGCGCCGAAACCCGTTTTGCCGGAGGAGACTGATTCGGCCCGATCATTGTCATCGCGCTCTGAAGGCCGAAGCGTTACTATCTCGCCATGAACCCTTCTTCGACACCGCCGGACGCAGGCAGCGCGAATCCGCAGAAATCCCGCACGGGGCTGACACGGATCGCGCATGCCTGCGGGCATTCGCTGGCGGGGCTGCGCGCCGGTTGGGGCGAGACGGCGTTCCGTCAGGAGGCGCTGGCGGCCCTGGTGTTGATTCCCGCCGCGTTCTGGCTTGGCCGCGACTGGATCGAGGTCGCTTTGCTCGCCGGTTCCGTGATGCTTTTGATGACGGTTGAGTTGCTGAACACGGCCATCGAAAGCGTGGTGGATCGCATCGGGCCGGAGTGGCACGCGCTCTCGAAACGCGCCAAGGACATCGGATCGGCGGCGGTGCTGCTCATGCTGCTGCTGACCGCCGGCATCTGGCTGGCGGCGATCTGGTCGCGCCTGCCGAGTTGATTTATCGCGCATTCCGGCCGCATTCCCGCATCACGCAAGCTCCGCTGTAATCCGGTTAACTTGGGGCGCTGTCGGCCTTGCTTTAAAATTGCGTGATGCGCCGCACCACCGCCACTTCCCTCCCGCTGCCCATGCCCGCCGTCGGCCAACGCCGCGACTGGCAGACGATCCGCAACCTGTTGCCGTACATCTGGGCCTACAAGGGCCGCATGCTGCTGGCGCTGCTCTGCCTGATCGCCGCCAAGGGCGCCAATGTCGGCGTGCCGCTGGTGTTCAAGGGAATCATCGACACCTTTACGGCGGAGCAGGCGCAAGAACGCATGGTCGCCGTGCCGCTGGCGCTGCTGGCGATGTACGGCGTGCTGCGTTTGTCGATGCCGCTGTTCACGGAACTGCGCGAGTTGCTGTTCACCCGCATCACGCAAGAAGCGGTGCGCAATGTCGCCTTGCAGGTGTTCCGCCATTTGCACACGCTGTCGCTGCGTTTCCATCTGGATCGGCAGACTGGCGGACTGACGCGCGACATCGAGCGCGGCACGCGCTCCATCGGCACATTAATCAACTACACCTTGTACAGCATCCTGCCGACGCTGGTGGAAGTGGGCCTCGTGCTCGGCATTCTGGGGGCGCGCTACGAGGCGAGTTTTACCCTGATTACATTCGGCGCGCTGGCGCTCTACGTCACCTTTACCGTATTCGTGACCAACCGGCGCACCCAGTTGCGGCGCAAGGTGAACGAGATTGATTCGGCCGCCAACTCGCATGCCATCGACAGCCTGCTCAACTACGAGACGGTGAAGTATTTCAACAACGAGGAATACGAAGCGCGCCGCTACGACCAGCAGATGCGGAAGTGGGCGACGGCGCAGGTGCGCAGCCAGATCTCGCTTTCTTTTCTCAACCTCGGTCAGGCCGCCATCGTCGCCACGGCGGTGACGCTGATCATGTGGCGGGCGGCGGTGGGCGTGACCAACGGCGTCATGACGGTGGGCGACATCGTGCTGGTCAACGGCTTGCTGATCCAGCTTTATCTTCCGCTCAACTGGCTCGGCGTGCTTTACCGTGAAATTCGTCAGGCGCTCACCGATATCGAGCGCATGTTCGCGCTCAAGGACGAGCAGCGCGAGATCGCCGATGCGCCCGGCGCGGCGCTGTTGCCGCCCGGCCCGTGCGATGTGCGCTTCGAGCACGTCGGCTTCGCCTATGATCCGAAGCGGCAGATTCTTTTCGACGTCGACTTCGCCATCCCCGCCGGCGGCACGGTGGCGGTGGTCGGCCATTCGGGGTCGGGAAAATCGACGCTGGCGCGTTTGCTGTTCCGCTTCTACGACGTGCAATCCGGCGCGGTGAAAATCAATGGCCGCGACATCCGGCATGTGACGCAAGCATCGCTGCGGGCGGCGATCGGCATCGTGCCGCAGGACACGGTGCTGTTCAACGACTCGATCTTCTACAACATCCAGTACGGTCGCCCCGAGGCAAGCCGCGCCGAAGTGATCGCCGCCGCGCAAGCGGCTCACATCCACGATTTCATCGAATCGCTGCCGGAGAAATACGACACTCACGTCGGCGAACGCGGCCTCAAGCTCTCCGGCGGCGAAAAGCAGCGCGTCGCCATCGCGCGGACGCTGCTGAAAAATCCGCCCATCCTGATCTTCGACGAAGCCACCTCGGCGCTGGATTCCAAATCGGAAAAAGCGATTCAGGGCGAGCTGGAACGCATCAGCGTCGGCCGCACTACCTTGCTCATCGCCCACCGCTTGTCGACAGTGATGAACGCCGACGAGATTCTGGTGTTCGACGGTGGCCGCATCATCGAGCGCGGCACTCACCGCGCCCTGCTCGAACGCGGCAACGCCTACGCTCAGATGTGGGCGCTGCAACAACAGGAAGAAGTTGAACAGGAACCGGCTTAAGACTGCTGCGGCGCCGGATGCCGGTACATGTGATAAACGCCGCCGCGAAAATCCATTTCTTTCTCGAACACCGCGCCGACCGCTTGCGCCAGACGCAGCGAGTTGACGTTGTCAGCGTGGATCATGCTGATCGGGCGCAGTTCCGGCAAATGCGTTCCCGCCGTTGACTGCACGGCGCGGGCGGCCTCGGCGGCGTAACCCTTGCCCCAGTGCTGACGCGCCAGCGCCCATTTGATTTCCGTCTCCGGCCATTCGCGCGGATACCAGAGGCCAACCGTGCCAAGCACTGCGCCGCTGGCTTTCTCCTCGACGGCATACGGCCCGTAGCCGAGCCGCTGCCAATGCCGCAGGATCGCCGCCACCATGCGCTGGCTCTCCTCCTCTGAAAATGGCCGCAGCGTGGTGTAGACGACGCTCTCCGGATCCCCGTAATAGGCGTGCATGGCCAGCCAGTCCTCGTCACGAAAACTTCTGAGGACGAGGCGAGGCGATTCGATCGACTCTGGAATAAGGAAGCGCATGAACCGGAGCTTGCCGGAAAGCCCCGCGCTTGCGGCGCAGCCTTCCGTGCATTCGCACAGTGAGGGCGTCAGGCGCTCGGCGGCACGTAGCCCTGCACCTGATCGGCGCCGGTGCCGAAGAAATGCTTTTCCATCTGCTCGGCCAGATACTGGCGCGCCTTGGCATCGGCCAGATTGAGACGATTTTCATTGATCAGCATCGTCTGGAACCTGACCCACTGCTGCCAGGCCTCCTTGGAGACGCTCTCGAAAATACGCTTGCCCAATTCGCCCGGCACCGGCGGAAAATCCATTCCCTCCGCCTCGCGGCCCAGCTTGACGCACTTCACCATACGGCCCATCGTGATTCCTTTCCTGAATGAGAGCGCCCGCCGCCTGGCGGGCCGATGCAGTCAACCATTCTACCGCTTTCAACGCCCTCCTCGGGCGGAATGCCCAAGTCGGCCCGAAATCAATAAGACATTGAGATTTATCAAAAATGACATTTGGCGTGATATAAGCAAAAAGTATATTCAGATGGTATCTATATGCAATAAAGTTCCTTTGCAGAAAAGTAAATATCCGTAATATCACAAAAATAAGCTTTTATTTGAGAAAAAAGAGAAAGTACGGCTTTGCCATCGATGCCGGTCTTGTTCAGAGGCCTTGGTGTGATGGCAACAGCGTCCGGGTTTTGACAAGGGGAGGGGCAATGCTGCGGCGCGTCACGGCAATAAAATCAATTTCCTTGTTGCTCGCGCCGGTATTGGCGCCGGTATTGCTCAGCGCTTGCGCCGCGCCGCGGACGCCGCCGCCCGCGGATGGACACCTCGGCGCCGACAGCGCGCCTGTCAAACCGAATGTGCCGCCGCCGCTTGCCTTGCCGCCGGCGGCGGCGCAGCCGAAGCCGCCAAAACCGATCTCCAAGGCTGAAACTTTCAGCGTGGTGGTCCGGAACGTGAAGGCGGAGGAACTGCTCTTCGCGCTCGCCCGCGACGCGAAACTGAATGTCGACGTGCATCCCGGCATTCGCGGCACCGTGACGATGAACGCCATCGACCAGACGCTGCCGCAACTTCTCGACCGCATCGCCAAACAGGTCGACATGCGCTTTGAACTGGACGGCCCGAATCTGGCGGTGATGCCGGATACGCCTTTCCTGCGCGCGTACAAGGTGGATTACGTGAACATGTCGCGCGACACGAGCGGGAATGTCGCCATCAACACCCAGATCGCCAGCATCAGCCCGGCCATTGCCGGCGCGGCGGGCGCCGGCAACAGCGCCGCTGCCGGCGGCAACGTGTCTTCGACCAGGGTCGACAATCTGGCCAGAAACCGTTTCTGGGAAACGCTGGAACAGAACATCAAGGACATCCTGCGCGAGACGGACAAGGAAATCATCGTCAGGCGGCGCGTCGCCGAGGGGCAGGAGCAGGCGGCTGCCAGCGCGGCCGGCGGCGCTCCGGCCGAGGTCGCGTCGCTTGCCGCCCGCTCCATGCCAGTCGGATACGGGCAGGAATACGAAACGCTGCAAGCCGCTTCGGTGATGATGAATCGTGAAAGCGGCATCATGCTGGCACGCGCCACCTCGCGCCAGCACGGGAAGATTCAGGAATTTCTCGACGAGGTGCTTTCCTCCGCCCGCCGGCAGGTGCTGATCGAAGCCACGCTGGTCGAAGTGCGCCTGAACCGGAATTATCAGCAGGGCATCGACTGGCAGTACATCAATCATGGCGCGGCGGAACGCGCTTTCGGTCAAGGCAACCTCGCGCGCGCCATCACGTTCGATCCGGCCACCCATGCCGTCGACGCCAGCATCACGGATCACACGCTGCCGTCCGCCGTCACCGGCGGCTTGTTCAGCCTCGCTTTCCGTCGCGGCGATTTTCTCGCCGCCGTCAGGCTGCTGGAGAATTTCGGCACGCTCAAAGTGCTGTCGAGTCCGAAGCTGTCGGTGCTCAACAACCAGACGGCGATTCTCAAGGTCGTCAAAAACGAAGTCTATTTTCAGGTCAAGGCCGACACCAGCCAGAGCCAAACCACCACGCTGACCAATCTGACCACCACGCCGCAGTCGGTTTCCGTCGGCCTGGTGATGAGCGTCACGCCGCAGATCAGCGAGAACGATTCGGTGCTGCTCAACGTGCGGCCAACCATCTCGCGCATCACCGGCTACAAGCAGGATCCCCACCCGAGCCTGATCATCGTCAACAACGTGCCGGAAATCGAGACGCGGGAAATGGAATCGCTGATGCGCGTCAACGACGGCGACGTCGCCGTGCTCGGCGGCCTCATGCAGGATGTCGTCAGCGACGACGACGATGCCGTGCCGGGCCTGTCCAAAATACCCGTGCTCGGCAACTTGTTCACGCATCGCAACGACACCGCCGCGAAGACGGAACTGGTGGTTTTTCTGCGCCCGACCGTGATCCGCGACGCCAGCATCCAGGGTGATTACAGCCGCTTTCGCGGCCAGTTGCCGCGCGAGGATTTTTTCGCCGACAAGAACGCGGGCAGTCCGCAGCCGGCGCCGGAATGGCGCATCGAAAGCGACGCGCAATGAACTTGCCGGGAACAACCGGCAGGGAAGCGCGGGCGTCTGCAATAGCATCATGACAATGAATCCGCCCGCGCCGCCGCGCCCGCCGCTCGGCCAGACCTTGATCGCGCAAGGCGTCATCAGCGAGGATCAACTGCGCATCGTGCTGCTGGAGCAGGCAAAATCCCGCCAGCCGATCGGCAAGCTGCTGGTCAGCCTCGGCTTCATCACCGAAGCGACCTTGCGCGACGCGCTCGGCGAGCGTCTCGGCAAAAAGAGCGTCGACCTCGCCCATGCCGTCATCGACCCGGCGGCGCTGCGGCGGGTGCCGCGCGATTTCGCCAAGCGCCACTGCCTGCTGCCGCTCGATTACGACGACGCCCGCCATTGCATGACGGTGGCCATCGCCGACATGCACGACATCGTCGCGCTGGACAAACTGCGCGCGCTCGGCGGCGACGGCATGCGCATCGAAACGGTGCTGGCGGGCGAATCCGACATTGCCCGCGCCATCGACCAGCACTACGGCCACGAGCTGTCGATCGACGGCATCCTGCACGAGATTGAAACCGGCGAGGTCGACTGGCGCAGCTTCGCCGCCGCCAGCGGCGAATACAGCCAGCCGGTGGTGCGTCTGGTCGACGCCCTCCTCACCGACGCCGTCAAGCGCGACGCCTCCGACGCGCACTTCGAGCCGGAGCAGAATTTTCTGCGCATCCGCTACCGCGTCGACGGCCTGCTGCGCCAGATTCGCGCCCTGCATAAATCGTACTGGCCGGCGATGGCGGTGCGCATCAAGGTCATGAGCGGCATGAACATCGCCGAAACGCGCGCGCCGCAGGATGGGCGCGTCTCGCTCAACATTAGCGGCCGCCTGGTCGACTTTCGCGTTTCCGCCCAGCCGACGCTCCACGGCGAGAACATCGTGCTGCGCATCCTCGACCGCCAGAAGGGCATCGTGCCGCTCGACCGCATCGGCTTTGATGACATCCAGCTTGCTCAATTGAAGCGGATGATCGCGCGGCCCGAGGGCATCGTCCTCGTCACCGGCCCGACCGGCAGCGGCAAGACCACCACGCTCTATTCCATGCTCAACCACATCAACGCGGAGGGCATCAACATCATGACGCTGGAGGATCCGGTCGAATACCCGATGCCGCTGATCCGCCAGACTTCCGTCGCCGAAGCCGCCAAGCTCGACTTCGCCAACGGCGTGCGGGCGATGATGCGGCAAGACCCGGATGTCATTCTGGTGGGCGAGATTCGCGACGCCGATACCGCCGGTATGGCCTTCCGCGCCGCCATGACCGGCCATCAGGTGTTCTCCACCCTGCACACCAATTCGGCCATCGGCGCCATCCCGCGCCTGCTCGACATCGGCGTGCTGCCCGACATCATGGCCGGCAACATCATCGGCGTCATCGCCCAGCGTCTGGCGCGCGCGCTCTGCCCGCATTGCAAGCAGCCCCATCGCGCCGAGCCGCATGAGATGCGCCTGCTCGGCCTCGCGCCGCAGACGCCGCCGCCGACGCTGTACCGCGCCGCCGGCTGCCCGCGCTGCGACCATCAAGGCTACAAGGGCCGTCAGGCCATCATGGAACTGCTGCGCATGGACGCCGATCTGGATGAACTCGTGGCGCGCCGCGCCACCCAGCGCGAGATCCGGCAGGCGGCGCTGGGCAAGGGCTTCCGCAGCCTGGCCGATGACGGACTGCGGCGCGTCATCGAAGGCGCGACTTCCCTCGAAGAAATCAGCCGCGTCGTCGATCTGACGGAGCGCATGTAGCGTGGCCCTGTTTGCCTACAAGGCGATGAACGCCGGCGGCCGCATCGTGCGCGGCCAGCTCGACGCCGCCAATCCGGTCGATCTCGAAACGCGCCTGAAGCGCATGGGACTCGACTTCATCAACGGCGGCGAATTGCGCCGGCGCGTCTTCTTGCGCGGTGGCGGCGTGCCGAAGCGCGAACTGATCAATTTCTGTTTTCACATGGAACAGCTTACCCGCGCCGGCGTGCCGATTCTCGACGGCCTCGCCGATCTGCGCGACAGCCTGCGCCATGCGCGCTTTCGTGAAGCGATCGCCGGCATCATCGAATCAATCGAAGGCGGCCGCACGCTCTCGCAGGCGATGGCGGAACATCCGAAAATTTTCGACAAGGTTTTTTGCGCCCTGATCCGCGCCGGCGAGCACGCCGGCAAGCTGCCGGCGGTGCTGGAGAGCCTGAGCGAATCCCTGAAACGGGAAGACGAACTCGCCGCCCACACCCGCAAGCTGTTCATGTATCCGGCTTTCGTCGGCGCCATCGTCCTCGGCGTGACGTTTTTCCTGCTGGCGTATCTGGTGCCGCAGATGGCCGGCTTCATCAGGAGCATGGGGCAGGAGATGCCGTTGCAGACCCGCATGCTGCTTGCCGTCTCGTCCTTCGTCAGCCAATACGGTTATTTCCTTCTCGCCGCGCCGCTGCTGGCCGGCATCGGCGTCAAGGCCGGCATCAAAGCCAGTCTGGCGTTCCGCCGCCGTTACGACGAACTGAAACTGCGGCTGCCGGTTCTCGGCCCGATCCTGCGCAAGATCGTCCTTTCCCGCTTCGCCGGCATCTTCGCCATGTTGTATGCTTCCGGCATTGCCGTCACCGAGGCCCTGCGCGCCACGGAAGACGCCGCCGGCAACGCCGCCATCGAAGACGGCCTGAAGCAGGCCGGGCAGCGCATCGCCGAAGGCCAGAACGTCACCCTCGCCTTCCAGCACACCGGCCTTTTTCCGCCGCTGGTGATTCGCATGCTGCGCGTCGGCGAGAACACTGGCGCGCTCGACACGGCGCTGCTCAACGTCGCCTACTTCTATAACCGCGACGTCCGGGAATCCATCGGCAGAATACAGGCCATGATCGAACCGGCGATGACCGTGATCCTCGGCGCGATTCTCGGCTGGGTGATGCTCTCGGTGCTCGGCCCGGTCTACGATGTCGTCACGCGGCTGAAGCTCTGATGACAAAAAAATACCTGCTCTGCCTCGGCGCCGAACGGCTTGTCGCCCTGCTCTGGCGGAACGGCGCGCTGGAGGAGGAAGATTGCTTCCCGCCCGACGCAGCCGGCCTCGCCGCGTTTGCCGAGTATCTGGCGCGGCGTCGCGGCCAGGATTTTTATCTGCTCGCCGATTCCACCGGCGAGGCTTACCGGATCGAGACGCTGCCGCGCGCGCACGGCGCCGACCGCGCCGCCCTCTTGCGGCGCAAGCTCGATCAGCACTACCCCGGCGCGGCGCTGGCGGCGGCGATTTCCTGCGGTCGCGTTGTGCGCAACGAAAAAGACAGCCGCCGCGATGAACAGTTTCTTCTCGCCGCGCTGCTTGAGCCGCAATCGCTCGCGCCCTGGCTCGCCGCGCTGCGCGCCGCCGAAGCGCGGCTGGCCGGCATCTGGCCGCTGCCCCTGCTCGGCGGCGCATTGCTCGCCGCGCTGCCGGCCGCCGGCGCGCATTGCCTGCTCGTCTCGCTCAGTGCCAGCGGCATGCGTCAGAGTTTTTTCGCGCAAGGCCGGCTGGTTTTCAGCCGTCTCCTGCCGGCGGAAACAACCCGCGTCGACGAACTCGCCGCCCACTGCGCCACGGAAGCCGGCAACATCCGCCAGTACCTGCTCGGCCAGCGCTTGCTGCCGCGTGGCGCGACCATGTCAGTGGTGGTGTTGGCGCACCCGGCGCAGATCGGCGCGTTCGAAAAGCATTGCGGACAAAATGCGGAAGGCATGCAGATTCACTATCAGGATTTGCACGCAGCAGCAGGATTGATCGGCCTGAAGACCCTGCCGCCGGATTCGCGCAGCGAATCGCTCTTCCTGCACCTGCTGGCGCGCAAGCCGCCGCGTGAACAACTTGCGCCGCCAGGCGAACGCCGTTTTTTCCGGCTCCGGCAGGCGCGCGCCTGGCTGTTCGGAAGCGGCGTATGCGCGTTGCTCGCCTGCCTTGTCTTCGCCGGCTGGGAAATGAACGGCGCGCTGGCATCCCGCGCAACAACGGAGGCCCTGCTGCAACAGGCTGACGGCGACATGCGGCACTATCAGGAAATCCTGAAAACTTTTCCGCCGCTGCCTGTCAGCGCGGAAGTTTTGCGCGCGACGGTGGATCGTTTCGACGCGCTCGAAAAACGCAGCCCGCCGCCCGAGCCGCTCTATTTCGCCGTCAGCCGCGCGCTGGAAGCCGCGCCGCGCATCAATCTCGAACGCATCGAATGGCAGTTGAGCGGCAACCCGGCGGATTCGCTCAAGCCGGCGTCCGCGCCATCCGTCGGCGCCGTGCCGATATATGAAATCGCCATCGTGCATGGCGCGTTGCCGGCGGCGATGGCGGCGGATCAGCGCGGGCAACTCGAAACGGTGAACGCTTTCGTCGCCGCCCTGCGCGGCAATCCGGGGCTGCGGGTAAGCGTCCAGCGCATGCCTTTCGAGGTCGAGTCGGACCGGCCCCTGCGCAGCGCCAACGCGCCGGCACAGGCCGCGCCATTGCCGTTCATCCTTCACCTGAGCAGGGAACGCTGACATGCCCGCCGCGTTCAGCCGCGACGATTTTCGCCGCCTGCGTCCAAGCCTGATTGCCGCCGTCTGCATGATCGCCGCCGGCATCGTCATTGCGTTCATCCCGGCGCAACTGCATCGGGACGCGCAAGAGGAAGAGCGCGCCGCCCGCGCGCGGCGTCTCGACAGCCAGCGCCAACTGGCGCGCATCGAGAGCGAGGCCTCCGATATCCGGCAGAAGCTCGTCCGCTACGAACAGCTTTCCGCCAGCGGCATCTTCGAGCAGGAACAGCGCATCGAATGGGTCGAGCGCATCCGGGAGATCAAGCGCGCGCGCAAGCTCTACGACATCCAGTACGACATCGCCCCGCAGCAGCGCGTCGACAGCGCCGTTCTGCCCGGCGCAAGCGTTGGCGCCGGGCATGATTTTTTCTCCAGCGCCATGCAGGTGCGCATGCAGTTGCTGCACGAGGGCGATCTGCTCGCTTTCCTCTCCGACCTGCGCGCTTCGGCTCCGGCGCATGTCCGCGTGCGCCGCTGCGACATCACGCGCCTGCCGGGCGCTGCCAATGCGGAACACGGCGAGCGCGATGAACGCGGTGAGCGTGGTGAGCGTGATGATCGTGGCGTGGCGCCACAACTCGCCGCCGAGTGCGTCATCGAATGGATCACCCTTCGCAAGGAGAAGGGCGCATGACGATTACATCCATCCGCGCCAACGCGCGCCTCATCGTGTTTGCTGCCGCATTCATTACGCTGCCGCTCGCTGCCGCCGCCGAAGAATTGAGCCGGCTTTTCTTCACGCCCGAGGAACGCGCCGCGCTGGGACGCCAGCGCGACAACCGGGAAGACGCCCGTCCCGCCGAGGGCGCTGCGCTTTCCGTTTCCGGCGTCGTGCGGCGCGGCGATGGCCGGACGACCACATGGGTGAACGGCGTTCCGCAGGAGGAAAACGATCCCGTTGCCGGCGTGCGCGTTCAGGTCAACCGCGCCGACCCGGCCCGGACAACCGTCATCGCCGGCAGGGAAGTGCCGGCGTCCCTCAAGGTCGGTGAAACCCTCGATCGCGGCACGGGCGACGTTGCCACCGGCATCGGCGAAGGCCGCATCCAGATCGGGCGCGAAGCGCCGCGCCGAACCCGATAAGCGCCGCGACATGCGACAACGAAAACAAGCCGCCACCGGACGGCGACTTCGCGCCGGACGCCAGGCACGCGGCGCGGCGCTGTTGCCGCTGCTGGCCGTCATCGTCATGGCCGCGCTTGTCTGGCTGGTGCACAGCCTGAGCGCCGCAACCGCCGAGCGCCGCCGGGCGCAGCAAACCGAAGCAGCATTGATGCAGGCGAAAGAGGTGCTGCTCGGCTATGCGATGACTTTCCGCGACGAGCAGAACCGGATCAGAATCGCCGCCGGCGCATGGCCGGACAATTACGTTTACGGTTACCTGCCATTGCCCGATCTGGGCACCGGCGGCAATACCAATATCGGCTGCCCCCACGAAGGCTGCGACGCGAATCTCTCCGGCAGCGCCCTCAACAAAACCGTCGTCGGGCGTTTTCCCTGGCGGCTGTTCGGCATCGCGCCGTTGCGCGACGGCCACGGAGAATGCCTTTGGTATATCGTCTCGGGCAGCCATCAGCGCATCGAAAAAATCGCGCCCATGAATTCGGATACCTTGGGCCAGATCGACATCGTCGCCACGCATGACGCCGACCCCGCGACGCTGCGCAGTCTGATGGCAACAGCGCACGACCGGCCGGTGGCGATCGTGCTTTCTCCCGGCCCGCTGCTGGACGGACAGAACCGGGGTAAAAGCGGCGTCAGCGATGTCACGCAATGCGGCGGCAACTACAACCCCGCGAATTATCTCGACCCCGATCTGGCGGCGGTGCTGCGCGACAGCGCCGGCGGCCCGGCGGCCAGCGCGTATTTCTCGGGCGCGACGGCGACCCAGAACACGCACCTCGTCAACTTCGCCATCACGGCGCAAGGCCGCATCTACAAATACGGCGCGGCGCTGGCGGCAGCCTGTCCGCCGGGAAACGCCGATTGCATGCTGGCCGCCAACGACACGGGACTCGCGCTGACGAGCGCCGCCCTGTTCAGCGCCATCGGCAAGAATGCGCATTTTCGCGCCGACATCAACGCCATGCTCGACCGCATGACAGGTTGCTTGCGCGACCAGTTCCTGCTGCCCGGAAAAGTGTTCACGCCCGATCTCATCGCGGGCGTCGCCGCGCCGCCCGGCAAGCGCACGGGCCGGATCCCGGATCAGGACATCGACAACGACGGCATCCCGAATGCCGGCGATGCCGACTTCCCCGCCAACGGCATGCCAAATGCGTTTGAATGCCACGACGACAACCAGCATCCGGGAAACTATTTCAGCCATTACAAGGATCAGGTTTTCGTCGTCCAGCCCGACGCGGGCAGCGTCACCGTCAACGGCGAAGCGTGCGCCGGGGCGCTGCTGTTCGCCGGCCAGCGCGCCGCCGGGCAAACACGCGCCAGCGCCAGTGACCGCGCCGCGCCGGCGAATTATCTGGAAGGAATCAACCGCGACAGTTTCACCGGCGCCGGCACGGAATTCACCGGCGACGCCACGCTGGAACGCGCGCCGCCGCAGGCCGTCGGGCAGGACATCGTCCGCTGCATCCCGGCCAGCGCCAGCTTGAGCGAAGTTACCTCGCCCGCGCTGGACGCCCTGGGCGGGCAGCTCGTCAAATACGATCCCGCCACGCGCGCGCTGACGCTGGGGCGGAATTTTTCCATCAGCAATGCCGTCCGCGAGGCGCACGCGCCGGCTTTCTTCGGCTGTAGCTGGACGCCGGAAACGCATGCGATGGGAAGCGGCTTTCGCAGTTATTTCAGATTCAATATCGCCGACGCCGGAGAAGGTTTCGTCTTCGCCATCATCGACGGCGAGCGGAACGCCGAAAACGCCTGCGGCGCGGCGCGGGCGCATCTCGGTTATTCGGGCGACAACGGCGTGCGCCCGCCCATCGCTTACCCGAAGATCGGCATCGAGATCGACACCGCGCGGCAGACCGGCGCTTACGGCAATGGCAATAGCGATGACGATGGCCGCGCCGATCCGGACTACGCCGGCGGCCATGCCGCCATCGTTTATTGGGGCGCCGACGACGACAAGCATGATGACAACGCGCACGGCCAGCCCGCGCCGCCGGATGCCGCGCCGCGCCCGCCGCCCCGCAACCCGGTGACGCCGCTCACGCTTACCCAGCACGGCGCCGGCGTCGCCCGCCTCGATGCCACCGGCGTATCGAGTTTGCTGCATCAGGACATTCACGTTCGCGTCGAGGTTTCGCCGCTCGCGGTCGACCGCGACGCGGGCCATACAACGTATCGCGTCGATGTCTGGCTGGTAAGGGGAAACGCCAGCACCATCATGGTTGCCGCGATGAAAAACACCACCCGCCCGCTGCGCGTGCTGTATCCGACGATTGATTCGTCGTCGTTCATTCACCTCACGGATCAACCCGAAATCCACGACACGCAAGGCGACAGTTGCGCGCCTTCCGTATCTCCGGCATTTCCGCAATCTCCAATATGCCCGCCGAATCAGACGTGCGGCGCGGACGGTTTCTGTCACGCCCCCGCCTTCGCCAAGGTCCGGCTCGGCTTCACGACATCCCAGAGCACAGTGGCGAACGACCAGATCGTCACCCTCAGCGATTTTTTCACGACATGGCTGCCCTGACCATGACATTTGCCGTCCGGCCAGGGCCGGCTTTCCGGCGCGGCTTCACTCTCGTCGAAATGGCGGTGGCATTACTCGTCATGGCGCTGCTCGTCGCCGGCATGATGCTGCCGCTTTCCGCGCAGCAGGAACTGCGCGCGCGGCGGGAGACGGAAAACACCCTCAATGACATCCGCGAAGCCTTGACGGGTTACGCCGCTGGTCATGCCGCGAGCGACGGCAAGCCTTATTTGCCCTGTCCCGACACCGATGACGACGGCATTCAGAATCGCAGCGCCAGCCCCGGCGCCTGCGCCGCCCTGGAAGGCGCGCTGCCCTGGGCCGATCTCGGCCTTGGCCGCGACGACGCCTGGAACAACCGCTTCCGCTACCGCGTCAGCGCCGCGTTCTCGGACAGCGGCGCCGGGTTCGCCCTCAACGGCGCGGGCGACATCGACGTGTGCGCCGACAGCGCCTGCGCGGCGGGATCAAAAATCGCCGGTGGCATTCCGGTCTTGGTGCTGTCGCATGGCCGCAATGGTTTCGGCGCCTTCAACGCAAACGGTTTCATGCACGCCGCGCCAAGCGACGCCGACGAACTGGAAAACGCCAACGGCGACAACCGCTTCATCAGCAAATCCCCGGATGGCGCGTTCGACGATCTCGTCATCTGGCTGCCGCCGTCGGTTCTCATCAACCGCATGATTACCGCCGGCAGGTTGCCATAAAACGGCACGAGCCTATTTTTCCACGCAGCGCCCCATCACTCAGGAGAACATCGTGAAACGACAACAGAAAGGCTTTACCCTGGTTGAAATCGCCATCGTGCTGGTCATCATCGGCCTCTTGCTCGGCGGCGTATTGAAAGGACAGGAACTCATCAACAGCGCGAAGGTAAAAAACTTCGCCGCCGATTTCCGCAACATTCCGCTCTACATCTACAGCTATCAGGACAAATACAAGGCGATTCCGGGCGACGACGCCAACGCGGCGGCCCACGTCGGCGCTGGCGCCACTCAGATTCCCGTCGCGGCGGACGGCGCCGGCAACGGCGTGCTGAACGGCGACTGGTGGGACGGCGCGGCGAATCTCGCCAGCAGCGAACCTGTGGCATTTTGGGAGCATGTCCGGCGCGCCAACCTTGCCGCCGGCCCGCAAACCATCGCGGCGGACAGCGATCTGCCCGTCAACGCCGACGGCGGCCGCATCGGCATCGAAACCGGCAGCCGCTCCTCCGGCAGCCAATACATCAACGATCTTGCCGGCACCTACCTCGTCTGCTCGCGCGGTATCCTCGGCAAATTCGTCAAGCAACTCGATGCCCACATGGACGACGGCAATCCCTTCACCGGCTCGATGCGCGCCACGCGCGGCCAGCCGACGACTCGCGGCAACGCCGCCGAATGTCTCGTCGCGGGAACCCCCGCCGCCTGCGCCACCGCCGTCGACGACGCCCAGCCTTACACCGTCTGCATGACGTTCTGACAACGCTTGCCGCGAAAAGAAAAACCCGCCAGCGGCGGGTTTTTCTTTTCAGCCTTGGGTATCACAGGCTGGCGGCGGGCGCATGAATCAAAAGAACGCCTTACATCAACTGCGGGTAATTCATGATCTCGTCCAGCCCCCAGACCGTCCCGTTATCGAATCGGTCGGGGCGCGCGGGGCGGTTTGATATACTTTCCCCCACTCCAATCAGATCGCATTCATGAATCCAGTCCGGGATAAAGCGCAAGCTGAATCGTCAGCGCTGGCGATGGCGAAGCGGGTTTTGCGCATCGAGGCGCAGGCCGTCAGCGACCTCATCGCTCGCCTCGACGATGCTTTTCCCCGCGCCGTCGAATTGATTCTCGCCTGCCGCGGCCGCGTCATCGTTTCCGGCATTGGCAAATCCGGCCACATTGCGCGCAAGATCGCCGCCACGCTGGCAAGCACCGGCACGCCGGCTTATTTCGTGCACGCCGCCGAGGCGGCGCACGGCGATCTCGGCATGATTGCCCGCGACGACGTGCTGATCGCGCTGTCGAATTCGGGCGAGGGCAGCGAATTGCTGACCATCGTGCCGCTGGTGAAGCGCCGGGGCGGGCGCCTGATCGCCATCACCGGCAACCCGGCCTCGTCGCTGGCGCGGGAGGCTGACGCGCATCTGGATGCCGGCGTCGCCGAGGAAGCCTGTCCGCTCAATCTGGCGCCGACCGCCAGCACCACGGCGGCGCTGGCGCTGGGCGACGCCCTTGCCGTGGCGCTGCTCGACCGGCGCGGTTTCGGCGCCGAGGATTTCGCCCGTTCCCACCCCGGCGGCGCGCTGGGCCGCCGCCTGCTCACCCGCGTGCGCGACATCATGCGCCCGCTGAGCGAAGTGCCGCGCGTCGGCGAGAAGGCGACGGTGGCCGAGGCGGTGCTGGCGATCTCGCGCGGCGGCATGGGCATGACGGCGATCGTCACGGAAAAGCTCGCCGTCCTCGGCATTTTCACCGACGGCGATCTGCGCCGCGCGCTGGAAAAAATCGTCGACCTGAAAGGCACGCCGGTGACTGAGGTGATGACGCCGCATCCGCGCGCCATCGGCCCCGACCGGCTGGCGGCGGAGGCGGCGCAAATGATGGAAGAGCACAGCATCAGCCAGATTCTGGTGGTCGAGCGGGGCGCGCTGGCCGGGGCGCTCAACACGCACGACCTGTTCCGCGCCAAGGTGATCTGAGCGCCATGAAACTCAAGCCGCGCGGACAGGGCCTGTTTCCGATCGCCATGATGAGCCTGCTGGTCGGCCTCACCTTCTGGCTGCAACAGATGACGGAATTGAAAGGCGAACGCAGTGACGCCCTGCTGCGCCACGATCCCGACTATTACGCCGAGAATTTTTCCATGCGCCGCTTCGACCGGAACGGCAATTTGCAGAACATGCTGATTGCGAAAAAAGCGGTGCATTATCCCGATGACGACACCATGGTCGTGACCGAGCCGCGCATCGCGTTCCTGAACCGGGCGCGGCCGATGCATGTGACCGCCGCGCAGGGGCTGGTCGGCCCGCAGGGCGGCGAAATCGCGCTGATCGGCAATGTGCGCGGCGTGCGCGCGGCAACGGCGAAAAATTCCGAATCCGTGTTCACCACCACCCACGTCACCGTGCTCCCGGATGACGAAGTGGCGCGCACCGGCGCCGCCGTGACGATCACCCAGGGCGCTTCGGTCATTCGCGGCGTCGGCATGGAAGCCGACAACAAGAAACAAATTTACCTGCTGCGCAGCCAGGTCAACAGCACCATCGACAAAAAACACCGCTCACGCCCATGATGCCCGCCCGCTTGCCGATACGCCTCCCCTTCTTCCTCTGCTGTGCGGCCCTGCTGGCCGCCGCGCCCTTTTGCCGCGCCGAAAAGGCCGACCGCGACAAGCCGGTCAACCTTGAATCGGATCGCGTCACGGTCGACGAGATCAACAAGGTGCACGTCTTCGAGGGCAATGTCTCCCTGACGCAGGGCACGATGGTTCTGCGCGGCGACAAGCTGGTGGTGAAGCAGGATGCCGAAGGCTTCCAGCACGGCGTCGCCACCGCCAACCCCGGCAATCTGGCGCGTTTCCGCGTCAAGCGCGACGGCCGGGAGGAATACACCGAAGGCGAGGCGGAACGCATCGAGTACGACGCCAAGACGGAAACCGCCCAGTTCTTCAACCGTGCCTGGATCAAGAGCGGGCAGGACGAAGTGCGCGGCCAGCACATCGTCTACAACAGCCTGCAGGAAAATTACTCCGTCACCAGCGGCGGCGCGCCCGGACAGGACAACCGGGTGCGCGCCGTGATCCAGCCGAAAAACAAAACGCCCGCCGGCGCCGTCCCCGGCCAGCCGGCGCAACCGCAAACCGCTCCGGGCCTTTCCGCGCCGGAGAAAAAGTGATCAGAAAAACGCCGGACAACATCAGGAGCGCGCACACCATGTCATACGAAAACATCATCGTCGAAACCCGCGGCAAAGTCGGCCTCATCACCCTCAACCGCCCGCAGGCGCTCAACGCGCTCAACGACGCGCTGGTCGACGAACTGGGCGACGCCCTGTGCAAATTCGAGGCCGACGAAGCCATCGGCGCGATGATTATCACCGGATCGGAAAAAGCCTTCGCCGCCGGTGCCGACATCGTCGTCATGAGCCGGATGAGCTATACCGATGTCTACAACAGCAACTTCATCACCCGCAACTGGGAATGCGTCAAAACCTGCCGCAAGCCGGTGATTGCCGCCGTGGCCGGCTTTGCGCTCGGCGGCGGCTGCGAACTGGCGATGTCCTGTGACATCATCATCGCCGCCGAAACGGCGAAGTTTGGCCAGCCGGAAGTGAAACTCGGCATCCCGCCCGGCGCCGGCGGCACGCAACGGCTGCCGCGCGCCGTCGGCAAGGCGAAGGCGATGGATTTGTGCCTCACCACCCGCATGATGGATGCCGCCGAAGCCGAGCGCGCCGGCCTCGTCTCGCGCGTGACGCCCGCCGACAAGCTGCTCGACGAGGCGCTGGCCGCCGCCAACACCATTGCCGGCTTTTCGCTGCCGGTCGTCATGATGATCAAGGAATGCGTCAACCGCGCCTATGAAGCGCCGCTCGCCGAAGGCATACTGTTCGAGCGGCGCGCTTTTCACGCCGCCTTCGCCCTCGCCGACAAACAGGAAGGCATGGCCGCCTTCATCGAAAAGCGCAAGCCGGATTTCAAGAACCGTTAGCGCGGTCCTGGTTCATGGCCTTGCATGACAAATGGGGTTGAAGCCGGTCAGTCCGGCTTCTGATGAATAGTCGGGCTATTCACATAACCCGCCTCAGGCATGGCATGCGAAATACCTTGCTCGGCATCCTGTCCTTCTGCATGGCTGGCGCTGCCATGGCTCAAACGCCTCCTGCCGCGCCAAAGTCTCCGCGTGATGTCCGGGCTATCGTGGAGCGCATCTCCCTGTGCGAGCACTTTGCCGGGGAGTTCAATGGCGACGGGTCTGACCATGATAAATATGTAAATGCAAAAATGACGCAACTGCGCTGCGGTGACGCCCTTGATCGGGATGTGGGCGCCATCCGCAAAAAATATTCCGACAATCAGGCAGTTCAAACGACACTGGATGCCGCGTCCCGGGAATAATTGACCCGGACAGTTTCACCGCCGGGCCGGCCTGATTGAATGGAACCATGATGCCGCTTTCAACTTTGTCGCCAGAGCAGACGCTCAATCGGTCACTCGGCATTTTGGCGGCGACGGCAGGCGTTTCGATTGCAAACATCTACTATAACCAGCCCTTGCTCGTCAGCATCGGGGCATCTTTTCCGCATCAACTGGCCTGGGTTGGCGCGGTGCCGGCAGCCACGCAATTCGGTTTCGCCATCGGGATGCTGTTGATTGCCCCGTTGGGCGACCGTGTGAATCGCCGCGCCCTGATTATCTGGCAGGCGCTGGGAGCCTGCGGCGCGTTGCTGGTCGCCATTGCCGCGCCGACGCTGGCGGTTTTGATTGGCGCGAGCTTCATGCTGGGGTTTTTTTCGACAATGGCGCAGCAGGCTGGCCCGTTTGCCGCTGAACTGGTTCCGGCTTCCGGGCGCGGACGCGCGATTGGCCTCGTCATGAGCGGATTATTGCTGGGTATTTTGCTGGCGCGCGTCGCCGCCGGATTCATTGGCGAGCATTTGGGCTGGAGAGCGGTATTCGGCATCGCCATCCTTGCTGTTTCCGGGATGGCGGCGCTGGTTTTCCGTTATCTTCCCAACAGCCAGCCGACTTCCTCTCTGGCTTACGGCGGCTTGATCGCTTCGCTCTGGCGGCTGGTCAGGGAATTGCCC